>NZ_BJDF01000012.1 GCF_005404815.1 Companilactobacillus huachuanensis
AGAACTTTTTCAAAATAATTAAAGGCGTTTGGAAAAGCTATTAAGCTTGAATCCGTTGACGCCGTTGTCATCTGTCGCAACAACAAGATATATATTACCAATTAGATTAAGTGTGTGCAACCCTTTTTTACAAAAAAGTTGAATTTTTTTCAAAAGGTTAATCATATTTGGTGTTAATGGCTATCTTACTGCCTATTGATGGCTTCTGTACACAAAAAAAGCACCAGAGATTAATTATCTCCAGTGCTTTCATTTACTTGTCAGAACTTAATTCCGGCGCATCCGTTTGATAGAGATCAACCATTGACTTATTATCGTTCTGAGCCAATAGACTAGTCCCCTTCTCCTTTTGTGCCTTCTTAAGTGCTTTCAAGGCTGTACTCTTCTTATATGAGAAATCCTTCTTGTTAACAACTGTAAAGCCAGGTAGCTTATGGAACCTCAAGAGATCTCCATTGATAACACGATCTGACAATGACAATTCTGTTGTTACACGATTAGAGAGTTTTGCCTTCTCTTCTTTAGAAATCTTCTTATCAACTTTACCAGTCTTAGTATTATAGTAAGTTCCTCCGACCTTCGTTACCGTTGGCGAGACAAAATTACCATTTCTAAATGCCACGACTTGCGAGTGCTCACTGGATAAGAGATCACTACCAAATTGAATCATATTCTTATTATCAATTCCAAGTAGATTCAATAATGTAGGAAGAACATCAATTTCACCACCATATGTATGGTTGATTCCGCCTTTTAGTCCGTCCATATGAATCATAAATGGTACACGTTGATACTGAGCATCATTAAATTCATTGAATCCTTTGATTCCAGTCAACTTAGCCATTGCTTTCTTATGGTTATTGGAAATACCATAGTGATCACCATAGAGTACGACCATACTATTCTTATCTAAACCAGTTTCTTTCAACCAGGCCATAAACTCACCGATAGATTGATCCAAGTAATGAGCTGTCTGAACATAACCATCAACAGTTTTATCGCCAGTATCAGTCTTTTCAATCGATTGATTCTTCTTATCAAGAGTATATGGATAATGGTTCGTAACAGTAATCAATTTTGCATAGAATGGTTGTGGCAATTGTTCAATATACTGTGCAGAGTCACGCATGAAAATTTTATCCTTCATACCATAACCAACGTTATAACTCTTCTTTTCTTTATAGTAATTAGAACTGAAGAAATAATCATAACCCCATGATTTATAAGCATTATCACGATTCCAGAAACTTGGAACGTCCCCATGGAACGAGGCTGACGTATAACCGGCTTCTTGATCCAAAATTGCTGGAGCAGCCTGGAAGGTATTTGTCGTACCATCAGTAACCATGGCTGAACCTTCTGGCAATCCGAAGAGTGAGTTTTCAAGCATCAATTCCGCATCAGCCGTCTTACCTTGGCCAACTTGGTTAAAGAAATTATCAAAGCTCAAGGTATCGTCTTCATGATAAATCTTGTTCAAGTTAGGAGTTACCTCTTCACCGTCCCACTTATAGTCAATCATGAATTGTTGCAAACTTTCCAAATGAATGACAAAGACATTTTTACCTTTTGCAACACCTGTATATTCCACATTAGGCTGAACATAATTGTCCTTCATATATTTCTCTATTGAATTGATATCGGAACTCTTCGCCTGCGACTTAACAGCATTAGTCTGTGTGGTCTTAATCATATCGTACACATTGAAAACATTTAGTCCCAAGTATTTAACGATATAGTTATTATCGAAAGTTCTTGTCAAAAGTTGTGAACGGTCACTTTCGGCTAACGTTAAATTAGCACCAAATAGTAATACTGCTAGTGAACTAATCAAAACTGGAATCCTCCAGTTAAGACGCTTAATGTCCATTCTTATGACGTGAAAGGCTAGCAATAATATCAGAATAATCACATCAATAAAGACCAAGAAATCAGTTGGTTTCACAATACCTAAGATACTCTTACCCAAGTTATTGGAAACAGATCCTGATCCTTTAATCAAAACCATTGTCAAGAAATCTGAGAATTCACGATAATACAAGATATTCGAGAACAACCAAACGGTATCCAAGAAATCAATTATCAGTAGAAAAATATATGACTTTCTCCCTTTCATATACAATGAGATTCCAAACAGTAATAGCATGACTGGAATCGGATTAATAATCATTAAGAAAGTTTGAATCGAACCCTTAACACCTAAGTTAAACTTAGTTTCATAAGCATAAATAGTTTTAAGAGTATATAGCAATACAGCTAAGATCACAAAACCTAGCCTAGTATTCAAGAACTTAGAAATACCCGTAGTAATACGCTTCATTATTTTCGCTCCATAGATTTATTAGCAACTTGTTGTTCAATTTTCGGTTTCTTCGAAACAGCAATAATCCCTAAGAACATCCCCAAATAATACGTAATAAATCTCCATAAAAACATACCCAAAATCAAACCTGAAGGAGAAGGTATAAATCCAGCAAATAACGTCTTGAAACTGAATTCTGCCCCACCTGATCCACCAGGGATTGGGAAGATTGAGACAATCATAACGATCATAATATGCATCACCAAAACATCGACGACGTTAACATGATCGCAATTCAATGCCAGTAAAACAAAGTAGACTACGAAGTAATACAAGAATAGTTGCACAATTGTCAGTAATGAAGCTTTGATAACTTTTGCTTTCTCTTGCTTCAGTACAAGACTCTCTTTATAGAAACTATCAATGTAATTCGTAGCTGACTGTAAAATTCTATCACGTTTTTCCTCTTTAAGAAAAAATAAAACCGGTTTCAAAACAATTTGTACCATTTTTTTTGTAAAATCATAATAATACATGATCATCAACAAGAATGAAATGGTAACAACGTGTATGACCATCCCAAAAACTATCAAAGTCGCTAAGCCGGAGAAATGCTTAGCAACACTATTGAAACTAACCAACATCGCAACAATGAAGTTGACCAAAACCATTGCTTGATAAATAACAAACTTCATCAACAAAACGGAACTAGCTCGTCCACCGTCAATTTTAGATTGCATCAAACCAACTAACTGTGCAGGTTGACCACCAGATGAAAACGGCGTTATAGCATTAAACAAAGCTTGGAGTAAAGGAATACGGTACATTTCCCACCAGCCAAACTTACGATCTTCTTTCTTTTTTAAAAGCGTATGCAAAACTAAGGCTTCAACGCCATACGATAACATAATTGACAAAAATGCCACCGCTAGCCAGAAGTAGTTTAAACTCTTAAAAGTTGAAACTAAGGAACTGAAGTTGATTTTTCTAGCTTCCCACCAGAAAATACCAACGCCTAATCCAATCATTACAAAAAGTGCAGCAATTTGTTTTCTACTCATTATTTATCCCGTTGTGCAATATTATATTGACTCGTATAGAAATCATACCAAATTTTACTCAAATTTTCTTCTGAGTATTGATTAGTTGCTTCTTGAGACTTCTTCTTAAAATCATCCAGAATTGAACGATCATGGTTTGCCTTATTGATGAATGCATTCATATCTGCAAAACCATCTGCCTTTTGATAGTATCCGTCAATAATTGCACGATACAAGTCAAGATCACGTAAAAGCACTGGTGCACCACAGCTGAATGCTTCTAAAACAGACATTGGGAATAATTCATCAAATGAAGGCAATAGGAACAAATCACAAATATTATAGTAGTTTACTAAGTCATTTCTATCAACTATTCCTGTGAATTTCATATTGCTAGGAGCATTCTCGATCATATCTTTATAACGGTCGTATCCATCAGTAATTTTCCCAAATGAAAAGCCACCAGCCCAGATAAATTGAATATCTGGATTAGTCTGTGCCAACTTGTAGAAATCATCGACACCTTTACGTTCTTGAACTTGTCCATCACCAAAAACTACGAATTTATCAGCTGGAATTCCCAACTTTTTACGAAAATCTGCTTTTTCTTCAGCAGTTTTCTCATAAAAATTCTCTGTTGAAACAAAGTTAGGAATATATTTGATTTTCTTACGATCCAAACCATGTGCAACCAATTTGTCAATAAACGTTGGATTAACAACAACAATCTGATCCATGCGCTTGTAAAAACTGATGACATACTTGTAAAAGACACTCTTAGCTGGTTCAGGTAATTTGATACTACCTTCCAATGTCTCAGGTAAAAAGTGTACGTAGCCAATCTTTCGACCACGTTTTTTAGAAAAAGTCGACAAGTAAAATTGAGGGTCAATTGTGTGATAGTGGCTCAAATCACTGGCATGATAATCATTTATCTTAATGTCAAATTCATCACTGAAGTGATCTTTCAACAAGCCAATCAATTCCTTATAGGCACTACCGACACCTTGGCCGGCCACTTTATCTGCAGATGAAAACATATTAATCTTAATCATTCGAATACTCCTCTGGATCAATTGATGAATCTGAAAGTTTCTCCCTTATAAAGTAATCTTCGGACCGACGGTAGAAATCAAGAATAGAATTACCAAATCCATCAGATGAAATACCATAAAGTACCTTTTGACGGGCTTCACGGTCATCAAATGAATTGGGGTGATCGAGATACGTCTTGATTTTAGGTACTAACTGATCATCTTCGTTGAATGTTACACCAACTGAAGGATCAGTCAACAAGGCGTCTGTATATGGCGCGCTTCTAACAATAATCTTCGTGCCTGATGCAATCGCTTCAATATACGTCAATCCCTGTGACTCAGTATCACTGGAAGAAACAAAAATATTTGCCATGTGATAATAGGGTGAAATTTGATCATGCTCAACTTCGCCAGTAAAGATAACATTATCACTAATACCAAGGTCTTTACTCATTTGGACCAACTCATCCATATCAGGACCATCACCAACAATTACTAACATAATCTTTTGATTATATTTCAAAAGCTCCGGCATCGACTTCAACATGTGATCAATTTTCTTTTCCAAAGCAATTCGACTCAACATTAAAATTACTGGAGTCTCTTCAGAGATACCTAGTTTTTCGCGTAAATTAGTCACATTGACCGGCTTCGTATACTCTGAGAGATCAACTCCTGTTGGAATAATAGAAATTGGTGTCTTTACATCGTAACGATCCATCGTTTCCTTAACTTGTACACTTGGAGCAACCACTCCAGAAGCGTTCTTTAAGAATAAACGAGTCACTTGCTTAACATGATATGGTTTCAATAAGTGACCGTTCAAAACATAATGTAAATAATCTTCATACATTGTGTGATATGTGTGCACGAATGGAATCTTCAACTGCTTGGCAACAAACTTTCCAATCATTCCCAATGAAAATTCAGTCTGTGTATGGATAATATCCAATTTTAATTCTTTTGCTAAATCGACCGCATGAAACATACCACGGACAGCAATTCTTCTATCGGTAAATGAGATAAATGGCACACTAGTCAAACGAAAGATGTTTGGCTCAATTGTGTCCTTAGGCACATTAGGGTCAGTCGTAGTAAAAATGTAGACTGAGTGACCTTTACGCTCCAAGTCATTTTTCAATGTCTGGATTGATGTAGCTACCCCACTCACTTGGGGGAAGTATGTATCGGTAAAAATTCCGATATTCATATAAACACATCTCCTCACAATACTCTATAGAGTAGATTATAACAAAAAAATGGAGGAATCACTTCCCCCATCCTTCGTCTTATCTTATTAATTTGCTGAAATTTTTATTTTCCATTAAGAAATAGAACACTACTGCTCCAATAGCAACAACTACAAATTCACCAAAGCCAACTGTTACTAGATTTAACCAGAATGGCAACTTCAAAACGAAGTGCAATTCAGCGCCTACTATAATCCCATTCACGACGGCACAAACGACCGGCACAGTCCAAAGTAAACTGTTACGTGATGGAATTCTCGTAATAATCAAGCAAGCGACTGCTGTTGCTAAAGTTCCTAAGACAATATCGTACATCCCTAATTGAGCACTGAAAAGATTTGATATGAAACATCCGACAATCAAAGACCAACTGAACTTATGATTGAAAAATGGCAATAACATTAAAATCTCCGAAACTCTAAATTGAATTTGACCATATGAAAAGGCCGAAATCCCTGGTGCAATCGTGATAGCTACATAAAGTGCTGCTATCAACGCTAATTGGGTAATATCTCTTGTTTTTAAATTACTCAAAGTAAAACCTCCACTGTTTTAATTAATAGCAGGTTACCAGTGCAAACTGCCTCTAATAGGTTATCTTATTTTCCCTTTGGCCGCAAGTTAATACCTTCTAGGCCGTCTACATGGATGAGAATAATCTCTTAATTAACTTTATATTTGTTTGACTTCGATAGTCCTAAATATTTAAAGCAAATTATTATCAGTGATTTTTTACTATTGATCAGCAACATGCATTACTTGAACCCAAAGAAAGAATTAATTGATAGAAAAAAACCACCGCAAGAAATTAACTTCCTGTAGTGGTTTCTTTATTTATGTAAAAATTTTAATTATTAATCTAAAGTACCACGTTGACGCAATTGTTCATCGATCATATCAAGAACTTTTTGACGATCTTCAGGATTTTCAACAAAATCAAATTTGTCACCGTCAAGTTTCATCTTGGGACTGTAATCATAGTCATCATACCAACCGTCATAACGGTCAAGCAATTGGTGATAATATTCTGGAAGTGTTGGATCTTGCTCTGGTTGTTCGTATGAACGGCCACGTTTTTCAATACGGTGAATCATTGTATCGTATGAAATATCCAAGTGTACCAACAAATCTGGAGCCTTTTTAGCTGCAGCAAATGGTAATTCTTGCATCATGTTGTCAAGCAATTCATCGTAAACTTTAACTTCTTGTGGAGTTGCTCTTCCCATATCTGCATTCATATGGAAGAATAGTGAGTCTTCATAAATAGAACGGTCCAAAACATTGTTATCTTGTACCATAGCCTTCTTGATTGATTCAAAACGCTTGTTCAAAAAGTAAATTTGTAGCAAGAAAGCATACTTCTTAGGGTCCTTATAAAATAGTGGCAAAACTGGGTTGTTATCAACCTGTTCATAGAAAGCCTCTGTTCCTAAATGTTCTGATAATAACTTTGCCAATGAACTCTTACCGGCTCCGATTGCGCCGCTCAATACGATCATCATTATTCTCCTCCATACCTCAATTAATTCTCTATTTGTAAAAAAAACAACATTCATAATAATATCACTTCTATGCTACATATTGTATCATTTTTCAAAATTTCACAAGATATGGTAGCAGTTTCAAACTAGAAACTTCCTATTAGTAGGGTTTAGAAAAGAAAATTATTTTATTAAAATTTCTGCTGTATCCCCCTTT
Organism: Companilactobacillus huachuanensis; assembly: GCF_005404815.1. Classification (GTDB taxonomy): domain Bacteria; phylum Bacillota; class Bacilli; order Lactobacillales; family Lactobacillaceae; genus Companilactobacillus; species Companilactobacillus huachuanensis. The sequence continues at coordinate 7,328 of NZ_BJDF01000012.1, forward strand.
TTTCTATTCAGCTTTCATTCTATAATTATATTTGTATTCAAATAGAAGGGGGATAATATTCATGGGGAACAAATTACGCAATTTTCTAGTTGCATTTGTGGCCGCATTAGGACTTGTTGTTCTAGCTTTTTCAAGTCAGACGACAACCCAAGCTGCTACAAATTACAACACGAACGATTTGTTAAGCGGTATGTCAATTCAGCAAAAGAATTATGGTACCGCTAGTGATGTTAATTTGACGCTTGATTGGGATGCATCCGGCAAGGAGCTACATGATGGCGACACATGGACAATTGAATTACCCGACACTCTCAAAGTAAGAAATGACGGTGAAGTAATTCAACTAAAGGATAAGGATGAAAATGTTATTGGCGAGGCAGTATTAAATGCTGATAACACTATCACTGTTACCTTTAACGAAAACGTTGAAGGTAAACAAGATTTTTCAGGTAGTCTGAATATTGCATCAGGTATCGGACCCGGTAAGGGTGCCGTTATTGGTGATAATAATGTCATTATCGGCGATAAGAACGATAATATGACTGTTACATCTTCAGATGCTGATTTTTCAAAGAAAGGAACGATTGGGACTGACGAAAATGGAAATGCCATTGTTACATGGACTATTTTGGTCAATCGTAACAGTCAGAATTTTCCTAATTTGACTGTCAGTGACTTTATTGACCCTAGTACTTCTGGACAAACTTACGTCCCTGGATCAGTCAAAGTATATGAGGCTGCCTGGACTTCTCCTGGTTATTACAAGAAGAGCGGTCCTATCAGCAGTGGTTCTTACACTCTAAACGAAGAAAGTAACGGCTTTACTTTATCCAATCTTCCTAAAGATGATCAATTTTATGCCATTACTTTACAAACAAAGATCAATGATCCTGAAAACATGGCTGGTGTAAAATTTAGGAACCATGCCGATTTTACTTGGAGCAATGGCGGCTCTGGAAACAGTAGTAACGTTAATAAAGATTCAGCTGATGGTAGTGTAACAAGTAATACCAACAGCGGTAGTGGTAACGGTAACGATATTAAAGGTAATGTTACTTTAACTAAATTGGATGCTAATAATGAATCAGAAGTTTTAGCAGGTGCTACTTACAGTCTTTATAAAGAAGATGGAACACTTGTAGAATCTGGTCTAACAACTGATAGCAATGGTCAAATTTCAGTTTCTAACTTGGATAAAGGAAACTACTACTTCTTAGAAACTACACCGCCTACTGGCTTTGAACCAAATGGCAATGAAGTTCCATTTTCAATCACTGGTAATACTGCTGCCACAGTCAATGTTACAGCGGAAGATGAACCCGAAACTGACGTTGACGCTGACAAAGAAGGCTCAATCGTTATCATGAAAATGGATGACGAAACTGGTTATCGTTTAGCTGGTGCCGAATTTACTGTTACAGATGAAAACGATAATGTAGTTGGGACAATTACAACTGATGCTCTAGGTATCGGACATTTATACAACCTCAAACAAGGTACCTATACTATCACTGAAACCAAAGCTCCAAACGATTATCTAACAACTGATAAAACACAAACAGTAACAATTGATAAAGATAACTTAACTCCTGCTTTGTTCGTTTTTAAAAATACCAAAGAATCAGTTTTTGATGATTCATACAATGTTACACTTCAAAAGTTTGATCGTAGCAATATGACTACTGGTGTACCCGGAGCTGAATATACTTTGTATACAGCTGATGGTACTCCAATCGAAACAAGAGTAACTGACAAAGACGGAATGATTGCAATTGATGGTTTAAAACCTGGAGATTATTACTTCTTAGAAACAAAAGCTCCAGATGGCTTCGATTCAAATCCCAAAAAGCTTCACTTTACAATTGTTTCTGGAACTGAAACTGTAGAAGCAGTTGAAACTTCAGATCCACGTTCTGAAGGTGGTTCTGGCGGTAATAACGGTGGCGATGGTGGTAACACTACTGACCCCGGTGATAACGGTGGCAACGAAGGAAATACTGACGGTAATACCGATGGCAACAACAGTGGTAACGAAGGCGGCGACAATGGTGGCATAATTGTTGATCCAGAAAACCCTGGTTCAAACAATAATGGCAACAACAACGGCGGCATTATCACTAATCCCGGTAGTAATAATTCAACCAATACTAATAACACACTTCCACAAACTGGTGCTAAATCAGGCATGGCTGTAACTTTGATTGGTTTTGTTATTTTACTAGGTACAGTTTACTTCAAGCGTCGTCACGCTTAATTAATAGGTAAAAAAAATAGACCGAGAAATCTCGGTCTATTTTTTTTACCTATTAGAAAGCTCCACCGCCGGAACCTCCACCAAAACCACCTGATGATCCACCGGAGAATCCTCCTGAACCACCACTAACACTGGATGAGCTACCAGAACCTCCAGTAATGGCATTACCAAATGAGGCTTGAAATCCTGACGAACTGGAATTGATAAAACTGTGTGCTCCAATATAGTATGGAATTACCATAGAATTGTCTAATTGCTCCACACTGAAGTTAACCTTCAATGCCTTAATAACTTTATCCGAAACTCCAAAAACGACTGCATAGGGCAAAAATTGCTCCCAGAGAATCAAATCCCCTACTTCTGCCATCTTAATGTCATCAATATCTTTCAACATTCGTTTGAAGGCGCGAATCTTATTGACCTCTTCTTCACCCAAATCGGTATATGGGGTAACTTTCTTTTGGACTACCGCAAATATTGTCCAAAATATTGCCACAAAAATCAGCATTAGACCGCCACTTATCAGTATATTCTTATCGAATATAATTGAAATTATCCACATAAGAAAGACAATGATAGTGGTCGAAATAGCTGCTAATTGAAAGTCCTTGACTATATTCAAATTATTCATATCAAGATATTTATCGCGACCTTTAGCGGCAGTTTTAGACCATTTCTCAAATTGTTTACTCAACTTGGGACTGCTGTGACGATTTCCCTTAGTTGACCGCTTGATTTGTTTCAAACTAACTTTCGTTCCATCACCGATATCCTCAATCAAATATTTAAAAAACGGATTCACAGGTGGAACTAACGCCGTTATTTCATAGGTTTTCTTAACCTTATCAATTTTCATGCGACGCTGACCTACTTCGACTAACAAATCAGCTGTTAAAGACAAACTGTCAGCCTTATCAGTTCGATTCAAAATAACTTTGGTCAAACTGGGTAAAAAATCTGGCTCATCAAAATAATGATGTAATGGCGTTGGAATAGTATGTTTATTTCCTGAGTTCTTATGGAAATTATAGAAACGAATAATATAAATCAGTAAAACAACTATTGTTCCAAAAATCATCAATGCTCGATAAATTAATTTCTTGCGACGACGACTAGCATTAGCATTCAGAACCAATTGCTTTTCCTGTGCCAGAACCTTAGCCTTATGCTTCTTGTTAATAACATTCTGATTAGTAGCTGTCACACTTGTTGGAAAAATCATGTGGGTTTCCACTATTTCATGTGCAGGCAGTTTAGCTAGCTTCATTACAACTTGTCCCTTTTTATGACTGACACTGGTATAGCCATCAGAAGGTCCATGAGTCCAAGCCTGCAATTTAGTAACATTGGTCTGGGGTAAGTTAACCGTCAATACTACATTGTGTAAGGTTTTATCCCAACCTCCACCAATCATTTTCCAATTTAATTCGGCCGTATCAGTGTAGTTAGTAATCGCCCCAAGCAATCGATATTTATAAATAAATGTCAAATTACGATCCTTGACTGAATGATAAACTTTCAACCGCATGTATTTGTCAGTTTTGGTGACCTTGAAAGTATCCTCTTGACCTAAATCACCTTGTGTTAAAGGAGTAATCCGTTGTCCATCTTGAATCGAAATCTCTGGAGTTGTGGCACCCTTAATGCCTTCGATATTTTGATTATAATAAACACCATGAAAATCACCTTGGAATTTATATTCAATTCTTTGGGTCAATTCAATATCGCCATTCTTTTGAATATCAGCTTGTGCATGATATTTTTCAATCTGATAGTCACCATCGGCTTTAACTGTAGTAGTAACGTTAAAAGCACAGATGATACCCAGCAAAGTGAAAAGCAATCCCCATATTTTTCTCATATGTACCCCTCAATCTTTAGTAGACATATTTTATCATGATTCGGGTGTAAAGAGAAAGGCGTCAACAATCGCGGTTAGGATTGCTGACGCCTTTTTATATAAAGGCAGTGGCTCTAAAACGAGCTACTCAAGGGCAACTCCCTCCGCTTTTCGTAGCTAAGTAAATCACACGCAAAATCGGCGTGCAATTCACTTAACTATGAAAATGCTCAGGAGCTGACCGCCCTTTTTTTGCTCTCTATTCTAAAACGAGCTACTCAGGCCAATTTCTTCCGCTTTGCATAGCTTCCCAAATCACGCACAAATTCGGTGCGTAAATCGTGAAGCTACGTAAATGCTCGGAAATTACCGGGCCTGCTCCGCTCTCTAAAATGCTCCTCCAGATCCACCACCGAATCCGCCTGATGATCCACCTGAAAATCCACCAGACCCTCCGTTGATATTGGCAGCTCCACCTGCACCAATTGCACCCGCAAAGGCACTTTGGAATCCAACACTAGATGCTCCAAATGCTCTGCTAAAACCAATATAATTTACCAAAACAATTGATTGCCCCAATTGCTCAGGGGTAAAGTTAACTCTCAATGCCTTAATTACTTTTTCTGAAATGCCAAAGGCAATGGCATATGGAATAAACTGCTCCCACAGAATAATATCGCCCACTTCAGCCATCTTAATATCATCGATATCTTCAAGCATCCTCTTGAAAGCTCTAATTTGGTTAACGGCTATCTCACCTTCATCAGTATATGGAGTGATTTTTTTTCTAATTAAATAATAAACTCCCCAAACCAATACCGCCAAAGTTGCCAAGATAACACCCGGCCACAACATTGGTTTACCAAAGAGCAGTGTAATAACAAGCATGATTGCCACAATAATATCGGTAGAAACAGCCGCGATGCTAAACCCATTAGTAATATCCATATTATGCAAATCTAAATATTTTTCTCGATCCTTAGCTGCATTCGAAGCCCAATCATCAAAATGCTTGGAAACTCTTTCCTTGCCATCATAATCTTGAGCTTCACTTCTAATCGCCCGCAGCGTAACTTTCTTTCCATCACCAATATCATTGATCATATACTTGAAGAATTCATTGGTCGGCGGAACTAAAGCTGTAATTTCAAATGTTGTACCAACTTTTTCCAATTTCATCCGATGATGACCAACTTCATCCATCAAATCTGCTATCAATGACTGAGTATCACCGTCATGCTCCCGATCCAAAATCACCTTACTAAAACTGGGCAAGAATTCTGGAGCATCAAAACTGTGATATAACGGCGTTGGAATTTGATGCTTAGTACCTGGTCTCTTGCGCATCGTAATGAATTTATAAAGATAAATACCTAACACAACTAAGATTCCAAAAGCCATCAATGACCAATAAATACCATTTTGCTTCTGACGTGACTGATTAGCTTGAATGGCTAACTGTTTTTCTTCAGCACGAACCTTTTGTTTCATATTTTTATTAACAACGTTTTTATTCTCAGCAGTAACCGATACTGGGAAAAGCATGCGAGTCTCAATCATCTCATCTCCAGGTAATTCAGGTACATTAATAACGACACGTCCCCTTTTTTTATCCACTTGATTATGACCAGTTAAAGGCCCATGCGACCACGCCTGCAATTGAGAAATATTCTGCTGTGGCAGGTTAACTGTAACTTTAACATCCTTCAAAATATCGTCCCAACCATAGAGAATCCGCCAATTCAAAACTGCCGTATCATTATAATTTCTAACCAACCCTTTGAGGGTATATTTATAAATAAAAGCAGCATCCCCAGTTGACATCTTATGGTAAACTTTCAATCCCAACTTTTTATTAGTCTTCGTTGCCCTAAAGGTATTGTTTGCTCCGCTGTTCGATTCCCGGATTTGGACCGTTTGAAAGCCGGTATCAACGTAAACCTTAGGTTGAGTAATATCTTTAACACCCTTCAAACTTTGGTTATAAAAGACCCCGTGAAAATCGCCTTCAAAATGATAGTCTAGGCGTTGCGTTAATTCTATATCCCCATTTTTCTTCACGTTAGCTACGATATTATATTTTTGAACCTTATACTTACCCGCGGCCGAAACATTGGTAGAAGTCACCTGAAAAGCTAGAATAATTCCTAAAAAAGCTATGACAAATCCCCATATTTTTTTCATTATTTCCCCCAGTAGAACTGATTGCTTTAATTTTATCATAGTCAGGATTTTTAAAACTTAACTTGGAAGGTTTTATATATCTTTCTTTGTCTAGCACCTACAATTTTCGAACAATATATACTAAAGAAATCCATTAAAATATCCAGAAAATACTTAATATTTTGAATACTTTTAATATCCGTCGACATCCTCCAATATATTCCCCAGAAAAAACTCAAAAAAAAAGCGATCATCGCTTCAAATTAGTACGCATTTTTCATAACACGTCTAATTTCTCGCTCTTGATCACGTTTTTTAATTGTTTCACGTTTATCGTATTGTTTCTTACCTTCAGCCACGCCAATCAATACTTTAGCGAAACCATGTTTCAAGTAAACCTTCAACGGTACGACTGTAATACCCTTCTCCTGAACACTTGCAGTAATCTTACGAATCTCTTGTTTATGCAAAAGTAATTTTCGATTACGTAATGGATCATGATTGAATTGGTTTCCCTGATTGTAAATGCCAATATTAACATTTTCTAACCAGAGTTCCCCATTTCTAGCTTGAACAAATCCATCCTTAATGTTCATCTTGCTGGCACGAACTGATTTAATTTCAGTTCCCGTTAAAGAAATACCCGCCTCATATGTATCTAAAATATTATAATCATGGCGAGCTTTACGATTGTTAGCTACTTCATTAGCAGCCTTTGCATGATGTTTCTTCAAAAGAATCACCGACTTTCGTATTTACCACGTCTCTTATGGCTATTCTTATCACCATGGTCTTTATTGTTATCATTGTGGCGACCATGACCACCACGTTCGCGTCCATGTTGCATTGAACGCTTCTTCTTAAATTCTGCTTCACGTTTATCAGCTTGTTCTTGCTCTTCTGGAGTTAAAACACGTTCAAAATCAATTTGTCTATGTTCAACGTCAGCTCTGATAAGTTTAACTTTGATTGGTTCCCCAACCTTAAATGTCTTACCAGTGCCACGGCCGTGCATCGACATACTCTTTTCATCATATTCGTAGAAGTCATCCTTCATGTTAGAAATATGAATCAATCCTTCAACAGTATTATCCAATTGAATGAACATACCAAAACCAGTCACAGAACTGACAACGGCATCGAATGTATTTCCAACTTGATCAGCCATATATTCAGTCTTCTTCAAATCGTCAACGGCACGTTCAGCGTTAATGGAAATTCTTTCACGTCCAGATGTATGTTCGGCAATATCTTTAAGTTTATCGCCCCACTTAGTCTGTTCTTCCTCAGTAAAACCATTCTCAGCGTAACTGTGAATCATACGGTGAACAGTCAAATCGGGGTAACGTCTGATTGGAGATGTAAAATGAGTATAGTACTTGGCAGCTAAACCAAAGTGACCAAGTGGTTCGTCAGAATATCTAGCTTGTTGTAAACTTCTCAACAACATAATTGTAACAACTTGTTCTTCAGGAGTTCCAACAACACTTGCTAAAACATTTTGGAACATCTTAGGAGTAATCTCTTTCAAGTTACCCTTAACCTGCACACCCATAGCAGCAGCAAATTCAAAGAAGTTCTTGATTTTTTCTTCATCAGGTTTTTCATGGACACGATATAAGAAAGGAACATGTTTCAAATTATAATGTTCAGCAACTGTTTCGTTAGCAGCTAACATAAATGATTCGATCATCTTTTCAGATGTTCCACGTTCTCTTAACTTAATATCGATTGGCTTACCGTTTTCATCAACGATAATTTGTGCTTCAGTTTCTTCAAAGTCAATGGCACCACGTTCATGACGCTTTTTGAACAAGATTGCGTGTAAGTCAGCCATTTCCTTTAACATTGGCACAACTGGAGCATATTCTTCAGTCAACTCTTCGTCGTCCTTAAGAATTTCATTAACATTGTTGTAAGTCATACGATATTTAGATTTGATAACACTAGGGTAAATATCATGTTTAACAACATTACCTTCATGGTCAATTTCCATCTCACAAGTTAAAGCTAAACGATCTTCACCAGGATTCAATGAACAAATTCCGTTTGACAATCTAAATGGCAACATTGGAATTACTCGGTCAACCAAGTAAGTACTTGTCCCACGAGTATAAGCTTCTGTATCAAGTGGTGAGCCCTCTTTAACATAGTGCGTAACATCTGCAATATCGACTTCAAGATGGAAGTTGCCATTTGGCAAAATATCAAGACCAACGGCATCATCAAAATCTTTGGAGTCATCCCCATCGATAGTGATAACCATGTTTTCAGTTAAGTCTTTACGACCTACTCGATCTGAGTCCAAAACGTGGTCAGGAACCTTTTCAGCTTCTTTTAACACTTCATTAGGAAACTCAGGGTTAATGTCATTGTCAACAACGATTGACATAATATCAACACCGGGATCGTTTTTATTACCGATAACTTCAAGTGCTGTTCCGTCCATACTTTGTGGGTGCTTAGCATCTGGATATTGATCGATTGATACTTGGACCATATCACCGATTTGTGGGTGCAACCCCTTGTCAGAGATGAAGATCATATAAGAAGCAATCTTCTTTTCATGACTCTTAACGTAACCATAATGACCAGTCTTTTCAACTTGGACATCACTGTAGGCATGAAATTCACCGACAACTTTTGACAATGAACGCTCTTCGATCTCTACAACTTCACCTTCTGGCCCTTTGTCGATCCAAGGGTTTGATGGTTTTGTGATTTTAACTTTAACGGTATCGCCATTAACAGCGAACATCGTATTAGTTCTGGCAATAAAGGCATCCGGGTCAACTTCGTCATATCTAACGAAACCGAATCCTTTATCATTACCTTTGAATATTCCTTCAACGACAGTCTCTGGTGCGGCCATCTTGAATTCATCCTTGTTGGTCAAAGTAATTTTACTTTCACCTTCTAAGACAGCTAGAGCCTGAACAACACGCTTAAAAGCGGATGCTCCATGCATTCTTAACACGTCTTCAATCTGTTCGGATTTGTAACGACGGTCAGGATTGCTTCTGAAAACCTCTAGTATGTCTGCAATTAATTTATTATCTTTATCTGGCATTTCTTTCCTCAATTGTTTTCTAAAAATTTTAATACGTCACTCTCGAGCTGAGAATGAGCGCGGTTGATAGTCAAAACATGCCCTGCATTATATAAATGTAGCTGTGATGTTTTAACGTCCTTAGCCACTTCTAATGCAGCATCTGGATTAACTAATTTATCGTTCGTACCTTGACCAATAAAATATGGTCGCTTTATTTCAGCTAATTGGTTTGTTACACCAACGGAAGTTTTTCTGATCTCAGTCAACTTAGCATCAATTTTGGAACTAACTACTCTTATTTTAGAATCGATTTCAATTTCTGTTAAGTCCTGTTGAATAGAATACACCTTTTTTGCATAAGTCAAAAAGGCTTCCTTGATTCCGTGATATCCTGTACTACCTAATGGTGATCCAAATACTCCACCGCCGATAATGTCAGGGACTTCTTCCAAAGCCTTTGTAGCAAAGATTGCTCCCAGAGATAGTCCAAAGACATAAATTTGAGTTTTCTGTTGTTCTTGTAAAAATTGAATTGCTTTTTGAGTCTGTTGCCACCATTTTTCAGGCGAACCGAGTTCTAGAATGTCCAACGGTTCAGCTGTTCCGTGTCCGGCAAACATTGGTGCATACGCCGAATAACTGTTTCTTTCAAGAAAACGACCAAGTAGTCGCATATCGTTGGAAGTGCCTGAAAAAGAATGTAACAACAAGACCGCTGTCGGTCCACTATCAAAATAGAATGGTTTGGGTCGTAATATTTTCATACTATTTTGCTCCTTATAACAAAAAACCTCCTGAGTAACTTTCAGGAGGATAAATTGCTTAGTGAGATGATAAGTATACTAGTATGATTGAAAATGCAAAAAACAATACTAGTAAAACGTAGGTAACCTTAACCATGAAGGCTTCAAAACCACGTTTCTTCTGGTTGCTGAATAGGTCCCCACCACCACCAGACAATGCATTCAAAGCATCTTGTTGCTTTGTAGGTTGCATTAACACGGCAATTACTATCAAAATGGATACGATTATCAACAATGTTTCGATAATGTTATACACCTGTAAAACCTCCGTTCATGGTGTTAAAAAAAGCTGAAATCACTCCTAAAACAATAACATAAATGAAGTCAAATTTCTAGTCCATTGACTTAAACAAATTGTTTAGCTTTTCAGTCATCTTGGCTCTTTGACCAGCATTAACCATGCATATTAAACGGTCACCAGCTTTGATCAAAGTATCGCCACGTGGTATCAATTGACGTTCGCCACGGTAAATTGAAACAACCAAAATGTCTTTGGGAAAAGGAATATCCCGAATATATTTACCATCGATTGAACTACCCTCATAAATCGGTACCTCAAGTCGATCATTAAACTTGCTGACACGATTGAGATACGTCGAATTAATACTAAGACGTTCCTTCAAGGCTTCATAAATTGGAGCACCATTCAAAAGATCCACAACGATATATGCTACTAGCGATATTACGGCTAGTGGCATCAAATGCTTTAGTGAACCAACCATCTCTGTGACCAAAATAATGGCCGTAAATGGTGCTTTACTAATACATGCAAAATAACCAGCCATTGCAAAAATAATCAGGTTACTTTCAAAATACAGCGGTAATAATCCCATTTGATGCATAGCAATCGCATAAAGTGCACCAATAATGGCACCTAGGTTTAGAATTGGCAAAAAGATACCACCTGGAACTCCTGATCCATATGAAATCATTGAATAGACAAATCGTATAACCAGTAGTCCAAACATCAAACCTAAACTAGGACCATAGCTTTGTAAATCCACAATAATTTCATTTCCACCACCAATAAATTGCGGTACCCACATTCCTAAGGGAACAATCAAAATTAGTGGAATAATACATTGAATATAACGTGGCAAACGAGTCAAATTGAACACAGCTGGCATCGCTAAAGTACAGATTTGATACAAACGTCCCATTAACCCAAGAATAATTCCCAAAACAATCAAATGCCAATAATACTTGATTGGCAAGCTAAATTTATATGGAACTTGTAAAACCGGTTGTAAGCCGAATACATACAAGGCAATCACATTTGCACTAACCGCACTAGCTAGAGATGTAACCCACACTAATGGCGAAAAGTTATGATAAACCTCTTCCAAAACAAACATTGCACCAGCAATTGGAGCACTAAAAGCTGCTGACAATCCTGCTGCTGCGCCACTGGCAATCAAAACTCGCTGGCTAACTCCTACATTATCATGTGTTAAATCACCAACGCCTTGACCAATCGCTGCACCTAATTGGATTGAAGGACCCTCTCGACCAAGAAATAACCCTGGGGCAATACTTAAAATTCCCCCAACGAACTTACGCCACAACACTGACCACCAATGCATCTGCATTTCTCCAGCCAATTGTGCTTCAACCTGTGGAATACCTGATCCTGAAATATCTGGCTCTTTTTTCAGTAAATAACCAACAAAAATAGCAATGGCTATCATTAAAACAACCAGCCCAACTATTAATCCCATATTGGTTCGAGCCGCAATATACAACCCTTGAAAAATCCTCAAAGAACGTGCAATCGACCAACGGAACATACTTACTACTAACCCGGAAAGAATCCCCACCAATATTCCTTCAGCTGTCAGTTTTAATTTTTCATTATCAGTGAACGCTAACTTCATTTTTCTCCCCTATAACTATAAGTCTAATTTTGGAACATCGTAAACCGCTGGTGCCGGTTGATAGAATCCCGCTTCGAGTAACTCCATATCGGTCAAAATTTCTTCATCAGTTACTAAGCGCGACTTGTGATTGACTAGAGTCTCATATACTGAATCATAGTACAAACCATAATCACCTAACGGCGTCTTAATTTGCTTCTTGATCCAATCACCATTTGAATTGCGATATTTAGCAATACCATAATACATTGGACTATCTTCGCCAAAACCAGGAGTTCCCGGCATGATGCCAGCTTTCAAATCATTTTCCTGCTGGTCAGCTCCATATTTGATGAAAGAACCATTCATTCCATGCACAATAAAACGCGGATAATCTACCGCAACATCTGTACTGACCTTAATTTTTACTTTCATCTGTGTACCATAATGTAAATCAACATCAAAGTAATTGTCGACCGCATCAGCCACTTCAGTGTTACGTATATCATAAACCACTTTGTCAGGACGACCAAACAGAGCGACCATGCGATCCATCAGATGAATTCCCAATCCGTAAAATTCACCTTGTTCTTTGGTACCCTTACTGTTAACAGTATTGGGACGATAATAGTCAATATGTGATTCGACTTCAACAATATCACCCAAAAATCCTTGATCAATAACTTGTTTAGCGGCTAAATAATCACCATCAAATCGGCGATTTTGATAAGGCATAACTAAAACCCCGTTGTCTTTACCCAATTGAATCAATTCTTTAGCATGACCTAAAGTGTCAACAAAAGGCTTTTCGACAATGACTGATTTTTTAGCTTCAATAACCTGTTTAGCTAAATCATAGTGCGTTTGAGCGGGAGTACAAATAGTTACTAAATCAATTTCAGAATCATTTAAAATATCGGCTAAATCGTTAGTAAAATTAACGCCTCTGTCACGATATGGTTTAGCAAGTTCTTCATTAACTGACTTACGTGTGTAGATGGTTTTTACTTGGAAATTATCTCTGATATTAAGATAAGGTAAGTGATAACGATTGGCTGATTTACCAAAACCAATAAATGCAATTTTTAAGGTCATATTCGTTTCCTCCAAATATTGTGTTGCTCTGACTATTATTATTGTACAAAAATTTGATAACTTATTGAATTATACCGCTTCCGGTTGACAGAGAATTTTCGCCTGCTGTGGGACCGGCTCAAGCCAAAGGACGGTCTCGACCCTCGATTTTGAGCCTTGCAAAACCAGCAAGTCTCAAAATACGTCCTGTAGTGTAATGGCTAAAGCCATAACGCTACTTCCACTGCACGTGAAATTCTCTGTCAATCTCCAGCTAGGGTTACTGTTCTTTGATTTCAAATTGAACAAAATCTACAATAAAAATCCCGACTACTCTATTAATGGATATAAATACAATTAGACTATTCTAATTCATATCTAAAGGTTGAAAAGTGAAAAAATAATATATCCATTGTTGTTACAATCCTAGAGCTGATTTATTCAAATAAGCAGAAGTCTTCATTTTATTGTTCCAATATTAAAAAAATAAACTAGTTGGAAGAGTTGATAGTATTCAATTGCAGCGAAAGTGGCGTTATGGCTTTAGCCATTACACCACCGGGCGAGTTGAAGCCTCGCGGGTTTTGCGAGGCTTCAACCGAGGTTCGAGACCGCTTTCCAGGCTCGGGCCGTTCCGCGCAGCAATTGAATACTCTCAACTCTGGAAACGGCATACTTAACTAAACTTTCAACCTTGAGCTACATTGATGCCAAGCTCCGGCCGCCATTTTTAAACCTACTATTTCATTGTACAAAAAAAACAGCCCTAAGGCTGTTTAATTCATTACTTATTTGTAATTATTTGTTCAAGTTGTAGAAACTCTTGATACCCTTGAATTCAGCTTGGTCGCCAAGTTGATCTTCAATTCTCATCAATTGGTTGTACTTAGCAATACGGTCTGTACGGCTCATTGAACCAGTCTTGATTTGACCTGCGTTTGTAGCAACAACAAGGTCAGCAATTGTAGTATCTTCAGTTTCACCTGAACGGTGAGAAACAACGGCTGTAAATCCAGCTTCTTTAGCCATTTCGATAGCTTCGAATGTTTCTGTAAGTGTACCGATTTGGTTAAGCTTGATAAGGATTGAGTTTGAAACTCCCATTTCAATACCCTTCTTCAAGTAGTCTGTGTTTGTAACGAACAAGTCATCACCAACAAGTTGTACTTTCTTACCAAGTTTAGCAGTAACTTTTTGCCAGTCTTCCCATTCGTTTTCATCGATAGGATCTTCGATTGTAACAACTGGGTACTTGTCAACGATACCAGCAAGCAAGTCGATAAATTCGTCTGTTGAAAGAACAGCACCGTTTTCGCCTTCACCCTTTAGTTCGTACTTGTGTGTTTCAGCATTGTAGAATTCTGATGAGGCACAGTCAAAACCAATAGCAACATCTTCACCAGGTTTGTAACCAGCTTTTTCAATAGCTTCAACCAAAATCTTGAAAGGAGCTTCGTTGTTTTCAAGGTCAGGAGCAAAACCACCTTCATCACCAACAGCTGTGTTCAAGCCACGGCTTTCAAGAACAGCTTTAAGTGAGTGGAATGTTTCTGAACCCATACGAACGGCTTCACGCATTGATTTTGCACCAACGGGCAAGATCATGAATTCTTGGAAGTCAACGTTGTTGTCAGCATGCTTACCACCATTGATAACGTTCATCATAGGTGTTGGCAATACGTGAGCATTAGGACCACCAAGGTATTCGTACAATGGAAGACCTAATTCGTCAGCAGCAGCACGAGCAGCAGCTAGTGAAACACCAAGAATAGCATTAGCACCAAGTTCACCCTTGTTAGGTGTACCGTCTAAGTCGATCATAGCTTGGTCAATTGCACGTTGGTCAGTGGCATCCATGCCGATAACCTTTTTAGCAATCTTGTCGTTTACGTTAGCAACGGCTTTAAGAACACCCTTGCCACCAAAACGTGATTTGTCGCCATCACGTAATTCAACAGCTTCGTGTTCACCAGTTGAAGCACCTGATGGAACAAGTGCGCGGCCAAAGCCACCTAGTTCAGTATATAGTTCAACTTCAACAGTTGGGTTACCACGTGAATCAAGAACTTCACGGCCTAAAATATCAGTAATTACAGACATATTTTAAAAATCTCCTTTTCGATTTTATTACAAACTAATTTTAACCTTTTTAACACTTAAAATAAATATATAACCTAAAAAGTTATTATTTGTTGAAAGTTGCTAAAGCGATGAATGATTCTGGATCCATTGATGCACCACCAACAAGTCCACCATCAATATCTTCTTTAGACATTAATTCTTTAACGTTAGCAGGTTTTACAGAGCCACCGTAAAGGATACGTACTTTATCAGCAGTATCAGCATCGTACAAGCTAGCAACCTTTTCACGGATTACGTGAACCATTTCTTGTGCTTGGTCAGCAGTAGCTGTTTTACCAGTACCGATAGCCCAGATTGGTTCGTAAGCGATAACTGATTTAGCTAAGTCAGCTGCAGAAATGCCTTTAACAGCATTTTCGATTTGACCAGTAACCCAGTCTTCAGCCTTGCCAGCTTCACGTTGTTCTAGAGTTTCACCACAGCAGATGATAGGTAACATGTTGTTCTTCAAGATAGCGTGAGCTTTCTTGTTGATATCTTCATCAGTTTCACCGAAGTATTGACGTCTTTCTGAGTGACCAATAATTACATAGTCGATACCCATTTCGTCAAGAGCTTTAGGTGATGTTTCACCAGTAAAAGCACCAGATTCTTCAAAGTATGAGTTTTCAGCAGCAGTCTTTAATGGTGTACCTTCGGCACCTGCAACAAGTGTTGTAAGGTCAATAGCTGGAGCACCGATAATAGTTTCTACGCCAGATTCTGGTAATTTACCTTTGATACCGTCTAAAAATTCTTGGGTTTCTTTAGGATTTTTGTTCATCTTCCAGTTACCCGCAATAATAGGTGTACGCATAAAATTAATTCTCCTCTGAAAAATAATTATTTATTTGAAATTGAATCAATACCAGGTAATGTCTTACCTTCAAGATATTCAAGTGAAGCACCACCACCAGTTGAGATGTGTGTTAGCTTATCAGCAATACCAAGACTCTTAGCAGCAGCAGTAGAATCGCCACCACCAACAATAGTAATAGCATCAGTCAAGCTACCCATAGCACGTCCAACTTCTAGTGTACCTTCAGCAAACTTGCTCATTTCGAATGCACCCATTGGTCCATTCCATACAACAGTCTTAGCACCTTTTAGAGTGTCTTGGAACAATTTAACTGTCTTAGGTCCGATATCAAGAGCCATTTCGTCATCAGGAATATCAACACCATCAGTAGTTGTTGCGTCAGCATCATTTGAGAATTCTTTAGCAACAATGTGGTCTACAGGAAGTACGATCTTGTCGCCAGCTTTTTGAAGGAGGTCCTTAGCTAGTTCAACTTTATCTGCTTCGAATAGTGACTTACCAATCTTGTGGCCTTGTGCAGCTAAGAATGTATAAGCCATACCACCACCGATGATAATGTGGTCTGATTTTGGAATTAAGTTTTCAATAACACCAATCTTATCTGAAACCTTTGCACCACCAAGAATTGTTACAAATGGGTGTACAGGATTAGCAACGGCATTACCTAAGAACTTGATTTCCTTTTCCATCAAGAATCCAGCAGCAACGGGTTTGCCAGCAGCCTTCATGGCTGTTGAGATACCAACGTTTGAAGCATGGCTTCTGTGGGCTGTACCGAAAGCATCGTTGATAAATACGTCACCAAGTGATGCCCAGTATTCGCCAAGTTTAGGATCGTTCTTACTTTCACGTTTACCGAAATCATTGTCGATATCTTGGAAACGTGTGTTTTCCATAAGTAGAATTTCGCCGTCTTTTAGTTCGTTAACAGCGTCTTCAAGTTCTTTACCTTCGTTAACAGGTACGAACTTAACAGGCATTCCACTTAATTCTTGAAGTTTTTCAGCAACTGGTTTTAATGACAAAGCTTTCTTGTCTTCATCACTCTTAATACGACCCAAGTGAGATAGCAAGATAACCTTTCCACCATTTTCTGAAACATATTTGATTGTTGGGATAGCACCAACGATACGGTTTGTATCGCCGACAACACCGTCTTTAATAGGAACGTTGAAATCTACACGCATTAGGACTTTTTTGCCTTTTACGTCAACGTCAGAAACAATAAGTTTAGCCATTGTAAATAAATCCTCCAATATTTTCCTTAAAAAAAGGCGGAAGGAGTTATCCTCCCTCCGCCAATTTAAATCACACTAAATTAGGTTTTATCTTAAATTAGTTACTAGTTCAACTAATTGATTAGTCTAATGTAGCAAATTTCTCAAGTGTACGAACCATTTGTGCAGTAAATCCTGATTCGTTGTCATACCAAGCAACAGTCTTTACAACTTGTGAGTCACCTGAACCAACAATTTGTGTTTGTGTTGGGTCAAAGATTGAACCGAATGATGTACCGATAACGTCTGAAGATACGATTTCATCATCGTTGTAACCGAATGAAGGGTTGTTTTCTGTATATTTCTTAATAGCAGCATTTACTTCGTCAACTGTAACTTCTTTGCCAAGAGTTGCAACTAATTCTGTAACTGAACCAGTAATAACTGGAACACGTTGTGCATGTCCATCAAGCTTACCCTTCAAAGCAGGAACAACCATACCTAAGGCTTTGGCAGCACCAGTTGAATGAGGGATGATGTTTGCAGCAGCAGCACGTGCAGCACGAACATTACCTTTACGTTCTGGACCATCTTGAAGTTTTTGAGTAGCTGTGTAAGCATGGATAGTTGTCATTGTACCAGCTTTAATACCGAATTCTTCGTTTACGGCATTTGCTAGAGGTGCAAGACAGTTTGTTGTACATGAACCAGCTGATGCGATTTTAACGTCGTTTGTAAGAACGTCATCGTTAACACCGTAAACAACTGTAGGCATGTTACCTGATGGAGCTGAGATCAATACACGTTTTGCACCAGCATCGATATGAGCTTGTGCTTTTTCTGTTGATGTGTAGAAACCAGTACATTCAAGAACGATATCAACACCGTCGTTAGCAACCCATTTAAGGTCTGCAGCGTTCATTTCAGCATATACAGGGATCTTCTTACCATCAACAACGATAGCTGCATCTTCAGCAGTGATCTTGTCAATTTCGAAGTTACCATGAGCAGTATCGTACTTCAATAAGTGAGCAAGCATAGCAGGTGAAGTTAAATCGTTAATTGCAACAACTTCCAAATCTGTCTTGCCAGCTGCTTGAAGTGCAGCAATACGGCGGAATGCCAAACGACCGATACGGCCAAATCCATTAATACCAACTTTTGTAGTCATACAAAAATTCCTCCTTCAGGAAATCAAAAAAATATTATTTTAAAGGGTTATCCCTTAAAATCAGCTTTGAGGCACCTTCATCAGTAATCAATACTGTATGATGTGGTGCATTTTTCATATATGATTGAATCGCTTCGGCCTTACTTTGACCACCGGCAATCGCAATCACATGTTCTATTTTATCAAGGTCCTGGACATGAAGTCCAATCCTAGGTACCTTATATACAAGTTTACCACTTCGATCAAAGAAATCACCAAAAGCTTCAGAAACAGCATTACCATTATCAACAATACTTTGTTCCTTTTCGGAAAGATTTCTCCGGTCAGCCATAATACTTGCTGTGCCAATGCTGTGAATCACAACATTACTTCTATATATTAGTTCAAGAACCGACTTAATTGAAGTCTCTTTTTGCAAAGATTCAAAACTTTTTTCGCTAATGTCCTCAGGAAGGTACATAGCTCGGTACTGGCCTTGAGTTTTCAAAGCCATCTCTGCACAGACACTATTTGCTTGAATCGTTACCGACTCACCTACTCCACCACGAGCTGGCACAAATACCAACTGTCGATTTTTCGATAAGTCTGGTGAAAGATTTCGAGCCACACGTGCCAAGGTACTCCCACCGGTGACAGAAATCATTGACTGTCCCACTGGTAAAATCGACCCTAAGAGTTGATTCAGTCTTCTTCCAAACGAATCAACTACTCGGTATTGCTTATCAGCATTACCGGGTAAGACGATACAACGACTAATTCCAAGCTTCTGGCTCAACTGTTTCTCTAAAAGAGCTGTTCCTTGGTAATTAGCCAATATATCGGTCAAACGAACCACTACATCGCTACCTGTTCTTGTCAAAGACATCCCAGATTTTGAAGAAACAAGTAGGCCTTGTTTCTTTAGTAGATCCGTTTCTGTTCTTAAACCACGCTCAGTGACGTTAAGATCATCAGCTAATATTCTGCGTCCGACCGGCTCCATCAATGAGATACTCTGAAGTATTTTAAATCGCTTTTCCAGAGTCTTAATGAAGTCTGGGGCAACTAAATCCAGCAATTCTAAATCTTCATTATTAGTCATTTGATATACTCCGTGGGACAACTATCGTCCCTGTATGTCTGTTTACGACCCATGTACTCAAAAAATAAAAGCCCGGATGATTCTTTGTCATCTCTCAAGCACAGTTATAAGTATAAACTCTCTTGTGAAAATATCAAGTGATATGGTTGCAAAAAGTTAAATTAATATTATTTTTTTCATGATTTACTTTTTATATGAGTGTGCGATAGAATAAGATAGTGGTATGAGAGTAAGGCGCTGTTAGTGTAATGGATCGCACGTAGGATTCCGGTTCCTGAAATGCGGGTTCGACTCCCGCATGGCGCATTTGTTTCACAAAGTTTCACTTGTAAGTGTTGATAAATCAGCATTTCCAATTTGATTAGCTTTTAATCAGAATATTATTCATATAAAAGAAGAGAATACTTCGGGTTTTACATCCGAAATATCCCCTTCTTTTTTAGTTTCCCACTGTTATATGTTGTAATTATGAATAATAGAAAGAAGTTATATTAAATAAACCAACAAATCATCCCCGAACCACTGATATGGGTGATTATTCGAAAACTTTTGCCTATACATCTGAAGGTTGAAAGGTAAAAAATTAATATAACCATTGTCATTACAGGTACAGATCCAATTTATTTAAATAATCAGAAATAGTTGTTTTATTGTTCCTGTTATTAAAGAAATAAACTAGTCGGAAGAACTGAGAGTATTCATTTGCAGCGAAAGTGGCGTTATTGCTTTAGCAATTACACTACCGGGCGTGTTGGAGACTCGCGGGTTTTGCGAGGCTTCAACCGAGGTCCGAGACCGCACTTTGGCCCGGGCCGTTCCGCACAGCAATTGAATACTCTCAGCTCTGGAGACGGCATACTTAATTAACCTTTCAACCTTTAGCTATACAGCTGTAATAACGCAATCAGTATTGGCCTTCATTTTAAAATTCCCCCTGTTTTAAAATATCAAAGGGCTTATTGATACCTTCTATTCGACAGGACAAAGTGACGTAATAACTGGTTGAATTGATCAGGAACTTCGGCCATAATATCATGACCAGAATTATCCACCACGGCAGATGTAACATTATCACATGAATCGGACATTACCTTTGCAAAATCAGAATTATAATATGGACTATCTTTTGCAGCCACCAGCATAATTGGATGTCTGCTCTTTTTTAACGCATCTCGCCAATCTTTTGTTACATGATCGTATAGTAATGGCAAATTTAAATTTCTATCAAAAGGATACTGATCCTTAGCATCATTCAAACTTGGTATGATACGTGCATCTATTCCTCGCAAAGTCTCATGGACTTTAGCAGCCGTTGCAGTTGCGACACGATAATTATCTTCATTAATGTCCATGAATCCATAACGCCACCTAGCATCATTTAACATTTTGGTTGTTTGGTCAATCCCCATAATTGCTGCTACATTGTCATATCTTGTTAGATATCCATAACAAATACTTGCACCCATAGAGTGCCCGATCAGCAGTGGTTTGTCCAATTGCAAGAATTCTATCAATTCATGTAAATCAGTAATCAAGCGCATGATATTTAATCCCTGATTAGTTCGTTGCGATGCTCCATGATTACGATGATCATAAGTTATCACTTGATAGCCCATATTCATCAAATATTCGATCTGTAATTTCCATATCTCCTGATAGCCCCCAAATCCAGTAATCAAGACAACGGGATTTCCAGTTCCATAAACGTTATAATCCAATTTAATTTTGTCATCTGTCAAAAATTTCATTATCTACCAAAAAAATCTTGGAAAACTATCCAAGATTTTTTAATCCTTCTCTATTTCCGTCCACGGATCTCGCGAAAGCTTTGGTCCATTAGCAGTTTTAACTAATATCGTTTCACTAGTATTATTCACAAATTCTTCTAATGAAAACCCTTTTTGACCATGAACAACTTGTAAATCTGCGTGAACTCCAAATTGATTCAATCTTTTTAAAAGTAAACTTGCCTCTTCACGTGATAGATGATTCTTTTCATATAAAATCAAATCCAAATCACTACTATTTTTAGCAGTTGCTTGTCGACTAGCCAATTCAAATCCCACACTTCCGCCAATTCCCCACTTATATGCTTTCATAATAGAAACAATTTTAGGCAAAGCATTGATTGCTGGTAACTCTCGACGACTTTTCGAAAGCAAGTCCCATGTATCATATATCAGTGAATATGGAGTAATTATACTTTCAGATACAACATCTTTAGTAAAAATATATCCAGCAAATCTCTGTTCACGTTTAACACCTCTGACACCTACTGGTACTTTGCCATCAATGATATTTCCACGACGAATTATCACTAATGGTACTTTGGTCAAACTATCAACCACCCATTTAGGCTTTTTTTCATCACTGAAGAATTCTTCAGGATAAATTTTAACCAAATTATGTGGTAAAAGCTCTATGCGTTCCATTGTTCAAAGACAGCCTTACGAACTGCATTCGTAGCTTTACGACCACTTTCAACAGCGATAGGTGTTTCATAACGGAAGTGCAAATCTGCTGGTTTGCCAACAGTACTTTGGATAGCTTCGTCAATGATTGAACTGATCTTAGCTACATTCTCATCAGTAGCTTCATATGAACCAATACCCTTAACTAGTTTGTATAGAGCACCAAGTTTTTCATAATTGTCGATATCGTAAGCCATAGCTGGAACATGTTTTGTAGCTTCTTCAAGTTCAGCAATTGTACGTTGTGTAATACGTGCAGCACTGGCTTTTGACATAGCTTGGATAGTGATTGATGTATCATCCAAGGCAATCAATCGATTTGATTGTAGACCATGTGCCAAGAAACCACCTGAAACCGCATCGCCAGGAATGAAAGCAATAACTGGATGTCCAGCTTGACGAGCTTTAGCATATGCAGCAGCACTTGAACCTAAAGCAACGTGGATACCAATTAACTCTTCTTGATAACCATAAGCTTGACTAGGTACATCAACAACCATGATGATGGGACGTTTTACATCCTTATCAACATCATCAGCAACAACTTTGTTGACGATACTTGCAACAGCAAATCCTTCTTCAAGACCTACTTCACCATTACGAACACGTGGGAACTTGTTGTCGGCATCAGGGACAATAGCAACATATTCTTTACCATCTTTTTCAGCATGCAAAACTGTAGATACTGAACTCTTGGCGTTTTTGATACCTGTTAGTTTCTCAAACCACAGACGGCCACGGCTCTTTGTACCTGGTTTATCTCCTTCAACTGCATCGGCAATAACATGCTTCTCAGCTTTAACTTCTGGATAAAGCTTACGATATCCTTCAATATCAAGTTTCTTATTAGGATCAAGTTGGTCTAGTAATGATAGGTAGAAGTCCACATGTTCAGTTCTGTGAGCATCCTTCTTAGCATCAATAGCATCTGAAACTGATTTCTTAATATCCTCAACTGTATCGTCAACAACTTCATCAACAAGTCCAGTTGCTAATCGTTGCTTAGTACCTAAAGTATTCCAAATCAAGTCTTTATCACTTGAATCAAATTCACGAACACCGGCCTCTTGTTCGATAACTTCTGGTCCATTTAGAGCAATTCTAGCTTTCTTAGTAGCAATTAAGTATGAAAGAATTGAAGCAGTAATTGACATACCACCGAATGAACCAACACGTCCAGGAACTAGACCGATAACTGGAACATACTTCTTCAATGCAATAACTGCATTGTGAATTTCTGAAATTGAAAGTAAACCATAGTTAGCTTCTTGTAAACGAACACCACCAGTATCAAGAACAATAACTGGATAGATTGTCTTTCCGGCCTTGTTATCTTCTAAAGCCTTCTCCAATGCAGCAACAATCTTGGCACCACTAACTTCACCAATACCACCACCTTGGAATTTACCTTCAATAGAAATAACTAGCGCATTCTTACCGTTGATAGTACCTCGCATGAGAACGACACCATCGTCACTTTCAGGGACGATACCTTGTGGTTCCAAGTGTGGTGAAATCATATTATCAAGTGGTCCAACTAATTCACGGGCATTATCATCAAGCAATGCCTCAGCACGTTCACGTGCATGTAATTCAACAAAACTATTTCTCATCTTTTAATGCCTCCATTGCTTGAGTTAAACGTAGATTTACAACGCCGGGTGTTGAACCGAAGTCATTGATCTCGATATTTGCTTGGATCGGATATCTTGCAAAGAAACGATCCAAAACATTTTGCCAAACTTCTTTAAAACCATCACTACCAGTAACAATACTTACAACAGTTTCATCAGAATCTGTTGGACGAAAGATTACTTCAAGGTCCCCAGAAGCAACTACACCAATGTGAACTGGGTTCTTAATGGGATTCTTAGTTTCAAATTTATAACGTAATTTTTCCATTTAATTTTCTCCTACATTTGTTAGATTGTCTAAAAAATAACTTGCTGCAAATAAATCCGCACAACCACCCGGTGAAATATTATATTCACTGACGAATTTCTCCAACTCAACGAATTTGGAATTTTCAATAACCGGCGTGTTACTCTCAAATATTTCTCTTGAAATTTTTTGTAATGATTGCAAAACTTTTAAATTACTACGATAAACAATGTTTGTATCGTTAACGTTGCTGTATAACAACATCAAACGACGCATCCATAAATCATCCTCTTCATTCGTGTAACTCAGAATTTCTCTAATATTTGGGAACCCCGTCTGAGCTTCGCCACGTGCTCCTGATAAAGCATACTTTTTCTTTGTTGCCATACCATGAGTCTTCTTAGCGTTTTGTGGAACATATTTATCTGGTAAGTTAGCTAATGACTGCGCCGATAGTAATATTTGTCCTATATCATTTGTCTGCAATGCACTTGTAGCACTTATCAACAAGCTCATTGTCCAGATGGCACCTTTGTGAGTATTAACTCCATTAGTTGCTTGAAACATGTCTGCTTCAGTCTGTCTGCCAATGGCACCGATATCTTCACGTAAACTAATATCAATATCTCGATCAAAACTAGCCTCGGCTGTCTGTTGGAATCCTGATAATAGACTATCAGCTGATTTTAGGAACAAATTCAAATCCATATCATCATGTGAACCATTGGATAATGCGTCTACTAATCCGGGCTTGGGAGTAAAATTTACTTCCCATTTCAGAGCATCAACTGCTGATTGTGCAATAGATGTTTTGGTTTGCATTTTATGACCAACTTCTGAACTTAGCTGGTGGATTGTATAGTCCATCTGACCAACTTACTAAGTCGTCCATTGTTTGTGCAGCGAGAAGTGAACGTTTAGCTTCATTACGATGTACATCAAGATCTTCTGGCAATGCGACGATACCACGTGCACGCAAGTCAGCAAGTTGTTTAGGATTACTTCTCAATCCAACTGGTGTAACTCCGGCAATAGCTTCAATAGCCGCTTGTCTTTCAGCCATGCTATCTGTCTTGTACAAGTATGCGATACCCTCTTCAGTAACGATATGAGTAGTATCTTCTGAATAGATCATGATAGGAACATTAGCTAATTTAGCTTCTTTTCTAACCTCTTCAGCATCCAAGTGATCGACGAAGACTGGCTTTTTGTTTGAGCCAAATGTTTCAACCATTTGTACGACTAGTTTTTGTCCTTTACCTAGTGGAT
The DNA here is from genome assembly GCF_005404815.1 of Companilactobacillus huachuanensis. Taxonomy (GTDB): domain Bacteria; phylum Bacillota; class Bacilli; order Lactobacillales; family Lactobacillaceae; genus Companilactobacillus; species Companilactobacillus huachuanensis. The sequence continues at coordinate 32,398 of NZ_BJDF01000012.1, forward strand.
CATTATCAGGACGAAGGCTTTGCCATGCTGGTGTTGAGTGACGACGGCCTGTTGGGTTACTCCCCATGTTAGGAGCACCACCGAATCCAGATAGACGACCATTTGTAACGGTTGAAGAGTTACCATATTTATCAATTTGTAGAGTTGAACCAACGAACATATCAAGTGCATATTGGCCAGCCATTTGACCAAAGGCACGGTTTGATCTCATTGTGCCATCTTTACCAACGAAGAAAATGTCAGGACGATGAGCAATATAATTCTCCATACCAACTTCACCACCGAAACTGTGAATAGTCTTGACCCAACCACTTTCAATTGCAGGAATCAATGTAGGTGTAGGATTAACTTCCCAATTAGGGACAATCTTCCCTTTTAACCCTAATTGTTCACCATATGTAGGTAGCAATAGTTCAATAGCAGCAGTATTGAAACCAACACCATGGTTAACTGTTTGTACATTATGTTTCTCATAAATACCGCGAATTGCCATCATACCCATCAGAATTTGTAATTCAGTAATATTCTGAGGATCACGTGTGAACAATGGTTCTAGTTGATATGGTTGATCGGCTTGAACAACAACATCGACCCAGTCACCAGGGATATCAACGCGTGGAACTTTATCAACAATTTGGTTAGCCTGAACGATAACAATACCATCTTTGAAAGCAGCCGATTCAACGATTACGGGTGTCTCTTCTGTGTTGGCACCAGTGTACAAGTTACCATCATGGTCAACCTTATCAGCAGCAACTAAGACAACGTTAGGAATCAAGTCAACGTATAGACGTGCATACAATTCAAGATATGTATGAATATCACCAACATTCATTGTTCCATCAGCAATCATTTGTGAGATACGAGTACTTTGTGGTCCGGCAAATGAAAAGTCCAACTTGCTAGCAATACCAGTTTCAAAAATATCCAAATGTTCTGGTCTTGAGACAGATGACATAATCATATGTAGGTCATGAATCTTTTGGGGATTAACGGAAGCCAATACCTTTGACAAGAAACTAGCTTGTTTTTGATTATCTCCTTCCAATACAACTTTGTCGCCGGGGGCAATTAAGTCCTCCAACAATTCCTTAGCGTTTTCAGTTTCTACAAACTTACCATCCATCATTGGTGCAACTTTTTCTAACTTAGCGTTTTTTGCATCGCGATGTGTAGTCCAACTTCTTTTAGTCATTTATTTTCCTCCATTTTTTTAATAGAAATTCAGTATCATCAATTCCCATTTCACTCATGGTAATATTTCTCAGATCAGGTAATTTAGTATGAATCAACTTGGTGAATGCATGTCCTGGCATCACTTCAATCGTTGTATCAATACCTAGTTCACTGGCAACATTCATCATCGTGTCCCAATAAACCGGATAAATCAGATTGTTGATCATATCCTTTTTGACTTCATCTACTGTGTGGACGGCATGACCGTTGTAATTAGTTAGATAAGTACAATTGGGACGTTTCAACTCGACTGTCTTGAATGCTTCTTGCAAAGCATCAGCAGCTGATTGCATCAACGGTGAATGTGATGGATTTGGAACTTTCAATATAAGCGTCTTTTGAGCACCATTATCTTTTGCTAAAGCCAAAACTTTCTTGATACCATCCAAAGAACCAGACAATGCTGTCTGCAACTCTGAATTTTGATTTGAAACATAAACATCAGGTGCCATGACCCTTTCAACCAATACCGTAACTTCCTTGCGAGTCAATCCAACAATTGCTCCCATACCATATCCAACTGGATAGGCTTCCTTCATCTTGGTAGCACGAAGAAAGACAATCTTAATTGCATCTTCTTCAGTCAAAACCCCAGCAGCAACAGCGGCACCAAACACTCCCAAAGAATGTCCGGCAACAACATCAGGCCTCTCATCAATACTTTGTAACTGTCTAATGTTATATAGTTGCAAAATCAAAATTCCTAATTGAATCTTTATGGAATCCTTGTAGGCCTCTTCATCATCGGTCAACTCAACCCCAGTCAAATCTTTAACTTTAGTTTTTAAATCCTGTGGTACGTTATCCAACATCCCCGAACTTTGTCCACCTTGTCCTGGGAATATCCATAAAGTACGCATATATTCACCTCCAAATCATCCTTATTTGCTGATCTCACATCACATAGTATAAAAGCGTAATCATAACGTGTATAATACATAAAACGAATGATACATAACCAAATAGTTATGAATAGAGGATATTTGGATGAATTTGACACAACTAAAATGCTTCGCCGTCGTTGCGAATCAAGAAAGCATTACAAAAGCTGCCGAAATACTATATATTTCACAACCCGCTGTTAGTAAAACCATCAAACAATTAGAAGATGAGTTACAGGTTCAATTGTTTGATCGTACTGGACGAACATTGAAATTAAATCGTGCCGGCAGATTATTTTTCAGCTATGTTAATGATAGTTTGAAAGAATTGGATCGCGGTGTTAATGCTGTTGAAGGCGGTGTTGATAATTCTGAACAACCTATTTCAATCTTAATGGAAGTGGCATCCCCCTTTATTCCCAGTATTGTTACCAATATCAAAGATAAATTTCCAAACGTTAGACTAAGCCTGGCACAGCATACGGTCAGAGAAGCTGACTTCAAACAGTTCGACTTCATCGTTACTAGTCATCCACTCAAAAATTTGACAAACGTTCCTGTATTAAAAGAAGAAGTCTTCGTTGGGTGGAATTCCAAATTTGGCTACTCCAAGAAATTTATTAATCCAAAGGAAATTAAATCTGAAAAATTTATCGGTCTGACCAAGAATAATCCATTACGAAATACCATTGACCGTTATTTCAACGAACGAGGGATTTCTTTAAATTACATGTACGAAACTGACGACCCAGCAACTATTCGTGGTCTAATTGAAGCTGGTATTGGATTAAGTTTCATCCCTTCAGTTACTTGGCAGACTATTAATGAACAAGTTCAACTTGCCCGATTGACTCCTGAACCATTGCAGAGAACCATTTTCTTATGCTCACCTTCTAGTAATTTGACCGATATTCAACGAGAGATCAGTAATGAACTAATTAAGTTATTTTTGAGTTTTCAACGTTCAGAATTAAAAATTTGAGTTGCAATTTATTTTGTATGCGGTTATATTAGCTTCAACGAAGTCCTTTTGTTGATCTCACAATCAAACAAAAGGAGAAATTACTAATGAATTCAAGATTAGACAATACAAGGCCCGCTGATATCGGGGACTACATGAAAGTCTTCGCTTGTACTGCCGTTATGATGCAGACTGTTCTTGGTGTCGTTCTAGGCACTAATCCACCCGACAACGCCCAAACATTTATTGGGATTGTTTATAATCTAGTTAAATTTACAGCACCGGCCTTTATTTTTGGTATTTTATACACAACTGCCAGAACTACTGGTGACAACAGCTGGAATAACTATGGCGGATATATGAAGAAACAATGGTCTGCTCTTTTTGTACCTACGATTTGGTGGACACTAGCCTATTTATTAATATTCCCCGACGTTCAACAAGTAAACCAATTTAATGATGTTGGTAGTTTCTTATGGAACTTTGTAAACGGTAATGCCGCACCACACTTGTGGTATAACACCATGATGCTTCAATTTATCATTTTAATGCCATTCTTCTGGGCTCTCGGACATTGGGTCAAGAAAAGCATTACTAATGCTATTTGGGCAATTGCTTTGACGATCGTCGGATATGCAGCATGGCTATACTTTTACGATGTCAACGTATTCCACGGGCCACAGGCTACTAACTGGTACCTATTAGATAGATTATTTGTTAGTTTCGTTATTTATGGAATATTTGGTGTTATCGCTTGGGTATACCGTGAACAATTCGAGACATTTATCAGAAAGGTTTGGATTTTCCTAGTTGTAGCAATCATTGCCGTCTATTATTGGACGAACAGTGAACTATCGGCTTATGGATTCCCTGTTCAATTGACTAACGCTCCTTACTACAAACCATCAATGACTTTGTATGCATTATTAGTTATTAGTTTAGTTGCCGCATTATCAATGTATCACTTGCGCAATAACTCCAAGGCTCTACCTGTGTTCCACTTCTTAGCGGTCTATGCTTACCGCGCATACTTATCAAACGTCTTCTGGTTTCAGATCATCTGGAGAATCTTCGGTCACAATGTGGCACTGAATCATCCAATTGTTGCGATTGTCGTTTGTTACTTGATCACTTGGTGTCTAGCATTCACATCTGCTTACACATTCCACATTATCTGGTCACGTGTAAAGTCAGGATTTGCTTCTAAAGATTCCAAACAAGTCTCTGAACAAGTCAAACAATGATTAAAAAAATGGGATTTGTGCGATAATGAAAAAGTTATCGTACAAATCCTAATTTTTTTTATATTTTGAGGTTTGTTTGTTGACCCACAAATCATATTATGCTAAATTAGCACTGTGCTATTAAGAGTGCTAATTAAAAACAGGAGGCATTTTAAATGTTAGTTCCTACAGTTATTGAACAAAGCTCACGTGGCGAACGTGCCTATGATATTTACTCAAGATTATTAAAAGATAGAATCATCATGTTATCTGGTGAGGTTAACAGCCAAATGGCCAATACGGTCATTGCTGAACTTCTATTCCTAGATGCTCAAGATTCTGACAAAGATATTTCAATGTACATCAACTCACCCGGTGGTTCAGTTACCGACGGTTTAGCCATTGTTGATACAATGAACTTTGTTAAATCTGATGTTCAAACTATTGCTACAGGATTAGCTGCATCAATGGGATCAGTTATCTTATCATCAGGTACAAAGGGCAAACGTTTTGCACTTCCAAACTCAACTGTTCTTATTCACCAACCATTAGGTGGCGCACAAGGTCAACAGACTGAAATTGAAATTGCTGCTCAAGAAATTTTGAAGACAAGAAAGAGATTGAACCACATGTTGGCTGATAACTCTGGTCAATCATTCGAAAAACTTCAAAAAGATACTGATCGTGATAACTACATGACAGCTGAAGAAGCTAAAGATTACGGTTTGATCGATGAAATTATGACAAACAAAGCAGATAAGTAATATCTGTTAAATAGAAAAAGCCGAGATTATTAAAATCTCGACTTTTTTTGTGTTTCCAAATATTAAAGAACATCTGATCCATTAATTATTACGGTTATATGCCCAAACGGTTAAAGGAGCAAATACAGCTACGATCATTATTCCAAAAATTAAGACCAAGAAAGCTTCGTTCGTCCATCTTCCAGTTGTCAAAATCTGTCTAATAGCAGTGATCACATAAGTAATAGGATTCATATACGCAATGATTTGCATGGTCTTTGACAATGTCTTAATCGGAATAAACGCATTTGATAGGAATGACAATGTCATCATCGTTATCATTGAAAAACTTTCAACCGTTGTTGCACTTTTAGCTAACAATCCTAACAAAGCAAAGATCCATGAAATTGCCCAACCGGTAAATATGGCTAGTAATCCACTGACAACAATTCCGCCAAAACCAGCTTCAGGTCTCCAACCCATTACATATCCAGTCGCTAACGAAGTAATCGTTGCAACTGTCAAGCGCAAGATATCAGCAAACAGTTGTCCAGCTAAAGGTGCAATGTGTGCCATAGGTAAAGACTTGAATCGATCGAACACTCCTGAGTCTAAATCTTCCCTGATTTGTGATCCTGAGCCTGATGCCGCTGAAAGCATTGTTTGAATCAATATTCCCGGAACAATTGTTGGTAAATAATTTTTAACATTACCGGCAATTGCCCCACCGAATAAATAGCCAAACATCAACATAAACATAATCGGCTGAATAATGACATCCATAAATCTGTCCGGATTGTGAATCGTCTTGAGTAAATTGCGATATGCCATAGTTGCTGTATTCATAATTAAACTGCCACGATGTGTTTTTATATCCATAATTAAGCCTCTATATTTTTAATTTTTTCCAACTGTCAAATTCATAAAGACATCATCTAACGATGGCTCCTGAACGGTTAAACTATTGATAACAATTTTAGCCTGCTTTAAAGCGATTAATAACGGTGTCAATTGATCGATACTAGCTAAATTAGTACTCAACCGTTGTCCCAAAATCTGAGCAGTTGTGCCTAATTGATCTGCTACCAATTTAACAGCTGCCTTTACTTGCTGAACTTCAGTCACGGAAAAACTCAGATTGATTCCACCGACTTGTTGTTTAAGCTCCAAAGGTGTCCCAATTTTCACTAGTTTACCGTGATCAATTACAGCTACTCTATCAGCTAGTTGATCTGCTTCATCAAGATATTGCGTCGTTAGCACGATTGTAGAACCATGAGATACTAATTTTCGAATCGTTTCCCACATTTGTGTTCTCGTCCTTGGATCCAGACCCGTAGTCGGTTCATCTAAAAAAATCAAGGCTGGACGCGTAATCAAACTAACCGCTAAATCTAACCTGCGTCGCATGCCACCTGAAAAATTTTTAAGTGATTTATCAGCTGAATTAACTAACGAGAATTCAGTCAGCAATTCTTCAGTCCGCTGCTTTGCATTCACTCGAGATAATCCATTTAATCTAGAAAAAATCATTAAATTTTCTCGTGCTGAAATATCCTCATCCACCGAAGCATATTGTCCCGTTAAACCAAACATTGAACGTGCCAGCCGACCTTCTTCAATAGTGTCATGACCAAAAATTTTTACCTGTCCACTATTGGGCTTTAGTAAGGTCGTCATCATTCGTAAAGCTGTTGTTTTACCAGCGCCATTGGGACCTAGGAGTCCAAAAACTTCGCCTTGTTTCACATTAAACGAAATATCATTAACCGCGATTTTATCGCCAAACTTTTTTGTTAAATGACTAACCTCAATTGCATTAGTTACTGTCATTATTGTTGCCTCGATATCTAATTTTTAATCAGGTTACCTGACCAAATTCAATTGTAAGGGTACCTGATTAATATTGCAAGTATTTTATTCATGTCCCCTGACTATCATTTTTCCAAGCAACCAGTATAATATTCTTTGGAGGTAAAACCATATGCCTAATTTACTCAAACAGAAAACTGCTGCTGGAAAACTCATTGAATTCGGTATGGTACGTCATATCGCTGACAATGCAACGCACAAAGATTCTGATAAAAACGAACGAAGATCTATGTTTCAGGGTCAAGGAAAAATCTTACTTGCACTTTCACAATCCGATGGATTATCACAAAAGGAATTAGCGACACGACTTGATTTGACAGCACAATCAACCGCCGAGTTCGTCAATAAACTAGTAAAAAAACAACTCGTTACTAAAGAAAAATCGACTAAAGATCGACGGATGACAATTATTCGTTTAACCGATTTGGGACGTCAAACCGCCACAACTGAGGCTTCAGAAGTACCTGACTTTTTAAAAGTTTTGAATGATGAAGAACTTGACCAATTTAACAATATTTTAACCAAAATAAATACACAACTTTATGAAGAAATCGACAATTCTGATAAACAGAATCTCTTTAGCAAATCGAAACAAATTATTAAAGATGGAATCCGTGATTGGTTCCTTTAAAATATTGCTCAATTTATTCTTACAAATAAAGGCTGAAAGTTTGATGCCGTTTCCAGAGCTGAAAGCATTCATATGCTGCGCGGTACAATCCGAGCCAAAAAGCGGTCTCGAATCTCGGTTGAAGCCTTACCAAAAACCGGTAAGTCTCCAACACGCCCGGTGGTGTAAGAGTAAAGTTCTAACGCCACTTTCGCGGCAAATGAATACTTTCAGCTCTTCCAACTAGGTTTTTTATAATAAGAATGTTCAACTGTAATCTCTTGCCATTTAACTAAATTGGTAAATAAATTGAATTTAGGACTGTAACAGCAATGTTTATATCACCTTTTCAACCTTCAGTTATCCATACAAAAGCACCAGACACTTTTTTTTCCTAGAAGAGTGTCTAGTGTTTTTTTGTACAATTCGGAAGGTTAAAAAATTGAGATTATGTCTTCGATTCTGGTATTAAAACCTTAATCCAGGTAGGAAGAAAAATTAGTTAAGACTTCAAAAAAAGACATTATGAACAATTAAATTACTTCTGAAATCGCTATAATTCAAACAACCAAAGGTTGAAAGAAGAAAAATTAATATAACCATTATTGTTACAGCCATAGACCAGATTTATTCAAATAAGCAGAAGTTTTTATTTTATTTGTTCCTGCCGTGAAAAAATAAACTAGTTGGAAGAGCTGAGAGTATTCATTTGTAGCGAAAGTGGCGTTATTGCTTCAGCAATTACACCACCGGGCGCGTTGAAGACTCGCGGGTTTTGCGAGGCTTCAACCGAGGCTCGAGACCGCTCTCTGGCTCGGGCCGTTCCGCGCAACAATTGAATACTCTCAGCTCTGGAAACGGCATGCTTAACTAAATTTTAAACCTTTAGTTAATCAATGAATTGGACAGGATTTTTATTTTAGGCTATCCTTAAATTGTTATTAGACTAAACAAAAGAAGGGGTATCTTATGAATAAGGGTGAAATCCAAAATAGCCTATCACGCAAGTTATTCATCATAACTTTGTTGTCCGGAACCTTCACAATGTCGATCAGTCAATCTTCACTTTCAACGGCTTATCCAACATTAATGAAATTTTTCGGCGTGACTGCACCAACAATTCAATGGCTAACAACTGGTTTTATGCTGATTATGTCAATCATGATGCCAATCAGTCCTTGGCTTTTAAACAATTTTTCATTTAAAAAGATTTTTCTAAGTGTCGTGGCAATTTTTGCCGTTGGTACTTTTGTAATCATCATCGCACCCAATTTTCCAATCGCAATGTTAGGTCGAGCCTTGGAAGCTATTGGTGTTGGTATCCTATTCCCATCGTTTCAATCTGTTCTAATGTCCATTACACCAGAACAAAAACGCGGTGCCACGATGGGGTATGCCGGTTTAGTTATGGGATCAGCTTTAGCAAGTGGTCCAATTATTTCCGGTATCGTTTTAAACTTTCTTCAATGGCAAGGATTATTCGTCATTTTCTTATTGATCATGATTGTTATTTTTATCAGTGGTCTGTTCAATATTAAAGACGTTATCCCACGTCACAAAGCTAACTTAGATTTAATTTCAACAGTCTACTTACTTGGCGTTATTGGCTTACTTTATGTCGTTAATCAAGCTGGAGCGACGAGGAGTTTTGGCACCAACCTAGTAATCTTGTTAGTAATAAGTATTATTTTAACGTTCTTATTTATTCATCGTCAGCTAACAAAAAAAGAACCACTACTAGATTTGAAAGTTATGAAGAATTTCAATTTCGATTTAGCCGTTTTGTTAACAGGATTCTCGTACATTTCACTGATTGTAGTGACAATTATTTATCCGCTTTATTATCAAAATATTTTGCACACAACCGTCTTAATGTCAGGGCTAGCTCTAGTTCCGCCAGCTATTGTCCTCAGTATTCTTAATCCGTTGACGGGTAGATTAGCCGATCAAATCGGTTTCAAATCAACTTTGCTCATCGGAATGTCTATGATTGTCGTGGGTTGGTTCCTATTATTTATCATCCATACACAATTAAGCATTTGGCCAATGATTGTCATCGCCACACTAATTGAAGGTGGCAATGCCTTTGTTATGATGCCTGCCACAACTTTAGGTGGAAATTCATTATCTGAAGAACTACTTCCCCATGGAACAGCCATCATTACGACCGTCCGTCAACTACTTGGCTCTCTAGGAGTAAGTCTGGCAACATTAATTCTCGTTACGTCTAACCAAAAGCATCACTTACCAGCCAATACTGGTTTAATCGGTTACCAAAAAGTCTTCGCCTTCTTCTTTGGCATGGCAGTTATTGGCTTCATCTTTTCCTTGTTGATTAAGAATAATAAAAAGACTGCTTAAATTTTGTTAGTCAGAATGATTTCTGATAAAATTAAATCTTTAATTATAGGAAAATTATATAAAACAATGGGTTGCATCACACTTAAAGAATCAAATAATTAGGTGTGATACAACTCATTTTTTATATAATTTATCTAAAGGTTGAAAGGTGAAAAATTAATCTAACGATTGCTATTACAGGCCTGAAGCTAATTTATTTAAATACTCAGAAATCTTTATTTTATTGTTCCCCCCATTAAAAAAACTAGTTGGAAGAGCTGAGAGTATTCATTTGCAGCGAAAGTGGCGTTATTGCTTCAACCGAAGTCCGAGACCGCTCTTTGGCTCGGGCCGTTCCGCGCAGCAATTGAATACTCTCAGCTCTGGAAACGGCATACTTAACTAAACTTTCAACCTTTAGTTATTTATTTCTCAAGGTTCATTTAATAAACTTTAGTCAAAAAGGAAAAGCGTAATCAAATATCATCTGAAATGGCTAATACAATCTGTTTACTAAAAATCCACTCACCGAAAATTCTGATAAGCAGCCATCGGCGATGGCATACATAGTTATTCGAAAATGCAGTATAATTAATCTTTGGATTACATACTTTTAGGAGGGCAATTTTGAATTTAAAGAATAGACCCGCTCTGCAGACAATTTTAATTGCGTTATTATTTTTCATCACCTTACTAATTTGGACACTCTGGCAATTTCATTTTAACTACATGGTTTCGATGTATGATACTTACTTTCATTCCCAACGTATCTATGAAATTCGCTTAGCTTTCCAACAACACACCCTACCCAGTTGGGTTAATTTCAATACTTTTTTCAATACTGGACAGGCTGTTAATGGAATGTATCCTGACTTTACACTCTGGCCTTTTGTTTGGATCACCAACTTTTTAACGCCGATCCATCAACAAATTGCTATTAAAGTCTTGATTAATGCCCTAACATTTATCGTTTCATTTTTATCACTAAACAAGCGCTTTGATTCACGTAACGCCGTTTTAGCTGCCTCCATTTTTGCTTTATCTGGTTCAGCATTGAAGGATTTAACCAGTGAAATGCAAACTGGAACCGCAATTGTAATGATTTTTGCCTTTCCAATACTCTTCACACTTAAAGATGCCATTGAAAGTACTAAAATTGATCCACCGCTAATTATCAAAACAGCTTTGTTAATGACGATTGTTATTAACTCTCATCTACTAAGTGCGGTTACTATTACGATGGTCGCTGGACCCTTACTGATTATTGAAACCATTATTAAGAAAAATTACTTAGCTTGGATTAATTTGATAATCGCTGCTTTGTTAACTGTTGTCTTATGTCTGCCAATAATTTATCGTATCCTTCGTATTTCCAAAACCGGTTTATTAGCACCTTTTGGTAAAGGTCATGTTGTCAGTGAGCCAATCTGGACGTTATTTATGACAACTAGTTGGAATGCCAAGTCAACTATCTCGGTTGCTTCAATTATCTTGTTGGTAATCGTATTAATTGGACTCAAGAAAGATAAAATTCGCCAACTAATGCCATGGTTCTTAGTGGAACTAGTTTTAATTGTGTTTAGTACTAATCTGGTTCCTTGGGGCCTCCTCAGCAAATTACCAGTTCTCGATACTTTCCAATACGCTAACTGGCGCTTTGCTCCATTTTTAGGCATGATCCCACTAATATTAATTTTGATTAACTTTGACCAAAAGAATGCTCGACTCATCTTCATTGTGATGACTGCTTTATCATATGGAATGGCAATCCACACAGCTTATCATGATCAATTTTACAAAACATTTCATAGTCCAATTGTGACTGAATATTCTAAAACCACTGTTCCGATGAATAATTCAGCTAAAATAACTTCGACCGGAATTAACAGCGATACCTTAATGCGGACACTCATTCCTGACTATGCACCCAATTCAGTCCCACTACAAAAAAATTCAGATGGTGCCAGTTTAGATCCGCAGATAAACTATTTAATTTCTCATCATTTAGCTGTGACACCGACAAAAGATGTTCCACTAACACACACAGCCATTGCCAATTCACTCACCTTAACTGCTCATAATGCACCTAAGGGAACAATAAAATTACCAGTCTTTGGTTACCGCACTTTAAATTATCAAATTAAACTAAATGGGAAAACCGTTCCATTTAAGATTGATGAAACTGGTTTTATTACATTGATCAATCAACATGCTTATAAAAAAGTTGATTATCAAATTACGCAGATTCAGCCGATGATTTATCGACCATTAATTTGGTTCTCATTTATTTTATTTACAGCACTGATAATTGTATTATTCATTCCTTTTATAAAAGTTAGACATTAAAAAATCCGTCCTGATTATTATCAAGGACGGATTTTTTTACTAACCGATGCAGATATTACCCCACTTCGGCCAATTCATTCAATTTTCTTAAGCGGTGATTGATACCTGATTTAGAAATTGGTCCACTAGGAACCATATCGCCTAATTCTTTCAAAGAAACTTCTGGATTATCCAAACGTAGAACAGCAATTTCACGTAATTTATCTGGAAGGGAATCCAAACCAACAGTTGCCTGCAAATGTTTAATATTTTCAATTTGACGTTCGGCTGCGGCCACAGTCTTATTGATATTAGCATTCTCGCAATTAACCAAACGGTTAACTGAATTTCTCATATCACGAACGATTCTAATATCCTCAAACTTCAACATCGAATTAGTAGCACCGATCACTTGTAAAAAGTCAGCAATTTTCTCAGCTTCCTTCAAGTAAACGATATAACCATTTCGACGCTTAGTTGTTCGGGCATTCAAATGGAAATAATTCATCATTTGGGCAATGCCTTCATTATGATTTTCATATAATGAATAAATTTCCAAGTGGTATCTCGAAGTTTCAGGATTATTAACACTTCCGGTAGCCAAGAAGGCTCCACGAAGATAAGAACGCATCCGTTGATCTTCATTCAATACTTCCTCTGGTACATCAGTATTGATTGACAATCCAGATTCATCCAAAATATCTAGGTCAGTCAAAACTTTATTAGTATCATGTTTTAAACGAACTAGATATTGATTATTCTTCTTTAATTTCATCTTTTTTCGCACAAGCAATTCTGATTCCATACCATACTTTTGCTTGATCAAAGAAAAAATTCTTCTGGCAATTGCAGCGTTCTCAGTTTGTGCGGTTAAGACAAAGTGATGATTCTGAATACTTAATGAGCCATTCATCCTTAACAATGCCGCTAACTCTACACGAGCATGTTCCGGATGGACAACTAATTTTGTGAGTTCTTGTTTAACCTCACTTGCGTATGATGCCACTAACGTCTCACCTCATTTTTTCTATTTCCTGATTGTAAGGATAAATTCAGTATCTCCTTAGCAACCTTTTCACCATCATGGAATGCACCTTTATCATGCAATGACAAGAAATCGTCTTGAATAACTTTACATCCCATATCTCTTAAACTCTTAAAATCTGTTTGAACCTGATTGACATACTCGTCATATTTTTTATGATCCATATATCCGCCAGGTATTTTTCTAGTATTAACTAAAACGGTATCAATAAAGTTACCGCCTAAGTGTTGGTTCAAAACCTTCACATGATCAGCATCAGTAAATCCTTCAGTTTCACCAATTTGCGTCATAATATTACAAATATAAACAACCTCAGCTGATGTTTGTTTAACCGCCTCACCGATATCGCTGATCATTAAATTAGGTAGAATACTAGTAAATAAACTACCTGGTCCTAAAACAACAACATCAGCTTGCATAATTGAGGCAATAACTGAGATCACTGACTTCGGCTCATTCTCAGGTTCATCAGAATTTGTGACCCAAACACGTTTAACATGCTTACCAGAATGAGTAATTTCATGCTCTCCAGCTAAGGTTGTTCCATCTGTAAATTCAGCATGCAATGTCAATTTCGTATTGCTTGCCGGATAAACTTGGCCATCAACGTGCATCATTTTAGATAGTTCTTGTACGGCATCAAAAATATTAGGTGACATTTCCGTTAAAGCAGCAATAATAAGATTTCCAATCGCATGACCTGAGAAGAAATCATCATTGGTTCTAAAACGATATTGGAAAACATCTAAGTCTACTTTAGGTAAATCAGACAGTGATGCCAAAACATTTCGGATATCCCCAGGAGGGACAACATTAATATAATCACGAATGATACCAGATGATCCCCCATCATCAGCAACGGTAACAATTGCGGTAATATTAGCATCCATATTTCTTAAACTGTTTAATACAACTGGTAAACCAGTACCCCCACCTATAACTACAACTCTTGGACGACGTCCTTTAACAACTCGAACTATCCTATTTGTTGCCATGTTCGATTACCTTCTTTTGCGATTTTTCCATGTCACGATGAGTAATATCGACGTAGTATTTCTTCTTCAAATCCATACCTAGTCGTTGAGCAATGGCAACTGAGCGGTGTTGACCACCCGTACAACCAATTGCAATCGTTAAACTGGTTTTCCCTTCTTTTTCATATCCAGGAACAATATCTTGCATCAAATCATAAAATTTATTATAAAAGTTTTGTGTTTCTTCATCATTCATCACGTAATCATAAACTGGCTTATCCAGTCCAGTTTGAGTTTTCAATTCTTTAATATAAAACGGATTTCTCAAAAATCTCACGTCCATGACAATATCAGCGTCGATTGGCAAACCATATTTAAAACCAAATGACAGCACTTCAATATGGAACGTTGGAACCACTGAACTCTCTTGGAAATTATCAAAGATCTCTTCACGCAATTGACGAGGTGTTAAGTCAGTCGTATTGATTTCAACTGAAGCACGTCCCCGAATTTCGGATAATAATTCACGTTCTTTTTGGATTCCGTCCAACAAACGACCTTCCATAGCTAATGGATGACTGCGACGCGTCTCCTTGTAACGAGAAACAAGCTCCTCATCAGAAGCATCCAAAAATAAAATCTTCATATCAACTTTTTGGTGTTTCTCTTGTTCATCTTCATCCATTTTTGAAAGCATAGAAAAAATTTCATCATAAAATGCACGTGATCTAATATCTACAACTAGTGCTACTTTTTTTATTTTACCCGATTCATGAACTAGCTCCCAGAATTTGGGAAGCAAGTTAGGTGGCATGTTATCAATACAAAAATATCCTAAATCTTCAAAGGATTGCATGGCTACAGTTTTACCAGCACCACTCATCCCGGTAACAATGACCAAACTAAGCATATCTTCCGCCATATTGCACCTCACATTCGCATATAAGCATAACACAACATGCCTGGCGTGTCAGTTTTGAAAATTAAAAGATAAGATAATTTTTATCCCGTATTTACGATACAATAAAATACATGAGAGGGGGCATTATATGGATACAGTCTTTTTAATACTCTTATTGCTTGCGGCAGTAGTCGTAGCCAATATTATTTCTGGAAAATTTAACAAAATACCCATTGCGTTCATTCAAATTGCAGCGGGGTTAATTTTATCATTTATACCTATTTACAAACACTTTGAATTGGAACCTGAGGTTTTTCTATTAGTGATTATTTCAGTATTGATGTTTAACGATGGGCAACACACCAGCCTTTCACGGTTAACTCATCAATTTGGAACAACCTTTTCACTTTCAGTTGAACTGGCTATCATTTCCATTTTGGTAGTCGGATTTTTGACACATTCACTCATTTCCGGTATGCCGTTGGCTCTAGCCTTTGCATTGGGAGCTATCATTACCCCAACCGATGCAGTTGCAGTCAGCTCGATTACAAGTAATATGTTAGTTCCAACTGAAGTCATGGGAACTCTGGAAAACGAGTCACTATTCAATGACGCATCTGGTATCGTAGCTTTGAATTTAGCCACCGCAGCCGCAATTACCGGAAAATTTTCACTTTTGAATGGAATTGGAAATTTTGTTTATGTCTTCTTTGGAGGTATTATCCTCGGTGGAATACTAGGTGCAATTATCGTTTCGATAAGATTTCGTCTAATCAATATTCACGTTGATACACCATCAGTCATGGTTCCCTTTACTCTTCTAACACCATTTATTGTCTACTTGATAGCTGAAGCAATGGGTGTTTCGGGAATCTTAGCTGTTGTCGTTACCGGCTTAATGCATGGTATTCAACAAGATCGTCTGCGACTAACCAGTTCTCGCTTACAAATTGTTATGACGAGCACTTGGCAAATCGTTTCCAGCATTTTAAATGGAATCGTCTTTGTACTCTTAGGATTATCCTTGCCTCGAGTCATCATTGACCTGCATAATCGTAATACTGGGTCCACTTTTATTCTATTGGGTCTTGGAATCCTACTCTATATCATCATGACCGCCTTACGCTACTTATGGACTGTTCTAGATTTTGCAAGAATACGAGCTTGGGATAAAAAAGAAAAACGCGCTAACAGTCTTATCATGGCTCTCAGTGGGGTTCATGGAACTATCACCTTAGCAATGGCTTTTTCATTACCTTTGAAACTCAATAATCAATCATTCCCTTATCGAACAGATATTATTTTCGTAGCGGCAGTGGTTATATTAACTAGTATGCTTGTCCCAACATTCATCTTGCCATTACTATTGCCACAGCAAACGAGCAAGTATAGTGAAAAAGAATTGTCTACAGCTAAAATACAAATGGTCGACAATGCCATTGTTACGCTTCAAACTAGACACGGTCAGGACGTTAATGCCAGTCAAGTGATTAATATTTTGGATGGTCAAAGAGTGGTTGAAGGTCATATTGATAAAGCTAAGTTAAATATTATCTTTGACAACTGTTTCGAATTGGAACAACAAACCATTGCAATAATGTTGAAGAATGATGAAATATCCGAGCTTAACGCCGATTTATATATGCGTGTGGCTCGTCGTACGATTGTACAGTATCAACAAAGTGGCTGGCAAAGATTCAAAATGATAATTAAGTTTAACTTTTTCGAAAAATTTTCTCCCAGTAAAAAGGCCCGTAAACGTCGTCGTACTTTCCATCAAATGAAGCATTATCAAAATGATAATCGATCGGAAATGATCAAACGTAATCGACAAATGTGGCAACAAATGGCCGTTACAGAGAAGAAACCATTTGAAAAAGTCACTAGTTATTTAAACCAAAGTTTGATTAATGACAGCGAAAATAGTCGAGAAATCAATTTAGTCCGCCGAGCCTATGATGAAAGACACCGTCGATTAACTAGCAGTTTTGTTGAAAATTATAATTTCAAGGATAACCAAAATGAACTATTGATTGAGGCCTTTCAACAAGAAAATAATTATATTCAATCGAAAATTGCTACTAAGGAATTCAGTACTGAACTTGGGAGCGCTCTATATGAACAGATTTCTACAGATCAATTAGTCTATTTGCAATCTGTTAACGAGGAATAATAATACCAAGAAGTTGTTTTTCAATGTGGATGCGTATGTGCCCACTAAATGAAAAAGTAACTTCTTTTTTTATAGTTTTTTGCTAAACGATGATACAACAATATTTTTTGTTTTCATAACAAAACTTATGAAAGGCTCAAAGGAGCCGATTACTTTGTCTGCCTTGATATTCCCAGTTTTAGAGACAGTCAACTTTTGACATTGAGTACACGAACGTACTTATATCTTTTTATATTTTTTTAGAGGAATTAGTATTGGGCTAAAAATAGAAACAGGTGATTTCTTTATGAAATTTAATAATAAATATTTTTATCTAGGTATATCTTTATTTTCAGCAATCATATTAACTCCTTTAGCAGCTACACCAGTCAAAGCTGATGTTGCCCCTACAACAGTTAATGCTGCAAAAACCAGTTCAACCACACCTGTAACTACGTCTGCAACGGCTACAAGCACTACTCAAAAAGATATAACTGCCGATACTAAAAGTGTCGGTATCAATCCTGCCCCCACTACAGAAGCTAGTACTACGTCTGCTTTAAGTCCAACTTCAGTATCAACTTCTACTACTTCCAGTCCAGTTCAAGCTTCAACGAACGCTGCCTCCAGCCCAGCTTCGACATCTACTACTACCGCTGTTTCTGGTACAGTTCAAACATCTACTACTGCTGCTTCCAGCCCAGCTTCAACATCTACTACTACTGCCTCCAGTCCAGTCCAAACATCAACGACCACTGCCTCCAGCCCAGCTTTGACATCTACTACTACTACTGCTTCTGGTACAGTTCAAACATCTACTACTGCCGCTTCCAGTCCAGCTTCGGCATCAACAACTACTTCAAATCCAACAACTACGACAGTTACATCTGATGTTATCTCAAGCAACTTACCAGACAATACAGTTGTCAACTTTGCTGATCCCTTGCTCGGAGCAGTTATCAAGCAGCAATTGAATCTGAAATCAACTGATCCGATAACTGTTGGAGAAATAAAATCCTACAAGAGCAAATATTTCAGTGCTAATGAAACAGGCTATCTAGTTGGTCAAACCCACACGACTATGACTGATCTGCAGGCCACTCCGATTGAAAGCCTAGATGGATTGCAATACCTACAGTTATTGCCTGCCAATACTTTAGTCGACTTTCAAGCAAAAATTGCCTCTGATTCGAAAGCAAATACTGATTTAACGCCGCTAGATAATCTGACATTATCTAATTTAGATATTGTCGGTAACTTCAGTAATCCTAGTGCCAAAGAAATCGATGTCACGCAATTGACAAAGTTAAATGTCGTAAACGCATCTGCCATTGATTTATCTGGAGATTTGGGACTTTCGTATGGCGACGGCATCACCAACCAGCAACTACAAACCATCAGCCCTTGGTTGATTAACTATGCCACTAACAGCACTAATACCTCGGCTAATATAAATACAATTGTTTTAAGCAACACCAATATAACGGATTTTTCATCGCTCAAAGGTCTGGAAAATGGTAAAAAAGTCATGGTTATTGCGGACACACCAGTTCATATTGACAATACTCCTGTTTTTGCAGTCGAAAACCAACCAATTACCTTCACTGCTAAGCCTATCTTAGGCTTGAATGGTGATGATTTAGCTGGCGGTTATCATTTTTCCAATTCTGTTCCTCAACAGTATTTGACCGAGGAGGATTTAACTAACTTGGGAAATGATAATTATCGTCTGGACAATCCTACCCAAGGAGCCCAAGTTTTGGCATATGGCTATCTTGGCTTTGGCTATAGTTCAAATCCGGACAATTACGTCAATAAAACTTATGGCAATGCGACACTGCAATACTATATTTTGAACGGTCAGCCAATCATTTGGCAAACACATCCCAGTATCCTAGTAAATTATTTGAATAGTAATAACCAGCCATTAACTGTCAAAGGAGGGACATATCAGCAAATCATTAGTGGTGTAAATATTGGCGACGCTTATGACCTAACGACTATCAGCCAAATACCAGGATATAAACTAACCAGTCCACTAACTTTGTTGAAGGGAAATTTCACCCAAGATCCACGAGAAGTAAATTTAATTTATAGTAAGATTAACACTCAAGATGATTCAGACGACAATTCAACAACTACTCAAACTGAACCACCTATTCAAGTTTATAATCCAGACGGTCATCCCTTAGCTGATACCTATGTTCACGTTGGAAATAACATCATCATTGCTTCAATTCACAAAAATAATCAAACATTTTATCAACTAAGTAACAAGCAGTGGGTTTTATCAACTGACTTTTATAATCAAAAATTGACCCAAAAAGATGTTCGCACCTTTGATTCCAAAACTGTTTTAGTCAATAAGGATGGAAAAATCATCAGTAACTCACTAGCATCAAACAGCGAATGGAAAATCCTTAAAACAGTGACTATCCTTGGTCAAAAATATTACGAAGTTGCTAACAACGAATTTATCCTAGCTTCTGACACAGTTGAATTCACACCAGAAAGCAATGATACTAAACTTCATTTAACCGCCGATACTATCAGTTACAATTCTAAAGGTCAGCCATTAAAAACTAAATTAAGCCTTGGCAGCAATTGGTCCAGTGATGGTTTTGCAATCATTGATCATCAAAAGATGTATCGAATTGCTGATGATGAATGGGTCAAAGCAGTTGATCTCTACGTTTATCAGCCAATCTCAAAAATTTTTCACGCTAATCAGATCACAAAAATTTATAATTTAGCTGGAAACTTATTACCTCAAAAATTACCAGCTAAAACATCTTGGAAAATTGATCAGCTTGTAATGATTAATGGTCTAAATTACTACCGTGTTGCAACTGGTGAATTTATCAAAGCTTAGTTACAAAGACAAAAAAAGTCGCTTATCACTTGAAATATTTTTTCAAATGATAAACGACTTCTTTTTTATTATTCTTTTTCAGCATCTTTAGTTCGTTTGGTATCACGTACTAAAACTGGTTGTAAATATTGTCCAGTATAGCTTTTTTTAACTTTGGCAATTTGTTCAGGTGTACCAGTACCAACAATCGTACCGCCACCCTCGCCACCTTCTGGTCCTAAATCGATCAACCAGTCAGCTGACTTAACGACATCCAAATTATGTTCAATAACTAAGACAGTATTACCTTCATCAACTAAACGTTGGAGAACTTCCAGTAAACGCTTGATATCGTCAGTATGTAATCCGGTCGTTGGTTCATCTAAGATATAGAAATTCTTACCGTTAGATTTCTTGTACAATTCAGAAGCCAGCTTCATACGTTGAGCTTCACCACCAGATAATTGTGTAGCTGATTGTCCAAGAGAAACGTAGCCTAAACCGACATCAACGATAGTTTGTAATTTACGTCTGATTTTAGGGATATTACTGAAGAATTCGAGTGCTTCTTTAACTTTCATATCTAAGACTTGAGCAATATTCTTACCTTTATAAGTAACTTCCAAAGTTTCAGAATTATAACGTGTTCCATGACAAACTTCACAAGGAACATAAACGTCAGGTAAAAAGTTCATTTCAATCTTGATGATTCCGTCACCATGACAGTTTTCACAGCGACCACCTTTAACATTGAAGGAGAATCTCCCCTTCTTATAACCACGTAGCTTAGCTTCATTAGTTTGTGAGAAGAGATCACGTACATCATCAAAAACACCTGTATAAGTGGCAGGATTACTTCTAGGAGTTCTTCCGATAGGACTCTGGTCAATAGCAATCATCTTTTCGAGATTTTCATAACCAGTGATTTTCTTGTACTTACCAGGTTTTTCAGAATTATGATTCATTTTTTGGGCCAAAGCTCGTTTCAAAATCATATTAACTAAAGTCGATTTACCCGATCCAGAGACGCCGGTCACAACAATAAATTTACCTAATGGAAATTTTACATTAAGGTTCTTCAAGTTATTTTCAGCGGCACCAAAAATCTCGACAAACTCACCATTGCCTTGACGGCGTTCTAAAGGAACTGGCACAAACTTCTTACCAGCTAAATATTGTCCTGTCAAAGACTTAGGATTTTTCTCAACTTCCTCTGGTGTTCCAGCAGCAACGATTCTACCACCAGCCTCGCCAGCACCTGGACCTACATCAATCAAATAATCGGCAGCACGCATCGTATCTTCATCATGCTCAACGACAATTAACGTATTACCAAGGTCACGCATTTTTTTCAACGAACTAATCAAACGATCATTATCACGTTGATGTAGTCCAATCGATGGCTCATCCAAAATATACATAACGCCTGACAAGTTAGAACCAATCTGAGTTGCCAAACGAATACGTTGAGCTTCACCGCCGGAAAGTGTTCCAGCCGATCTGGAAAGTGATAAATATTCCAAGCCAACATTAATTAAGAAACTGAGTCGATCTTTAACTTCCTTCAAAATAGGCTTTGCGATAACAGTGTTCTGTTCACCTAAAACAACATCCTTGAAGAATGGAAGTTCATCCTTAATTGACATTGCTGAAACATCGGCAATATCTTTACCACTAACTTTGACAGCCAAAGCTTGACGGTTCAAACGTTTCCCATGACAAACAGGACATGTTAATTCAGTCATATACTTACGCATCACTTCACGTGTGAAATCACTGTTGGTTTCATGATAGCGACGATCAATATTAGGAACCACACCTTCGAAAGGTACATCAACATCCCTAACACTACCGAAATCATTTTCGTAGTGGAAGTGGAAAGTCTTGCCATCAGAACCGTTTAAAACAATATTTTGTGCCTTTTCAGATAATTTCTCAAAAGGTGTATTCATATCAATCTTAAACTCTTTGGCTGCTTGAGCTAACATTTCCGGATAATACTGTGAACTAATAGGATTCCAAGGTTCAATTGCACCTTCGGCCAAAGTTTTACTTGGATCAGGAATAACTAGGTCCATATCGACTTCGAGCTTCATTCCTAAACCATCACAGTTATCACAAGCTCCAAATGGTGCGTTGAATGAAAACAAACGAGGTTCCAGTTCACCAACAGTAAATCCACAAATTGGACATGCATTCCTTTCTGAGAAAACCATCATATCTTGACCAATTACATCAACATTCATGTAACCATCAGATAAACGCAATGCTGCTTCAACAGAATCGAACAATCGCGACTTGATATGATCATTGATCACGATACGATCAACAATAACGTCGATATCATGTTTCTTATTCTTATCTAACTCAATATCCTCACCAATATCACGAACTTCACCGTCAACTCGGATTCTGACATAACCTTGTTTCTTGATTTGCGCCAAAGCTTTCTTATGTTGTCCACGTTTAGCACGAATAACTGGTGAAAGAATTTGTAGCTTCGTACCATCATCCAACTTCAAGATAGCATCTACCATTTGTTGTGCTGATTGACTAGTGATCTTAGTTCCATCATTTGGACAAATTGGAGTTCCAACACGTGCCCAAAGCAAACGTAAATAATCGTTAATTTCTGTAACTGTACCTACGGTTGAACGAGGATTTTTTGAAGTAGTCTTTTGATCAATAGAAATAGCCGGACTCAAGCCATCAATCGAATCGACATCCGGTTTATCCATTTGACCTAAAAACTGACGTGCATATGAGGATAAACTTTCCACATAACGTCTTTGACCTTCGGCATAAAGTGTATCGAATGCCAAAGAACTCTTCCCTGAACCAGATAGTCCGGTCATAACAACTAATTTATCACGCGGGATAGTGACATCAATATCCTTTAAATTGTGAGCACGCGCTCCATGAATAACAATCTTATCATTTAACATATTTATTTCATTTCCGCCTTTAATTCCAAAATCGAATCACGCAAGTTGGCAGCTGCCTCGAAGTCAAGCTTCTTAGCGGCACTTTCCATCTGTTCCTTCAAGTTGGCCAAAAGTTCTTCGCGTTCCTTCTTAGTCATATCCTTGAAGTCGATATCATCATTGATCTTCTCTGTTTCAGATGAACTGTTATCAACCTTCTGGAACATTGAGATTGCATCTCTGATTGGTTTAACAATGGTTGTTGGCGTGATTCCATGTTCCTCATTGAATTTCTCTTGTAACTTACGACGACGGGATGTCGCATCAATGGCACCCTTCATCGAATCGGTTATCGAGTCTGCATACATGATAACTTTACCATGTTCGTTCCGAGAAGCACGTCCAATGATTTGAATCAGTGAACGTTCAGCTCTCAAGAAGCCTTCCTTATCGGCATCCAGAATAGCAATCAAAGAAACCTCAGGTACATCAATACCTTCACGCAACAGATTGATACCAATCAAGACATCAAATTTACCTAAACGTAAATCGCGGATAATCTTAGACCGTTCCAACGTCTTAATATCACTATGTAGATAACGGACCTTGATTCCTAAATCTTTAAAGTAATCCGTCAAATCTTCGGCCATTTTCTTGGTCAAAGTTGTGACAAAGACACGCTCATGTTTCTCAACTCGGTCATTGATTTCACCAACTAAATCATCAATCTGTCCCATAATTGGACGGACCTCAATCTTTGGATCAAGCAAACCAGTTGGACGAATAATTTGTTCAGCCTTGTTGTTCGTCCGCTCTAATTCATAAGGACCAGGCGTAGCTGAAACATAGAGGATTCGATTAACATGTTTTTCAAACTCTTCCAATTTTAAAGGACGGTTATCCAAAGCACTTGGCAAACGGAAGCCATAGTCTACCAATTGTTGCTTTCTAGCACGATCTCCATTATACATACCACGAATCTGTGGCATTGTAACGTGTGATTCATCAATCATAATATTGAAATCTTTCGGGAAGAAATCAATCAAAGTAAATGGTGGTTCACCTTCAGCTCGGCCTTCCATGTGACGTGAATAATTTTCGATACCAGACGTATAACCCATCTCACGCATCATTTCGATATCATATTCAGTCCGTTGCTGGATTCGCTGTGCCTCAAGTAACTTACCTTCTTCAGTAAACTTCTTAACTTGAACATCCATTTCATCTTGAATTCGTTTGAGTGCTTCCTCCATCTTGGAATCACTGATCATAAAGTGAGTTGCTGGAAAAATCCCAATGTGATCCATTGAACCTTTAACTTCACCTGTTAAAGCATCCATTTCGATGATTCGATCAATTTCATCTCCAAAAAATTCCACTCGAATAGCATTGTCATCGCGTGAAGCTGGGAAGATATCCACAACATCCCCACGCACACGAAATCTACCACGTTGGAAATCAATATCGTTACGTTCAAATTGATTTTCGACCAATTCTTCTAATAATTTATCTCGGGCAATTTGTTCACCCACATGCAAAGAAATAATACTGTCAGCATATTCTCTTGGATCACCTAAACCAAAGATACATGAAACTGAGGCAATTACAATTACATCGTTACGTTCCAAAAGTGAGCTGGTCGCCGAGTGACGCAATTTATCAATTTCATCATTGATACTAGAGTCCTTTTCAATATAAGTATCACTAGAAGGCACATAAGCCTCCGGTTGATAGTAATCATAATAACTAACAAAGTATTCAACAGCATTGTTAGGAAAGAACTCTTTCATTTCACCATATAATTGACCTGCTAAAGTTTTATTGTGAGAAATAATCAAGGTTGGTTTATTTAAATCTTTAATAACATTGGCCATTGTAAAAGTTTTACCAGTACCAGTGGCACCTTCCAAAATAACTTCCTTGTCACCAGCCTTGAAATCTTTGTCAATTGTTTTGATTGCTTGTGCTTGGTCACCAGCAGGAGCATATTTTGAAACCAAATCAAACTTATTATCAGTAATTCTATCTATCACAGACGACTTACCCCCTCTTTAAGCTAAAAAATACATCTAATTTATCATGAATTAGATGTAATTAATACCGACTTATTTCGCTGGCTCTATATTACCATAGCGAACATATTTTCGCCATATTTTTACTTGTAACACCTCGAATATTTAAAAATGTCCTATTCAGAGTCGACTAGGACCCGAATATTTTCTATACTGGATTTAAATAAATGAAATAAGGTGACTAAAGTGAAAGAAATATTAGGAACATTTAAAACTCGAAAAAATGGGAATAGCATTAGTATCACTGTGCCTAAATCAGCCGGTATTTCTGAAAATGAAATATTTAGTCTGCAAAAGGAAAATGGTAATTTGGTTTATAAACATTTAGAAAGCCAGAATAATCCATGGAAGAATGGACACTTTAAAAATCACGATTTCAAAAAAGATATGGAAACTTTGGAATTTGATGTAGGTAATGAAACAGCCGTTGGAAAGGAAAAACTTTAGTAATGAAATATCCAATTCAGGGAGATATCATTTTTATAGACGCAAAACCGCATGCCGGACACGAGCTAGGTGGACATTCTATTGATAGTTCAAATATAAGACGTCCAATGGTAGTGCTTTCCGATTCTGATTACAATGAAGCAACTGGCCTTGTATCTGGGATGCCTATAACCTCACATAATTTTTTTGAGAACAATGATGGATCTTATATTCCAATTATGGATTTGGATAGTGGAATAAAAGGAAATGTAGTTACTTATTATTTACCTAGTTATGATTTTATTGCTAGACATGGAGAAATAATGGGGCATGTTTCTAATACCATGTTGAAGAAACTTATAGACAATGTTAGCTATATTTTTAACATATAGTAATCTAGATTACACGTTGAAAAAATTCAAAAAAATAGCTGTTCTTAATTGGAATCCAATTAAGAACAGCTATTTTAAATTATCTTAACTGAAGGTTGAAAGGTGAAAAATTAATATAACGATTGCTATTACAGGCCTAGAGCTAATTTATTTAAATACTCAGAACTCTTTGTTTTATTGTTCCGTCTATTAAAAAAAACTAGTTGGAAGAGCTGAGAGTATTCGTTTGCAGCGAAAGTAGCGTTATTGCTTTAGCAATTACACCACCGGACGCGTTGAAGACTCGCGGGTTTTGCGAGGCTTCAACCGAGGTTCGAGACCGCTCCTTGGCTCGGTCCGTTCCGCGCAGCAATTGAATAATCTCAGCTCTGGAAACGGCATCCTTAAACTTTCAACCTTTAGTTATTTATTACTTATCTCCAGTTAACTTAGGTAACATCAAGAAAATTACCAATCCAATCAAGAATAGAATACTTAACGATGCTGCACCAATCGTAGATTTTCCGGTTATTTGTGTCACAATTCCAACTAACACTGGACCCATGACTGCGGAGAATTTACCCAAAATATTATAGAATCCAAAGAACTCACTTCCTGATTCTTTAGGTATCAACTTACCAAAATAAGATCTACTCAATGCTTGAATCCCACCCTGACTTGTTCCGACTAAAACAGCTAAAATCCAGAAATCGACGGTTGTTGTTAATTTCAAAGCATATAAACAAATTCCAAAGTACAAAATTATTGCTAAGAGAATTCCCTTTCTCGCCGAAAAACGATTGGCAATCCGACCATACAAAATGGAAAATGGAAAGGCCACTAATTGAACTACTAATAGAACAATCATCAAGGTCGTCGTTGTGATACCCATGTCCATTCCGATTGACGTTGCCATCGTAAAAATCGTATCGACCCCGTCAATGTAGAAGAAGTATGCAATCAAGAACCATGCTGCAGCTTTATATTGTCGCAAATGTGTTACTGTCGCCCAGACTCTTTTAAAGCTTGATGTAATTGGGTGTGCATTTTCTGGTAATGAATAAACTTGCTGAACATTCTTCAAAAGTGGAATGAAAAAAATTATCCACCATAACGCTGCCAATAGAAAACTCCACCTTGCAACGCCGTAACTTGATAACATCCCAAAACCGCTAGTCAACTGTAAAACTAGGAATAGAATGAACGCTATCACACCGCCAAGATACCCGTATGCATACCCATTTGATGACAATGAGTCCATCTTTTTATTGTCGGCTACATCGGTCAAAAAACTATCATAAAAAAGATTCCCTCCGGAATAACCAATTATCGACAGGATATACACAGCAAGCAACAGCTGCCACTGACTCGGTGGTAAGAGTGCTAATCCTAACGTCATAACGATGCCTAAAAATGAAAATGTACTCAACAAACGTTTCTTATGATGTGGATAATCAGCCAAAGCTCCTAAAACTGGTGCCAAAATCGAAACCACCAGCGTTCCAAAACTATTTGCATAACCCCAATAAGCAGTAGCGTTCGCTTGTGTAACGCCTGCATTTTGAGCTACGGTTTTAAAATAAACTGGCAAAACGGCTGTCGTTACGATTATTCCGTAGCCTGAGTTTGCCCAGTCATAAAAAATCCAGCTCCACTGCTTTTTATTGAACCCCATATTGTCCCTCAATCCTAATTTATAAAGACATCGTCAATTGCGGAACCCGCCAGAGGTTCTGGGAATTCTAATCCTAATAGCTTCGCAAAAGTTGGTGCTTCATCAACTAAATCAGCCTTCTCAACTGTATTATTTTGCTTGATCATTGGCCCATTAAAAATCATAGTAGTCTTGTATCCAGATTTATCTGGATCATAACCATGGACACCGCGATAACGGTCAGCATCCCCCATCATCTCGGGTAAAACTTTTTCCACAACTTGTGCACGATCACTTTCATCAGTGAAGTAATATCCTGCTTTGGCTTCAATCATCAAAGTACATTTAGGATCAGCACCGTGATGGGCCGCTTCCTGTCCGGAATAGATTTTCTCCACCCCTTCAACACCAGAAATCAAATCACGTAATCGATCAATTTGACTGAAATTCCTCGTATAAATGTATGTACTACCATCACAAGTCTTAGCCATAACTTGCCAATCCTTCTTGAAGGTCTGGTCAGGTTTAGCAGTCAACCAGCCACGTTTGGCAAACAGTGTATTCAAATGTATCATCCGATCAACGTTAATTTGATAATGATCTCCTAAGATAACAAAGTTGGTGTCATTAAACGTCCCAGCACTCTTGGTAGCTGCGATAACTTGCGAAACATGGTTGTCTAATCGATGCAAAGCTTCCATCGCTTCATCCGAACGAACGCCATAACGATGACGCATACTGTCCATATCGACCAAGTGCAATAGTGTTAAATTAGGCTGCTTGTTCTTTATAGTATCAACTGCACAAGCTGTAATGAAGTCATCTAATTCAGGTTGTCTAATACCATTACGAAGTTTTCCATATTTATTGTTCATTTCTAAAATAAACAATGGCGAACTGGCACGCATTGAAACTAATACTTGATTAGTCCAAATACGATTAGGAAAAATTTCCGCTAAATTATAAGTAATTTTGCTACCAGCAGTCACCGGCCACAAGAATGCCGCAGTTGTTAACCTCTGCTTTCTGGCCAAATCATATAACGTTGGTGATTTAACATCTTTTTGATACCAGAACCAATCGGGAGAACGGCGTTCTGGCTGAATTTTAGTATTATTAACAATCCCGTGAACACTAGGATACTGTCCCGTAATGATTGTCGTATGAGATGGATACGTCAAAGTTGGATAAATACCCTTAACCTCTTTGACCCAAGTTCCACCATTAACTAATTTATTTAAAGTTGGTAATTCACTCTGGTGCTCATTGATATCACGAAACCCTAGGGCATCCAATGAAATAATTACTAGGTGTTGATTTGTAGGCAAAATAATTTCCCTCTTTTCACAAACTACATGAAAGTATTATATCGCAGTTAGGAAATCCATGTTATACGCAATATTGAGACAAAACTATCATTTTGTTGGTATATTACTAATAAAAAAATAGATAACCCTAAAAAATCTGGAGTTATCTAACATATATTCAAACCAACCTAGCTGGAGGGAGAAACGGCATATTTCAAAAAAAAGAACAAAGGTTTTAACACCCTTATTCCTTAATTAGAAAATACTATTCTATTCCCAGCCTTCGATTTCTTTACCGAATTCTTCGAGCTTCTTAGTAGCACCGTCTTCAGTATCACCCTTAATACCGATATAGAATTTCATCTTAGGTTCAGTACCAGATGGTCTAGCAGCTACCCAAGTATCGTCAGCTAAGACGTACTTCAACACGTTAGCCTTTGGTAAACCAGTTTCCTTGGTACCAGTTGCTGTTGTATCAGTATCATTCAAGTAATCAATTGATTCAACAACTTTAACGCCATTGATCTCGTCGATACCTTCTTCACGAAGTGTCTTCATGATTTGGGCCATCTTATCTTTTCCTGAAATACCAGCGAATGTCTTAGAAATAGTCTTTTCACGATAGTAGCCAAATTCCTTATAAAGGTCTTCAAGTGCATCGTAGATTGTCTTGCCCTTTGATTCGTAGTAAGCTGCCGCTTCAGCCAACAACAATGTTGATTGCATAGCATCTTTATCACGAACAAATGGTTTAACTAGATATCCATAACTTTCTTCAAAACCAAATAGGAATTCATTGCTACCTGTTTCTTCAAATTGTTCGATTTTTTCGGCAATGTACTTAAATCCTGTCAAAACATCAAACATTTTAATATCATATTTATCAGCAATTGCTGTAGCCAATTCAGATGAAACAATTGACTTAACAACAGCTCCGTTAGAAGGTAATGCATTCAAGTTCTTCTTAGCATGCAATAAATAATTTAAAAGAACTGAAGCAATTTGATTACCTGTCATTAGTTTGTAAGAACCATCCGGTTGTCTAACCGCAGCACCCAATCTATCGGCATCAGGATCAGTCGCAATCAGAATGTTAGCACCAATTTTTTTACCACGTTCAATTGCAAGGTCAAAAGTTTGGGCAAATTCTGGATTTGGGAAAGGTGTTGTAGCAAATTCGGGATCAAGGATAGCTTGTTCAGTTACCATGTTAAAATTCTTGAATCCTAATTGTTGGAAAATACGTGGGGCAATCATCTTACCTGTCCCATGAAGTGGTGAGTAGACAAACTTCATTTTATTTCCATATTCTTCAATTAATTTGGGATTAACGATAACTGTTTCGAGGTTCTTCATATAATCTATATCGACATCTTCACCAATCAAAGTGAGTAACTTTTCAGCTCTCAACTTTTGAACAGCCTTTACTTTAATGGCAAAAAGGTCACTAGCCTTACGGGCAAAATTAGTAATATTATCTGATTCAGTTGGTGGCATTTGGCCGCCATCAGGTCCGTAAATCTTGAAACCATTATATTGTTTAGGATTATGGCTCGCTGTAATCATAATTCCGGCATATGTATGCAGGCTTCTTACAGCAAATGATAATTCTGGAGTAGGTCTCAAACTGTCGAACACAAAACTTTTAATATTGTGAGCTCCTAAAACTTTGGCCGATTCATAAGCAAAATCTTGAGAATAGTAGCGTGAGTCATAACTGATAGCTACACCCTGTGTTTTGACCTTGTCGTCCAAAGTATCCATGAATGAAGCTAAACCTTCAGTTGCTTGGCGAACTGTGTAAATGTTCATTCGGTTGATACCAGGTCCAATCAAACCACGCATACCAGCAGTACCAAATTCCATAGGTGCGTAAAACGCTTCTTCAGCCACTTTATCGTCCTTTTTAAATTCGTTCAGTTGCTCTTTCATATCTGGATCTAAATCTTTATAATCAAGCCATTGTTGCATATTATCTTGCCAAGTCATTAGAATTATCCTCCTAATTTGTAAGTACTTACATTCATTATAACAATCATGGAGTACTATTAAAATTTGATTTACACAACTTTAACAATAAATATTTAAAATAGTCTTAAGTTGTATTAACAAACTTACAAATCATTAAGATTCACTGCTAATGATCCTGTTGATGTCGGTATCGTAATATCTAGCCAAGGCAATCAAAGTGTCAATATCTGGCATACGAATACCGGTCTCATAATGAGATAAGGTCGTAACATCAATATTCAAATGTTGTGCCACTTCTTTTTGAGTTACGTTTCTTTCACGTCTGAGTTGCTTCAGATTTTTAGCAATGTTGAAACCTGATTCGTGCATTAATTGGTTCAAGTTTTTATCTGCTACTTCGCGCATAAGAATCACTTCCTGACTTTTTAATTTCATTATATGTTTAAACATATACGCAATGGAATCAAATTTCAACAATTTTCTTTTCAATATTTAGACAATTAGTCATAAACTTATAACGCGTTGTAATGGATATACCTTTTCCTACCTGAATAGGTTATTAGATCCAATATACGTAAAAAATATAATTGACATTCATGTGTCAAAAAACAAAAGAGGATTATATGCATAGGCAGAATCTACCTAGACATATAATCCTCATTTTATCTTTATTATTAAACTAATTACTTAGTTGAAACCTTGTCATCAGAAAGTTCTTGAATATAGCTGAATGCTTGTTGTCCAGCAATACCACCCTCACCAACAGCTGTCGCAATTTGACGAAGATCTTTCTTTCTAACATCGCCGACAGCTAAAATACCAGGTACTTTAGTTTCCATATGTTCATTTGTATTGATCCAACCATCTTTATCAAGAATACCAAGACCCTCGAATGGTGTTGTCATTGGATCGATACCAACATAGATAAAGGCACCTTTAGCTGGTACGACATGTTCTTCACCAGTTTCTTTGTCAACGTATCTGACACCAGCAACTTTGTCATCTTCGCTCGTAATTTCCTTAACGTCAGCATTCCAAACGAATTTGATCTTATCATTCTTAAATGCACGGTCTTGCAAAATCTTTTGAGCACGTAGTTGATCACGACGGTGAATAATTGTTACAGATTTGGCTAATTGTGTTAAATAAATACCTTCTTCAACGGCTGAATCGCCACCACCAATAACGGCAACATCCTGACCCTTAAAGAATGCACCATCACAGACAGCACAGTAAGAAACACCGCGTCCTGAAAGTTCATCCTCACCAGGAACGCCAATCTTCTTATACTGTGAACCAGTTGCAATGATTAAAACTTTTGTTTCGTAGTCACCATCATCAGTATGGATGATTTTAACATTACCCTTATCCTCAACAGATTCAACGGCTCCATAGCCAAAGTCAGCACCAAATTGGGTTGAAGATTTGTACATCTTTTCACTCAAGTCTGGTCCGAGAATTGAATCAAATCCGGGATAGTTTTCGATCGCAGCGGTGTTATTCATTTGACCACCGTAGATACCACGATCAAGAATCATTACTGATAAGTTAGCACGTGAAGCATAAAGAGCCGCTGTTAAACCACCAGGGCCAGCTCCAATAACTACTACATCATATGTTTTCATCGTCCGTTACCTCCTATTACTCAACAAATATTACCATTTATTTTAAACTTGGCAATTAAGTTGCTCACAATTCATTATACCAAGGTTCATTTTGTTTTCTTCGACGATAAATGAACAAGGTTATTGCTACGATAAATAATACTATTGAAAGAACCTGTGAAACTCTCACACCTGGAAAAATGTATAAACTGTCAGTACGCATACCTTCAACGAAAAATCTTACAGCTGGATACCAAATCAAGTAACTTAAAAATACTTCTCCACGTTTAAACAGGTGTTTTCTATTACGCAAAATCAAAATCAGAATTAAACCTACCAGATTACCAACAGATTCATATAAGAACGTTGGTTGACGGTAAGCCCCATTGATATACATTTGCTCAACGATGAAGTGTGGCAAATGCAGCGATTGTAAGAAACTCAAGGTGGTTTTGGCACCAAAGGCTTCCTGATTCATAAAATTACCCCAGCGGCCGACAATTTGGCCTAAAAGCACTGAAGGTGCTGCAATATCTAACATCAACCATGGCGAAATTTTCCGCTTGTGACACAAAACTAGCAAGACAATAAACGCTGCAATTAAACCACCATATATAGCGATACCACCATGCCAAATTTTGATTATCTCACCGGGATTAGCCAAGTAAAATGGTAATTCAAAGATTACATAGTACAACCTGGCGCCGACCAAAGCAATAGGAACGCCCCACAAGACGAGATCCAAAATATTATCCGGATCCATGTGTTTACGCTTGGCTTCACGCATAGCCATCAGAACACCAACTAAGGCACCCATGGCAATGATGACACCATACCAATGAATTTGTAATCCCCCCAGATCAATTGCAATCGGATTTAACGCTAATAAACTCATTACTTACCTTCTTTGTCATTCTTTGTTTTTTGTTCGTTTTCTTTAATTAATAATCCCAAATTATCTTCAAACTTCTTAGTAGCGTCATACCCCATCTTCTTTGCGCGATAATTCATAGCTGCAACTTCAATAATGATAGAAATATTTCGACCAACTTTAACGGGAACAGTAATTTGTGGTACATCAACATCAAAAATAGTTCTTTTATCTTCCAAAGTACCGATTCGATCATAGTTCTTGTCAGCTGACCAATTCTCCAAATTGATAATCAGTTGAATCTCACTCTCAGAACGAACAGCACCAGCACCAAAGAGGTTCATGACATCGATAATACCAATTCCACGGATTTCAAGTAAATGGTTGAGAATCTTAGGTGCCTCACCAACGATAGTTTTTTCATCACGTTGATAAGCATCAACACGGTCATCAGCAATCAAACGGTGTCCACGCTTAATCAATTCCAAAGCAGTTTCACTTTTACCAATACCAGAGTGACCAGTAAGCAAAATTCCGATACCATAAACGTCAACTAAGACCCCATGAATTGACTCTCTAGGAGCTAAATTTTCATCCAAATATTCAGTTATCATACTTGAAAGTCTAGTTGTTGGTAATTCTGAACCAATTACAGGCACTTTATGTTCACTAGCAGCCTTTAATAATTCTTCACTCGGTTGAATATTACGAGAAATCAATAGTGCCGGCGTATCTTCACGACATAATTCCAACATCACCTTGTAACGGTTATTAGCAGTCATAGAACGAGAATATGCTGACTCAGTTTGTCCAAATAATTGAATACGTTCGCTTGGATAGTAATCAAAGTAACCAGTTAATTCAATTCCGGGACGAGAAATATCACTCGTTGTGATTTTCTTATTATTCATTAATGCTTCGTCATTATAAACCTTTAGTCCATTATCTTTTACCATTTGAGATACAGTCACAAAATTTGTCATAGCCAACCCTCACTAAATCTATTTTTATATCAATTTTATCATTAATACCTAAGGTTGAAACTTAAATTGTATTCTTTGCAAAGAGTCGTCCATGTGGTCAAGGAATATCAACTTGCCTTGTTAACCTGGTTCAGACGTCAGGCACAGTCTCAAACCTTCAATAACACTAAATCAAAAGACAAAAAAAACGCGTACTAGACGCGCCTTTGAAAATTGTTCATGGTGTAGCTGTTAACGATAGAATTGCAAATCGCTAAAATAACTGCAACCACTAAAGCTGAACCAAAACCATTAAAGTGAAAACTTGATGATCCCACTAATACCGATGTCAATTCCAAAGTGATTGCATTTATCACGAAGGAAAATAAACCAAAGGTAATAAACGTGATCGGTAGAGAAATGATATGTAACAATGGCTTGATAGTCCAGTTTAGAAATACCAGTACCAAACTTGCTACTATAGCAGTTCCTAAACTATCAATTTGAAACATACCAGGTAATAAACGCGCAATTGCCAAGAACAACAACGTTTGTATCACCAATCTGATTAAAAACTTCATTTTATACCCTCATTTAACTCTCTTTTGAATCAGTAATATTTTTTGGAAGACTTTGCCTTGAGACGTCTTCTGCCACGATACGAGCTAGTTTTTTGTATATTTCTTTTTTCTGGGAAAGAAAAAACACAAACTACATAAACTAATGCCGGTAAGAAATATGTGAATGGCAATAAAAAGACAAAAGCTAGGCGAATCCAAGTTGAGTCAACTCCAAAGTACTCTCCTAAGCCTCCACAAACGCCGGCAACCATCCGATCAGTACTGGATCTTGTGATTCTATTTTTCATGTATTATCACCTCAACTTGTTCAAAAAATATACTACATATTACCAGATTTATCAATTAACCTTGGTTAGGATAGTCTTCATCTGCAACGTGTTTCTGATTCAGTTCTACCACATGTCCAGTATTCAAGTAAACAACCCATTCACAAATATTGGTTGCATAATCCCCGGCACGTTCCAAATAACTGGAAACTAACATATATGAGGAACCACTTAAAACGTAGTCGCCCTCTTTTTGCATTTCCGCAATACTCATTTTGTTGATTTTTGCACTCAAGTAGTGTTCTCTAACGTCACGGTTAGCGACTTCTTCAGCCATCTTGCTGTCACGTTTCAGATAGGCCTCAAGTGAATCTTCAACGATACTTGTTGTGATGTCACCCATTTCGGCAATCAACTTTTCAATTTCCGGAATTCTAGTTTCACCCTTAACACGAATTGTTTCTTGAGCGATACTGACTGCATGATCACCCATTCTTTCCAAATCAGAACTGGCTTTCAAAACTGTCACGATCATCCGTAAATCGGAAGTAACTGGCTGTTGTAAAGCAATCATTTCAAACGATTCCTTTTCAAGATCCATTTCCCGTTTATTGATGACATGATCATTTTTGATAACTTCTTTTGCTAAGGCCTTATCGTGGTCAACGTACGCCTTAACAGATTTCATAATGGCTTCACTAGCCATCATACCCATTTCTGAGAAGCGTAAATGTAAATTATTTAGCTGTTCTTCAAACGTTGTACGCATCTTACTTTTCTCCTAACCGAATTTTCCAGAGATATAATCTTCCGTCTGTTTCTCTTTTGGATTTAAGAATATATTCTTAGTTTTATCCGCCTCAATTAATTCCCCATTTAGGAAGAAAGCGGTTTGATCAGATATTCTTGATGCCTGTTGCATGTTATGTGTAACAGTAATAATCGTATAATCCTCACGTAAAGCTAACATTGTATCTTCAACCTTAGCTGACGAAATAGGATCCAAGGCTGAAGTTGGCTCGTCTAATAAAATAATATCAGGTTTCACTGCTAAAACTCTAGCAATACACACTCTCTGTTGTTGCCCACCAGATAATGACAAGGCACTTTGATGTAATTTATCCTTCACATCATCCCAAACGGCAGCGTTTTGCAAACTAGTTTCAACAGCTTCATCCAAGACAGCTTTATCTTTGACGCCGGCCAATCTTAATCCATATATTACATTATCATAAATTGAGAAAGGAAATGGGTTTGGTTGTTGAAAAACCATACCAACTTGTTTTCTCAATTCAACCGTATCAATATTGGGCGCATAGATGTTTTTACCGTTCAAAGATATCGTTCCAGTTATCGTTACATTCGGAATTAAATCATTCATCCGATTCAAACATCTAAGATATGTCGACTTCCCACATCCTGATGGACCGATCAAAGCTGTGATTTCATTCTTATTGAAATCAAGGTTAATACCACTCAGTGCTTCTTTTTTTCCATAAAACAAATGTACATCAGATGATGTTAAAATTTTTTCTGACAAAGTTATTGTGCTCCTATCCAAAGTGTCCGGAAACATAATCTTCAGTCGTCTTAATATGAGGACGAGTAAAGATTTTTCTAGTTTCATTAAATTCGACAGCATGTCCCAAGTGGAAAAATGCCGTGTAATCGCTGATTCTAGCTGCTTGTTGCATGTTGTGAGTGACGATAATAATTGTAAATTTATCCTTCAAACTCAACATTGTTTCTTCAACATTCGACGTTGAAATTGGATCCAAGGCACTTGCAGGTTCATCCATCAATAATATATCTGGTTTCATTGCAATTGCCCGGGCAATACATAGTCGTTGTTGTTGACCCCCAGAGAGCGCTAAAGCACTTTTGCCTAAATCATCCTTGACTTGGTCCCAAAGCGAGGCCTGCTTCAAAGTTGTTTCGACAATTTCGTCCAATTGTTTCTTATCATGCAATCCATGACGCTTTAGAGCAAAGGTAATGTTGTCATAAATTGATTTAGAAAAAGGATTGGGACGTTGAAAAACCATTCCAATATGCTTTCTAACTTCATAAATATCAACATTATTCTTGTTGATATCCAGACCACGGTACAATATCTGGCCTTTAACCGTTGCACCAGGTACATTGTCGTTCATGCGATTCAAGGATCTCAAATATGTCGATTTACCAGAACCAGAAGCTCCAATCAAGGATGTGATTTTATATCTTTCGAACTGAAGCGATGCGTTATGCATAGCTTCTTTTTCGCCATAGAAAACTTGTAAATCTTTGGTCTCCATGGCAATCTCATGATTATCCTCGTTTAAATGAAGGATGTATTGTTCATCTGTTTGTACGTCCATATTTTACTCACCCGTCATCTTTTTATAAACTATATTGCCTATATATCTGGCTAATAAATTAAATATTAAAACTGCAATAATCAAAACCGCTGAAGCACCGGCTGAAACTTGAACCGCATCAGGAATCAAACCTTCCGAGTTGACTTTCCAAATATGAACAGCCAATGTTTCGGCAGGTCTCATCAAATTCAAAGGGCTCGTAATACTGAAAATATTGAAATTACCAAAGTTCAACGGTGGTGCACTCTGGCCTGCTGTATAGATCAAGGCAGCAGCTTCACCAAAAACCCTACCAGCACCAATGATCATCCCCGTAATGATACCAGGTAATCCATCCGGAATAATAACATGGATAACAGTCTCCCATTTTGAAAGACCTAGAGCTAATCCAGCCTCACGTTGGGACTGCGAAACTGATCTTAAGGAATCTTCCACATTTCTGGTTAAAATCGGCAAATTGAATACTGTTAATGTCAAGGCACCAGAAAGAATTGAAAAACCAAACTTGAAACTAATAACGAAAATTAAAAATCCGAATAAACCAACAACAATTGATGGTAATGAACTCAAGACTTCGATTGAAACTCGAATTAATCCAACTAATCTATTCTTACCAGCATATTCAGATAAATAAATCCCAGCACAAATTGAAATTGGAATGGAAATCAGCATTGAAAGAATCAATAGAAAGAAGGAATTGAATAATTGAATTCCGACCCCGCTACCTGCTTGAAATGCTGTGGAACCTGATGTTAAGAAATGCCAATTAACATAACGAAGGCCACTTCCTAAGATATAAACCAATAAACCGGCTAAGATGAGCACAATAATTCCTGACATGAAGTAGATCACGCCAGTAGCTATTTTGTCTTTAACTTTTTCATTAAACACTAGAACTCACCTCGCTTAGCAATTTTTCTAATAACGAAGTTGAATAACAATGACATTAATAGTAATAACAAGGCTAGTGACCAAAGCGCGTTGTTTGGTGTTGAACCCATAATAGTATTACCCATGTTCATTGTTAAAACACTTGTTAGGGTTGATGATGGTGAAACTAAATTGTGTGGCAATAACATCGCATTACCAATAACCATTTGAACAGCTAAGGCTTCACCAAAGGCTCTTGCCATACCAAAAACGACGGCTGTCAATAGTCCTGGCGTCGCTGCACGCAAAATAACTTTGGAAATAGTTTGCCATCTAGTAGCTCCTAAGGCTAATGAGGCTTCACGATAATATCTTGGAACGGCCTTTAGAGCATCAACTGACATCGAAGTAATTGTTGGCAAAATCATGATAAACAAAACGAATGATCCGGCCAAAATACCGAAACCACTGCCGCCAGCAATCTTTCTTACAAATGGTACGACAATCGTTAAACCAAAGAATCCATAAACGACTGAAGGAATACCAACCAATAATTCGATGACTGGTTGTAAAACCTTTCGACCCCATTTAGGCGAAATTTCAGTCATAAAAATGGCTGCTGCAATAGCAAATGGTGTCCCGATAAGTGCGGCAATCAATGTTACTGCAAACGAACCAACAATCATTGGAGCTGCCCCAACAATTGGATGTCCAGCACTATCTAATTTGTTAGGTGCCCAAACTGAGTGAGTCAAAAAATCAATCGGATTAACACCATCTTTAAAGAAGATAATCAAACCACGTGATGCGATAAAACCGATAATAGTGATAACTAATAGAACGATAACTGCAGTAAAACTGAAAGAAATAATTTTACCGCGTGTTTCACGTTTAGCAGAAACAGATTTCTTGGTTAGACTTTCTCTAATAGGATCTTTCAAATTACTTTACCCCCTTTGAAACGGGCGTAATATTGCCCTTATAATCTTTTTGATATTTCATTGCTTGGATGGGAACATAGTTCATCTTTTCAACAACATTCTTCTGAACATGCTCTGTCATAATGAAATCAAGGAAATCTTTAGTCATACCTGTAGGTTGTCCCTTAGTGTACAAATGCTCGTACGACCAAATTTTCCACTTGTTATTCTCGATATTTTCAATGGTGGGTTCAACGCCGTTCACATTAACTGTTTTCACAGTATTGTTAAGATATGGCATCGCCAAGTAACTGATTGACCCTTTTGTATTGTAGACAATTTGTCTAACCATACCGCTGGAATCTTGCTCCTGGGAGCGCACAAAAGGAGTTCCGTTCATAACATCACTCTCAAACGCGGCACGGGTTCCCGATCCATCCGCACGATTGATTATGGTGATTGGTAGATCTTGTCCACCGACCTCTTTCCAGTTTGTAACTTGACCAGAAAAAATTTGTCTCAATTGCATGATTGTTAAAGATTTAACTTTAACATCCTTATTCACAACAGGAATCATCCCAACAGCTGCGATTCGATGATCAACAAGCTTACTGGCATCAATATCTTGTTTTTGTTCTGCATACAAATCAGAATTACCGATATTGACAGCACCTTGTTGAATCTGACTGAGTCCTGTACCAGTACCACCACCTTGTACATTAACGTACTCATTAGGATTATTCTTCGTAAATTCTTCCCCGGCAAGCTCCACTAATGGTTGTGCAGCTGAGGATCCAACCGCTGTTATTGTTTCTTGGCTCCCACTGCCTTTGCAACCACTTAACACTGCTATTAAAGGAATCACAATTGCAAATAATGCGACAAGTCTTTTTTTCAATGTTCTCACCTCTATCCACCTAGAATAGTACAACTTTGTATATTTTTTGTATAAAAAAAAGCCGTAACAAAATAAAATATTTTGTTGCAGCAATTTTTTTATAATGGTATGTCAACTATAAAAGTTGTGCCTAATCCCTTATGAGATTCGATACGAATATCACCATCAAGTGTATCCAAAGTTTCCTTAACGATTGCGAGTCCTAGTCCAGTTCCACCGGTCTCTAAACTTCTAGAACGGTCAACTCGATAGAACCTTTCAAAGATACGACTTTGGTTATCTTCCGATATCCCAATTCCAGTATCCTTGATGATAAACTTGATGCGATTCTCAATCTCATCATGATGAACTTCAATATCAATTTGACCATTTTCTTTATTATATGAAATAGCATTCTTAATCAAATTACGGAAAACTAAATTAAGTTTCTCTTTATTAGCTGTTACATCTGGACTACCAAAGTATTGCTGGTTGACCTTGATGTGATGCTTTTTAAGAGTGATCGACTGTCGATCCAAAATTCGATTGATATCATCGTTTAAATTGATTTCATCGATTTTTTCAGTGTCTCGCTTAACTTTTGACAATGAAAGAATATCCTGAATCAACTCAGATAGACGAACACTTTCACCGTGAATAATTTCTAGGAAGTGATCTAATTTCTTCGGATCATCCTTAGCACCATTCAAAAGCGTTTCTGAGAAACCTTCAATTGAGGTGACTGGAGTCTTCAACTCGTGACTAACATTATTGACGAAATCAACCTGCATTCGTTCGATCTGACGGCTTTCTGTTAAATCATATAGAATAACTAAAACTTGCTGATCATAATCTTCACGAGAATGAATCAAACGAATAACATTGGCATCAACATACTTTTGAGAATTACCGACCAATTGAATTTCACGATGATGGTTCTTATTCTTCCGCAAAGTATGTTCGATCATCTGACTCAAGTTGTAAGTTTTGACATCTTCGATAAACGGGTGAATATCATTAGAAATATTGACATCCAACAAACTTGACATTGCTTGATTATGTAGCAAAACATCCCCTTGCGAGTTCAACAACATAACCCCGATTGGCAAATGTCCTACTAACCCACGGAAGCGTCTTTCACGCAACTGGACATCATCTCGTAAATCATTGATATCCATACTGATCTTGTTAGTTTGTTCAACCAAGCCATATAACTCATCGCCTGGTGACAAAATCAACGAAGCCATTTCTTTACTCTTGCGAACACGACGCAAGTTTTCTGTCACACTCTGAATATCTTCACTCAATTGTTGACGTTTACGATAGTAATAAAGAATGACCGAATCAGTAATCAAGAAATACATCAAAGCGACAATCACAAAAGTCATCGGACTCTGACTCCAAAGACGATTGTATTTTTTGGCTACGATGTGACGGTCAGATCCAGACATAAAATACATAACTCTTGTTGTCATTGAGGTATCAGTTACGTAATCCTTACCGGGTTCAGTTCGACCATTGTGATACATGTCATATGCCTTGCGTTGCATCGTGGTATTTTCCTTAGACGTGTCGACATAATCCAGACCAGCAATTTTGGCCGCCTCAACTGGCTCATGGTTTTTCTTTAATTCAACATATGAAACTGTCTCATCAGTAAACATATCATTTTGCGAATCTCCCAAGATACTATCAGAGAATGTCACCAAAATGAGAAAGATAGCTATCGAAATCAAGATAGCAACTACTGGTCCTAATTTTCTTTTCATTCTCACACCTCTAAAATATAACCGAATCCATGTACGGTTTTAATTATTTGTGGATTCTTTGTGTCTTGTTCAATTTTATCACGGAGGTGGCTAATTTGGATATCAACCATTCGCATTTGTGAATTTGAATTTATTCCCCAAACATTATCAAAAATTTGTTCTCTCGAGACAACGATACCTTTATTTCTGATCAGAAACTCCAGTAACTCGTATTCTTTTTTCGTTAACGAAATTTCCTGACCATCAATTACCAAACCCTTGACATCCGTATCGAGTTCAAAGGATTTTTCTTTATCGGTATGTGAAGTTCTTCTCAATACTACTTCAATTCTCGCCAATAATTCTTTGATACTAAATGGCTTAGTAATATAATCATCTGCACCGCTAATCAGTCCCTCAATCTTATTGTCTTCCGCATCAACCGCAGTCAAAAATATAACCGGTGTTAAATTACCAATTTTTCGCAACTGTTTGAGTACTTCTATCCCACTTAATTGGGGTAACATCTGATCCAATAAAATTAGGTCGAAAGTCCCCGCATTAGCTTTATCAACAGCCATTTGGCCGTCTGTGGCTGTAGAAACTTGGTAATCGTTATTTTCCAAATTATATTCAATTAATTCGAGAATTGATGGTTCATCGTCGACAACTAAGATTTTCTTTTTCATTATTGTTTGGCCCCTTGTAATTTCCATTGGAGATAAGCATAAATAAATGGATCTAGATCCCCATCCATAACACCTTGACCATTGCTGACTGAAAGATTCGAGCGATGATCTTTGACCATGGTATACGGATGGAAAACGTAGGAACGAATTTGTGAACCCCAGCCAATATCCATTTGTTCACCTTGAATTTCAGCGTGTTTCTTGGCCTGTTCTTCCTGTTCTCGTTGAAAAAGTTTAGCCTTCAACATACTCATGGCTGTTTCACGGTTTTGCAATTGTGAACGTTGAGCTTGGGAACTGACTACGATGCCAGTTGGTAAATGAGTGATTCTAACCGCTGATGAGGTCTTGTTAATATGTTGACCACCAGCACCAGATGAACGAAAGACGTCAACTCTTAAATCGTCATCATTGATTTCGACCTTAATACTGTCATCTAATTCTGGCATCACATCTACTGAAGCAAATGATGTATGACGACGTCCTGCAGAATCAAACGGTGAGATTCTAACTAAACGATGTACTCCACGCTCTGAACGTAACAATCCGTAAGCATTTTTTCCACGAATCATGATTGAAACACTCTTGATACCAGCTTCTTCACCGGGCTGATAATCTTCAATTTCAACAGTAAAGCCATGTTGATCAGCCCAACGTTGATACATTCTCAACAGCATTTCGCCCCAATCCTGAGACTCTGTCCCACCGGCACCGGGATGAATTTCCAAAATTGCATTATGGGAATCATATGGTTCAGATAACAACATCATTAACTCATAAGAACGGAGCTTTGCGGCCAAACTATCCGAATCGTCTACTAATTGTTGCATTAATTCATCTTCTGGATCATCTTGATAAAGTTCGGCTAAAACTTTGATATCGTCTAAACCTTCACTCAACGACTTAAAATTATCGTATTGATCCTTCAAGTCATTGTTTTCATCAATCAATTTTTGAGCTTTCTCGTGATTGTCCCAAAAACCATTCTCAGTCATTTTTGATTCATTCTCAGCAATGTGCTCTTCTAGACTTTCTAAGTCAAAGAGACCCCCTGAATTGAGTTATTTTGTTTTCCATGTCAGAAATTCTATTTTTTATCTCTCCGAATTCCATATAATCACCCTTATAAAAAAAGCGGGCCAAGCGGCCTGCTTTTTATCTTTCCATATTTTGTCTGATTTCGGCCTTCATGAATAATCTTGTAACGTCATATTCAATATCAGAAACCATTTCTTCAAACATACGATATCCTTCTTCTTGATACTCAACCAAAGGATTCAATTGTCCGTAACCACGGAGACCAATTGATTGACGTAGTTGATCCATAGCATCGATATGATCTGTCCAGTGTTCATCAACAACTCTCAGGATAACAACCTTTTCAAATTCAAGCATTTGTGAAGGGTCACCAATTTGTTCTTTCTTTTGTTCGTAATTTTTGTGAACAAAGTCCATCAAATACTTGATAATTTCTTCTTGAGATTTAAGTTGCAAGTCAACGACATCCAATTGTTTGTCACTAACCAAAGCAGCTTTAGCAAAGTCAGCAATTGCTTCAAGTTCCCAATCGTCTTCTTTACCTTGTGTATGAACTTCAACTTGAGCCTTAATAGTACGTTCAAGCATTGGAAGTAGTACACGATCAAGATCTTTATCCTCGTTGATAACTTCCATTCTCTCTTTATAGATAACTTCACGTTGTTCACGCATAACATCATCATATTGAAGTGTATTCTTACGAGTATCGTAGTTATTACCTTCAACACGTTTTTGTGCAGATTCAACTTGACGAGTCATCATTCGACTTTGGATAACGGCATCGTCATCTTCAATCTTCAATGTCTTCAAGACACGTTTGATTCTTTCTGAACCAAAACGTTTCATCAAATCATCTTCAAGAGACATATAGAATTGAGTTACACCAGGATCACCTTGACGACCTGAACGTCCACGAAGTTGGTTATCAATACGACGTGATTCATGACGTTCTGTACCAAGTACACATAGACCACCAAGCTCTACAACACCAGGTCCAAGTTTGATATCAGTACCACGACCAGCCATGTTGGTAGCAATCGTAACGGCGCCACGTTGACCAGCGTTCATAACGATTTCAGCTTCTTTGGCATGGTTCTTAGCGTTAAGGACCGCATGAGGAATACCAGCTTTATCAAGTAACTTAGATAAGTATTCTGATGATTCAACCGCAACAGTACCAACTAGCAAAGGTTGCCCTTTAGCGTGTCTACGTTTGATATCTTCAACAACAGCACCAAATTTGCTTTGCAAAGTTGGGTAAAGCAAATCATCCTTATCGTCACGGATAACTGGCTTGTTAGTTGGAATTGAAATAACTTCCATGTTGTAGATTTCTCTAAATTCTTCAG
Organism: Companilactobacillus huachuanensis; assembly: GCF_005404815.1. GTDB lineage: Bacteria > Bacillota > Bacilli > Lactobacillales > Lactobacillaceae > Companilactobacillus > Companilactobacillus huachuanensis. The sequence continues at coordinate 77,372 of NZ_BJDF01000012.1, forward strand.
CTTCAGTCTTGGCAGTACCAGTCATACCTGATAGCTTGTCATACATACGGAAAAAGTTTTGATAAGTGATGTTAGCCATAGTCTTGGTTTCATCTTGAATCTCAACGCCTTCTTTGGCTTCGATACCTTGGTGAAGTCCATCAGAATAACGACGACCATCCATAACACGACCGGTAAATTGGTCAACAATCTTAACTTCGCCATCTTGAACAACATAGTCAATATTTAAACTCATGATGTAATTAGCACGCAAAGCTTGATCCATATGGTGATTCAAAACAGTATTATCAATATCATAAAGGTTATCGAGGCCAAAGTAATCTTCAGCCTTTCTAATACCAGTTTCAGTTAAACTGATTGACTTTGTAGGCCAATCAATATTGTAATCTTCTTTTTCAAGCGTCTTAGCAAAACGGTCAGCACGCACATACATAGCAGTTGACTTCTCAGCTGCACCAGAGATGATCAAAGGCGTTCTGGCTTCATCAATTAAAATGGAGTCAACTTCATCGACAATTGCATAGTGTAATGGACGTTGAACCATTTGTTCTTTGTAAACAACCATGTTGTCACGCAAATAATCGAATCCAAGTTCACTGTTTGTTGAATAAGTAATATCACAATTATAAGCAGCACGTTTTTCTTCTGAATCCATGCTGTTAATGTTCAAACCAACTGTTAAACCTAACCAATTGTATAGTTCACCCATTTGTTTAGCATCACGACCAGATAGATATTCGTTAACTGTAACAACGTGAACACCTTTACCATCAAGCGCATTTAAATACACGGGTAGTGTAGCTGTCAAAGTTTTACCTTCACCAGTTTTCATTTCAGCAATATTACCTTCATGCAAAGTAATACCACCAATCAATTGAACTCTAAATGGGAACAATCCGAGGACTCTTTTAGCACCCTCACGGGCCGTAGCAAATGCTTCAGGCAAAATATCATCAAGCGTTTCACCTTTTGCTAGTCTTTCTTTAAATTCTGGTGTCTTAGCTTGAAGTTCTTCGTCAGAGAGTTTGCTGTAAGCATCAGCATAACTTTCAATCTTATCGGCAATTTTGCCCATACGTTTGACTTCTCTTTTATCGCTTTCGACCCATCTTCTTAGTGGATTTGCCATATTAATATATCTCTCCTAAGTGTTATAAACATACTCTTAATAGTAGCATTTTTTTTTAGACTTTTAAACTGAATATAAATTAAACAGACTTTTCAGGATTACAATGATACACCATTTTATATTTTTTTGTGTTAAGAAAGCTTTACAAAAGCATTTCCGGAGTACAAAAAAAGCTGAAGCAGTAAGCCGCTTCAGCTTAATATTTATTTTTTTATTCGTTTGTTTCAATCAGACCATACTTGCCATCGTTACGTTTGTATACGATGCTGGCTCCATTTGTTTCTGAATCTTCAAAAATGAAGAATTCGTGGCCAAGCATTTCCATTTGTAGAACGGCTTCTTCGGCATCCATTGGCTTCAATGATAGACGCTTTGTTCTAACAATTTGTGACTTCTCATCTTCAGTATCATCAGGTGTTACATCATCCAAAGGAATATCCTTTAGACTGCCGCCCTCACGACTCTTGCGATTGACACGTGTCTTGAATTTCTTAACTTGTCTTTCAAGCTTGTCAACAACGAGATCGATACCTGCATATAAATCATCGTTTAATTCTTCAGCCCTCAATGTGATGTATGGTAATGGAATTGTTACTTCAACCTTTGTACCTTTTGAAGGGTATGTTTTCAAGTTTACATGAGCAATTGGGTTACTTTCATCGCTGAAGTATTTTTCCATTTTGGAAATTCTCTTCTCGACATATTCGCGAATTGATGAAGTTACTTCAATATTTTCACCACGTACATTAATAGTTAACATAATAATCTCTCCTTCCGACGATAGGAAATTAAAGAGTGTTCTTACATCTCTTTAGTGTAATTATAATATTTTTATGCCAATATGACAACGTTTCCATTACCTAGATAATGAAAATGTGGAAATATTTTTAAATCCTGCCTTCAAAAATATATCATGAGCATGCATCAAAGTCCTTCCAGTCGTATAAATATCATCCAATATTAAAATTTTTTGATTTTTTTGAATTTGACCAAATTCAGGCAATAACGAGAATGTCTGGGGTGTCCTTAGACGCTCAATTCGGTTCTTCTGTGCTTGTGGTTTATCAGCGTCGGCCTTAACCAAAAGCGGCCTTAAATCAAAAATATCGGCATACAATTCATAGACTGGATCAAATCCACGTGCTTGAAGATGGCTTTTGCTAGCAGGAATATATGTAACTACATCAAAGTTATTCCGTAAAGACCAGTTCTTTATGTCCTGAAAAAATAATCGAGCTAACAAGACATCTCCATATCTCTTATACAGCTTGAAGTAGCTGTGTATGAACTGATTATACTCGAACAAGGACTGATGGCAATTGATAACACCGTATTTTTGCTCCCACATGTAACAATCACGGCAAACACCATCACTATCTGGCTTAAGACATCTTGGACAATTATTCCGTCCCATCAATGGTGCTAACTGCCGCCGGCATAAATTACAAATATAATTTGGGACTATTTCTTTAAATAAAAATATTTCTTTTATCGACAGATTATTATTTATTGAATTACCACAATTAAGACATTTCATTTTTTTGCCTGTTGATTCAGATAAGCAATTTCTGAACACGCCAAACGAATCTGTTGATTGTAATATTGATAATAAAAATGCACTTCATCATCATATGAATCACTGCCACGGCCAGCCCGACCAGCAATTTGGATCAAAGCCGTCTTGGAAAATTCTTTTGCTTGAGCATCTAAAACAATTACGGTAATTTTTTTAAAGGTCACCCCTCGCTCTAAAATTGTCGTCGTTAAAATGGCTTGGACACGTTGGTCACGGAACTGTTGAACTTTCTCCAAACGTTCATCATCTTTAGAACTAACATCAACAAACGTTAATGACGGATATAATTTTATTAATTGTTTAGCAAAACTTTTCATTGTGGGAATCTGCGGGAAAAATAACATAAAACGTTGTTTGTTTTGAATTAGATGTTGCAGTTTCATTCTCAATCTAGGATTGATTCTGTTAAACATAATCGGCTTTAACAGAAGGTGACAATGTGGTTCTGGTAATGGATGACCGTGAAACCGTTGATATAATCTAGTTATTGATATTTTTTGCTGCCTAACTTGGGTTAACAATTCTTTTGGTGGTGTGGCTGACAAATAAACAATTATCCCACTTTTCTTCTTAGCCTTGTTGATTGCCTGGTGCAGCATCATGTTTCCTGCTAATGGATAAGAATCGACTTCATCGACCACTAACACGTCAAATGCCTCTTCAAAACGAATCAATTGATGAACGGTCGCCAACATGATCTGAGTCAGTTGATAAGACTCCTCACTTTTACCATGGAATAATCCCACGGTCGTATTCGGAAAAACCTTTTGAATTCTTGGAAAGAGCTCAATACAAACATCAACTCTTGGCGAACAGATAGCGATTCGTTGCCCCTGTTTAAGAACCTGTTCAATCAAGGGAAAAATCATCTCTGTCTTACCTGCACCAGTTACCGCCCAGACTAAATGATCTCGATGTTTTTCAAACGCCATCAGCAGCTCTCTAACACCCCTCTTTTGATTGGCTGTTAATGTCCCACTCCAGACCAAATAATCGCTCTGCTTGGGATAACCGATAGTTGTCGGCGTTATGAGCAACTGACCATCTATTGGTAATTTACCAAGATTAATACAGTGCCGACAATACTGAAGTTTAATCGGTAAATAATCGAGTTTCATTAGGCAACGACGGCAAAATAGTTTATCATTTTTCTTAAACGTGGTCGGCACAGTTTTTCCACCACAACTTTGTAGATACTGTAAAACTTCAGGCTTTAAGTCGGCAGTCAAAATAATACGACCGCCTAAATACTCATCTAAATTGTCCATAATCAAAACTACGTAAAGGAGACATATTTTTTGCAAAATTATAAAACAATTGCCAAAACCGGCAGCCACGAAAAGGATATTAAAAAATCACGTTTCATTGCCCATATTGCTCAAACCTTTTCAGAGAAAGAGGCCAATCAATTCATCCAAAAAATTCGAGACCAAGAATCCGGAGCAACACATAATTGTACCGCTTTTATCGTGCTCGAAAATGTCAAAATTGAACGTATGTCTGACGATGGCGAACCAAGTGGAACCGCCGGATCACCAATCTTAAACGTGTTACAACAACAGAACCTGCAAAACGTTACAGTCGTGGTTACCCGTTATTTTGGTGGTATCAAATTAGGGGCCGGTGGATTAATCAGAGCTTACTCATCGACTACGGCAGAAGCGGTTAAAGAAATCGGATTAGTCGAAAATCGGATCCAACAAGGTTATGAACTAACCATTCCTTATCACATGTTTGATAAATTTGATAACTATGCTCGTAAGGAAAGTATTAATTTGGATAACAAACAATTCACCGCAGATGTTCAGTGTGAAATTTATTTGGATGTCACAACTGCTGAGCAATCGGTACAAATTATTAAAGATCTCTTTCAAAACCAAATTATTATTAAAGAAACTGACAAAACTTATAAACAAGTTCCAATTGAAGCTGACTAGCCAAGTATTAGTTAAATATGCCGTCTCCAGAGCTTAGAGTATCAACCTGCTATGCGGGCCGGTCCGAGCCAGAGTGCGGTCTCGTACCTCGATTTGAATCCTTGCACAAACCAGCAAGTATCCAAATCGCCCGGTGGTGTAACGGCTAAAGCCGTAACGCCACAACCACAGCTGGTTGATACTCTAAACTCTTCCGACTAACTTACTATTCGATAAAGAATTGATTCAATGAATATAACAACATTTATACTTTTATATAAATGTTGGCAATAAAAAAAGTCATTTTTACTTAGGATAATTCCTTAAGTAAAAAAAATGACTTTTTTTTGGATTCTAGTTAAAGAATGATACACAATAAATTTTCTCTCATAACTAAAGACTGAAAGATGAAAATTAATATAAACATTGTTGTTACTGACCTAGAGTTAAATTTATTCAAATAATCAGAAATCTTCGTTTTATTATTCCTGACATAAAAAAATAAACTAGTTGGAAGAGCTGAGAGTATTCATTTGCAGCGAAAGTGGCGTTATTGCTTCAGCAATTACACCACCGGACGCGTTGAAGACTCGCGGTTTTTGCGAGGCTTCAACCGAGGTCCGAGACCGCCCTCTGGCTCGGGCCGTTCCGCGCAGCAACTGAATACTCTCAGCTCTGGAAACGGCATCCTTTAGTAACAACTAGTATTTACCAGTTTTCACAGTAAATACTTTAGAATCATTATGCCTTTCTCCCTTTGCAGGCTTATTTTTGCTCCAAGTCTCATACATGCCACGATAATCAGAATAATCCTTAAACATATTATTTCTAATGGATTTGGGAATCGACTCCCAATCAACAAAATTCATTCTGGAAACATATATTCCTCGATGTTCGACCATCGCATATGGCTTATTAATTGGTGGTAATCCCCCATAAAATGTTAAGAATGAAGAGTTTCCCCAAGCATCGTCTGTCACAACCATATTTTTGAATGGTGCACCCAAAACTTTCTTGGTTTTATTATTGCCAACTTGCACACGAGCAAGCTCTGAATCTGTGGCATTTTTTTCGGTCGGCAACGTAGCATAACCGATTTTGGTCTTGATCAACGGATTGAACCGGTCAACTGTCTCATTTTGATATTGATACGTTGATAAAAATCCATATCCACCGGCAATTATTGCAACACAAACTGCTAGAACTATCAATGATCTCTTATAAACTTTCTTTAACTTCAAATCCTTATCAATTTTTTCCACTGTTTTGGTATCTCCCTTTAAAAAATCATCTAAGGATACATTCAAAACAGAACTAAGATTGATCAATAATGAAATATCAGGATAAGTCCGACTAGTCTCCCAACTTGAAATCGTCTTGTCAGAAACGTTTAATTTCAAAGCCAACTGTTTCTGAGTTAAATTTTCTTGCTTACGATATTTCTTCAATTGCTCACTTAATTCCATCCCTCTGCTCCTCAAAACTTATTTAAAAGGTGTTGTTATATATATACCATCCGCTAAACGTGGAACTCAATAGATTCATTGTCTATTGCTTGTAGAATTAACTCTAGGGACAAAAAAAGCAGGCGCTATAACGGCGCTTGCTAATCTTTCTTTTCTAATCGTTTCACAAATCTTTGAATTGCTTTTAATAACGGCTGTCGATTATCACCTAATAGCCCAATCGATTCGATAAAGAGTTCCAAGCCGAACAAGACACCAACTGTCAATAACACGCTGCCCCACAATGTTGATAGTGGATAAAGCATTGAGATAAAGGCGAAAACCAATGATAAGCCATAGATAACTAACACTGTTTGTCGATGTGACAAGCCTAACTGCATCAATCTGTGGTGCAAATGATGTTTATCCGCTTGCATAATTGGCTTTTTGTTCAATAATCGTCTCAAAATCGCATAAACTGTATCAGTAATTGGCACACCCATAATTACAACAGGCATTAACAATGTGATAAATGTGACATTCTTCAAACCTTTGAGTGAGAAAACGGCCATCATGAAGCCTATGAACAACGAACCCGTATCCCCTAAGAAGATACTGGCCGGGTGGAAATTATGTGGTAGAAAGCCAACTAGAGCCGCTACCATGGCAAAAATCCAAATGGCTACATAAACGTTAGTCATATTCAAGAAAAAGTATGCCATGACTCCCATAGTGAACAAAGCAATGATTGAAACACCAGTAGCCAAACCATCTAATCCATCAATTAGATTGACCGCATTTGTGATTGCAATAATCCAAATGATTGTGATTGGTAAACTCCACCATCCTAATTCAAATGAACCAATCAGTGGCAACGTTACTTCATTCATTCTGATTCCAGCTAAGAAATAAATCACCAAAGCCGCAGCAAAAATACCTGCCAACTTAGCTTTTGGCGACAACTCACGAATATCATCAATGATACCCGTTAAAATGATAATACATTCAGCTAAGAAAACACTAAACAACTCGTGCGTTGGAAATTGTTCTCGCAATAACACAAACGTTGAGAAGTTAAACGCAATAAAAATAGCCAGACCACCCATTGTAGGCATTGGCTTGATATTTACACGCCGAGCGTTAGGTTTATCCACAGCTCCCAAAATATAAGCTAATTTCACTACGAAAGGAGTTATCGCAGCCGATAGGATCATCGTTAAAAATAATTTTACTATTACACTAAACATACCCGACATTTTTAGAAAAACTCACTTTCCATTAATAGAACAATTATACAATACCCTACGCCTATTCCAAAAAGAAATTAAAAAAGAGCGTACCTTTTCGATACACCCCTCAATAATTATTTCGCTAATTCGACTTTTCTGATTTCACGAACAACTGTAACTTTAATATGACCTGGATATTCAAGGTTATCTTCAATTTCACCCTTCATATCACGAGCTAAAATCGCAGCTTGATCATCGGAAATTTCTTCTGGCTTAACCATGACACGAATCTCATGACCCGCTTGAATAGCATAACTATGATCAACACCCTCGTGCTTGTTTGCAATTTCTTCTAGTTTTTCAAGACGGTGGATATAATTCTCCATCGACTCTGATCTAGCGCCGGGACGTGATGCCGAAATAGCATCAGCCGCAGCAACGATTGTTGCAATTAATGATGTTGGTTCCACATCCCCATGATGTGAAGCAATCGTATTAATGACTACTTCTGGTTCTTTATACTTAGTTGCGATATCCACGCCAATTTCAACGTGGGAACCATCAACTTCACGATCGATAGCTTTACCGATATCGTGCAATAAACCTGCTCGTTTTGCTAACATAACATCTTCACCCATTTCAGCAGCCATTACAGCGGATAATTTAGCTACTTCAATAGAGTGATTCAAAACATTTTGACCGTAACTCGTACGATATTCCATTCGTCCAATAATCTTGATTAAATCTGGATTCATTGAGCTGATTCCCAAACTATAAACAGTTTGTTCACCGACCTCACGAATATGATCATCCATTTCTTTTCTGGACTTGTCGACCATTTCCTCAATACGTGCAGGATGGATTCGACCATCTTCAATCAATTTCTCCAAAGCCATTCGAGCAATTTCTCGTCTGACAGGATCATAACCACTCAAAGCGACCGCTTCTGGGGTATCATCAATAATCAAATCAACACCAGTAAGCGCTTCAATAGTACGGATATTTCTACCCTCACGACCAATGATTCTCCCCTTCATGTCTTCATTAGGCAATGTGACGGTCGTTACAGTTGATTCAGAAACTGTATCAGCTGCACTTCTTTGAATAGCAGCAACAATTAAAGCTTTAGCATCCTTTTCAGAACGTTGTTTAGCTTGTTCGTCACTTTCTTGAATCATCTTGGCACGTTCATGGACTAATTCTTTGTTCAACTTATCAAGAATAATCTTTCTTGCTTGTTCACGAGTTAAGTTACTTACTCTTGTCAGCTCCGCTTGCTGTTCTTTAAGAGTATCAGTCAATTGTTTATCTTTTTCATCAAGTTTATGTTGTCGTGCTGAAACATTGTTCTCATTGTTTTCGATATTTTCCTCACGCTTTTCAAGCGATTGGTCTTTTTTATCCAAAATGTCTTGTCGTTCAAGAACTCTATTCTCTTGTTTTTGAACATCGCGGCGGCGTTCTTTCAATTCATCTTCTTGTTTTTCACGATATTGATGAATCTCATCTTTGGCTTCTAGCAAAGTTTCTTTTTTTAGAGACTTAGCAGCCTTTTTTGCGTCTGAAACGATATCCCCAGCAGTTTGTTTTGCTTGTGAAAGTTTTTTCTCGTACGCGTCCTTACAGAGAGCATATCCGAAAAGGACCCCTACGATTAATGTTACTATAGCGAAAGAGAAGGTTATGATAGCAGGATACATGCCATCACCTCCATGTTTGCTTTTAAGAAAATTTGTTTGTAAAACATATATGTTACAGAATATTTACATACAACTTAATATTATAGAATAAATATGACCTGTCAACCAAATAAAACTAAAAAAAGAGACTTAATCAGCCTCTTTTTTTATTATTCAGTTTCTTTTTTGTCTGTATCAAGCTTCAAATCGATGTTATTATCATCTTTTTTTGCTTTTGAATCAGTTTTTGAGTCTGATTTTGAATCTGCCTTTGAGTCAGTCTTACCAACTGTCTTATTAGATGCGTCATCATCTTTAGCCTTTTCGTCTTTGGCTTTTTCGTCCTCAGGTTTACCATCCATGTTATATGCAGCACGAACCTTAAGCTTGATTTCTTCCATCTTGTCAGCATTTTCCGCCAAGTAGGCTTTAGCATTCTCACGACCTTGACCAATACGTTCATCACCGTATGAATACCATGAACCAGACTTGTCGATAATATCTTTATCAACAGCCATATCGACTAATTCACCTGTTTGGGAAATACCATGACCATACATAATATCAACCAAAGCAACCTTGAAAGGTGGGGCAACCTTGTTCTTTACGACTTTAATCTTTGTACGATTACCAATTACATCAGAACCGTCCTTAATTTGTTCAGCACGACGTACTTCAAGTCTGATTGTTGCATAGAACTTCAAAGCACGGCCACCAGGTGTAGTTTCTGGGTTACCAAACATGATACCAACTTTTTCACGAATTTGATTAATGAAAAGAGCGATAGTCTTAGTCTTATTGATTGAGCCAGAAAGCTTACGCAAAGCTTGTGACATCAATCTAGCTTGTAGACCAACATGAGCATCACCCATATCGCCTTCAATTTCAGCACGTGGAACTAAGGCAGCAACGGAATCGACAACGACGATATCAACGGCACCACTGGAAACCAAGGCATCAGCAATTTCAAGTCCTTGTTCACCAGTATCAGGTTGTGATAGCAATAAGTCATCAATATTAACACCCAAAGCGGTAGCATATGCAGGATCCATCGCATTTTCAGCATCAATATAAGCAGCAGTACCACCTTGCTTTTGTACTTCAGCAACGGCATGGAGAGCTACAGTTGTTTTACCAGAACTTTCAGGTCCATAGATTTCTACGATTCTTCCTCGTGGAAAACCACCGACACCAAGCGCGTTATCAAGGGCTAGTGAACCAGTAGAAACAGTTGAGATTTGGGTATTGAGATCATCACCCATTCTCATAATGGCCCCTTTACCAAAATCTTTTTCAATCTTTTTTAAGGCTACATCTAAAGCCTTTTGTCGTTCATCTTTAGCCAAATTGCTTTCCTCCTAATGCATTCATCACTAGATATATTATTAGTAATTCATCAAAAAAGCAAGAAAAAAGCGAACAAATGTTTGTTCGTTATATTATTTCTTGAACGAGAGCAAATCCGCAAAGAACTGACTTCTCACGAATCGCCTGTCTAGAGCCTGTAAAATGAAATTCTTTAACAATTTCAGTATTATCTTTACCGTTATAAGCGCCGATAAAAACTGTCCCCACAGGATTTCCCTCCAATGGATCAGGACCAGCAACACCAGTAAATCCCACGCCAATATCAGCCGATAATTTCTTAGCAGACAAATTGGCCATTGCACGAGCGACTGGTGCGCTGACAACAGTATTTTGCTCAATTAGCTGTGGATCCATCCCTAATAGTTCAATTTTAACATTATCGGCATAGGTAACAAAACCACCGTCAAAGACGTTAGAAGCTCCAGGAATCGATGCTACAGTCGCCTGGAACATTCCTGCAGTCAAACTTTCAGCTGCTGTGATTTTCAATTGCTTTTTTTTCAGCAAACCGACCGTTTGTTTAGCTAAATTGCTAAATTCAACGGGCACACCAGATTCAAAATCAGCCATTTCAACAGTACTTAAAATTTCAGCTACTTTATCCTTCATTGCTCTCTCTTCCAAACTACGTATTATGATTTAAAAATTTCGCGACTTTGCCAGAAATAATCAGCACCAGAATAAATTGTAAAGATCAAACAGATATATAAGAAAATCTCACCGATGGGAATATTGATGGCAGAGAAGAAAATATTGTGCATCAATAAGAAGATGATTGCAAGCATTTGCGTTGTAGTTTTAATCTTACCAGGCATTTGAGCAGCCATGACCTTACCACCGACTTCCAAAACAATCGTTCTCAAACCAGTAACAGCCAATTCACGACAAACGATAATTGCAACTACCCAAGCCGGAGCCATTTTGAAACTTACAAGGAAGATAAAAGCAGTCATAACAAGCATTTTATCTGCCAAAGTATCAGCAAATTTACCGAAATTAGAAACCAAATTATATTTACGAGCAATTTTACCATCAAGCAAATCTGTCAGTGAAGCCACTACGAAAACAACAGCGGCCAAGACGTGATTGATAGGAATCAAATCATTAGCAACATAGATGTCTCCCAATCCAGACCAATTAAAAGCTAACAAGATAATGAATACTGGAATTAAAATAATTCGTAGCATTGTTAATTTATTTGGTACATTCCAAACCATTTAAAATTTCCTCCATACTGTTATATATATATTTGCCGCCTCTGGCTGTCAGCAATATAGTCGCTGTGAGGACCGGTTCGAGCCAAGGTCTCGAACCTCGCTTTGAAGCCTTGCCAGAGTTCGGCAAGGCTCCAAAGTCGTCCTGTGGTGTAATGGCTAAAGCCATAACGCCACCTTCACTGCTGACTACATTGCTGACAGCCAGAGGCTAGTGTATCTTCTGATAATCAATTATTATCTTAATGTAAAAGCGTTAAATAACAATATAATAATTAAATTACGTTGTTATTTGGTATATATGTTTAATTGCTCTGAATTTTAGTTATTTAAATATTTAAATATCAAATATCAGACCAACAACAAACTAGCCACAGGTTTCGAGGGAGTGAGTCCGCAGTGAGGGTGGCGTTAGGACGGGCGAACTTCCCGTTCTTACACCACTAGGACGATTTTGAGATGCGGGTTTCAGCTCAAAATCGAGGGTCGAGACCGCTCCCCAGGCTCGAGCCGGTCCTCACAGCAGACTCAACTCCCTCGAAACCTGTGGCGGCATCCTTAAAAAAAACCAACCAATAAAATAATGGTGTCTACCCCAAAAGATTAGACACCATTATTTTATTTTTCAATATTAAATGTCAAAGTTCTAACAATAGTGCTGCCACTCTGCACTTTTGACAAATCAACGGCTTTTCCATCAATTGTCACCTTAGTGTTTGTAACATTACCTGTTTGAACTGTGAATGTTGTTGTATCACTTGGTACTGTTGTTGACTTCTTTTCACCAGAGCTCAAAGCCTGTTGCCAAGTTGTATTTGAGCCTTCACTAAATTGAACCCAAGCTTGACCACCACTACCTTCAACAACGACTTTTAAGCCTGAAGTTGGAGCATTTGTAATAGTATAAGTACCTTCGGTTGAAGATTCCTTAACTGTTACTTCTTTGGTTGCAGTTTTAGTTGCAGCCTTTTTAGTTGTAGTGCTCTTTGTCGTCGTCTTCTTAGTAGTTTTCTTTGTTGTTTGCGTTGTGTTGTCCTTAGGAATTGTCACACTTGAAGCACTTTGATTACGGTGTACCATTCCAAATGCAATTACAGCAATGATAACAATCACTACCAAACCAACTACGATTTGAGGAATGTAATTACCCAAATTTGAGAAGAATGAATTGGATTCTTCTTTGATCGTACGAGTTTTGGTTTCCTCAGGAGTTGATTCTTGAGTTGGTTGTGAATTAGGGATATCTGCCTTGTACTCTTCCAACAAGTCGTCACTTGAGATACCAACGGCATCAGAATATTGCTTGATAAAAGCACGAACATAGAAATCACCAGGAAGATGGTCAAATTGACCTTCTTCAATAGCAATTAAATATCTCTTTTGAATTTTGGTGATTTGTTGTAAATCATCAATTGTATAACCCTTTTTGATACGAGCATTTCTTAACTTTTGGCCAATTTCGTCCATTATTTACCACCGATTAACTAATTTTTCTAAGTATAACATATATTATTATCCAACTACTAGCGAGCCTAAAGCAACCAACCACCAGCAAAATATATCGTTTGCCCAGTCAGATAATTTGATTTGATATTGACTAAATAACTGACTAAATCAGCTATCTCATCGGGATTTGCCAACCGATCAGCTGGTATTTCATCCTTAACACTTTCAAGATCCTCATTGGAGAATTCTTGGGTATTCATTTTGGTATTCACTGCCCCAGGAGCCACAACATTGACGGACAATCCGAGAGATGCGACCTCTTTGGCATATGCATCCGCAAACGATGACATCGCACCTTTAACGGTACTGTAAACAACTTCCATCGCTGAACCCACTTTGCCATAGATCGAGCCAATAAATACTACCCGACCATGATGGGTCTTAGCTAACTTATCTTGAAGCTGTTTCAAAATCAAAATCGGTAACTTCACGTGAATGTTCCACAGTGAATCAATCTCCGACTCTGAAATATCGACAAGCAACTTATAGTAAGTATTACCTTGAGCAAAGACGACGGCATCCAGACCAAAAATCTGTTTAGTTAAATCGTCCACTTTATCGTGTTCCATATCGAATTTGATAGGAATGAAATCCTGTTTAGGATACTTTTCCACTAGTTCCGTTCGCAACTTGTCAATTCGCTCATAATTGCGATTGTAATGCAAATACAGTGACCAGCCTTTTGCAGCCAGATTCTTAGCAGTACTAGTTCCAATATCGCCAGAACTGCCCATAACTAATGCATACATTTTTTACTTCCTATTCGGCAAAAGATTGTAATAGGTACAATTATCATCTTGTAAAAATTTATCAGAAATTTCTAATACGTCATCTTTTTTTATTGAATCGATCATATGAATCAATTGTAAATAATCAACATCATAAAAATATAACTCAGCCATTTGATTAGCAATCGCTTCAGGAGAGTTTTGGGCAAACAAGTAAGATCCAATTGCATCACGCTGGATACGTTCGAATTTAGCGTCAGTCAAAACTTCTTTGAGTTCTTTATAAGAAAGATGATCATGCAAATATTCTTGAAATTTTTCAGGATTATTAGTAGACCCACTAATTATGATAAAACAATAGTTATTTTCTGCAACAACATTATAAGAAAAACTATCATCAATTAAGTCTAAACGACTCATTTCTTGATAATTTTTAGACGATTCGCCAATTAAAGTTTCCATAACCATATTCAGTTCAAATTGCTTCTTAACCAAATCATAACCGGTCATTTCAGTATCGATACGAATTCCATAAGCTGAACGTGCTTGCGTGATGTCCATAGTTTCCTGTCCACCAGCACCAATTTTTTCAAATTTATTGAAAGTTTTTGAATATGGTTGATCAATTGTCTGAAAATCAGAATTCTCAATTACATTTTCTACCTTTTCAAATTCAACATCACCAACTAACACGATGTCCATGTTGTCAGGACGATAATTTTGACGATAGGTTTCTAATAGATTCTCATGGTTTATTTGTTGCAAGGTAGCACTAGAACCGGCTATATCTTCAGCAATTGGATCATTGGGATACAGTTGTCCTAGCATCCGTTGTTCCAAAACCCACTCAGGCATATCCAAATACATCTGAATTTCTTGGTCAATAATTCCACGCTCAGATGCTACATTCTTTTCAGTGAAATATGGATGTTGAATCAAATCCAACAAAACTTCTAAGTTGTCATAAGGGTTTTCTAAAGTTTGGAATAAGTAACCGGTCTTTGTATAACTCGTATAGGCATTAGAATTAGCTCCATATTTAGCAAATTTTTCCGAAATATCATAGTCCGGCTTAGCAAACAACTTGTGTTCAATAAAATGAGCAATTCCTGATGGCAATGTCTTGTTTCCAGTCTTAGTGTCGACAGAACCAAAGTTTGTCATTGCTAACCCATAAACTTGACTGAATCCGGCCAAAGGAACCACGCTGATCTGCAAACCATTAGTTAATTTTTTTGTTTGTTTCTCTAATTTCTCTGTCATCCTAATCTCCAATCAATTGATACTGAGCAATGGCGTACATATGATCTGCCACACTTGCAATGTGTTTTTTGTCCAAATTATCCAATTCAGCTTGGAACTGGGCATCAGTCAATAAAGTCTTAGGATAGACAGTCTCCCAAATACTACGCATGATGTAATGCTGAATCGTATCGCTAGAAATCTTGCGTTGTGTCAACATCACTTTCTGAGCATGTTCAACCTGTGCATCGGTGAATTTGCCTTGCTTGATAAAATTAATTTGCTGATTAATCAAATCCAACGCCTTATCAACTGAGTCAGCATCGAGTCCAGCTTGAATCATGACCAGATGACTGATTGGTTGATAAACACTGGATACGGAATATGCCAAACTATTCTTTTCTCTCACCTGCAAAAATAGTTGCGATTGGTCGTCACCACCAAGGATCAGGTTCATAATTTGTGGAGCCATACGATTGAAATCCTTGGATACACCTTTAGTAGCATAAGCCAAAGAAATTCGACTCTGATTGAGATGCTTGTGATCAATCTGATTGGCAGGATTAGCAATCAAGTCATCGAATTTTTCAAACTCAATTTTTAAATCTTCACGGTCATTTTGCAATTTACTTTCAAAAATACTGTCATTTAATTCCGCCAAGAACTCGTCTTCATCAACATTCCCGACAACGTTAATAACTACCGCATCATTTTGAACGACATCTTGATAGGTTTTGAGTAATTCTGCATTCGTGAGTTCCTTTAATTCCTCGATAGTTCCAAAAATTGGCATTTGACGATCAGGATTATCACGATAAATTAGCTTAGCTATGCCAAGCGAACTGACCAAATCTTGATTATCCTCAATCGACATCAAGTTTGACATTAGATTACGTTTCTCAGTTTCAAAAGCAGTCTCATCAAATTTATCACCAGCCAAATTGGGCTTGAAGATTATTTCACCAAGCAAATCCAGATTATCTTTGAGTTGTGTCTTGCCATCCAGCAAAAAATTAGGATCAGCGAATTCTACGCTAAAAGCTAAATCATTAAAATTCAACAGATTGCGTGTGTAGACGTTGATCTCTGAACCATAAAGTTCCATTTCACGGTCATTTATCGCTCGAAAACTGGGATAATCCTTAGTCGAATTAGACATAACGTTAGCCAACAAACGTCGAGCTGTTGTTTCATCTTTGTTTAATGGCCGAAGAAAATCAATTTGAATCTTGATTGTCCGAAATTTTTTTATTGGATTGATATTTAAGAAAATATTCTTTGCTAGTGTTTTTCTCAATTTTTCACCTGATTTTTTCTAATTGTTTCAAGTTGCTCGGGTGTAATCAATACTTTTCTTGGTTTACTACCCTCTGAAGGTCCTACGATACCCCGATTTTCCATCTCGTCAACCATGCGTGCAGCACGATTGTATCCAATGGCAAATCTTCTTTGAAGCATGGAAACACTGGCTGACTGTTGCTTAACAATCAATTCCACTGCGTCGTCCCAATATTCATCCTCTGGCTTATCCCCATCTGATCCGCCTTCATCAACATCGGTTGGAATCATATCTTCATCATACTCAGCGGTTTGTTGATCACTGACAAATTTAACCACATTCTCAACTTCAGATTCGGAAATATAAGCTCCCTGAAGTCGAACAGGCTTACTCTTACCGATTGGTTGGAATAACATATCACCACGTCCGAGTAATTTTTCAGCACCAACAGAATCCAAAATTGTTCTTGAATCAATACCACTAGAAACAGCAAATGCAATTCTAGAAGGGATATTGGCCTTAATAAGACCAGTAATAACATCAACTGAAGGACGTTGCGTTGCAATAATGATATGCAATCCAGCTGCACGGGCCATTTGGGCCAAACGAACGATTGCCGCTTCCACCTCATGCCCTGCTACCATCATCAAATCGGATAACTCATCGACTATAACGACGACATATGGCAAACGTTCCATTTTATCCTCATCTGATGCGGTCTTATTGAACTTATCAACATCATCGTTGTACTCGCCAATGTTACGATGACTCGTTTCAGCGAAGAGTTTATAACGCCGTTCCATTTCTTTAACTGCCTTTTGTAAAGCACCGGCAGCCCTTCTGGCATCTGTGACAACTGGAATCAAGAGTTGAGGAATACCGTTATAAACATTTAATTCAACCATCTTAGGATCAATCAAAATCAATTTAACATCATTGGGTTTGGCCTTCATTAGAATACCCGTAATGATAGTATTGATGGCAACTGATTTACCACTACCAGTTGAACCAGCAATTAACAAATGGGGCATTTTTGTAATGTCAGCTTCAATAATGTTACCCGAAACATCTTTACCAAGTGGAACAATCAATGGATGAGTCTTATCCTTTTGTTTCTCCGTGATTTCTCTAAAGGAAACCGTCGAGGCCGTCTTATTAGGGACTTCGATTCCAACAAAAGGTTTCCCTGGAATTGGGGCCTCGATACGAATATCCTTCGCTGCTAAAGCTAACGCTAAATCATCAGCTAAATTGACGATTTTACTTACTTTGACACCAACAGCTGGTTGAACCTCATATTTGGTAATAGTTGGTCCCAGACTAGCCTTCTTAACTTCAACATCAACGCCAAAACTCTTAAAAGTTTGACGCAATGTATCTTTATTATCTTCAATCAAGTGAACCTCAGACGTCTGATCAGTTTGGGGAACCTGCTGCAACAAGTCCGTTGTAGGCAGTTTATAATCATCGTCATTAGCTACGCTATCAGTTCTCCTAGTACTGACAGGATCTGGTAAGTCCTTATCCTTGGAGCCATCAATTCCATAGGGTTTAGAAACTACCTCAGCTGTTTTAGCCTCATTTGAATCGGGCATTACTGGGGCACTTGGAGTTTGAACACCTTCAATTTTGAAATCTTCCTCAGGCTTCTCGTTATGATTCTTGAAACTACTCAACCCATCGGCAATCTTATCCCCATCACGTGTAACCTCAGATTCTTGATAACTTGATTTAGGCACTGTTTTAGTCTCTGTCTTAGTCGATTTACGTTGGTCAACATAATTACTATAGTGACCAGATAACACGTTTTTAACCTTGATAGCCAAATGTTTGAATTTAACTAAAACGTCGGTTGTCGTGATAGAAACCTGTTTCATCGTTACGTTAAACATCATTAAGATACCGATAAAAATTAATAACGCCGTGACAAAATAAGTTCCAACACTAGAAAACATTGGCATGAAAAAGCTGTATAAATACGAGCCTATCATTCCCCCACCGACTGATCCATCAACCGACACTTGAGTCATATCAGCCGCTAACGTATTCCATGTGACCAGATTATAGTTGTGATATAACGACATACTCGAGAAAAAGATGCCGTGTAAAATAATCAATGAGCCTAAGTATATAAATAGCAGGCCAAAACTCCTCTTCGGCGTCATAACGGGTATTCGTCCCGTAGCGATTATAACGGCACCAACAAAGATGCTGACAATCAACAGAACTGGATAACTGTCACCGACAAGAATTCGATACAAATTATCGAACGTTTTACCCACAAGGCCGAATTTAAATAACCCTAAAACCGACAGAATAATCCACAGCAAACTAACTAATGATCGAATCAGCCGTGAATTATTAACTGTTTTTTTCTTCTTTCTAGGCGTTGCACTTGCCTTTTTTCTAACCATAAGTACCTCACATGAATTTAAAAAGTAATCATCTAAAATTATACCTTTTTTGTGCCTTAAAAAAAACAGCCCTAATGGACTGTTTATATTTTGTCGCCGACTCCGGTTGTTAGAGATTTTTCCTCTATCTATGGAACCTTGGCCACTTATTACTTATCTTCTTTTTTATCTTCGTTTTTTCTTAATTCTTCAACCGCTTCATTCGGTTTAATTTCCGCATGATTGGTAAAATTCAATGAAACTCCGTGATTCAACGTTACCGCAGTAACTTGATAAGTCAGTGTTTCAATATATTCAACAACTGAACGTGATAATTGTTGAACTTGCTTGCCATCGAGATCCTGAATTTCTCCATGGAATCCAATTGGTTGAACTACTTGACCGATTAATCCGGAAACTTTAAATGGTGCATCTGCCATATGAATTTCGAAAGGTACTACTACTTGTAAAATCTTACCTTCATCTTCATTCAAAGGTTGACCATCTTCATCTTTTAAATCAGGATGTTCGATATTGATATTTAAATCTGTTTTGGCATCAGCAGTTGGTGCTTCAACGTCATAGTGAAATGATTGAACACTAACTTCACCTTTTGTAATTTTCATATTCTCTACCCCTAGTCTAATTTATCGTGATCATAGTGATGACTTAATTCTAGTCCAGCAAAATGTTGTTGACGCACAGCTTCATAAATAACTAAAGCAGCACTGTTAGATAGATTTAAAGCACGGATATTATCACTCATTGGAATTCTCAAACATTTTTCTGGATTAC
Source organism: Companilactobacillus huachuanensis (assembly GCF_005404815.1). Lineage (GTDB taxonomy): Bacteria > Bacillota > Bacilli > Lactobacillales > Lactobacillaceae > Companilactobacillus > Companilactobacillus huachuanensis. The sequence continues at coordinate 96,871 of NZ_BJDF01000012.1, forward strand.
GGCGCATAAAGTCTTCAGGCAAGCCAGTTGTTTCTTTACCGAATAAGAAATAGTGATCAACTGAAGTATCGCTTAAATCTTGGTCACTGTAAACCTTATCGGAAAACTTAGTAATCAAATAAAGATACTTGTCATCAGGTACTGACTTCAAGAACTCATCCAAATTGTCATGATACGTAATGTCAACTTTTTCCCAATAATCAAGTCCAGCACGCTTCATATGGGCATCATCAGTATTAAATCCAAGTGGGCGGATCAAGTGCAATTTAGTATTAGTACCTGCACAAGTTCTAGCAATATTACCAGTATTAGCTGGCATCAATGGTTCGTATAGTGCAATATGATTAGTCATTTATTTCTTCTCCTGCAGCCGAAAGTGGCTAGAGAATTTCACTTGGTGTGAAGGCCGTTTTGATTCAAAATAAATATCAAGCCTCACTACAGGTGAATATCCTTTCCAACTATGGCTATTTTTATTGGTCTGTTCTATTATTCTGAACAATATTAATTAACTTAATGTTATCTGATCTTTTATCCAACCGTTAAATATCCCGTCTACAGAGCTGGGAAATATTCACTAGCTGTGCGGAACGGTCCGAGCCAAAGTACGATCTCGAACTTCCACGGCACACAAATATTTCCCAGCTCTTCCGACTAGTTAATCGTTATTAACTTAATATAAAAATATCCAATTTCTTTTATATACAGCCTATTTTAAATTTCATGATACAACTGATGGGATATTTGTAATAAATTATCAAATAACACCATGCGTTACATATATAACATTTATCATATAAAAGCAGTTTTTTTTGACTAACAAGAAATACATCTAAGATGTAAATAAAACCAGTCGGAGGTCACCAGTGAAGTACTTGAGACTACTGGAAACGACAGATATCAAAATGTAAAAACAAAAAAAGCGCATACCCTCGGTGACAACCACAGCAAGGACATGCGCTAGTTTAGCCTCTTGTTTACTTGCTTTTGTCAAAATCACTTCTGAGAAAAACAAATAACACACAAAACTCACTAGTTAGTATATACGATATATCCGGTCTATACAATGAATTTTTGAATTATTTATGAAGTTTTTCAGAAGTTTTCGTGTTATCAGAGTCGTTACTTTCCTTTGTCTCCAGCAACTCCTCCTGGCTATACCAGCTAGAATTACGTTTGAACCAATTGAAAACTCTGGTGAAAATAATCTTCAAAATAGCAAAGATTGGAATACCAGCAATCATACCAATCAGTCCATACATACCGGCTGAGATCAGTAATACCAAAATAGTCGTTACCGGGTGCATCTGCATCTTGTTACCGACAATGATTGGCGAGATAACACGTGTTTCCACTGTTTGCTCAACCGCAAAGACTATCAGAACTTTCAAGACCATTGATGGTGCAATAAACGCCGCAATTACGAGTGAAGGAACCAATGCTAAAGTTGAGCCAATATATGGAATCAGATTCAAAACTCCAGCGACAATCCCTAAAATCAATGCATAACGTTGACCGATGATGAGATAACCAACGAAAAACATCACTGCTACCCAAAATGCTACGGTCAATTGACCAGTAATATAAGAGCTTAGTGATTGCGAAATTTCTGATAGCATATCGCCAACTGAGACTTTTACACGATCAGGAACAAACTTGATCACAGATTCTTTAAATTTTTTATCGTCTTTTAGCATGAAAAATAAGATGAACGGTGCAGTCATCAAAATTACGACTACATTAGTCAAAACACTAACAGCTGAGCTAATATTGTTCATTGTCTGTGGTAAAATTTGATCCATCGATTTTTCAAAGCTCTTTGTTATGCTGGTATTTGTTTGAACTAGACGATCTTTCACCAAATGAAGCTTGGGATCAGAAAACATATTTTGTAAACTCTTGTTTAGAGAATTCCAATATTGTGGCCAATTCTTAACCAACGAATCGACCTGACTTTGAACGAATGGTATCAAGGACATGACGCCCCATATCAACAAGGCCAAAATAATAATAAAGACAAAAGTTATCGAAATAATTCGATTAACATGAAATTTACTTTCCAACACATTGATTAACGGATTGATCAAGTAGTACAACACCAGCGCCAAAATTACTGGTGGCATCGTTATTCCTAAAATCTGGCCCAATGGATCGAAAACAAAACTAATTTTCGAAAATAAAAAGATAATCAAAAATATCAAAAAAATGTTAATCAGAATCACCGTTAGCTGGTTATCGAGAAACCATTTGTAAAACCAACTCTTTTTTCTCTCTGGCGTTTCTTTCATAAACTGCACCCCAAATTTTTATAGTAAGATTATACTGTATATTATAATACTATACATTATTTGGAGGAATCGATAATGATTGAAAAAGTTCTCTTTAGTGGCTACACCAAAAATGCTGGAAAAGGCGTTTATTCTGCTGAATTTAATTCTGACAATGGTGAACTAACCGCTCCTAAGGCCCTGGTTGAATTAAATGGGCCTACTTATATCGATGTAACTAACGATATGAAATTAATTGCTCTTGCTAAAAAAGGTGACCGTGGCGGTATCGTTGTCTATGATATTTCTAGCGACGAACCAAAACTTTTGGACGAAGATTATTCTGAAACAACTTCACCCTCATATGTTAAATTTGACCCCAGTCGTAGCTTGATTTTCAGTGCCTATTTCCACTTGAGCAAAGTTAAGATTGACCATTTAACAGCTGATGGCAAGATTGAACATTACTCAGAAGTTAAATTTGAAGGTCATGGCCCTCGTGTTGAACAAGATCAATCGAAACCTCATTTCAGTGCTTTGACACCTGATGGAAAATTAATTATTTGTGATTACGGTGCCGATCGAATTTATATTTACAATATTGACGACCCTAAAGAACCAAAATTAATGAACAATTACATTGCGCCTTCTGGTTATGCTCCTAGACATTTAGTATTCCACCCTACAAAGCCTTTTGTTTACGTTGCTTGTGAACTATCATCAAAGGTGCTTGTAATGCAATACGACGCCGAAACAGCCCGTTTAACGCTAGTTGACGAAGCTGATGCTGCTAAAGATGAGCAAAAGAATACTACTGCTGCTATCAGAATTAGCAAGGACGGCAAGTTCTTATACGCTTCAACTCGTGGTGCCGACACAATTACAACGTTCAGCGTTGATCCGAATGGTGACCGCCTCAAAAAACTCAGCTCAGTCGCTACTGGCAACGGTCCTAGAGATTTTGACCTTGATCCTTCAGAACAATATGTCATTGCAGCTAACCAAGATTCAAATGACTTGAGCATTTTAAAACGCAATCCTAACAAAGGAATTTTGACTAATTTGAACAATAACGTTGCTATTCCGGAGTGTACTTGTGTACACTTTATCTAGTTTCCAAATATAATCAGGAGAATTATCAATCATGCTCATTGAAATTATTAAAACCATCATTTTAGGTATCATCGAAGGTTTTACGGAATTTCTACCTATCAGTTCAACTGGACACTTGTACTTAGCCGATGAATTCATTAAATTGAATGAATCAAAGGCTTTTATCAACATGTTCATGGTAGTTATTCAATTCGGAGCCATTTTAGCGGTTATCCTTATTTACTTTCACAAGTTGAATCCCTTCTCACCTAAGAAAAATCATCGTGAGAAGAGTCAAACTTGGAGTATTTGGTTTAAAGTTTTAGTCGCTATATTACCTTCAGTAATTATCGGATTGCCATTGAATGACTGGATGGATGCCCATTTAACAAGCTGGCAAGTTATTTCTGCCACACTGTTTATCTACGGTGTACTTTTCATTATCGTGGAAAATTGGTTGAAGAATAAACGGCCTCAAACAGCTGATTTAGAAAGTCTTTCATACAAAACTGCCTTAGAAATTGGACTCTTCCAAGTCCTTTCGCTAGTACCTGGTACATCACGTTCCGGAGCTACTATTTTAGGTGGTATGACCGTTGGTACATCAAGATTTGTTGCCACTGAGTTCTCGTTCTTCCTCGCTATCCCAACTATGTTTGGTGCTAGTTTGTTGAAGATTGTTAAGTACTTTATGAAAGGCAACGTCTTTACTGGTAGTCAAACAATCATCTTGCTAGTTGGTACATTGGTCTCATTTATCGTTGCTTACGCTTCAATCAAGTTCTTACTTGATTACATCAAACGTAATGACTTTAAAGCATTTGGTTGGTACAGAATTATTTTAGCTATTGTAGTTGTTGCTTACTTTGGTATCAAAGCTATGGTTGCTTAGTCTTTATTAAGGACGTCCCTTGGGGCGTTTTTTTTGTTGTCTCTGTAATTGCCGCATCCGGTTGACCACGATTGATGCCTGCTGTGGGACCGGCTCGAGCCAAAGTACGGTCTCGACCCTCGATTTTGAGCCGAAGACCACGTCTCAAAAGTCGTCCTGTGATGTAAGTGCTAAAGCCCTAACATCACTTCCACTGCTGCCATCAATCGTGGTCAACCGGATGCTCTTGTATTTTTAAAAATCTGGGTCTCTCATTAATTTTTCAAGCTCACAGTTATACCTCTAAAACTAAATTTATATTCGATCAGATAATCTAATATAAATTTATTCAATACGATGAAAAATGAAACCAAAATTATTATACTAACTAAAGATCGAAAATCTAATATAACCATTGTTGTTACCGGCCTAGAGTTAATTTATATAAATAATCAGGAATTTTGTTTTAGTTTTATTATTCCTTTCATAAAAAAACCAACTAGTTGGAAGAGCTGAGAGTATTCAATTGCTGTGAAAGTGGCGTTATTGCTTTAGCAATTACACCACCGGGCGTGTTGGAGACTTACCGGGCTTTGGTAAGGCTTCAACCGAGGTTCGAGACCGCACTTTGGCTCGGGCCGTTCCGCGCAGCAATTGAATACTCTCAGCTCTGGAAACGGCATATTTAACTAAACTTTAGATTTCTAATGACAAAAAAAGAGCTTATTTACATAACATCAGACTTTTACAACAATATTTGTTAGAATGTAACCACAACAATGAAGAGGGGTTGACTATTATCTTTAAAGAAGTAGCTGTAGAAAACTTTACTAAGATTCCCACCGCTGTTTTAAAAGGTGCTAATCGAATCGAATTAAACGATAATTTGGCTGTTGGAGGAACAACTCCCAGCCATGGTGTCTTGCAAGAGGCCACTAAATACCTTCAAGAAAAATCGGTGCCACTAGTCGAAATGATTCGTCCTCGTGGTGGAAATTTTGTTTACAACGGCCTTGAACTCAAAATGATGGAAGCTGACTTGTTTGAGGCTCAAAAATTGGGCGTTGACGCTGTTGCCTTTGGTGCATTGACTGCTGATGGCGATATTGACGAAGATGCTATGGAACAATTGATTGCGGCTTCCGCTGGCATGCAAATCGTCTTCCATATGGCTTTTGATGCCTTAGCTGAGGATAACAAAAAAAATGCTATTGACTGGTTAGTTGACCACGATGTTGATCGTATTTTGACTCACGGTGGCCCATTGACTACTCCAATCGATATGACTTTGGATAATATCAAAAAGTATATTGATTACGCTGACGGTAGAATTTTAATTTTACCTGGTGGTGGTGTTAATTTTGAAAATGTTGATACCATATCGGAAAAACTCGGTGTTAAAGAATTACACGGCACCAAAATTATTGATGGAATTAATAACTAACCGTTTTTAGATAAAATTAAATAGGTTCGAATTCTTTTGGGATATAATGTTTCCCATTTGAATTCGAACCTATTTTTTGTATATTCAGCTGAAGGTTGAAAGGTGATAAATTAATCTAACCCTTATTATTACAGGCTTAGAGCTAATTTATTTAAATAAGCAGAAGTCTTTATTCTACTATTCCGCTAAAAAAAAAATAAACTAGTTGGAAGAGCTGAGAGTATTCATTAGCAGCGAAAGTGGCGTTATTGCTTCAGCAATTACACCACCGGGCGAGTTGGAGACTCGCGGTTTTTGCGAGGCTTCAACCGAGGTCCGAGACCGCTCTTTGGCTCGGGCCGTTCCGCGCAGCAAATGAATACTCTCAGCTCTGGAGACGGCATAATTAACTAAACTTTCAACCTTTAGATATTCAGTCATTTTTATCGCTGGTAAGCTAAGTCTCAAAACAAGCTACACAAGGGCAACTCCTTTTTTGTTCTATGTTCTGACAAAATACTGCATAAACATCCCTGCAATACTGAAATAAATCAAAACTGATGTCAAATCACTCAAAGTTGAAATAAATGGCCCACTAGCTACAGCTGGATCGAAGCCAAAACTTGACATCAACATTGGAATTAAACTTCCGGCTAAGTTGGCAACGGTAATGGCGGCGCACATGGCTAAACCGATTACCATTCCTAAAACAAAATTATGTTTCCAAATTCCAACTAACATGAATACGGAAATCCCAGTTACCAAACCTGTCACGAAGCCTGTTACTAACTCTTTTCCAATCAATTTCAAAAAATCATTGCGATCAATTTCTTCAACTGCTAATCGTCTAACCGCTACGGCCAAACTTTGGGTACCTGCATTACCAGCTGTACCGGTGATTGTCGAAATGAAAACTGCTAGAATACTAGCTTCTGCCAATAATCCTTCGAAATGATTGATCAATGTTGCAGTGATCATACTCAGTAATAGCAACGTAATCAACCAAGGTAATCGTTTTGAGGCCGCCTTGAATGGTCCGTCATTATTGGTTTCGTCCATACTAACACCGGCCAAACCAGAGTAATCTTGTTGGGCTTCATCATCGATAACTTCAATAACATCATCAACAGTAACAATACCCACTAATTTATTGGAGTGATCAACAACGGGAACGGCTAAGAATTCATAATCTCTAAAGACTTGAGCAACTTCTGCCTGTTCTGCATCAACATTGACCGTTATAATATCGCTATTCATTTTTTCGCCCAATGTATCGTTATCATCAAGCAAGATCAAATCACGCAACGACATAACGCCGACTAAATCATCGTGATGATCCAAAATATATAAGTAATAAATTGTTTCAGCTGTATGAGCATAGCCTTTCAACGCCTTAATCGCTGAAGCAGCCTTCTCTTCTTCATAAAATCTAACATAGTCCGTGGTCATAATACCACCGGCCGTCTCGGTATCGTAATGCAACAGTCCGCGCAGATTGTTAGCATCGCTATTTGGCATTTGTTCAAGGAATCGGTCAACATCGACTTTATTCAAATGTTCCAAAACATCAGCCGCATTATCATCATACATATCGTTCAACATTTTGGAGGCATATCCAAGATCCATTTCCTTTAACAATCCTGGAATCTCAGGATTATCATCCTCAATAGTATCAAACATGTCACCCATTTCATCTGGTTCCAGAATTGAGTATAACGTTACACGTTCAGCCTTATTCAACGTAAGATAGAAAGTGCTCTGGTCATAAAAATGCATATCCAAATAAGTTTTTCGAAAGCGTTTCTTATCACCATTATCAAGATAACCCTTTAATTGCGTAAATTTATCTTGCAGTCTTTTTTCGTTCTCATCCATTCTTCTCACCCCTTAACACACTCATTAACATTACCATATCAGCTGGCAATGGTGCTTGAAGTTTTAATAACTGCTTGGTCACAGGATGAACAATATTCAACCGATAACAATGCAGTGCTTGTCGATCTATTCGTGAATCAACTTTTCCACTGTACATATCGTCGCCGATAATTGGGTGACCAATTGCAGTTAAGTGAACTCTAATTTGATGCGTCCGTCCTGTTAACAGTTTCAGTTTCAACAAACTACCCGTCGAAAACTTTTCCACAGTTTCATACACAGTCTGGGACGGTTTCCCCTTTTTATAGTCAATATTGCGCATATAAAAGGCACTTGGATCAATTCCAATTGGCAAATCAATTAACCCATTTTCTGGTTGTACTTGACCATAAATCATCGCTAGATAGAATTTTTGAAAATCTTCCTTATGAAGAATTCGATCTAGCAACGAATGGGCATACGAAGTCTTGGCAAAAACCATCAGGCCAGAAGTGTTGCGGTCCAATCGTGTTACCAAGTGAATTGTCGGATTTTCTTTTTTATTCAACAAATAACCTTTCACCAAATTAGCCATCGTTTTTCCAGACTTAGCTTTGGCGGGTAAACTAGCGATCCCCGGTGGCTTGTTCACAACTAATAAATAATTATCCTCAAAAATAACATCAACGGGTCCTTGCATTGGTGCAATCAAATCTGAGGGTTCTTCTTCATTCATAACAATCAAGATCACATCGCCGATTTTCATCTTAAAATCAAAGTGACGTTGCTTATGATTAACGAAAATCAATCCGCCTTTGTTCTTTAAATTGTGCAATTGACTGGAAGAAAATTCGTGTTGGACTAAAAACTTACGGATAATTTTCTTATCATCATCACCAATTGTGAACTTCATGATCCGGTTATTTTTGTTCATCTTGTCCTAAGAAAGCTGTCTCGACTCTAGTCCAGAAGTGACGGTGACGGTACTGTGCAAATTGTGCACGTTGATAATTCAATTTAATGGTAATTTTTCTGACATTTTTCAGTTTTGTCGTAATTCCATCACAACTAATGACGTAATCGTCCGCCGTCTGTGGATAAAGATCGACTTGTTGATTGTGAGGAATGATAATTGGCGACGAAATTGTCCGGTAAACTCGGTTATTGATCGAAGCAATTTCAATCATTTGATAGACACTGATCTTGGGATGAATTAGTGCCCCACCGATTGACTTCGAGTACGCAGTTGAACCAGTTGGCGTCGAAAAACATAGTCCATCGCCACGAAAACTTTCAAAAAATTCTTTATCTAGGTCAACTCGAGCCTTCATCGTCAACGAAGATAGTCGCCTGACCACGGTTTCATTAATCGCGATACCATGGAATAGTGATCCTTCTTTGTTTTCGACCATCACATCTAAAAGTGGATAACTTGTGGAAGGAATATTGTCCTTACATTCTATGATTCGATTAGCCAAATCATCAATTTCAGTGTCGGTCCAGTCCGAATAAAACCCCAAGTGACCTGTATGCAGAGCTAAAAATTTAACACTGTCCAAATGGGCTGCATAAGCGTGAAAAGTACTCAGAAGCGTTCCATCGCCTCCAACACTAATAACCAATTGTGGATCCCGACGATCCAAAACTAGACCAGCATCAAGCAATTTACTACGCAATTGATTAGCCGCAGCAACTGATTTTTCTTTACTATTATTATTAATCCATAATTTCATTATTTATCGTGCTCCGTTGAGTTATTTATATCACGCTTTCGATCGGTGAAATATTGTTGAGCATCCTGAATCTCCTCGCGGATTTTAGACATTTCCTCATCCAGCATGAATGAAGCCTCCGCAGCTCGCTTAAGCCGTTCGTTGATTTCCTCGGGAAAATCACCTTTATATTTGTAGTTCAAAGAATGTTCAATTGTGGACCAGAAGTTCATCGCCAAAGTTCTTATTTGAATTTCCGCCAAAATTTTCTTCTGACCACTAGCAGTTTGAATCGGATATTCAATCACCACATGATATGAGCGATAACCACTCGACTTACTGTTGGCAATATAATCACGTTCCTCAATTACTCGCATATCTTCTCTGATATGAAGCAATTTAGCAACATCGTAAATATCTTCAACAAACTGACATTGAATCCTAATTCCCGCTATGTCTTGCATATCTTGTTCTAATAAATCTTCATTAATAAAACGACGACGCATCTTTTCTTTGATACTGTCGACAGTCTTAACACGACCAGTCACAAATTCGATGGGAGAATGTTCGTTCTTCTCCAGAAATTCCTTACGCAAATTTCTAAATTTGATTTTTAATTCGTCTACTGCTTGTGAATATGGTATCAAAAATTCATTCCATTTGATTTCTGACATAATGACCTCGCTTTACTTACTTCTTTAAATATATCTTATATTCGGTTTAGATTCACTCTAATCTAAATGTTTTTTTGACTTGACGTTTCCAGAGCTGAGAGTATTCAATTGCTGCGCGGAGCGGCTCGAGCCAAAGAGCGGTCTCAAGCCTCGGTTGAAGCCTCGCAAAACCCGCGAGTCTTCAACACGTCCGGTGGTGTAAGAGCTGAAGCTCTATCGCCACTTTCGCTGCAAATGAATACTCTCAGCTCTTCCAACTAGTGGAGCGTAGCTCTCATGTTTATATTTAATCAACCTTCAAGTTTTGGATAAAGTGAATGTAATTTTATACGTGCATCTGCAGTTGTGAATTGCCAATCTATTGATAAATTTTTAGCATTACGTTCACTACACCATGCTGCTACTTCTTGTTTTAATTGTTCCATTTCTGGAATTCGCCTG
>NZ_BJDF01000013.1 GCF_005404815.1 Companilactobacillus huachuanensis
CAGGCGAATTCCAGAAATGGAACAATTAAAACAAGAAGTAGCAGCATGGTGTAGTGAACGTAATGCTAAAAATTTATCAATAGATTGGCAATTCACAACAGCAGATGCACGTATAAAATTACATTCACTTTATCCAAAACTTGAAGGTTGATTAAATATAAATGTGAGAGCTACGGTCCACTAGTCGGAAGAGCTGGAAAATATTTGTGTGCCGTGGAAGTGATATAAGGACGGGAGATTGATTCTCCCGTTCTTATATCACCGGGCGTGTTTGGAGACTTGACGAACTATGTCAAGGCTTCAAACCGAGGTTCGAGACCGTATTTTGGCTCGAACCGTTCCGCACAGCTAGTGAATATTTTCCAGCTCTGTAGACGGCATATTTAACTAGCACCACAGGTAATCCTATTACTAATATCACTATTCCAGTTCCTATGCATGCTAGAGAAATGAAAAAAGGAATTGAACTCGCAATATTGAGAAAAGCCGGACTTCGATAAGCGAAGTAATATAGGAGGATAAGATGTTAACTATTAAAAAAAGTATTTTAGTTTATCCAGTGATTTTACATCCTGAAGATGAAGGTTACAGTGTTGAAATACCTGACATTGACCATGGAACTTGGACTCAAGGTGAGGATTTGAAAGATGCCTTGTTAATGGCTCAGGATGCCATCGGAATTATGTTGGAAGACAAGACTGAGTATCCTAAAGCCTCTAAACTAGAAGATATTATTGTTAAAGGTGATGAAATTAAGACGGTTGTCTATATTAATATGGAAGAATATCGTCGTAATAATCCAAAAACTGTGCGGAAGAATGTGACGGTTCCTGAATACTTAGTGGTTCTTGGTAAGCAACAAAATATTAATTTTTCGGCAGTTTTAACTGAAGCTTTGAAAAATAAATTGGAATTATAGGTAAATTATATAAAAGAGAGTTGTATCACACTTAAGGAACCAAATAATTAGGTGTGTTACAGCTCATTTTTTATTTTTGATGATTAACAACTCGTACTCCAGCAAGAATTGTTAATCCCATTAAGATGATTAACATAATCAGGACAACAGACCAACTATGAAAGCTGTCGTGTAGACGACCCAAAATAACCGGACCGGTTGCGGCTAATAAGTAACCTAGTGATTGGGCTAAGGCAGATCGATTGGCAATTTTCGTTACTTGAGTACTACTTGTTGCAATCAGATTTAACGCCACGCTGAAAATCAATGCAGCTGTGAATCCTAAGATAATTGCTGACAACCACCAACCAATGCCGTGCCAGAAAATTGTTATCATACCGAGTGAATAACCAGTAGCTAAAATTATGAAAAGTTTTTTGGTATCGGTTAAGTAATTTAAGGCTATGGCAGCTGGAATACCAACGAATTGGAAGATTGATAAAAGCATGCCAGCTTCACTAGAAGTTGCTCCTAATGATTGATAGATGGCTGGTAACCAGGAGATCAAACTATAGAATATCAGTGACTGAAGTCCCATGAAAATCGTCAATTTTTGAGCTGCTTTATCGTGCAATAAAGTTTTTAGGAGTTTCTGAGGATTTTCCACGGCAGCTGATTTTGGAAATGGAGTTAGCAATAAACTGGCAATGAAAGTTAAGAGTACGGGAATGGCAAAACCACGTAGGACATTGGCCCAACCGAATAGATTGGCCAGAGGAATGGCTGTGGCAGTTGCGATGGCGGCTAAAATATTCATTATTACGGAATAATAACTAGTCAGTTTGGTAATCTCAGATGTTTCATGGGTGGTTTGAGAAATCATAACAGGAACTAAAACGTTCAATAAAGAAATTGCGATACCAATTAAAAGGGTACCAACTAATAGGAAAGCTACATTAATAGGACGTAGAATGTTAGCCAAAATCAACAATCCATTTGTAAAAATCAATAGTGGCCGTAGTCCAAATCTTTGGTTCAACCAAGGTGTAATGACTGCGCCAATCGAGAAACAAAGCAATGGAATCGTTACTAATAATGCGGTGATGGTGCTGTCGACATTTAAAGTTTTTTGAATCGCTGTGAATAGTGGGGTAATTGCGGTAACGGATAATCGCAGGTTCATTGCTGTTAATAATATTAAAAATATTCTTTGATTTTTGTGCATAAAAAAAACACTCCTTAGGCTATCCCAGCCTAGTAGAAGTGTTTCTCTAGTAACATGACGAACTTAGTTCGCTATCGGAATAATATTTTCCTATATAGTACGCTGATCTTTTAAAAATGGCAAGTGTCTACTCATCACAAAGGGAGCGGTCGATCAAGTCATGGTCAATGTGTGTGTCACCCCAAGTACAGATGGCATCTAATATCGGAATCAATGACTTGCCATTTTCAGTTAGTTGATATTCAACATGTGGTTCAGCGGTTTGAAAGTCATGGCGAGTAAGTAAACCATCATCTTCTAATTCACGCAATTGATTAGTTAAAGTTTTGTGAGAAACATCTTTGATATGGTGTTGCAATTCTCCGAAGCGTCGTTCACCATTTTCTGCTAATTCATACATTATCATAATTTTCCATTTACCTTGAATCATGTGCATTGTCGCGTCAAATTCATTTAAGTATTTTGTCAAAATTATTGCTCCTTAGTTTTCCACAGGTAATAGTAACCTGAAGGTGCGTACTTGTTGTCATTCGTATATGCCATTATACTGTAAATCGTTGAAAAAATCTTTATATGAACGAGGAATATATAATGAAAAAATTAGTTGTAATTACAGGTGCAAGTTCAGGATTTGGTGCTGAGATTGCTAAAATATTTAATGCAGATGGTTTTCCAATGTTGCTACTGGGCCGTCGCACAGAAAAATTAGAGAAAGTCGCTGCTGGAATGGACAATGTCATGATTGATTCAGTTGATGTGACTGACTATGATCAATTTGAAAAGGCCATTCGTAAAGCCGAGGTTAAGTATGGCAAGACTGATCTTTTGGTGAATAATGCTGGAGTGATGTTATTAGGAAATGTTCAAAATCAGAATCCTAAAGAATGGCAAACTATGCTCGATACTAATGTCATGGGTGTTCTTAATGGGACACAAATTGTCCTAAATGATATGCGCGAACGTGAACATGGAACAATTTTGAACATGTCATCAATCGCTGGTCGTAAAACTTTTGTTAATCATGCTGCCTATGTTGCTTCAAAATTTGGTGTCCATGGTTTGTCAGAAACGCTTCGTGAAGAAAATTCAGTTAAGAATGTTCGTATCATGATGGTTGCTCCGGGTGCTGCTGAAACAGAACTTTTAACTCATGTAACTAGCAAGTCAGCTCTGAAGGATTATGCTGCTTGGGAAGAAACTATGGGTGGCGTTGTGCTTGATCCTAAGCATGTCGCTGAAACTGTTAAGTTCATGTATGACATGCCTCAGGAAGTAAATATCCGCGAAGTTGATATTGCTGCTACACGTCAGGATTCATAAAAAGGTACTCTCAATTTTGTGATTTGATGTATATACAAATAGAATAATTATAATTTAAAAAGTAAGCTGATATTGGCTTATTTTTTTTGTGTTTAAATATATAAATGATGCAGCAATAATTATTAACGTTGCCTATATAACGTGATTAATCGTGTAATAACAGTAATTTTAATTATATTTTGATGAAAGAAGACAGTTTAATTTTTGAATAAATAGTAGCCTTATTTAAGGATTTTTTATTGAATAATTCAATTTTAAATAGTATTCTTTACAAGAAATGGAATATAATTCTATGTACAAATACTATAATTTAATTGTGATAAAAGAGTTATTCTAAATTTGAAAAGGATTGAGGGCAAAATTATGAGATTTCAACAATTGAAACGTGACCCAAATGCTGTTATGAGAAAAAGATTAGTTAAATCTAAAAAGAGCTGGGTTGTTATAAGTGGTCTTTCCCTTGCAGGAGCACTATTTTTGTTGACTGCACCAAGTTATGTTGTTAAGGCCGATGCAACAGTTGATGTTAAGACGCAAACAACGATTGTTGTTCCAAATGCAATGCCACCAAAGACTGCAGACGTTTCATTGAAGAATCCGAATCCTAAAATAACTGGAGATAAAAAAGCCAGTTCAGCAACTCCCGAAGATCCTAATAAAAATGACGAACAGAACAGTCTTAAGAAGCCAATTACTGATGTGGATGATGCAAGTAAAAATTCAACAGTAAAGAATCTATCCAATAGTGATACTGAACAGTCAGCAATTAAAAATTTTGTTAATGATGATAAAAAAGATGAGGCTTTGAAACCATCTAAAGAGACAAAAGGCTTGCTTTCATTATTTCAAATATCTAAAAATAAGGGTAAAAAACCTCAGGTAGCTAAAAAACCTCAAGAATCAATTCCATCGAATACAGATAAAAACCCTCAAACATCGGTTCCAACAAATACAGATGATGTGAATGAATCAAGCCATGAAACAGATGATTCGGTAATTGTTAATGCCACAGGGGCAAATGATAAGGACAAATTTGTAAAGAAAAATTCTGGTACTGGTTGGAATGTAGATGATAGCGGTAAAATCTTGAATATAATTGGTAAATTAAATAAAGGGACTGGGGCTGACCATGAACGGTGGGGTGGCAATACCCAAAATATTACAACTATCAATATTGCCGTACCAATCGTCGCACCTGAGAATTCCGCTTATTTATTTGCTAATATGGAAAATTTGAAAAAAATAGATCATATTAAAAACCTTAATACTGAACAGATTGAAAATGCTGAAGGAATGTTTAAAAACGATACTAGTTTGGAAACACTTGATTTATCAGCACATACAATTCCTTTTGCCCATAATATCAGTCATATGTTTGAAAACGATAAGAATATTAAGACAATAACTTTTAAGAAAGCATCATTTATAAGAATTAAAGATGCTAGTTATGCCTTTGCCAATGATACATCCTTGACGGATTTTCTTGTTAAAAATAATAAAGGAAATATAGAAAAGGGCTTGTCGGCAACTGATTCTTGGAAGGCAGTATATGCCACTGATTTAAGATCAATGTTTAAAAATGATATAAATCTAACGACTTTAAATCTGGATAATTGGTTCTTTGACAAGGCGGATACTGGTGACTCATCGAAGGGTGAGGGGATGTTTGATGGTACTAGTTTAAAGAGCATCGTTTTGAACGACAATCTGGTGTTTAATGCAAATACAGCTCTGACTTCTCAAGATGGAATCACTTGGACTAGTGTTGAGGATAAGGTTGAGGGTAATATCCATGATCCAGAAGTAAAGCAATCGTTTTCCGGAATTCCAACATTTGATAAAGATGGCAAGGCCATTAGTGGAATTGGTAGTTTATATAAAAAAGGTGCCGTAGTACAAGGATGGGACTCACACAGTAAGAGAGCAACTGGTCGACTTACTTATATTGCAAGTGGAGATGGAGTAAAGGGTCAATCAATTAATAATTTGGTTACTATTCCAACTAATCAGGGAGATATCACAATTAATGCTCCAGGCTCCTTAGGTAATTCAAGTACTGTGGATGTTCCAACTACATGGACATTCAATGGTGTTACGTACACAAAAAAGAACTCATCACCAAATCAAGTTAAAGCCACTTTTGATAAAACACAGTCTTCAACGGATACTAAAATTGTTTATGTTAAAGCAAGATCTGAAGATACATCAAAACCAGCAAAGCCAAGTACAACGGTGGGTCCATCGAAACCGGTGGAGTCTAATACAATAGGTAATTCGGAAAAAACAAATACTTCAGATAATGCAAATAATATCATGACATCAGATGGTTCAGCAGTTGTAAATCAAGTCGAACCATCAAAAGCTCCAGAGCCATCAAAAACCCCAGAGGCACCAAAAGCCCCAGAGGAACCCAAAGTACCAGAGGCACCAAAAGCCCCAGAGGAACCCAAAGTACCAGAGGCACCAAAAGCCCCAGAGCCATCAAAAACCCCAGAGGAACCCAAAGTACCAGAGACACCAAAAGCCCCAGAACCATCAAAAACCCCAGAGGAACCCAAAGTACCAGAGGCACCAAAAGCACCAGAGGAACCCAAAGTACCAGAGGCACCAAAAGCACCAGAGGAACCCAAAGTACCAGAGGCACCAAAAGCACCAGAGGAACCCAAAGTACCAGAGGCACCAAAAGCACCAGAGGAACCCAAAGTACCAGAGGCACCAAAAGCACCAGAGGAACCCAAAGTACCAGAGGCACCAAAAGCACCAGAGGAACCCAAAGTACCAGAGGCACCAAAAGCCCCAGAGCCATCAAAAACCCCAGAGGAATCAAAAGCACCAGAGGAACCCAAGGTACCAGAGGTACCAAAAGCGCCAGAGGTACCAAAAGTTACAGAGAAACCCCAAGTACCAGATAAATCAGAAACACCAAAGACCCCAGAAACACCAAAAGTACCAGAAACATCAAACTCAGTGAAAGCTCCAAATGTAACAACAAATTCAGAAAATAAACAAAGTAAGAAATCAATAACAACGTATTCTGATAGACCAATGGTCCAAGTTTATCAATTGGATACAATGAATAAAATGTCTGAGATAAAAGATATCGTTTTGGATCCAGCCACTGAAAAATACAGCGAGTCTGTCGTTACTAATACCGGTGTAAATTATTATCAAATTGCAAAAAATGAGTTTATTCGGACAGAAGATGCCTATATTTATACACCAGTTGATTTTGTTATGAGAACATCTAGTGATAAGTATATTAATATTTACACAGCTGAAGGCAAGTTGATTGGAAATGAAAAATTAAATGGTGTTAATTTGAAAGTTAATGCTCTTATCTATATCAACGGCGAAAAATATTATCGGCTCTCAACTAATAAGTTTGTTAAGGCTAGTGATATTGACTCGAATATTTAAAGTAGCACCTTACTAGAGTAGAAATGTTTAAAAAATGTGACGAGTAGGAGCCATTAAAACTTGTCATATTTTTTTGCATACTTGATTAAATGTTGAAAGTTTACTTAAATATGCCACTTCCAGTTAGATAATTTTGGTATAAGAAGCTGCTTCAAAATAACCAGCACCACATGTTAACTAAAAAAAGTATTTTTTTGTTAAAAATAAGTTTTATGATATAGATATGTCGATAGAAGGGCCGGATTATTTTGAAAAAGAATCATATATGGCTAACGTTGTTTGCCACAAGTTTTATGTCCTTCATGCAATTGTTGGATGCTAGTATCGTGAACGTTGCTATCCCTAGTTTGACGAAGGATTTGCACGTACCAATGAATCGAGCGGAATGGATTATCTCGGTTTATTTGATTTTAATTTGTATGTTATTGCTCTTTTGGGGCCGAATGGCTGATCAGATTGGATATATTAAAATTTTCCAAATGGGAACTATTTTCTTTACTATTGGTTCGCTAATTTGTGCTATGAGTCCAACGTTACCGATATTATTATTGGGACGAGTTGTTCAGGGATTCGGAGCAAGCATGAGTATGGCGACAAATATTGGTATTATTGCCATGATTTTTCCGTTACATTTGCGTGGCCGAGCCTATGGGATTAACAGTATTATTGCACAATTGGGTAATATTTCGGGACCAGGATTGGGTGGATTGATTCTAGGATTCCTATCATGGCACTGGATTTTTATTATAAATATTCCTATTGGAATTGTTGTTTATATTTATGGAAGATTTATGTTTCCTAAGGAAGAACGTAAGGTATCCAAAGTTTCATATGATTGGACCGGATTGACGACGTATGCTATTGCGATTGGAGCGTTTTTTGTCAGTATCTTTATGGGGCAAGATATTGGTTTTGGAAATATAGCTGTTGTTGGAACTTTCCTTGTCAGTCTTTTGATGTGGATTATTTTTGTCCGGGTTGAAAAACATGTGAAGTCTCCATTGATTGACCTGAAAATTTTCCGAATTCCTCGACTGACTTTGAGTTTGATCAGTGCACTATTAGTTTTCTCAATTGGATATTATGCCAATGTGATTATGCCGTTTTATCTGACAGATTTTCGTTCATTAAGTACCGAACTGACTGGTCTAATTATGATGGCAATTCCTTTAGCCAATGTGATTGCTGCACCTATTGCCGGTATTTTCACCGATGAATATGACGCCACAAATGTATCGTTATGTAATCTTTTCATTTATGCGATTCCATTGTTATTTTTGACACAAATTTCAACAAATAATAATTTGATCATCTTTACCCTAATGATTGCACTCTTGGGCATTGGTAATGGTGGATTTCAAAATAACCCGATGATTATGGGGTACGCCCCCAAAGAGTACCAAGGAGTTGCCGGTAGCTTAGCAGCTTTATTTAGAAATATTGGTATGGGTGTCGGAATCAGTTTAGCTACAACTAGTTTGTATTATGGTATGGGGTTGAAAGCTCATAAGACCGTCAATTACTATCCGAAGAATAATCCGAGTTGGTTTTTGAGTGGGATGCATTTTGCGTATATTACTGCTGTCATTCTCTTAATTGAAGCAATTATTCTGGTATTTATTATCCGAAAAATCGATAAGTCGTCAAAGAAGGCATAAGTACAGTATAATTAGAGTAATTAAGATTTAGGAGTTACTTACTGTATGTGGAAAGCATTTAAGAAAGCCTTGATGTATTTTTGGTATGAAATCATTGTTATGGGTGTAATATATGAGGCCCTAATTGTATTTCGAGTGATGACTAAAAATATCAATGGATTGTTGGTGTCGCTGGTCTTATTAGTGATATTCATCGTCCAGTGGGGGTATTTCTACCAGAAAAATCGAAGAGAGGATGAAGTGAAATGACAAGTATTTACGATTTCTCAGAAACAGAAATGAATGGTTTTACAATTGATTTTAAAGATTATCAAGATAAGGTTCTGTTGGTTGTTAATACCGCCAGTAAATGTGGGTTTGCGCCACAGTTGACCGGTTTGGAAGAGCTGTATCAAAAGTATCATGATCAAGGATTTGAAGTTTTGGGATTGCCATCCAATCAATTTCATCAAGAATTGGATTCTGATCAAGAGACAAGTGATTATTGTCAGATCCATTACGGCGTTACGTTCCCGATGACAAAAAAAGTGTCTGTTAATGGTGGCAACGAGGATCCATTGTTTACTTATTTGAAGGATGCTGTGGGTCATGGTCGGATTAAATGGAACTTTACGAAGTTTTTGATTGGACGTGATGGTCAAGTAATCGAGCGTTTTGCTCCCGTTACAAAGCCTGAAAAGATTGAGCCAGAGATTGTTAAAGCATTAGAAAAATAATGAATTGTTAGGACTGCTGTTTTAATATTTGTGGTATGTGTGCTTTAGTCAATCAACAAATTAAATTTAATTAAGAATGACTAAAGGTTGAAAGTTTAGTTAAGTATGCCGTTTCCAGAGCTGGCAGTATTCATATGCTGCGCGGAACGGTTCGAGCCAAAAGGCGGTCTCGAGCCTCGGTTGAAGTCTCGCAAAACCCGCGAATTTTCAACTCGCCCGGTGGTGTAATTGCTGAAGCAATAACGCCACTTTCGCTGCAAATGAATACTGCCAGCTCTTCCAACTAATTTATTTACAGATAAAATGAAAACTTCTGCGTATTTAAATAAATTTGTTCTAAGCCTGTAACAACAATGGTTATATTAGTTTTTCACCTTTCAACCTTTAGAAGAATGAAAAAAGTCGCTCTTCACTTAGAAAAAATTTCAAAGTGAAAAACGACTTTTTTATTATCGCAAATTGTAGTTTTGTTAGTATATCTAAAGGCGTAAATGTTTTTCAAACAAAAATAAATTAGTCGGAAGAACAGAGAGTATTGACCAGCTGTGGTTGTGGCGTTACGGCTTCAGCCGTTACACCACCGGGCGAGAGTTTGGATACTTGCGCTTTTTGCAAGGATTCAAACCAAGGTACAAGACCGTTTCTCAGGCTCGGAGCGTCTCCGCATAGCAGGTTAATATTCTCTGTTCTGGAGACGGTAGGATTATTCTTCAACAGAAGTTTCAAGTCCAAATAATGAAGCAGTATTACTAAAAATATGTTTGGCTGTATCGGATTTATTCATCGTATATAAGTGAACTCCTTTGACGTCGTTGGTAACCAAATCAACGATTTGGTCAACGGCGTAAGCAATGCCAGCCTCTTTAAGTGAAACGGGATTGTCTTTATACTTGTCCAAAATACTGATAAATTTCTTTGGCAAACGTGCAGAACAGTTCTCGATAACGTGTAAAGCTTGTTTACGATTAATGATTGGCATGATACCTGCCAGAATAGGGACGTTGATATTAGCAATTGCACATTCTTCTTGAAAACGGTAGAAGGCCTCATTGTCATAAAAAAGTTGTGTGATCAATTGGTCGCAACCAGAATCAATTTTATCCTTTAAATGTTTAATGTCATCAATTCGATTTTTTGAATCAGGGTGGACTTCAGGATAACAGGCACCTGATACTTCAAAGTTAGGCTTTTGCTGTTTGATATAACGTGTCAGGTCACTGGCATATTTAAAATCGGTTTCTGGAGTATAGCCTTCAACAATATCACCACGAAGTGCTAACACTTGGTGTATATCCATCTTTTCCAATTGTTCTAAGACATCGTCAACCTCTTTTTTGGTTACATAGGCAGCGGGCATGTGAACCATGGTGGGACATTTCAATTTATCGTGGACATATTTTGCAAGATCAATCGTTGTTTTTTCGTAATCTAATTTATGATTACTAGCAGTTACGCTGATAAAACTGGGATTGAGTCCGTCAAGTTGGTCAAGTGTGGCGGTTAAATTAGCGGTACCAACTTGCGAGTTAGGTGGGAAAACTTCGAATGATAGGGTTGGTTTTTGATTAGTTTCTGTCATGGACAAGCAATTCCTTTCTGACTTCCTTGGCTGCCTCAGTCAAATTCTCCACACTAGCTTTTGCTTCCTTGATTCCACGAGTTTTCAAACCACAGTCAGGATTGATCCAAACTTTTTCTTCAGGAACTTTATCTAAAATTTTGTGGATGGTTGTCTTAATTTCATCAACGGAGGGAATTCTTGGTGAGTGAATATCGTAAACACCAGGTCCCACTTGAAGTTGAAAGTTTTCTTTTTGTAGGGCATCCAAAATTTCCAAATTGGAACGAGAAGCCTCAAAAGAAATTACGTCAGCATCGAGATTTTGAATGGCTGGAATGATATCGGTAAATTCAGAATAGCACATGTGCGTGTGAATTTGGGTCGTTGGTTTAACTTTACTGTGAACTAAACGAAATGCTGGTACAGCCCAGTCGAGATATTCAGAATACCAGTCAGTTTTACGCAATGGAAGTTTCTCACGTAACGCCGCTTCGTCGATTTGAATAATTTTGATACCATTTTTTTCGAGGTCAAGGACTTCATCTTGAATAGCCAAGGCAATTTGGATTGTTGAGTCTTTGATTGAAATATCTTCACGAGGGAAAGACCAGTTCAAAATAGTTACAGGACCGGTAAGCATACCTTTGACTATTTTGTCAGTCTGACTTTGAGCATATTTGGACCATTTAACGGTAATTGGATGATTACGAGCCACGTCACCCCAGATGATTGGAGGCTTAACGCCACGAGTTCCATATGATTGAACCCAACCATTTTTACTGAATAAATAACCATCAAGATTTTGACCAAAGTACTCTACCATGTCGTTACGTTCAAATTCACCGTGAACTAGAACGTCGAGACCAATATCTTCTTGCCATTTGAGCCATTCATCAATGTGACCAGCAATAAATTTATCGTATTCAGCTTGAGAAATCTCATTGTGTCTAAATTGAGCACGAGTTTTTTTAACTTCTTTGGTTTGTGGGAATGAGCCAATAGTGGTCGTTGGAAGGAGTGGCAAGTTGAATTCGGCCTTTTGAATGGCAGCACGTTGGGCTAGAGCAGGGTGTCTGACGAAGGAATCTTCCGTTAATTTAGCGATACGTTCATGGACGTCGGGATTTGGTTGAACTCGTGGTTGTTCGAAAAGTTCGTTATTTTTAATTTCGGCAGCCTGACCTTGACCGGAAAGAATGGCTTGGATGTCATCTAATTCAGCTAGCTTTTCTTTAGCAAAGGCGAAATGTTGTTTGATTTCCTCCGGAAAAGTTTCATTTTCAATTGTGAAAGGAACATGCAGTAGTGAGCAAGATGTTGAAATAACAATATTTTTGGCAGGCAAACTCTTAATCAAATCCGTAGTTTCTTGATAGTGATTGCGCCAAATGTTTTTACCATTTACGACTCCGGCAAACAAGATTTTATCGTCTGGAAAACCTGATTTAACAAGTTCAGCGGTCTTTCTACCTTCATGAAAGTCGAGTCCGATCCCTTCAACATCAAGATTGATCAAATCGTTGTAAACGTCACGAACGTCACCGAAGTACGTTTGAATAAGTACCTTCAAACCGGCTTTGTTATTGAGTAATTTGGCATAGATATTTTCAAATAAGGCTTTCTTGTCACCGGTAACATCTTTGACTAATTCGGGTTCATCAAGTTGAATCCATTCGGCGCCTTGGGTGGCCAACTTCTCAAAGATTTCTTGATAGGCATTAACCAGCTCGTCAATAAAATCAGCAGCCTTCACTTCATGGAATTCACTTAGTGATAGCAGAGTGAAAGGTCCTACAATGACTGGTCGTGTTTGAATGCCAGCATCTTTTGCCTCTTGATATTCATCGAAAATCTTAGTGTCGGTCAATTTTATGTCAGTATCTTTAGAAAATTGAGGTACTAAATAGTGATAGTTAGTATTGAACCATTTCTTCATAGGGAGAGCTTTGATATCACCTTCGTCGCCTTGATAACCACGAGCTAAAGCAAAATAGCGGTCTAATTGAGATAGTTTGAGATTTTTGGCAGCTTCAGGAATGATGTTTAATAAGTAAGCTGTATCGAGTGTCGTGTCAAAAAATGAAAAGTCGTTACTAGGAATTTCATCGATCCCAGCATTTTTAACAAGTTGCCAGTGTTTTAAACGTAAGTCTTTAGCGAATGATTGTAGTTCATCTTCTGTAATTTCCTTACGCCAGTATTTTTCAGTGTTGAATTTTAATTCACGGTTTTCGCCGATTCTTGGAAAGCCAATAATTGATGTTGTCATATAAAAGTCCCCTTTGTGGTAGTGATTAATTCGTTGTTTATAAATTACCATTGTATTGTGCTATTGAATAACTGGTAAAAGTAATGATTGGTTATAGTTTAAAACTATAACAAGGGTATAATTGAAATATTGTTATATTCAACTAAAGGTTGAAAGGTTAGTTAAGTATGCCGTTTCCAGAGCTGAGAGTATTCAATTGCTGCGCGGAACGGCCCGAGCCTGGGAAGCGGTCTCGGACCTCGGTTGAAGCCTCGCAAAAACCGCGAGTTTTCAACACGCCCGGTGGTGTAATTGCTGAAGCAATAACGCCACTTTTGCTGCAAATGAATACTCTCAGCTCTTCCAACTAGTTTATTTTTTATGGAAGGAATAGTAGAACGAAAACTCCTAATTATTTAACGATGTGAGGTAAACAATGAGAATTCAACAACTGAAATATTTAGAGACTATTGTCAAAACCGGGTCAATCAATGAGGCAGCTAAAGAACTTTATTTAACGCAACCTAGTTTGTCTAACGCTGTCAAGGAACTAGAATCTGAGATGGGTATTCAGATTTTATTACGAAGCAAACTTGGTGTCACGTTGACTGATGATGGCCGTGAATTTATGATTTATGCGCGTCAGGTACTGGATCAAGTGCAACTTTTACAAGGTCGTTATGAAAAAGATACCGTTCAAAAACAGGCATTTTCGGTATCAGCCCAACATTATGCTTTTGTTGTGCATGCCTTTGTTGAATTGATTAAGACTGTCAAAGCAGATGAGTACCAATTTACATTACGTGAAACTGAAACGGAAAATATTTTGAAAGATTTATCCAGTTTTAAGAGTGAACTTGGTATCTTGTATTTGAATAACTTTAATAAGCAGGTTATGCAGCGACTGTTTAAGGAATACGATTTGGAATTCACACCGTTATTTAAAGCTTTGCCACATGTTTTTGTCGGTCGTCAAAATCCTTTGACTAAGAAAAAGCGCGTAACTTTGGATGACTTGAGAGACTATCCATACTTGTCATATGAACAGGGGGATAACAATTCGTTTTATTTTTCCGAGGAAATTTTGAGTACTTTAGATAGGAAGAAAAATATTAAAGTTAGTGATCGGGCAACTATTTTTAATCTGATGGTCGGCTTGAACGGGTACACGATCAGTTCAGGAATCATTAGTAATAAACTGAACGATGATAAAATCGTGGCGATTCCGTTGGATGTTGACGATTCGATGACTTTAGGATGGTTGAAGCATAGCCAGTTGGAATTGAGTCCAATTGCTAAGAGTTATTTGGAGATGTTGAAAGAGCATATTCGTGGATATGGTTTTGAAATTATTGAGAAATAGATGTGGAGAAGAATCTTTTCATTTCGTAATTTGGTTTTGAATGACTAAATATGAAATGAGGGACAGCCTATCAAAATCGAAAATATTGAATGATTTGTTCGGGGGAACGTATAATACTAGACACTGAAGGTTGAAAGTTTGATGCATTATGCCGTTTCCAGAGCTGAAAGTATTCATATGCTGCGCGGAACGATCCGAGCCAAAAAGCGGTCTCGAATCTCGGTTGAAGCCTCGCAAAACCCGCGAATCTTCAACACGCCCGGTGGTGTAATTGCTGAAGCAATAACGCCACTTTCGCGACAAATGAATACTCTCAGCTCTTCCAACTAGTTTATTTTTTAATAACGGAACAGTAAAATAAAGACTTCTGATTATTTGAATAAATTAGCTCTAAGCCTGTAATAATAATGATTAGATTAATTTCTCACCTTTCAACCTTCAGCTAGACAATGTAATAAATGAGAAAATTGAGATATAAAAGTTATTAATCGCAAAAAAGAAATCAATAATTTATCGCTACTATTATAAATCCGATGGTAATTCCAGATTTGGGATAGTACGAATGCAGCTAATAATTATATTGAACATAATCGTCACGAAAAAGAACGAAAAGAGAAGGGAATAAAATAATGAAGTATTTTCACTATATAGTAATTATTGATGTAGCCAAAAAGCCTTATGTATATCATTATTCAAGTGATGATTATTCAGAGGTAAGTGCAGCCAGAGAAATATTCATTAACAGTCTCCACGGACTACGAAAGATGTTTGGTATGCATATGCTCACGACTGATGCTGCCAGTTTTGAGTCAGTTCAATTAATGGATCCGTATTTCAAAGGTATGACTGTGATTGATGATTTAGATGAGTTTAGAGAAAAATATCTGCTATATCTAGATGAAATTGGTTGGTTGGAGAAAAAAGCTTAAAAAAATGACTACACAAATTTATGTAGCCATTTTTTTTAACATATGTCACTTAATAAATAATATGATGCAACAGGTACTAGCTTATTTTTAAAAATTACTTTCATTTAACAATTTTATTGAACGAATATTTAAAATAACTACTGATACTTCGTCAAAATTAGCTCGTCCTTTTTTCCAATCAATTGTTTGTAGAAAACCCTTCAAATGTTCGTAATAACCAGAATTATCGTTGAAGTAGTTAACATCGACCTTTAAGGGATGCTTTTGTAAATATTTCAATTGAAGAATAATGATTTTATCATCTGCACCGGTGGTGAATTTCTTGCGACTATAAAGATCTGTTTTTTCTTTAATCAAATCATTGAATCCTTCCAGAGCCCCAAAAGGTGCGAATTGAAAGGCGCGGTCCAATTGGTTCATTGGTAAATGACGTTTTGATTGATGATAGGGAATATTCATGATGTCCCTATATGATGAAGTATCATTGAAAATCTTTTGTTCAATCAACTTTTTTTCATCCATTAGGCGTGATGGCCTCCAATCTGATTGTTACGTTCTATGGTAGTGGATCCCGCTTCTAAATCTGAGGCTTTTAAGATAATGTTACGATTGTTGAATCTCTTTTGAAGTTCAAGGATAGTTTCCTGAATCTTGCGATCCTGTTGGCGCTTAATTTGAGCGTGTTTGTCTTGGACGATTTCTTGCTCAGGATTGCCAAAGAGGTCGATTTGCTTAAATCGCTGTTTTTGTAACGCCGTTGTTTCATCCACCAAGTTATTAGCTGTCACGGTTACCCGTCGAATTAACATTTTAGGATTAATATGCTTTTCATACATTGTTTTAAAATTTTGTCGTAATTCTACTGACGAAGAGGTTGCAGCCTCAAGCTTAATGAAAGTATGGTCAGGCTTGGGCGTTTTGCGACCATAATAGTCAGTTGTTAATTTGCCAGTAAAACCATTATCAATCTGCAAACTTGTAATATCGTAATCAACAATTAAACCGACACGGTCAGTGACAACCTTCTTTTGAACGAGGTCTAATGCCAAGTTATCACTCATGCCACGGACAATTTTTAGACCGTCCTCATAAGAAGTGGGTTTCATCAAAACTTGACTGGAGTAAAGTCCGTGATCATCGGACCGATAATTTTTAATATTTTCCAATGTGGCCGTTTCATGTCCCCAAGCATGGTCAATTATTAGTTCAGCGTTTTTACCAAATTCTTGATAAAGAATCTCTTCATTTTTAACATCAGACAGGGTACCTAAAGAACAACGGGCAATGTCCCCCATGGTATGCAGGCCTAGTTTTTCCAAACGAGTTGCTGTTCCGTGACCAATACGCCAAAAATCGGTCATTGGTTGATGAGCCCATAATAATTGACGGTATTGTTGCTCATTCATTTGTGCAATCCGCACACCATCAGCATCTCCAGGAATATGTTTGGCCACGATATCCATCGCTACTTTGGCTAAATAAAGATTGGTTCCGATACCCGCCGTTGCAGTGATGCCAGTCTCAGCTTGGATTTCTTGAATGATATTCTTGGCTAGAGCATGAGCAGTTATCTCGTGCTGATCTAGATAATCGGTTACATCCATTAAAACTTCATCAATTGAGTAAACGTGAATATTTTTAGCAGCAATGAAACGTAAATAGATTCCATATATCTCAGCACTTTTATGCATGTAAAAGTTCATTCGTGGTTTAACGGTTTTATAGCCAATTTTTAAGGAGGGTGCTTTGAGTAAATGTTCGCGATTGATTGAGGAATAACGTGTTAAACGATGATTTTGATTATCATTTAAACGTTGACGATTGAGTTTATTAACGATTTGTTCCACCTGAAAGAGTCGAGGGCGACCGGGAACTCCAAATTTTTTCAAAGCCGGTGAAACTGCCAAACAAATGGTTTTATCGGTTCGTGAATTATCAGCGACAACTAAGTTAGCATTTAATGGATCAAGATCATGGGCAATGCATTCCACAGATGCGTAGAAAGATTTTAAATCAATTGCCATGTAAGTACGTTGCTGTGTCATGTGTAAGGCCTCCTCGTTAAAATCAAGCGAACAATAAAACGGCTGCGAAAAACGCACCCGTTTATTTTTATGCAAACACTTGTTCATGTTTTATTATAACATTTTTTACGTATTATTAACTGAATCTGATACTGTCCAAGTTAAAGTTCCCGTGTATTGGCCTGCGGTACTGAGACCAAGTTGTTTCAGGAGTAAACCGGTACTGTTTGTCCAATTATCAGAAATATCTGTAGTGGTATCAGTGTCTGGAGAAGAAGTATCCTCATCAATTAATGTTGGCGTTGTACTAAGAGTGTTGTATTGTGAGGAACTATTTTTCTTATAGACCAAAGCCATATTTTCGTTTAAAGTTTCGCCATTGAGATATAGACCATTGGTTGTAACGTTTAATTGCCATGGTTCACGAAAACTTGTAACGCTGAGATCAAAAGCATTCTTTCGTGGCAGGTATTCAGTGGAGTCACCATAATTGATATCCTTGAATTCTAAGCTTTTAGAGACTTCCATGCTTAGGGATTCATTTTGCTGAGTTACAACATTATAAGTGATTGTGTTGGAAACCAAGCCGTTGGTTGTATCAATTGCTTTGACGGTAACTTTATTGGTCGACCCTAGAGTAAATAAATTCCAGAAAGCTGTGTCATCATTGATTAGACTCTTTAGGTCAATAGTTTGATTGAAACTGGTACCTGTAGCGCTGGAACCAACAGTATAAGTCTTGTCGCCAGCAGTAATTTGATAAACGATGTTGGTACTGCTAGTTGTATCACCAAAGCTATGATTATCACTGTAGTCCAAAGTGGTTGGCAAGTCTAAAGTGGCATTGTCTTGTTTGTAGAGTAAATCTATTTCATCACTAGAATTAGCATTTGCCAAGTCCAAGGTATATTGAGGAGTAGTTAAAATCGTAAAGGCAGGACTGTTAGTTGAAGCAATTGAATTGGAGCCACTAAAGGTAGCCACGGCCCTTGAAACGTTGATATCGCTTGTCGTATTGTTAACTGCCTTGGCATTAATAGTGATTTGGGCAGTTTTTCCGGAAGCATCAGTGGTTTCACCGATTTTTTTTGCTAAAGTATGTTGCAAGCTGTTATCCACTAATTCATTGGCACTGATAGTTTCAGTTGTGCCATCACCGTATGTGATCGTAGCAATGTTATTAGAGGCATCTGGTGTAAGAGTGACATCATCAGGAATTTTAATTTTAGCAGCGATATCTTGCCAATCTACATTACCATTGAGGTAATTCAAGTTGTAATTCAATTTGAGAGAATCGCCATTGGCCACAGTATTGTCAGTTGATGTATCAGTAATTTCCTTATTATTTAAAGTCGTATCAACAATGTTGGCGTCAGCATCAGAATTAAGCAAGTCAGGAATGGAATCAAAAGCAACTAATTTACTAGCAACACTGGTAGAAGGACCATTGGCGGCCGTGAAACCCCAGCGAACTTTGCCGTCAGTTGTGTTTAATTTTGAGGTATCAACATCAATAGATTTGGAAAACGGAACGCTATAACCACTAGTTAATGTATTATCACTGTAATCAAGGTTTTTATCATTAAAATTATACGATAATGTTCCCGTAGTACTACCACTGGCAGCGGGTGTCCAATTAATAGTAACGTGATGCCAGTAAAGAGGACTGCCGTTTTGATCCTCAGTATCAATTAAGTAAGCTTCTTTACTACTTTTATGCATTAGAACGTAACCTGCTGTCCAGGGACTATAAGCACTTACGGCAGCACCAGAGAAGACTGTTGAATAATAGGAATCGGCAAATCCGGGGTAAGTTAAAGCAATATGCCCATAACCACCACCAGCCCCGTACTTTGCGTCACTACCAAATCCTAAAGAACTTGATGGTAACGTGCTCAATTGAGTGTCATAACCATCTAAAGAGAAATAAGATCCTAATCCTGATCCCGTAAAGAGTCCAGAGTTATTGTTGATGGGTGCCGTTGGCAAATAAAAACTGTTATTTGCGGTATCAAATTCTAGGGCAACACTATTTTGAATGGCCGTTTTTTGAATATAACTTTGGGTGGCGTTGGATCCAGTAAAAAGATTATATCCTGAAGCATCATAACCATAAACACCCATACCTTCGAGTCCAGCACCTAAGGCACCAACGCCATTGCTATCATTTTGAAGAACAAAAGCAATTCCTTCACTATTGATATCAGAGGTATCTTCGTTTCCTGATCCAAAGTATAGCCAAGCCGAAATAGTTTGCTTTTTGTTAATATCAAAACTTTGATTTGTGGACCACATTGATCCATAAGTATTGTGACCACTAGCGAGAGCTACAATATTACCATTGCTAGAGTTAGCACCAGTGTTATCGACAATTTGAGCCGAATTAGTTGTATAAATATCTTTGCTGTCAATCTTAGTTGGAGCGGCATTTGACATGTAGCTGCCAACACTAATACCAGTTGGGGCGCTTTTCAAGACATTCAAGTCAGTGCTACTAGTTAAAGCAGCCGAAACTGATTTAGTATTAAGTGCTGTGATAATAAAAATATTTATGACTGCAAAACAAATAAGTCATAAACTTTTCCTCAAATGATTCCGATTCCTCATGCGCATTGTCCTCCCTCAGTTAAGAACAATTCAATTATATAACTAAAGGTTGAAAGTTTAGTTAAGTATGCCGTTTCCAGAGATGAGGGTATTCAATTGCTGCGCGGAACGGCCCGAGCCTGGGAAGCGGTCTCGAACCTCGGTTGAAGCCTCGCAAACCCCGCGAGTCTTCAACGCGCCCGGTGGTGTAATTGCTGAAGCAATAACGCCACTTTCGCAGCAAATGAATACTCTCAGCTCTTCCAACTAATTTATTCTTTTAATGGCAGGAACAATAAATTAAGATTTTTGATTATTTAGATTGGGCTTTAAATAAGTTAGCTCTAGGTCTGTAACTACAACGTTTATATCACTTTTTTACCTTTCAACCTTCAGTTATATAAATGATAATTTCATACATTGTATCACTATGCAAATCATAGTTCATTCATATAGTAATAACAATTTATACATATAATGATTATTTTTACAAAAAATGTAGATATTAGGAAAAATGTATTCATTATTTTATTTATAATTTATTCAAAAAATAATCTTAAGCTGATATGAATGTTATGTTTGATAGTATTTTCAATCTCTAGTTGGCAGCAATATTTGCTAAAAGTTGTATGATATTAAAGAGAGACACAACAACTATTAGGAGGCATTACGATGGCATTCACGAAAATAGATTTAGACAGTTGGAGTCGTAAAGAAGTTTTTGAACATTTTATTGATCAAAAGACGACATATAGTGCAACACATGAAATAAATATTGAAACAGCATTAAGCTTTGCCAAGAAAAATGACTATAAATTCTACCCATTATTTATCTATGCAGTTTTGCGCGTTATTAACTCCAATTATTTGTACCGTATGGATTTCAATGAACAAGGTGAACTGGGCTTTTACGACAGTAGTACGGCTTTTTATTCTATTTTTGATGATAAACGGGAAATATTCTCCAATATTGATACGGAAGACACATACACATTTGCGGAATTTCATCGTGATTATTTGGATGATATTGCTAAATACCGTGACACTGGCAAACTATTTCCTAAGCAACCAATTCCTCAAAATATTGTCAATATTTCAATGATTCCGTGGGCCAGTTTCGATAGTTTCAATTTAAATATTGGTAATAATGACAATTACTTATTACCTATTGTAACGGCTAGCAAATTTCAAAAGCGTTCTGATGGAATCAAGTTGCCAGTATCATTCCAAATTCATCATGCTGTCTGTGATGGATATCAAACAGCACAATTTTTCAATAAATTACAGGAAATTTTGAATGAACCTGAAGAATTATAAAATGACTTGTCTTAGAGTGTACTTTAAGGTTTATAATTGTAAACAAGATGGACCTTTTCAGTAAATAAATAGTTGAGGGTTACCAAATAAATAAGACATTGCACGTTGTGTAGGTCTTATTTTTTGTTGGTAAATAAGGTGGAAAGAAGTAGAGGGGCACGAGTAGAAATCGTAAAATTTTGGTTACCTTCGCATTAGTTTTGTCGAATATGATGGCAGGGCTTGATGCAACGATAATCAATACTGCGCTACCTGCAATAATTAGTGACTTGCATGGTATTCAGTATATGGGATGGATCGTCGCCATTTTCTTATTAGGGATGGCCGTTTCAACACCGTTATGGAGTAAATTTGGAGAAAAGAAGGGTAATAAGGTTGCCTATATCACTGCGACAGCAGTTTTCATGATTGGAGCACTGTTTCAAGGATTAGCTCCTAATATTATCTGGTTTATTACAGCCAGAAGTGTCATGGGTATTGGTGCTGGTGGGATGAATACAATTCCCTTCATTATCTATTCCCAAATTTTCAAGAATATTAAACGTCGTTCGCAAGTTATCGGAATTGCCTCGGCGGGATTTAGTGGGACATCAATCGTCGGACCGCTAATTGGTGGTTGGATCGTTGACGCGTTCAGTTGGCACTGGGTGTTCTATATTAATTTGCCACTAGCATTATTGTCAATTACGATTGTGGCGATTTTCTTCAATATTAAAGAGAAATTGAATGAAGAAAAAGTTGATTATCACGGGGCCATTTTGATGGTACTCGGTTTGACCTCATTTTTGATTGGGATTCAGATGTTAGGAGTATCGTCAATTTTTGTTACGTTAGGATTCATTGCTCTGGGAGCGGTACTGATTTTTTGGATGTCACGTGTTGAAAGTCGAGTTGATGACCCCATCGTACCTAATCGTTTGTTTAAAAACGAAAAGTTAGTTATTGATTTGATTTTATTTGCCCTATTGTGGGGCTCATTTGTCGCTTTCAATATCTACATTCCAATGTGGGCCCAAGGTATTATGGGACTCAGTGCCTTAGTCGGGGGAATGACTCAGATTCCGGGTGCCATTGCTAATTTCTTTGGTTCGGAGTTGGAGCCATTTATGCAACGTCGGATGAGTCGTTATACAATTATTGCGATTGGAACAGCCTCATTCTTGATTTCATTCGCCGGATTGTACTGGGCTAATCAAACTGCCAGTTATACATTCCTACTGATCATGGGTGTTTTTGAAGGATTCGGTATCGGTATCTGTTTCAATGCCTTGTTGATCGCCGTGCAATTTGATGTTGAGACACGGGATGTGCCAATTTCAACGTCATTCGCTTACTTGGTCAGAATTTTGAGTCAAACATTTATGTCTTCTATTTATGGTGTTATTTTGAACTTGGCCTTAATTAAAGGTGTTAGAGAAAGTCATGGCCATATTACAATGGGAATGATGAATAAGTTGAGTAACGCTGCCGTAGCAAAAGAGTTACCGAAGGCTTATGTTCCAGAAATGAAACGAATTTTCTTTTCAGGGATTCACAATATCATGTTGTCGGCTTTTATTCTGATTATTTTGGTTATTATAATTTTGATCTATTTGTTCAGACGTGAGGCGGTTAAGAAACATGCTGAGGTTCAGACAGATTAAAAGAATTTTTATACTAATTAAAGGTTGAAAGTTTAGTTAAATATGCCGTTTCCAGAGCTGAGAGTATTCATTTGCTACGCGGAACGGCTCGAGCCAAAGAACGGTCTCAAGCCTCGGTTGAAGCCTCGCAAAACCCGCGAGTCTTCAACACGCCCGGTGGTGTAAGAGCTGAAGCTCTAACGCCACTTTCGCTGCAAATGAATACTCTCAGCTCTTCCAACTCGTTTGTTTTTTAATAGAAGGAATAATAAAGTGAAAGCTACTAATTGTTTAAATAAATTAATATAGCCATTGTTGTTCCAGATGTAGACGCTTAGTAAAGAATGAAAGTTTTATCTTTGTTATATAACGGCACTCAACTACAATTAAATTTTCCAAAGTGTCTGGAATTATTAAATCCAAATAACTCGATTCTTGTATAACAATGCTAGGCTGACTAGAATTGAGTTCAGTCGTAAAGGATATATTGGAGGTAGTGCTTGTGACTTCGAAAATATTATCAAAAGAAAGAATTATTAAGACAGCTATGAACTTGATCAACCATCAAGAACAACTGAATTTTACTAAGTTAAGTAAAATATTGGGAACTAGAGCTCAAGCATTGTACAATTATTTCCCTGATATTACGGCAATAAAAGTGGCAGTAGCTGCTCAATTTTATAAAGATTTGGAAGTTCGGCTACGAGCTGATTTGTTGGGTTTAACAGATGAACAAGCCGTTAAAATATTTTCCAATGTGGCGGTCCAGTATTCGTTAGGAAAATTTTATTTAGTACAACAAATTATTAGTATTCCACCTGATCGGTTACATGATGCCGAATTTGAACAGAGTTTTCGGAGCCTTCAACTAATTTTGATAGGATTGTTGAAACCAATAGTAAAAATTGAATCGGAACAATTGGTCATATCTAGAATGATATTCAATTTGATTATTGGCGAAATACTTTGCGCAGGTTATGGTCGTTTTGACAATGCTTTGATTAATACACGCGACAGTTTCAATCAGATGCTTGAAAAAATATTATCTGATCAAAATAAATGAATTTATTTAAGACCTGAAGGTTGAAAGGTAAAAAATTAATATAACCATTGTTATTACAGGTACAGAGCCAATTTATTTAAATAATCAGAAATAGTTGTTTTATAGTTCCTGTTATTAAAGAAATAAACTAGTCGGAAGAACTGAGAGTATTCATTTGCAGCGAAAGTGGCGTTATTGCTTCAGCAATTACACCACCGGGCGTGTTGGAGACTCGCGGGTTTTGCGAGGCTTCAACCGAGGTCCGAGACCGTACTTTGGCTCGGGCCGTTCCGCGCAGCAATTGAATACTCTCAGCTCTGGAGACGGCATACTTAATTAAACTTTTAACCTTTAGTTAAGACAAATAAGAGTGATAATCCCAAGCTAAATCAGGATTATCACTCTTATTTTTGTACTATTTATAAATATTCTTAAGTCCATTTAAATCAGCTTCCGATAATTTGAAAACACCTTGATCAACGGGGTACATGACAGAATTGGTGTAAGAACTGTGAGCTAATCCTAAGGCGTGACCCAATTCGTGCATTGCTACAGAATTTTTTATTGCCATATTTGGATAGGTGATATTTAGTCCAGCTCGGCCACTGTTGATTGCATAATGGTCTAGCTGCAAGGCAGATGGACCACCGTTGCCTAATTCAACGGTATTTGAAGCAAAATTTTCAATTTTTTTGTGATAGACAAAGAAAGTAATGTTATTTTGATTTGGTTGAGCAGCTCCAGGAATCAGTTTAACGATACCAGTGTTGTTGTAATTATCTATAGCATTTTGGAAAACTTGTCGCGCATTTGATGGAACATTATTTTTGAAATGATAATAGTAAGTATTGGAAGTGTGCATATTTTTCAGTGGTGACTCAATTGGTGTAGAAACTTTGCCAACTTGATTGTCAGAAGTTGTTTTCACGTGACCGCTGAGTTTTTTATCAATGTTTGTTTTAATCAGATAGACGTATGGTTGCATACGAGTGTTGGTTGCTTTAATTTCATTTTTGACCTGAGGAACAATCTCGGGATGAACTTCGACAACAACGAAGGCCGCTGCCAAAATGATTATCCAAGCAATCCATGAATTTTTTCTCATCTGTACTCCTTAAAAATTCATTTTTGTCTATGTAATCATAGTTTTTTAGACTACGCTTGTCCACTCAATTGATTTAAAAAAGCTATTTTGATAATTGACTTAGTTGGACTGCCACGTTTAATTAATTTTAATCTTAGAATTATCTTCATCGTAAGAGTAAAGGCCGATACGACGTAAAATATGGGAAGGATACCGTAAAATTTTAGCTACGCTTTAAGTTTAAAATTTGCGGATCTTTTATGACTTCGAGAGATAAAGAGCTTACTTTACGGCAATTTGGAGTTGAAATAGTAAGCCTATTCGAAAATATAAGCAATATTAGTTCGAATAAATTGACTAAAAACATGTTTAAACATATAATGTAAGCGTAAACAAATTTCGTTTGAAATTCAAAAAGGGGAATGAACGTTATGAAAAATCAAACACTTATTTCATTAGTTGCACCTGCTGATGGTAAACTTCTAACGCTAGAAAAAGTTGCTGATCCGGTATTTTCACAAGGATTAATGGGACAAGGATTAGCAATTGAACCCACTTCTGGAGAGATTGTTGCGCCAGTCGCAGGAACTATTACTTTAGTTTCAGAGACTAAGCATGCCTTTGGTATCAAAACTAAAGAAGGCGCAGATATTTTAGTTCATTTAGGGATTGATACTGTTGAACTTGAGGGCAAACCTTTTCAAGTCAAGATTAAACAGGGTGATATCGTCACAGCTGGCGAAGCAGTTGTAAACATGGATCTTTCGGCAATTGAAGCTGCTGGCAAAGAGACAACCGTTATTTTAGCAATTACCAATAGTAATGATATTTTACAGAATTTGATGATAAGCGGTTCTGATCAAGATGTTAGAGCAGGTTCTACAATCGCAGTGGCCGCAATCAAAACTACTGAGAAGGTTGCGATGAAACCTCCTAAAAGTGGTGGAAAATACGATCAATTAGCTACTGACATTATTGAGAATGTTGGTGGAGTGGAAAATATTAACAGTTTGATTCACTGTATAACTAGATTACGTTTTTATTTAAAAGATTCATCCAAAGCAAATGATAAAATTATTGAAAATATGGATGGGGTTATCTCAGTTGCAAAGGCTGGTGGACAATATCAAGTTGTTATTGGACAAGCGGTAACAGATGTTTATGACGCTGTTATTTCACAGATTGGATCCAAATTCTCAAATGACGATGCTACAGCAGAAGCGGTTGATCAATCAACTAACGAGGTTCATGGCTTTTGGCCTCGAATCAAACAAGGTGCCAGTAATTTTATTGGCGTTTTAACAGCATCAATGATTCCAATCATTGGTATTTTAGCTGGTTCTGGTATTTTGAAAGGGATTCTTGCAGCGCTAACTGGTTTCAATGTTCTTTCGACAACAAGTGGGACTTATGTACTGCTGAATGCCATTGGTGATGCAACCTTTTATTTTTTACCAGTGGTTCTAGGATTTACGGCAGCCAAAAAATTAGGATCAGATCCGATTGTATTGGCAATCGTTGGTGGAATATTGATTTATCCACAGATAATTACTTTAGCAAGTAAAGCCAGTACCGCTAGTACTAGTTTTCTAGGAATTCCCACAACCTTAATTTCCTACACATCATCAGTATTTCCAATTATTGTGGCTGCATGGTTAGGGAAATATGTTGAAAAGTTCTTGAAGAAAATTATTCCAATGTATGTCAGAAGTGTTTTCGTACCCATCTTAGAGGCAATGATATTGAGTCTGGTAGTTATTATCGGTGTTGGACCAATCATTACGATAATTAGTAAAGGACTTTCCAACGGACTAGTTTCAATCTATAACTTCAGTCCAACTTTATCCGGCCTTGTTCTTGGCGGTGTATATCAAACTATGGTAATTTTTGGATTACACTGGGGACTTATCCCGATTGTTATTAATGATATTGCCACAAATGGTCACAGTTATATTAACTCGATTCTTTCTATTACAATGGTTGCCCAAGGTGGAGCAGTTCTAGCTGTTTTCTTGAAGACTAAGGATAAACACTTGAAAGAAATGTCTTTAGCAGCCGCTATTTCCGCATTCTGTGGGGTTACCGAACCAGCCCTTTATGGTGTAAACTTGAAATACAAACGAGTCTTTGTCGTAGCAAGTATTGCCAGTGCCCTTGGTGGCGCATTGACCGGGTTCTTAAGGGTCGATAATTATGCCTTATCTGGTGCATTGATTGGATTTCCAGCATTTATTACACCAGGTGTCGGCATAGGCAGCAATTTCTATGGTTACTTGATTTCACATTATGCTACGTTATTAATTGCTGTAACGCTGGTATACTTCTTCGGCTTCACAGATAAAATGTTAACAAAAAAGGCTAATCCGATGAATTTAGATAATATTGAGGTGGCTTAATAGTAAGGGGATATCTTATGAAAATAGAGGATTATAGTCTTAATATTTCTGATCATCAGTTTAAAGTAAAAGGTTACTGGCTTGATCAGGTTGATGATTTTGGAAGAACGGTTGATTATCCAGTGGTAGTCATTTGCCCCGGCGGTGGGTTCACCTTTCACTCTGAACGAGAAGAGGAACCGCTAGCATTACGATTTAGTTCGTTTGCTATGCATGTGGTTGTTCTGGAATATAATTTGATTGGTAAGAATCCGGTCTATCCAACGGCATTGGAAGAGATGGCAAAAACGGTTGATTGGTTATCTAAACTACCGGAATCGATGCATATTGATAAAAGTAAAATCATTTTAGCGGGATTTTCTGCAGGTGGACATTTAGTGGCCGCGTATAACGGTATTGCAACGAACCCGACATTGCGGAAAAAATATCAAATAGACCGTTATAACGGTCAACACGCAGCAATAAT
Organism: Companilactobacillus huachuanensis; assembly: GCF_005404815.1. Taxonomy (GTDB): domain Bacteria; phylum Bacillota; class Bacilli; order Lactobacillales; family Lactobacillaceae; genus Companilactobacillus; species Companilactobacillus huachuanensis. The sequence continues at coordinate 27,873 of NZ_BJDF01000013.1, forward strand.
TCTCGGTTATCCAGTTACTGACATGACAGTTAAGGGAAGCTTTCCAGATGACGATAAGATTTTACAGCAGATTAGTCTTGATAAATCCTTGTGGAAAACTCAAGATTTGTTAAATAAAAATTCAAAGCCAGCTTTTATTTGGCTTACAAGAACAGATGAGTTAGTGAACGTTACTAATTCGCTGACATACGCTGATAAAATGGCACAACTAGGCATTCCAGTTGAATTACATATGTATGGCTCGGGAATTCACGGCCTAGCATTGGCAACTTATGTTACAAAAAAGCCTGGAAAAAATAAGTATCTAAATCAACGTGCTGCAGGTTGGATTGATTTGGTTATGAGTTGGCTTGAAATGATGGATTTAGTATTGTAAGAAGGAAGTCGTTTTTTACTTAAGAACTTTTTAAGTAAAAAATGACTTCTTTTTTTTAATCATTAATTAACTAGAGGAGGAAAGGTTAGTTAAGTATGCCGTTTCCAGAGCTGAGAGTATTCAATTGCTGCGCGGAACGGCCCGAGCCTGGGAAGCGGTCTCGGACCTCGGTTGAAGCCTCGCAAAAACCGCGAGTTTTCAACACGCCCGGTGGTGTAAGGACTAAAGTCCTAACGCCACTTTCGCTGCAAATGAATACTCTCAGCTCTTCCAACTAGTTGGTTTTTTATGGAGGGAATAATAAAATAAAAACTCCTTATTATTTAAATAAATTAGCTGTGGGTCTATGACATCAACGGTTATATTAATTTTCAACCTTTTAATCTTTAGTTAGTTATATAAAAAGTTACGAACGATGATGTAACAGAATAAATCTTAGTTTTGTTAGTATATCTAAAATATTCATTAAATAAATATTCTATTTGCTAATAAATTAGTCGGAAGATCTGAGAACATTAACCGGCTGTGGGTGTGGCGTTACGGCTTTAGCCGTTACACCACCGGGCGAGTTTGGAGCCTTACCGGTCTTTGGTAAGGCTTCAAACCGAGGACCGAGACCGCACCACAGGCTCGGTCCGGTCCGCATAGCAGGTTAATGTTCTCAGATCTGGAGACGGCAGTTCTAATTTCCATAATCAAATTTACAAAAGAACCCTTTTATTTATCAAAAAACATGAAAATACCAGCTATCATTTGAACTGAAAACGCTTAACACCTCCAGAGCGTTGTTTTATTATCTAGCATTGTTATACTAATCACGTTACCCATAAGGAAGGTGAATATTTATCGTTAATTGACAGGAGTGATATTCCGGCTATTCGCGAGGATAGCGTAGCAATGAATTCAAAATGAAATCAAAGCGAAGGGAAATATATTACTCATGAAGTCTAAAAGGGTTTTAGGATCCATTGAATTAAGCATTGCCGCAGTTATTTGGGGAGCAATGTTCGTAGTTGTAAAAATTATTGTTGATGAGGTACATCCAATTCAGTTAGTTTGGTTAGAGTACTTGATCTCATTAGTATTTTTAATTGGATACTCACTAATAAAAGGAGAAAAGTGGCATATCAATTGGCCAGATCTTCGATTGATTTTTTGGATCGGAATAATTGGTAACACAATCTCATTAGTAGCACAGGAAATGGGCACAGGATTGTCTAATGCCCAAACTGGTTCTGTAATAACTTCAACCATCCCAGCATTTATGATTATCTTCGGTTGGTTGATTTTGAAAGAGCCACTCGATAAAGTCAAGATTTTCTCAGTTCTCATTGCCATTTTAGGTGTAGTGATGATTGTTGGTTTGAAAATGACTGGTAGTAACGTTGTTTTAGGAGTTATATTGTTACTTCTAACTGCTATCACATGGGCATTGATGTCTGTCTTGATCAAAAAGGTAAAGACTTATAGTTCTTTACAAATTACTATTATGTCAACTATAGTAGCCGTAGTCTGCTTGACACCATTTATTTTGAGCGATTTATCATCACTCACAAGCATTAACTTTGCCGAACCAAAAGTTATTCTCAGTTTGCTATATATCGGTGCTGTTTCAACCGCCGTCGCTTACGTTATGTGGAATAAAGGTCTCAAAGTTATTAGTGCCAGTTCTTCAGGATTGTTCTATTTGATTCAACCAATCGTCGGTTCATTTTTAGGTTGGTTATTATTAGGTGAACAGATCTCTGTTGGCTTTATTATTGGCTCCGCCATGATACTTGCCAGTGTTTGGATTTCAGTTAAATTTGAAGATTCAGACGAAGAAGCACTTGCCAGTGCTGGAAACAGTATTTAAAGTAGTTAACAAATTATAACTAAAAGGTGAAATTTGAGGTAAGTATGCCGTTTCCAGAGCTGAGAGTATTTTTAAGGATGAGAACAATAAAACGAAGACTTCTGGTTTATCAAATAAATTAGTTCTGGGTCTTAATTTTTTACCTTTCAATCTTCAGAATATAATTGAATATTAATAATTTATAAGGTGAATCCATGAGGGTTCACCTTTTTTTTCGTAATTTTAGCTATGATGAAAAATAAAACCATTTTGATAATGATGTTGTTGAAGATCCCCAGAATCGGTGGACAAACGGTGCGTAAAATTTTGAATCGAGAGGTAGATGTCGATAAGTCGGTGGATAACTGGCATTTTTTGAGTAAATCAGAAATTACAATCGTTAAGAAAGCAGTTACTGGTGGAAAACTTTCGGATGAAATTTGGGAACGATATCATTTGGAAGTCTTGGAAGAGCTAGAGCAAGCAAAAACTTTAAAAATTGAGGTAATTAATTATCTAGATGAATTTTATCCACAGCGTCTACTGAAATTACAACGCTTCCCAGTTATTTTATACACAAAAGGCGACAGTACCTTGTTGAATGCTAAACGGATGGTGACAATCGTTGGTACGAGAAAACCAACGGAATTTGGCATTGAGTGCGATATTGAGTTGACTGAGTGGCTTTCAGATCATGGCTATGTCGTCGTTAGTGGGTTAGCCCAAGGATGCGATGCCTATGCACATGATACGGCCGAAATGACCATTGCGGTGGTAGCGCATGGTCTAGATCAACCGATTTATCCACGTAGTAATACACAGCTGTCGAAAAGTATTCTAGAAAGGGGCGGATTATTAATTACGACATATCCGCTGGGGACAAAAGTTATTCCTCAATATTTGGCAGCGCGAGATGAATGGCAGAGTGGTTTGGGTGATGGGGTAATTGTTATTGAAACAGGCTTAACTGGTGGGACGAATACAACTATCAATTATGCCTTGAAGCAGATGAAGCCCTTGGCTATTTTGAAGTATGACGAGTATTGTAAAAATAATTTGGGTAATAAAGAATTTTTAGATAATCCAAATTTTGATGGACTTGTTGGAATGGATACTTTGATTAATTTTGTTAAAAGGATGCAAAGGTAAATGTTATACTTTCATTAATATCGATGTAAATGGAAGGGATAGACAATGACAACGGCAACTTTGATCAATAAGATGTTTACTGTCAATTCTTTAAAAAGAATAATAAGTAATCCCAATAATAGAACATATAGTAAAACTGTGAATACTGTTATTGGAAATCAGGATAGTGTAGATACTAATCTAGACGCTTTGAAAAAGGTATATAAGTACATGTCCAAGAATCATAGGAATGAATATTTTTATAAAAATACATTAGTAAATAAAATTCTTCTGGGTAAGCATAGTGTCAGGACATCGACTGCAATAAGAGAATTGCCCATTCTAAACAACATATTGGATTTACTAATTATTAATGGTACCGGTCAGGTCTATGAAATTAAAACTGGCTTGGATAACTTGATGAGATTGAATGATCAATTGTCCGCATACTATATGGTTTTTTCATATTGTAACGTTGTAACGGATATGACTCATTTGCAAGCAATAAAAGAAATGTTACAGGGAACACCGACAGGCATAATTTTATTGACTGATCGTGGAACGCTACATGTTGAGAAAAAATCAGAAGAATATAACGATAGATTAGATAATAAGACGATATTTAATGTTCTAAGGAAATATGAGTTTGAAAATATAATAAGTTCTGAATATGGCTTTCTTCCAGATACAACACAGTCAAAATATTATGATGCATGCTTTGAAATTTTTGAGAAGATGGATGTTAAAAAGTCTCAAAAATATATGTTAAAGGAATTGAAAAATAGAAGCTATATAAATAAAAATAATTATGGACAATTTAACAGAGTTCCAGCAGAGATAAAGTCGTTAGTATATTTCTCTGATTATAGCGAAATAGAGTATCGTAATTTAAATAGTTTTTTAAATAATAAATATGATGGGAAGGCTTAACAATGTATTTTCCGATTTTTAGAAGTAAACAAAATGAGCTATTGGCATTGAGAGAACTCTCAGATAATGGATTACTAAGCAATAATATAGTTCCAATTATTGAACCAATTACACCATCTCCAACATTAAAAAAATTACTTATTCAATTTGACGAGAATAATAAAAAGATTGCAGTTATACAGAATCCATCTATCGTACAATATGATGAATTTGATGACAATGAAATTAAGAATCTTAAAAAGAAAAGTAATTTTATTCCGGCTCTTATTGTTGATAGAAATAATGATTTTGATTTTTCTAGATATAATAATTCGAATAAAATGGTGATTCTAGGAGAAAAATCTGAGTTTGATGAAAGTAATTTAGTTGATAGTGAAACATATGCCGTTGTAGAGGTTAGTAATAGGTCAGTTATTAGAAGCCTTGATGGATGTACAAAAATGATTGAATTGCATGATCAATTTGTAAAACAAGATAGAAATGTGGACTATTTAAATAAAATTGATGAACTATTTTCGACTGAACAACGTTACTTTAAAAAAGAGGGCTTTTATGGTTTTAGTGATTACTCAGTAGTTGGGGGCAATTATCAATCGTCCGGATTTGCTGCTAAGGCAGTCGCCATTCATTTAGTGTATTTTGATGTAAAGAATGATTTAAGAATTCATCATTTCGTTTCCGATAGTAATGATGATATAAAAAATCCGGCATTAAAAGCACATGAGGCTCTTAAAAAGCTTGTAGATTTTGTTTATAGCGAAACCTTTGATATTGAAAAGAATCATTCCAAAGCATTGGACGAATTCAGACGATTGTACTCGTTAGATAAATATTCCGGATTGGGATACATTAAGAAACTATCAATTGAACATCATTTAGAAATTATGGGAAGGTTTTTGGATAAATAATGAAATGTTGCGAAAACTGTTTTAACGATGTAGATATTAAAGCACGTATTAGAGACATTGATGAACGTGGAGATTGTGATTTTTGTCATTCAAAAAATGTTTATTCATTGGATATCAAAAAAGCAATTAACAATGAAAACTATGCAGAAAATATTATTTTTGATTTTGAAGGATTGCTAAATCTCTATATTGTATATGATTTGAATAAGTCTCCGGCATTAGAAAAATTAGACGATGAATCTCATAAATTAGCGGATCAATTATTTAACAATACAAATATATTTAATTTACCTAGTAATGAAATTTCTAAGTTGTTAAAGGAATTATTACACAGAAAATATATTGAAAATAAAGAACTGTTCAATTCTTTAGTAATACCTAGATATTTATTAAATGATAATCTGATGAAAAACAATGGAATCTTTAAAGGGAAAACCTGGGAAAGCTTTGAAAGAGACATTAAATATAACAATAGATTTCATTCAACTATGACGAACGAGAATATTCTGATGGAATTTTTTGAAGCTACAACAGTTTCCTTGCCTGTGGGTAGTGAGTTTTATCGTGCAAGAATCAGTAATAATGGTGATCCAATACCGGGTTATGCAATGGGAGCAGCACCGCTAGGAATAGCAGGACCAGGAAGGCTTAATGCTTCTGGAATAGGTTATCTGTATTTATGTGAGCGTTATGATGTTGCTATTGCTGAAATAAAGAGTTCATTGAATGATTTGTGCACTGTTGCAAAATTCAAAATATCATCTGAACTTAACTTGGTTGATTTGTCGCAAATAAATAAATTGAGTATTTTTCAATTTGATAACAAAGAACAGTACTTAATGAATTATGAAATCTTAAATAAATTAGACTACTCAATGAGAAGACTTAGCAGTAATCAAAGATCTGAAATTGAATATGTTCCCACAGAGTTCATCAGTGATTTAATAAAGTACATGCAAATTGATGGGAAGAAAGTCGATGGAATTAAATATATTAGTACCATTGATGACGAGACTCGGGATATTGTGTTGTTTGATGAAAATAAGGCAATACAATTAAAAGATGAATTACTCACTTATCAAGTTAAGAAAATTAGCTATACGAATTTAAAAAAGGTTCATTAAAAAAGACGGTCTCTACTTTGAGAGACCGTCTTTTTACAGGTTAATTTTCAGCGTTATGGATTTCTCCCAATATATCCCAATCGGAAAAATCATAATTCATATAATCTTTATTATTAATTGGCAAATGTTGTTCTAATGTATCGAACTGTTGAATTTCAACTCGACCAGTCGCACCGCCGAATCCTAAAACGTGACCGCCAAAATTATGGTCATCGGATAGGAAATGGTGATGAAAACCACCGACGGCAGCACCGTCAAAGATTTGTGGAGAATAGTAGCTTAGAAGCGTTCCTTCGACGGACTCTTTCAAGAAAATACTCTGGTTTTCGGCGGTCTTACCCAGAGTAGCATAAGGCTTGTGGGATTTTTTAACGGCGCGAGTTTTAATATTTGTAAAAGTGCCATGTACTTTCAGTGAAAAGAACGTATTATTGCTCGTCATCGAAAGTATTTTTTTATCTAATTCAGACTGAGAAAGCTTTTCGATATCGGTCAGACGTCGATACTCTGCAAAGTGGCTGTTGGCGAATGGTAATGTGAAGTCGTCTTTAACAACGTTGACATCGCCATTACTGTCCACTTGATAGGGAACGCCATCGAGAATGACGAGTTCACCATCAAGGCCTTCGCCAGTACCGATTCCCGTGTCACCGTGCTCAAGCAACTCCCTCATAGTGATAGTTCCATCCAATAATCCGGGTACTAGTAGGGCTAGTGTTCCGTGTTGATAGAGTGTATGTGTTTTTGCCATATTTTTGCTTACCTCCAATTAATTCAATACGTCATCGACAAGTTTAGATGCAAGATTGATATTGTCTGAATAGTCAACCGGGATGTGAACAATGACTGGACCGTCAGTGTTAAAGGCTTTGGCAAGCATTGGTTCCAAGTCTTCAGTCCTCTCAACACGCATACCTGTTGCACCAAAACTTTCAGCATACTTAACAAAGTCAACGGGTCCTAATTTAACGCCAGATTCATGACCATATTTAGCAATTTCTTGGAAACGAACCATGTCGTAATAACCGTCGTCCCAAATCAATTGAACGATATTAAGATGTAGGCTAACGGCTGTCTCAAGTTCTTGACCAGAGAATAGAAAACCACCATCCCCGGCGACTGAAACAACTGGCTGTTCGGGACGTTCCAAAGCAGCGGCAATGGCCCATGGAAGTGCCACACCGAGCGTTTGCATACCATTACTGAATAGGAGGTGTCGTGGTTTATAACTTCTGAAATGACGCGCCATCCAGATATAGAGCGAACCAACGTCAACTGTTACAGTTGTATCGTCATTAACTTGATTTTGCAAAGCATGGATAATGGCTAGGGGATGAATTCCATTTTTATCTGAATGATTTTCGGGAATAGCATCTTTTTTAGTAAATTTTTCTTGCTGTTCAGCCAAATGCTTGTGCATATCAGCTCCCAGATCAATGTCGGCAGGCAAACTTTCACTAATTTTGTCCAAAGTTTTAGCAATATCAGCTTGAATAATTACTTCTGGTTGATAATCATTGGTGATTTCTGGAGCAATACTGTCGAGATTGATGATTTTACCAGTCCGACCAATATTCCAGTTACGGGCTTCATATTCAATTGGGTCATAGCCGACTGCGATGATCAAATCACTTTCTTTAAGAATGGTATCACCGATTTGATTACGAAATAGTCCTACACGGCCATAATAATTTTTTTCAAGGTCACGGGAAATAACACCAGCACCTTGAAAAGTTTCGACAACAGGAATGGAGAACTTGTGAAGAAACTTGTGAATCTTATGGGTTACTTCATTAGTGGATGAACGCATACCAGCTAAAATGACTGGCAATTTAGCATTCTCAATCTTTTTCACGACACGGTCAATTGTTTCTTGGTCAGCGCCACCTTGTTCAATGGGGGACAATTCGTTGATAGTGTTGCGGCTGACTTTATCATTCAAGACATCTTGAGGTATGGAGATAAAGGTGGCTCCAGATTTAGGTGCCATAGCATTTTGGTAAGCGTTTGCAAAAGACTCCGACAAATTGTTGGCATCTTGAACTTCGACGCTTTCCTTTGTTGCGGCTGATAAAAGCTCTTTACTTGAGATGCTTTGATGGGTTAATCTAGCAATATCGTTCCGAGGAACTTGACCACCGAGTGCAACTATTGGGTCACCTTCAGCAGTAGCAGTGATTAAACCGGTTGCTAAATTGGAGACACCAGGTCCAGAAGTGGTGGCTACAACACCGGGTTTACCAGTCAATCGACCGATTCCAGCAGCTATAAAAGCCGCATTCTGTTCGTGACGAGTGATTATTAGTTTGGGAGTCTTGGGGTTATCATTGTGTTCTAGTGATTCAAAGAGTTGGTCAATTTTGGCTCCGGGTAATCCGAAAACATACTTAACTACTTGATTGATCATCGTTTGAATCAATGCTTGAGCACCGTTTGGTTGTTCTGTCATTATTTCTTGCCTCTTTTTTATTTAGTTTTGTTCTATAATTATTCATAGGTAAAAATAAATCATTCGTGTTGATTTGTCAACACAGAAAGCTTTTCATTAGGGTGAAAATAAATGAAAAATATTGGTTACTTAGCACAAGATATTTCTATCTTACATAGACAATATTACAAGGATACGAGGGAAGAATTCAACAAAATCAACTTAAATCCGACAGCTGCATGTATTTTATTGGCCGTGAGCGATTATGAAAATATTAGTCAGAATCAAGTTGCCCGTTCATTAGTGATCGACAAAGGGTTAGCAACGCGTGAAATCAATAAGATGGAAAAATTAGCTTATTTAACCAAGGCAGATGGGGCTGGAAAAACAAAAATTTTAAATTTGACAAAAGAAGGCCAATCAGTAGTCGAGATGGTTCAGAAGATTCGGAGTCAATGGTGGGAAGACCGATTTGCCAATTCAGGAATTACACCAGATAGTCCGCTAGTTTCTTCCATTGAAGCAGTGGTCTCAACAATTGTGGGTCCAATGAGTAAAGGATAGAAAAATTTAGAATAAAAAAAGAGCGTTTGACAACGCGTGATTTCCATAATCATGTGTCCTCAAATGCTCTTTTCCATTTCTGTGGTAGAAACTTTCTCGATCCGAATCATCTTCGTAATGTTCTTGGGCAAAATTTGTTTTAAATCATTGCGTAAATTTAAAACGACCATTGAATGGTCATAACTATTAATATTAATAATTTGTATTTTATCGTTCAAGCGAATATCAATGTTGTTCAAAATTTTGAAAAGATAATTGTCTTCAGTAAAATTGATAATCTTGAAAATTTCGTTAGAGATATCTTGATCCGATAGACGTGACAGTTTGGTGAATTCTGGAATATCACAATTAATAGGAATGATATTCCCATGTGGACAAGTCTCAGGGTAATTTAAATAAATGTTAAGCCGGTCGATCAATAGCAGATCGGGATGGTCCGATAATTTAGTTGCCTTTTCATAAATGTCACTTAAAGGTATGTTGAGCTTTTCGTAAAGCCATATTTCAATCAAACGATACTGTTGAATGAGTGGTATAACAGCGTTTAATCCTTTTTTTGTCAATTTTGTCCCATAATATTTGGTATATTTAACCAAGCCTAACTTTGCTAAATGTTGAGTACGATCAGAAATTGAGGCCTTACTGACATTAGCTTTGACTGCTAGATCAATGTTGTTGACGTTTTGAAAGCTACCACCTAATTCGAAAATAAGTCTTAAAAAATTTAAATCATTCAAAATCATTCACCATCTTTCTAATAAACCAGTTGCTTCTATATAAGCCAGTTTATTTGGAATGCCCTTTAAAAATTCGGTCGTCTACTGAGAGTATATTAGTGAAAATTCTAGAGTACATACCTACTAAGACCTCGGAAGTAATCCAATTGTTAGTTAAATTACTTTGATTACTGGATTCATCAGTATCTTGTTCTTTTGTAGTATTCTTCATAAGTGTTCCCCCTATAAGTATTGGTTTAAGCAATTTAATTAGTGCATGCCTAACAATAGTGTTGAAAAACTTATTTAATAGGCATTCATATACCACATGTATATTTAAATAGAAGTAAACTAATATAAATTGTCGATAAACCCCGTCATTACAAGTTTAATATAACATAGTTATTTTAAATAAAATAGTTAAGTAGGGGGTAAACAATTTTTGATATACCTCATAATATTTCGATAATTCCCTTTAAAATGGGCAAGTAAACGATTTCTAAATATTTTCAAAAATAATTGTACTTTTTACTTTTTTGTTAGGTGGCCTTAAAAAGAGGTTTACATACCATTAAAAAGAGGTAGAATAGTTTTTGGAAAGACGAGAAGCACAGCGCTTGTCTAAAAGAAAAGATATGGAGGACAGACCAATGTCGAAACAAAACAATACTTTTGAACGTGTATTAGTTGGTGTCGATGATTCAGCAGACGCACAGTTGGCATTTAGATATGCAATGCATCGTTGTATTAAAGATGGTTCAACGTTAATCATTACTTCTATTCTTGAAGATAATGAAATGAATGTTTATCAAGCATTAACTAGAGATTATGTTCATGGGGAACGTAAAGAACTTGAAGATCACTTGAAAGAGTACCGTCAGGTTGCACTAGATGCTGGAGTTAAAAAAGTTGAGCTGATGGTTGCTGAAGGCGATCCTGGTGAAACAATTGTTAAAGATGTTATTCCCGCATCGGAAGCCGATTTATTAGTAATCGGATCACTTTCGAAAAAGGGAATTAAGAAGTATTTCGGTTCACAAGCGGCCTACATGGCAAAATATTCACCTATCTCAATCATGATTATTCGTTAAACCAAAGTTAAAAGGGGGAGATTAATATGGCTGAAAAGCGTAAATTAATCCAATATGCCAATGGTCCTTCACTAGAAGAGATCAACGGCACGGTTTCAGTACCAAAAGACAAAGGTTTTTTCAAAACACTACTTGCATACTCAGGTCCCGGGGCATTAGTTGCCGTCGGTTACATGGATCCAGGTAACTGGTCAACATCAATCACCGGTGGTCAAAATTTCCAATACCTACTAATGTCAGTTATTCTTATGTCTAGTTTAATTGCCATGTTGTTACAATATATGGCAGCTAAACTAGGCATAGTGAGTAAAATGGACTTGGCACAAGCCATTCGTGCTAGAACAAGTAAATCACTAGGTATCGTTTTATGGATCTTAACTGAATTCGCTATTATGGCGACTGATATTGCCGAAGTTATCGGTGGTGCAATCGCCTTGTATCTATTATTCAATATCCCATTAGTAATTGCAGTTTTCATTACTGTTGGTGATGTTCTAGTCTTGCTATTATTAACAAAAATTGGTTTCAGAAAAATTGAAGCTATCGTTGTATGTTTAATTCTCGTAATTTTATTTGTATTCGTTTATCAAGTTGCATTATCAAATCCTAACTGGAGTGCTGCATTTGCTGGATTAATGCCAACAGGCAAAACATTTGCAACTAGTCCAACAATTGGTGGTCAAACACCATTGACTGGTGCTTTAGGAATTATCGGTGCCACAGTTATGCCTCATAATTTGTACTTGCACTCAGCTATTTCTCAAACAAGAAAAGTTGACCACGCTGATGAAAAATCAGTTGCTCAAAACGTTCGTTTCTCAGCTTGGGATTCAAATATTCAACTAACAGCCGCTTTCTTCGTTAACGCTTTGCTATTAGTTATGGGTGTTGCTGTATTCAAGAGTGGTGCCGTTAAAGATCCATCATTCTTCGGTTTGTATCAAGCGCTATCAGATACCTCAACTTTGAGTAATGGAGTTTTGATTGCGGTTGCTAAATCAGGTGTCCTTTCAACATTATTTGCCGTTGCTCTATTAGCTTCAGGTCAAAACTCAACTATTACTGGTACACTATCAGGTCAAGTTATCATGGAAGGTTTCGTTCACATGAAGATGCCTCTCTGGTTAAGACGTTTAGTTACACGTTTGTTATCAGTTATCCCTGTATTGATTTGTGTTATGTTGACAAGTGGTAAGAGTTCAATTGATGAGCACGTGGCTTTGAATGATTTGATGAACAACTCACAAGTATTCTTGGCCTTCGCTTTACCATTCTCAATGTTGCCATTATTGTTAATGACAGACAGTGCTACTGAAATGGGTAACAGATTCAAGAATGCTGCTTGGATAAAATGGTTAGGTTGGTTCTCAGTTCTTGCTTTAACATTCTTGAACCTCTACGGATTACCTGGTCAAATCCAAGCATTCTATGGTGATAAACCAACTGCTGGTCAAATGACTCAAGCAAATATCATTGCCGGTGTCTTGATTGTGGCCGTTCTTGCACTACTAGCATGGACAATGATCGACATGCATAAAGGTAATGAAAGATTGAAGATTTCATTAGCCGCAGAACATGTGGATTCAACTTATGATCATTTAGCTAAGATGTCAGCTGCTGCCGGATCTGAAGAAGAATTCGACAAGGAAGCTACAGTTGAAAGAAATTCTGAACAAAGATAAGTAAATAAAAAAACGACCTTTAGGGGTCGCTTTTTTTGTCAAAAAATTTGAATTATAGTTCGATAAATAAAACCAGAAAAATTGAGAGAAATTCCTAGTCGGTGAACGTTTTCATGTGATATATTGCTAAAGTTGTTTTAAAAAATTTATTTATATGAGGAATCAAATGAAAAAATTACTATATAGCTCAATTATTCTTGGTGCAGGACTGTTTGCATTCGGAATCAAAAATAATACTGTGTTAACAGTTAAAGCAGCAGAGATAAGTACTGAATCCGTTTCAATTCCAAGCGAGGTAAAGACTGAGGAAGTGAAAGATCCTGTTAACTCACAACAAATAGCTACTAATAGAATTAATAAAACAAAAGATGGTATCCCTTACGTTGAAATTAGACCCACGGATGAAGCAATAGTAAAGGATCCGCAGAGGCCCCTAAGTAATGTTAACGATCCCGCTTATGAGGGAGAATTGATGGTCCCATATACATACTATGGAAATGGAGCCGTCTATGTTCTTGACGATAATAATCAGCCTATTCCAGATGCTAATAGCGAAACCGGTTATCAGATGCGAAGATCCGAAGATGTCTATGAAAAAGAAATACGTATTACTGATGTGAGTTCAGAATTCACTGGTACGGTCTATGGCATTAATGAAGGAACCCAAACCACTAAAAAAGAAAAAATGCTTGCAGCCTTAAAACGAGAGGGTGCATTTTACATGGAATTTAGAAACCATGGATATAGCACGAAAGCTGAATTAATAGCTTATCAAAAAGCTTTTGAGAATAAGCTTGCTGAAATTTCGAATCTAAATGATGATGGGACACTCGTTGTAAAAACTCCGGTTACAGAAACTACCACTGTTTCACACAACCATAGTTCAACGGCCATTTCAAACCAGACTCAAAATGATGAAAAATTGCCTTTAGTTGTTGTGACCATTCGCCAAGCACAACTATATTCAACTGAGGGTAAAACAGTAACTGACCGGGGTCTAAGCGACAATACTGTTTGGGTGATCGACAAAATTGCTATGATCAACGGTCAAAAAATGTATCGAATTTCTGCTAATGAATGGGTTGCTGCAAACGATGTTATCTAACCAAAGTCCAGTTAACTAAGTGTTGAAAGTTTAGGTAAGTATGCCGTTTCCAGAGATGAGAGTATTCAATTGCTGCGCGGAACGGTCCGAGCCAAAGTTCGATCTCGAACCTCGGTTGTTTGTTTGAAGCTTCGCAAAACCCGCGAGTCTTCACACGTCCGGTGGTGTAAGTAAATTCTTGCTAATGCCGTTAGTCAGCAAATAAAATTGATTTTAATAAAAAGGGAGCCACTTCTTACTTGAAAAGTTATTTCAAGTAAAAAGTAGCTCCTTTTTTTCTCAGTTTATAAAACTTAGTAATTTATTTGTGAGTAGTTTATTTTATGTGCTAAATTAATATACCGTTGCAATGATCAATTTCATGTTGGATAATTTGAGCGATAAAATCAGAAAAGTCTTGTTGGTGTACTTGAAAATTGCTATCCCAATATTTAACCGTGATATTTTGGTAACGTTGAGTTGATCGTTCACCAATCAAGGAGAGACAACCTTCAGAGGTCGTGTATTCATTTGATTTATTAACAATAGCTGGATTTATCATGGGGACATTCATCATTCCCATTGAAAAAATAATGATTCGTTTATTAATTCCAATCATATTGGCTGCCATACCAACACAATTTTTTTCATTAGCCTTCAGTGTATCTTGTAAATCTGTAACGACGTTATAGTCATTTTTAGTTGCTAATTCAGCTTTTTGAGCTAAAAATGTTGTGTCGTGATTGATAGGTCTGATCATAATATTCTCCTTTGGTATCTTGAAAAGTGCTATCACTAATCAGAAAACAATAGATTTGATTAAAGTTCCATCCTTTAGCTAGTATAATTTAGATGAGGACAATTGACTAGGAGGGGGATATATTTATGAATTTATTATTTGCGATTGATAACAACGTGACACAACAATTAATGACGACCTTATATTCAATCAAGCAGAATTCGACGGTAGAGAAATATTCAATTTATGTTATTCAAGATCGGAAACTGAAAAAAAGTGCTGAAATAGAAAGTTTTTGTCAGAAATTGGGGATGCATTATCATCCAGTAATTATTAATGATAATCAATTTGACGATGCACCGACAACTGATCGTTATCCTAAAACAATTTACTACCGGTTGCTCGCATACAAATATTTGCCTAAAAATATTAAAAGAATTTTATATCTGGATATTGATATTTTGGTTATAAATGATTTGAAGCCACTTTATACTTTGAATTTGAAAGACTACTGGTATGCAGCAGCCAGCCATACGGCGTTAGATGTAACAGATAATATTAATAAATTACGTCTTGGCAATTATGAAGCTGAGGGCTACTACAATTCAGGTATCATGTTGATGGATTTACAGGCAATTCGTGAGCATGTTAAAGCCGACGATATTTTTGCTTATATTGATAAGAAGGGCGCAACATTACTACTGCCGGATCAAGATATTTTGAATGGCTTGTATGGTCAAAACATTATGAAAATTCCTGATGAATTATACAATTATGATGCGCGAATGAATCCACTGTATTTCGCCAAGAGTAATGGCGAATGGGATATCGATTGGGTAATTGAGCATACAGTTATCCTACATTTTTGTGGTCGTGATAAGCCTTGGCGCCCAGAGTACAAAGAACGATTCTCAGGTTTATATAAGCATTATCAACATCGAGCATTAAAAGTATTGCTGTAGTTTATTTTTAGTTATCCAAAGGTTGAAAGTTTAGGTAAGTATGCCGTTTCCAGAGATGAGAGTATTCAATTGCTGCGCGGAACGGCCCGAGCCAAGGTGCGGTCTCGGACCTCGGTTGAAGCCTCGCAAAACCCGCGAGTCTCCAACGCGCCCGGTGGTGTAATTGCTGAAGCAATAACGCCACTTTCGCTGCAAATGAATACTCTCATCTCTTCCAACTAGTTTATTTTTTAATTGCAGGAACAAATAAAATGAAAGCTTCCGCTTATTTAAATAAATTAGCTCAAGGCTTGTAACAACAATGGTTATATTAATTTTTCGATTTTTAATTTCCAGATTATAAGAATAATCAAACTATGGTTGCTGGTCATTTATTAAATAAAACCTCATTCAGTAAGGCCATAGTAATAACTATATAAAAAATAGAATCCCCTTTGGGAATTCTATTTTTTTGACATTTTGCCAATATCAATCTGATATCACTTTGATATAAACGCGATATAATATAGATATGGCAGATAAGATGATTGCATTAAGACTAGATAAAGATTTGTACGACCGAATAGCTGAGGATGCTGATCGAACAAATCGAAGCGTTAACAATTATATTGTCACTAAATTAAGTGAAATAGTACCCACTAATAATCTCGAACAGCGCCAAATAGTAGGATCTGTCGTTCGAGGCAACAAGATCAATATGGCAAACGACTTGGTCGAGGTTAAAGGTATTTATTATCGTTATGACTTATTGGCAAATGATTCAGTTAACCAAGAGAGAAATTACCAGATTATCAAAGCTAATGGTAATATCTTGACGATTCAAGAAATGAAATAAGAAAAGTAGGCGGAGAAATATGTTTGGTTTGAAAATTGTACGTCAGAATCACGTGGGTTTGGTAGAAACATTGGGGAAATATAGACGCGAAGTCAGTGCTGGATTAAATATTTATATTCCTCTTTTTCAAAAGATTCGAATCGTTGATTTGGCAATGATTCCGTTGTCATTAAAAGGCTATTCAGTTATTACTAAGGATAATGCTGAAGTGGAAACAAACATCACCCTAAATTATCACATCACTGATGCTCGAAAATTTCAGTATGAGAACAGCAATTCAGTTGAGTCGATGATTCAATTGGTTCGTGGTCACTTGAGAGATATCATTGGTAAATTGGATTTGAATGAGGCGTTAGGTTCCACATCAAAAATTAATGCTGATTTGGCAAATGCAATCGGTGATTTAACTGATACATATGGAACTAAAGTCGACCGTGTCAATATTGACGAATTAAAACCTTCCGCCTCAATAACCGAATCAATGGAGAAACAGATTCGAGCTGATCGTGAAAAAACAGCTGCCATTGCTAAAGCAAATGGTGATGCCCGGAGTATTGAAATTGAAACTAAAGCTAGAAATGAGGCTACAGTTTCGACAGCTAAGGCCGAAGCTGAAGCCACGATTGCCAGAGCCGATGCCAAGGCCTACGAAATTAAGAAATTGAACGATACTTTAGCAGCTGTTGATAACAAGTATTTCACTGCTCAACAAATTCAAGCCTTCGCTGCTCTAGCAAATTCACCAGCTAACACTGTGGTTATGGATAAGGATTCAATCGGCAAGTACGCTGATATCCCTGTTACTGCCAAAGTTATGAATCAAATGATAAACAAGTAATTTAAAATATAAAAGATAGGTCGTTCCCAATTTCGGAATGTCTGTCTTTTTTTATTTTTTCCTTGACCTTGTGTCGTTATCGACATATACTAATATTTGTCGATAACGACACAAGGAGACAACTGAATTATGACAAAAACTTTTAAAACATTAGATGATTTTTTAGGAACACATTTTATTTATACTTATGATAATGGCTGGGAATATGAATGGTATGCTAAGAATGATCACACCGCCGATTACAGAATTCACGGAGGTATGGTTGCCGGACGTTGGGTAACTGACCAAAAGGCTGATATTCTTATACTTACTGAAGGTGTTTATAAAGTTTCATGGACAGAACCAACTGGAACTGATGTTGCTTTGGACTTCATGCCTAACGAAAACAAGATGCATGGAACAATCTTTTTTCCTAAGTGGGTTGAAGAGCATCCAGAAATTACGGTTACTTATCAAAATGAACATATTGATTTAATGGAAGAATCACGTGAAAAGTATGAAACATATCCTAAATTGGTAGTTCCAGAAATGGCAAAAATTACATATATGGGTGACGCTGGTCAAAATAACGAGGATGTAATTAGTGAAGCACCATATAAGGGCTTGCCAGATGATATTCGAGCTGGTAAATATTTCGACGAAAACTACCACCGTATCAATAAATAAGCATGTTAGAATGGTATACGAAAGTTGTATATCATTTTTTTATGGAGAAAACTATGCCCAAAAAACGTATTTTACCGTATGTCTTATTAGGATTAATCAATAATAAAGGTAAACTATCTGGTTATCAAATCAGCCAGGAGTTTAGAAATGAAGTGGGGGATTTTTGGCATGCCTCGCACAGTCAAATTTATCCTGAATTGGCACGCATGAAAGACGACGGTTGGGTGGTTGATCACGACGAAGATAAATCAACATTGTATACCGTTACGGTCGAGGGTCATAAAATATTACGTAATTGGATGCAAGAACCACTGACTGATAATGAAGAAATTTTTTCGTTGAAACTTTACTTCATTAAAGACCAGTCGGATCCATTGTTGAATGATTTGATTCAGCAGGAATTAAAATTGCGGCAAAATAAGCATGATTATTTGAAAGGACGTCTTAAGGAAGTTTTCACTGACGATGTCACGATTCAAAATAATTATGGTCACTATTTGATATTGACTCGGGCCATTGAACGTGAGGGAAATCATATTCAGTGGTTAAAATCAAAAATCAATTAATACCTCGCACTCGGAGGTGTTTCTAACAATATAATTGTAGACAACATAAATTAGCTCAATACGATTGTGAACAAATGGACAGAGTGTCTTGTCCAGTGTTTGCTATCGTATTGGGCTTTTTTGTTGTCTTTTTGAGTTCTGATCAATAAATATATTAATAACAAAAATTCAGATTTTCCAACTAAAACAATTAAATATTGAAAGAAACTTTCTCAAATTACTGTCAAAAAAATAATATTTAGTTTCAAAAATTGATATACCACGTTATATCAAACCTGTATAGACACCGATTCGGCCAGCCATTAGAATTGTTCCAGCATGAGATATACATGTAAATAAATTTGAGTATTAGTGGAGGATTATGTGGAATTAAAACAAACCATTAGTATGATTCAAATTCTAGTCATACTGCGTAAACATATTAAAGCTATCTTGGGAACAACGATTGTCATTACTTTGGTAGCAGCATTTATGACTTTCTTCGTTATGACGCCTAAATATAGCGCAACAACTGAAATTCTCGTTAATCGAAAATTATCTGCTGATTTGCAGAGTGCTCAGTTTCAACAGGTGCAGGCTGATATCCAAATGATCAGTACTTATAAGGACATTATCACTAGTCCAGCTGTTCTAAAGGATGTTAACCAAGAGGCAAAAACCTATGCAGGTTATCCAGGTTCGATGACCAAATTGAAAAAGTCGCTAACAATTAGTAATTCACAGAATTCACAAGTTTTTTCAGTAACAGCTAAGGCAACTAATGCTCAGACGGCTGCTAAAATTTCGAACGCTACAGCAAGGGTTTTTAAGCAGAAAATTGGCAAAATAATGAGCATCAATAATGTGTCCATTGTTTCAGAGGCGTTGGTAACTAAAAAGCCAGTCAGCCCTAAGAAAACTATGAACATTATTGCTGGCCTTGTTGTCGGAATTCTTTTGGGTATGGCATTAGCATTCATTTTTGAAATGACTGATCGTACGGTAGCATCTGAAAGTTTTCTTGTTGATGAACTTGGCTTAAACAGTCTGGGATTCGTCAGTGAGATTGATCAAAAGGATATTGAACGAACTGTTAAGCATAAACGATTCTATGATCAAAAAACTGACAAAAATCTCGTTAAGAGGAGGGTCTAAAGTGGCTTTTAAACTATTTAAAAAATCAGTTCCAAAATTGGACAATTACAGTTTGTCACACGGTGTCAGCTTGGTCACATATGACAATCCAATCAGCACGATTTCAGAACAATTTAATTCGATTCGAACGAACATTCAATTTTCCTCAGTTGATAGAAACTTACGATCCATTTTGTTCACATCATCGGCTCCATCTGAAGGAAAGTCGACGGTCAGCAATAATGTAGCCATCAGTTGGGCCAAGCAAGACAAGCGAGTTCTTTTGATTGATGCCGATTTACGTCGACCAACAATTCATCGAACCTTCGGAGTTTCCAATCATCTTGGACTTTCTAATTTTCTTTCTGGAACAGTTGATTTAGGAACAATCGTTCAGCCAACGATGGTTGAAAATCTCTTTGTAATTACCAGCGGTCCAACTGCTCCGAATCCATCAGAATTATTGGGAAGTCAAAGAATCAACCAACTTTTTGCTACATTATCGGAAGAATTTGATTGCTTGATCTTTGACGCGCCACCAATAAATTCTGTAACCGATGCCCAAGTTTTAGCGGCTAAGGTGGACGGCGTTGTTTTAGTGGTTCCTTACAAAATTGCCAATAAAGTTGGAGTTGCCAAGGCCAAAAGATCTTTGGAAACAGTTCATGCTCATATTCTAGGCGTCATTATGAATCGAATGACTAAGGATAAGCTGGAAGGTTATTATGGCGGCGAATACAGCGGTTACTACGGGGTTAATCCTAAATGACACTAGTAGATTTGCATTGTCATCTTTTACCAACAGTTGATGATGGAGCACAAGATATTTTTAAGGCTATAAGTTTGGCGAAAGTGGCAGTCGAACAAGGAATCAGCCACCTTGTATTAACACCACATCATTTGGATGGAAAATACACCAATCATAAATTGGACGTCATTCAAAAGGCGGCTAACTTACAAGCTGAATTGAATCGGATTCAACTTCCACTACAAGTTTTTCCCGGCCAAGAAGTTCATTTAAATGGTGAGTTACTTGAAAAGATTGCCGAAGATGACGTCCTATTTATGGATGAAACGAACCGTTATCTGTTACTAGAACTGCCACATGACGATGTGCCGAAATATACTGAACAGATTATTTTTGAATTAGTTGCTAAAAATATTAGACCAGTTATTGCCCATCCAGAACGTAATCAAGCCATCCAAAGAGATCCGTCAAAACTCTATGAGTTGATTGCCTGGGGATGTTTGACCCAGCTGACCTGCGGTAGTTATTTAGGCGAATTTGGGAAAAAAGTTCAGATATTGACTGAACAAATTATTAAGTCAAATCAAGGTTTTATTTTTGCCTCCGATGCGCATAACTTTGAAGGCCGAAGATTCTTGATGAAAGAAGCCTTCAAACGTCTTACACAAGAAGAAGGACAGGCAGTCACTGAAAGACTTCAACAAAATGACAAGGATATTATCAATGGCGAAGATATAGCTGAAACAGAAATTAAACATATATCTTCATTATCGACTAGTAAGAGAAAATTTTGGCTCTTTAACTAAATTGGTAAATAAATTGAATTATTTCCAACTAGAAATAAATTAGTCGGAAGAACGGAGTGTATTAACCGGCTGTGGGTGTGGCGTTATGGCTTTAGCCATTACACCACCGGGCGAGTTTGGAGCCTTACCGGTTCGGGGTTCGGCTTCAAACCGAGGTTCGAGACCGTACCTCAGGCTCGGACCGGTCCGCATAGCAGGTTAATACACTCCATTCTGGAGACGGCAAACTTAATATTACTTTTTCAGGAGAAAAGCTATGGAATATTTTAATGATGATGAAAAAAAGATAGTTATTCATAAACCATCTTTTATTTATCCAATCATGAAAAGAATTTTTGATATTGTTATGTCGCTGTTTGCGCTTTTGTTCTTGAGCCCCATCTTTCTATTCGTCTTGGTGATGAATATTATCTGTAAGTCAAACCGTGGACCACTGTTTTATCGCCACATTCGCGTTGGTTTAAAAGGAGAAAAATTTGGAATGTACAAGTTTCGTTCCATGATTGTCAGAGCTGAAGAAAGATTGCAGCAAGATAAGAAACTGTATGCCAAATATGTAGCTAATAACTATAAATTAAAACCCGAAGATGATCCTCGAGTGACTAGAGTTGGTCGTTTCTTGCGAAAATCTTCGATTGATGAGATTCCTCAATTTATAAATATTTTAAAAGGTGAAATGAGTTTGGTCGGGCCCCGTCCAGTAATCGAAGCAGAACTAAAAGAGTATGATCACGAAAAACTCTTGTCAGTTAAGCCGGGAGCTATGGGATTATGGCAAGCGTCTGGCCGAAGTCATATTGGATATCCTGAACGTGCTCGAATTGAAATGCGTTACATCGATCAGGCCTGTATGTTATTCGATATTAAAATAATTATCGGAAATTTTGTCAGTGTCTTCAAAGGAAAGGGAGCTTATTGAGAAAGTTAAAAATTTTGGTTGCAACTCATAAAAAAGCACCAATGCCAATAAATAAAACTTTATATTTGCCAATTTTGGTTAATGCCAAACGTAATTATCAAGCAGATATTGACTACCAAAGAGACGATATAGCAGAAAATATTTCACATAAGAATGCTAATTACAACGAATTGACAGCCATCTATTGGGCTTGGAAAAATTTAACTGAAGTTGATGCTGTGGGCTTGGTTCATTATCGACGTTTCTTTTTCAAATCTGGCCGAAGTAACGATTTGAAAAATCTGATTGATCAAGCAGATATAGAACAATTGTTGACTGATCACGATGTCATTTTACCTAAAAAAAGAAATTACTACATCGAGACTAATTATTCTCACTACATTCATGCTCATCACGAAGAGCCTTTGATTGAGACTAGAAATATTTTAGTGGAAACGTATCCCCAATATCTTGAATCATTTGATGCAGTTATGGATCGAAATAAGGCGCATATGTTCAATATGTTTGTTATGAAAAAAGAACAGTTTAATGCCTATGCGACATGGTTATTCGACGTTTTAGGTCAATTGGAAACGCGGATTAATATTTCTGATTATTCCGTTCAAGAGGCACGAGTTTTTGGATTTGTGGCAGAACTTATGATGGACGTCTGGATTGAAACTAATCAAATTAACTATGTTGAAGCGAAGTGGTCAATGACGGGGAAGAAACAGACTTTCAAGAAAGCCTACAATTTCTTACTTCGAAAATTCGTGAAAAATAACGTTGATATTAGCCAGACACACTTTTAGGCGAGGGTAATAATATGAAAAAAATTTGTTTATTTATTCCCTATATGACTGGATTTGGAGGCACGGAGACAGTTATTACCAATTTATTTACCGAATACAATCGAAGCCAGTCAGATGCTACGTTGAGTTTGGTTAATATCGGAGGCTTCGAGAATGGTACGTGGTTAGAAGAGGTCAAAGATAAAAAAATTATCTGGCTTAGTAAAAATAAGTGGTTGCGAAAAATTCAATATGCTTTATTTTTACCGCTAATTTTGTATCGCCAAATCAAGTCAAAAGAAGTAGATATTGTGATCTCTACTAACCCAGTTATGTGGTTCTTGCTCTTTTGGATAAAGAAAATCACCCACCAGAACTATCAAGTTATGAGTTGGTATCATTATTCACTCAGTTCCAAGAACGTAGCTCAGCCACTGTTAAAGAGTGCTGATGGCTATCTGGCAATTAGTACCGGCATTGCCAAGCAAATTGTTGCTTCAGGTATTTCTGAAGATAAAGTCAAAACGGTCTTTAATCCTATTTTGAAAAAATCGACGAGTATTCCACGAACACAAGCTAATGAAAAATGTCGATTTATCTATGTCGGTCGAGTGATGCTTGATGGTCAAAAAAATCTTCGTGCTACTTTTGAAGCCTTAAGTAAAGTACACGGAGATTGGCAGCTAGACGTTATCGGCAATGGTTACAGCCTTGAAATGCAAACCTTTTTAACTGAATTAGGTATTAAGTCGAATGTTAAATTCAGTGGATTTAAGGAAGATGTTTGGAGCAATTTAAGGGCTGTAGATGGACTGGTATTGTCTTCGAAATACGAAGGATTTCCTATGGTACTGAACGAATCAATATCCGTTGGTATTCCGGTGCTTGCTTTTGATTGTCCAACTGGTCCAGCGGATATTGTTAACAGTCAAAACGGAATATTGGTTCCAACCGATAATCAAGCTGCCTTTGTAGCTGAATTGCAAAAATTCATCGACCGTCGTTATGACTTTACGAAATTAAACAAAATAAAAAACTCAATTGAAAAATTTTACAGTGAGAATTATTTTCTTACTTTTATGAAATCATTAGATAACTAGGAGGAAATGCCTTTGAAAATTGATGCTGTAGTAGTCACGTTTAATCGACTTGAGAAGTTGAAAGAATGTTTAGATACTCTGATCACTTTTGATTTAAACAATATTTTTGTGATCGATAATGCTAGTACTGATGGAACTAAGGAATATTTGAAGAAGGTTTCTCAGATTCAATCGATTACGTTAGAAGAAAATATCGGTGGTGCAGGTGGCTTTAACATTGGTATGAAACAATTCATTGAAAATAGTGACAGTGAATATCTCTGGATCATGGATGATGACACAATTCCTGAACCTGGGGCTCTTGAATTATTAAGTAAGTCCTTTGTTGATAACAGTAAAATCGGCTTTGCAATCGGGCAGGTTTATTGGACTGATGGAACGTTGGCAAAAATGAATTTGCCAGTCTTAGCAAGAAATCAACCAGTTGATTCAAGGATTCGTTGCATTGAAGAGGCCTCGTTTGTAGCGGTGATGTTCTCGCGTCAGGCCATTGAAAAGTCAGGCTATCCAATCAGTGAATTTTTCATCTGGGGCGATGATGTCGAGTATACCAATCGAATAGTTAAGCAAGGCTTCCTCGGCGTACAAGTTATGGAAGCTCGAATCTTACACAAAATGGGCGAGAATGTTGGAATCAATATTTTAGATGAAAATTCTAATCAAAGTCGAGTTAAACGTTATTTTTACAATTATCGGAATCGTCTGTACTTGAACCGTAAAAAGGGTGTTGTTGCAGTTTTGAGAGCATTATGTGGACGAGTAATCTGGGGATTTCGTATCATGTTTTCCAAAAATGAGTTTAAGCGATTGAAACTAAGTATTTTATGTAAAGGAACCTTAGCTGGCTTAACGTTCAATCCCAAAATTGAAAAATGTTAACACAAAAACAATTACAAAAACTTGATGGTTGGATATTTATTTTCGGTTATGTACTAGTTTTGGTCGCTGGAATTTTTAATTCATCGGCTTTTAATGAGTTATTACCAACGGATGCCATTAACAAAATAGTGGTTGCGCTTGCTTTGGGATTATTCTTTTTAAAAATCTTTTTGAATGAATATCGCGTCAAGGAGTTGGGGGTCTACGTTGGAATACTAGTCATTTTGATCTTGTCATGGCGGCAATCGCAGAGTACTTCACTAGTTTCGATGTTTGTTTTCATGATTTCTAGTCGCAATGTCGATAGTCGTTTGATCAATAAAATTTACTTATTCATCTCAATTGGATTGATGATTGTGATTATTCTATCGGCTCTCAAAGGATTGATTCCAAATTACGTCTATTTTCGTGATGGATTGTCACGAGCATCACTTGGAATTATTTATCCAACTGACTTTGCGGCTCACGTATTTTATATACTTGCGAGTTTGGCTTATCTTCGTCGAGAAAAATTTAATTGGAAAGATTTTTTGTTCATTGTTGGAATTAGTTACTGGGTCTATCTTCAGACCAATGCCCGCCTGAACTTTGTCTGCAGTCTGTTGTTGGCAATTGGGATGAATCTGGTTAAGTTTGATAGGAAAAATCATCTACAAAAAATTACGTGGTTGGCTCCAGTTATTGGTGCTACATTGATGATTTTTCTGACATATATATACAATCCTAGTAGCAGATTCCTAGATCTTTTGAATCATCTATTGTCAGGGCGCTTTTCAATTGTTAACGAGGTCATACATGAATATGGTATTCATGCATTTGGTGGCAATATTCTTCAAAACGGCTTAGGTGGACCAACGGGATTGAATTTTAACGCCATGTACAGCAAGTACGTTTTCATCGATTCTTCGTATTTACGTCTATTGCTGATGTACGGCGTGGTCAGCTTAATTGTCACCGTTACGATTATTTCGATGATGGTAAAAAAGACAACAGATCGATACTTGCTGGTGATTCTCCTGGTCATTTTTATTTCCGGGGCAATTGAGAATCATATGCTCGAATTAGCTTATAATCCGTTTTTCTTAATCCTATTCATAGAATGTTTTAAACAAAAGAATTTAATAAAAGGAAGTGTGTAATGAATTATTTAGTAGTTGGCTCAGGACTTTTTGGAGCAGTTTTTGCTCATGAGGCTGCCCAAAAGGGCCATTCAGTTAAGGTTATTGAAAAGAAATCTCATATTGGTGGGAATATTTATACCAAAGAGGTTGAGGGGATTCAAGTTCATCAATATGGAGCCCATATTTTCCATACAAATATGAAAAATATTTGGGACTATGTGAATCAATTTGCGGACTTTAACAATTATATTAATAGTCCCATCGCAAATTATAATGGTGAAATTTATAATTTGCCGTTCAATATGAACACCTTTAATAAGCTGTGGGGCGTTCTGACTCCTGCAGAGGCTCAAGCAAAAATTGCTGAACAGAAACAAATGTTTGATCTGGATGGTGAACCAAAGAACTTGGAAGAACAAGCAATTTCTTTAATTGGACCAGACGTTTATCAAAAGTTGGTCAAAGGTTATACCGAAAAACAGTGGGGACAGTCAGCAAAGGATTTGCCAGCGTTCATCATTCGTCGTTTACCGGTGCGCTTTACATATGATAACAACTATTTTAACGACCCATATCAGGGAATTCCCATCGGTGGATATACACAGATTATTGAAAAGTTATTGGACCATGACTTGATTGAAGTAGAAACTGGGGTCGATTTTTTCAATCATCAAGAAGAGTATTTACAATCTGATGCAAAAATCATTTTTACGGGTATGATTGACCAATTCTTCAATTATCAATTAGGAGAATTAGAATATCGAAGTCTCCGCTTTGAAACTGAAGTTTTGGATCAAGAAAACTATCAAGGTAATGCGGTAGTCAACTATACCGATTCTAAAACGCCTTTTACAAGAATTATTGAGCATAAGCATTTTGAATTTGGAAAAGACAATCAGAATAAGACTGTAATTACCCGGGAATATCCTAAAGATTGGCATCGTGGTGATGATCCTTATTATCCGGTCAACAACCAACGTAACAAGGAATTGTATGCGGAATATGTACAATTGGCACAGTCTAATTATCCGCAAGTATTATTCGGTGGCCGTTTGGGACAATATCGTTATTACAATATGGACCAAACTATCGCTGCTGCCTTACAAGCCGTTAAGAATGAATTTGGAGAATAGATTAGATGCGTGTTGTTAAAAACTATCTTTACAATGCTTTTTATCAAGTGTTTATTCTGATAGTTCCATTAATAACGACTCCATATTTGGCTCGAGTACTGGGTCCTAAAGGTGTGGGTATCAACGCCTATACCAATTCAATTGTTCAATATTTCATCCTATTTGGAAGTATCGGTGTTAGCTTATATGGAAATCGTCAGATAGCTTTTGTCAGGGATGATCAAGCTAAATTAACTAAAACTTTCTACGAGATTTTCTTACTGCGTTTAGGAATGATTTTGATAGCTGGGTTGGTCTTTGGCGTATTTATCTTATGGACTCCAGAATATAAATTATTTTATTTGATGCAGGCGGTATCCCTGTTGGCAGCAGCCTTTGATATTTCTTGGTTTTTCATTGGAGTTGAAAATTTTGCAGTGACAGTTTTGCGGAGTTTAGTTATTAGAATTTTGACATTGATAAGTATTTTTATGTTTGTCAAAACAGCAAATGACTTAGCAACTTATATTCTGATTTTGTCACTATCGCTGTTATTCGGAAACTTACTTTTATTTCCAAGTTTGTCCAAGTATTTGGGGAAAATATCATTCAAGACTTTGCGATTAGGAAGGCATTTCTGGCCGGCAATGGTGCTATTTATTCCTCAAATTGCAACGCAGATTTATTTGGTTCTGAATAAAACAATGTTAGGATCAATGATTTCTATACAGTCAGCAGGATATTTTGATCAGTCAGATAAGATGATCAAGGTAGTTTTGGCAATTGTAACAGCGACTGGAACGGTGATGTTGCCACATGTAGCACATGCTTTTGCTAAAGGTGACCATGAGAAAACTCGTGAATGTTTGTATCAGAGTTTTTCTTTTGTAACGGCGTTATCAGTGCCAATGACGTTTGGTCTGGCAGCCGTTACGTCGAAGTTTGTTCCGTTGTTTTTTACTCAACAATTTATCAGTGTAGCGCCAATTATGATGATTGAATCAGTAGTCATTTTATTGATTGCTTGGAGTAATGCTTTGGGATTGCAATATTTGTTACCAACAAAGCAAAATAGAGCTTTTAGTATCTCAGTAATTATTGGCGCTGTGGTCAATCTAATTGTCAATATTCCATTAATTATGCTTTACGGAGCAATTGGAGCTGCTATTGCTACGGTTATATCGGAAGTAGCGGTGACTGGCTATCAGATGTGGAGTGTTCGCAAACAAATTAGTTATCGCCAGTTATTCTCTGATATTCACAAGTATTTGTTGGCCGGAATATTAATGTTCGGAGTAATTTTTAAATTAGATAGTGTACTTGCATCAAGCTGTTTTGCCCTGATAGGAGAAATCTTTATCGGAGTAGTAGTTTATTTAATATTAATAGTGATTTTTAAAGTTGAATTAGTGAATAAGTTGAGGAAAAGATTGAAACATGCAGAAGAAGACTAAAAAACACGTTTTAGGATATACCTTGATTATTTTTATTTTATTTCTAATCTTTGGTAGTACAGCCTACGGAATGAGTCGATATCGTGGTGTAAAGAAGGCAATTGACAGCACTTATCATGATTCCGGTGTGAAAAAGCAACGTAACGGTGCAGATCAATTGAAAAATAAACGCCCAATTTCAATTCTCTTAATGGGAACTGATACCGGTGCCTTAGGTCGAAATGATCGTGGCCGTACTGATAGTATGATGGTTATAACGTTACAACCAAATAAGCATAAGACGACAATTACTAGTGTCCCGCGTGATACTGCGGTTAATATTCCAGGTTATGGGCGTCCGTCAAAAATCAATGCTGCCTATTCAATGGGGCAGGCAAAAATGGCTATCACTGCTGTACAAAAGCTTTTGAATATCCCGATTGATTTTTATATTTTGATAAATATGGGTGGTATGGAGAAGGTTATTGACGAAGTTGGTGGTGTCGAAGTAACACCAACTTTGGATTTTGAATATGAAGGCTATAGTTTTAATAAGGATCAGAAAACGCTCGTGGACGGGAAAAAAGCTTTGGCCTATACCCGAATGCGTCACGATGATCCAGATGTTGACTATGGGCGCCAAGCTAGGCAACGTGCTGTTTTGACTGCTTTAGTATTGAAGAGTACTTCGATTGCAACCTTGTTAAATCAAGATTTCGTTGATTCATTGTCAGGCCAGACACAAACAGATATGACTTTCGAAGATTTTAAAAATATTACTCAGAAATATCATTTAGCCCGTAAAGAGATTAATCAAACTCACTTACAAGGCGAAAGTACTGAGATTGATAATCAGAGTATGGAAGTCGTTGATCAATCTGAATTACAGCGAGTAACCGATCTTATTCGGGACAACTTAGGGTTGGATCCAGCACCTACTGGAACTATTGAATATCGTTAAAGAATAGGTCAGAGAATCAATTTAAATAAATTAGTAACTTAAAGGTTGAAAGTTTAGGTAAGTATGCCGTATGCCGTTTCCAGAGCTGAGAGTATTCAATTGCTGTGCGGAACGGCCCGAGCCAAAATACGGTCTCGGACCTCGGTTGAAGCCTCGCAAAACCCGCGAGTTTTCAACGCGCCCGGTGGTGTAATTGAATACTCTCAGCTCTTCCAACTAGTTTATTTTTTTAACGACAGTAATAATAAAACGGCAAACGAATACTTATGATTATTTAAATAAGTAAGCTCTAGACATGTAACGAGAACGGTTATATTAATTGTTCACTTTTCAACCTTTAGCTATTGGAATAATTGGTGTTAAGAAAAAAGAAGTCATTTTTCACTTGAAAATTTTGTGTGAAAAAATAACTTCTTTTTTTATGGTTTCTAATTAAACAATACAAGAACAATATAAGACAGGAAATCTTTTGCTTTTATAACGAAACTTGAGGAAGAGGGATAAGAAACATGCCACTTTTATTCTTACTAAGGTCTAAAAGAACTTAGTAGTATTTGAAAATCACAAAAAATAAAAAAATTTTTGAAAAGAATTACAAAAAAGTTCGCACATATAAGTGAATTATAAGTAAAATAATGGTGCAAGCTTATCTTAAATGGATTGAGGAAGACAAAAGAAAGAGAAATCTGTTGATAATATAATTTTTATCGGTATGGTTTTAATCTTAATTTATCAATATACTTTGCTATATTTGAGTGTAATTGATGGGTCTTGGATAAATTTTCTGATCGTATCGGCAGTATTCATTCTAGGTTTAATGCTAGGTCGTACTACTTACATAATTTTGGGAAGTGTTTTGTCATTTGTTAGTATGTGTGCTGGGGCATTTATGTTAGTTCTGCCTTATACGCGGCTGATGTATTTTTGGCCAGCAATCGCCTTGTTGACAATCACACCAATGACGACCTATTGGATGTATCTGCTATACCATCAGATTTTAAGACGGAAGGCTTTGTCACAAGAGCTAGAGCAGTTGCAAAAAAACAAGCCTGATTTGGAAGTTCTTACGGGAGCATTAAATGAACGTGCATTGAATATTGCGGTAGCTCGAGAATTGAAACTGGTTTTTTACCATGAAGAAGATTATCGCTTTACTTTGACAATGGTCAAAATTGATTTTCTGGAAAGCATTATTAATTTCTTAGGAAAACAGCGTTTCAACAGTTTGTTGCGGACAACGTCAGAACACTTGATAGGAATGCTGTTTACAACCGATACGCTTTATTATATTGGGACAGGTCGATTCGTAATTCTATCACCAATGTTGGGGACAGATAACGCCCCAATCATGAAACAAAAAATTAAAGACCATATCAACGATATAGCCGAAGAGTTCGGATTAGCTCGTAATGCCTTGGTTTTACGTATGGGCCAAATTACGTACTCGTCACAAGACAGGGTTAAGAATCGTAACGTTGAAGATACGCTAGAACAACTTGAACGTAGCGCTGAGACTGATATTGTAAAAGAATACTTATAGGAAGTGATCAAATGGCATTAGGAAGTTTTGCATGGCTATTTCCAGTTAGTTTGATCGTTACAATTGTTTTTGGAATCGTTGTTGTAGTGTTATCAATTTGCTGGTGGGTAATTTTTAAGAAAACTATCCGTTGCTTTAATACGGAGGACAAGCGTCATGATTGACTGGTTATATGTGATTGCGATTATCACAATCTGGCTCTCTACCGTTATGACTATCGTGACTCTTAGTGGTGGTATTATCTTTATTTTTAAACATATGCGTCATACTGACATTGACAATCTATCACCTTTGAAACGCTATCCGAAAGTAACACTTGTGGTTCCAGCTCACAATGAGGAACTAGTTATTCAAGATACGGTCAAAGCAATTTTAAATTTGAACTATCCTAAGGATCGGGTGGAATTATTAGTTTATGCTGATAATTGTAATGATAAGACAGCGGATCGAGTTCGAGAATTGATGATGATGCCAGTGTATATCAATAATAATTTCCGAGTAATCGAACGGACTGGTACTGGTGGTAAGGCCGGGGTTCTAAATGATGCACTGAAAATTTCTACTGGCGAATATTTAGGTGTTTATGATGCTGATGCAGCACCGGAAAAGAATGCACTATATTTCTTAGTTGAAAAGATTTTAGAGGATCCCGAGCGTTATGCTGCTGCTTTTGGCCGGAATAAAACTCGGAATTATCAACAAAATTTTTTATCACGTTGTATTAATTTGGAAATAGTTAATACGCAGAGAATTCAACATACTGGCTTGTGGCAGTTATTTAAAATTGGTCGAATACCAGGAACTAACTTTATTATTAATAAAAAAATCGTCCAGTCGATTGGTGGTTGGAACAACGGGGCTTTAACTGAAGACACGGCCATTTCATTTAGTCTTATGCGTGAGGGAAAGTTGATTGCATTAGCACACAGAGCTGAGGCTTTTCAACAAGAACCTGAAACACTGTTTGCCTATTATAACCAGCGGAAGCGTTGGGCTCGTGGCAACTATGAGGTTATTTTAGATAATATGAAACACCTATTTGACAAAACGCCTTGGCGAATTAAATTAGAAGTCGGTTATTACCTCTGTACATTTTTCTGGTTTAATGCAGCAATCATTATTTCCAACGTGATTTTTTTGATTAATATAGGACTCGGTGGCGCACGGGTGATTTTTCCACAATTACATCAATTGGTATCCTTAGGTGCACCATTGTCGATATTGTTTATGGTTAATTGGCTACTGATGTTTTTCTTATATTTATTGCAAATGAATATTGCATTGGCTAGCGATTATGGACAAGCGACGGTAACCAACTTTTTTTACACACTGATTTCGTACTTTACGTATGCACAACTCTTTGTAGTCGTCTCAATCGTTGCTATTTATGACATGTTACGGGATAAACTTACGGGACAAAAACATACAAAGTGGTATAAGACTCAACGATTTTGATTGGAGACTGGTAAAATGAGGCATCACAAGTATCAATGGTTAATTAGTGGACTAATAATCTTGGTGGCATTTGCGATTGGTATAGCAGTTTATAATACCTACTCGCCAAGAAGTACCTCCAATGTCAGTACAACGGTCGTGAAGGAACACTATCAGACTTGGACAAAAGCTTATCTACGTGGCAACAAGCAGCAAAAATTTGTCAAAACTAATAAGGGTACTAAGGATCAGACGCTTTCCGAAGCTCAGGGTTATGGGATGTTAATTACTGTCATGGCTGCACAACAAGGCTTTGGCAGTCAGAAAACATTTAATCAGTTAACTCGTTATTATATGAGACATGAAATTAGCTCTCAGAATCCATTGATGGCTTGGCGTCAAAATCATAAAGGCATTGCTATGGTCAGTACTAAGGCGGAAAAGACCAGTGCAACAGATGGTGATTTGGATATTGCATATGCCTTGATTTTGGCGGATGAACGTTGGGGTAGTAAGGGTGAATTGAAGTATAACCAACTTGCTAAAAGATTACTAAGTGCAATTAAATCTAAAGAAATCAATTCGACAACTAAATTGCCTAAAGTTGGCGACTGGGCTACTGGTCCTAAGTCGGCTACAGTGGTTCGGACTTCAGATTTAATGACCGCCTATTTTCGCAAATTTGCCAGCTATACCAATGATGGCAGTTGGACAAAAGTTGCCCAAAATAGTCAAATATTGCTGAAGAAATTGAGCAATCAGCAGGGAACTGGTTTGATGGCTGATTTTGTAACTGTTAGAAGTTCACAGCTAAAGACCGGTACTATCGGTTCTAAGGAGGTTGCCTCTGAACACGACAATCAGTATGGTTTTAATGCCTGTCGAATTCCTTGGCGAGTAGCTTATGATTATCAGCTTTATCACAGTCAAACTAGTAAACAGATTGTAAGGAAGATGTGTAGATTCTTTGCTGATCAAAAACAAATCACGGCTATTTATACGTTAAGTGGAAAACCTGTTGAAAGTTATTCTAATGCAGCTTTTACTACACCAATAGTATATGCAGCTCAGGTAGTTGGAAATCCAGAACTAAAAAGTCGTTATATCCAAGTATTGACTGGTAAGATGTCGAAAACGGAATATTATCCCGCCACGATACAGATGGCAACACTTTTGGCTAGTAGTAATATTGGAAAATAATTAAATGTTTTTCAACTTTGCCGACTAGTTGTGGTTAATATCAAGAAGGTGCTAATTATAACTATGACTTAAATAGTGTATGAAAATAGAAGTGTAATCCCTTTTTGGGGGTTACACTTCTATTTTTTGAGCTTTATGTTTAAAAGTAGTAACAATTTTCTTTTAACCATATTTGATATCTTGGAAATAGTTATTGACAAATTAGAACATATGTTCGTATAATGGATTTGTAAACAAGTTGGAGGTATGAAGCGATGGATTACAGCAAAGAACCACATGGTGTTTTCTTTTTGATTGATAATAAATCGTTTTATGCCAGTGTTGAGGCAACGATGCGGGGTCTCAATCCTTTGAAAGAATTATTGGTCGTGATGAGTGAAGCTGATAATACTAATGGTGGCTTGGTACTGGCAACTTCACCGATGGCCAAGAAAATCTTTCATCTTCAAGCTAATGTTTCCCGCCAACGTAATCTACCACAAGATCCCCGATTAATTGTTGTACCACCCCGGATGAATCTTTATATCAAACGTAATTTACAAATCAATAATATTTTTCGTGAATTTGCAGCTGAATGTGATGTCTGGCCATATTCAATCGACGAATCCATTATTGATATGACGAAATCATGGCATCTCTTCGGCAATAGTCCGAGAGAAGTTGCTCGCTTGATTCAAAAGACAATTCGTAAACGTTTAGGCTTATATACCACGGTCGGAATCGGAGACAATCCTGTCCAAGCCAAAATTGCCCTAGATATTTATGCTAAACATGATCCAGAATTGATGGGTGAGATTCATTACGAAACCGTTCCTGAAAAAATTTGGACTATCGATAATATGACTGACGTCTGGAGTATTGCTAGTCGAACGGAGAAACGGCTCAATCGTTTGGGCATCCATTCTATGAAAGAATTGGCGTTATCAAACCCTTTTTATTTGAAACAAGAACTAGGTTTAATTGGAGAACAGATATTTGCAATTGCTTGGGGTATTGACCGAACAAAGCTGTCCGATAATATTGCCCCGAAGAACCACAGCATTGGTAATTCACAAGTCTTACCAAGAGACTACTTCCAAAAATCGGAAATCGAAACAGTCATTAAAGAGATGGGACAACAAGTTGCTTCACGTCTGCGCCATCATCATAAGCAAACGGGCTGTTTGTATCTAAGCGTGACATACGCCTATGCAGCCAGAGTTGAAGGTGAACGTGGAGGCTTCAGCGTTGCCAACAATTTGAATCATACTGATAATGATCGAGATATAGATGAAGTTTTAGTTGCTCTGTTTGAGAATTATTGGCAAGGACAACCGGTTCGCAACTTGGCAGTATATACCTCTAAATTGGTCACCAAAGAAGCACAACAATTGAATTTCTTCACACCAGTAAAGCAACAGTGCCAAGCTGAAGATAAACTGGCTATCGTCGATGAGATACGAGCAAAATATGGCTTTGAGTCAATAGTTTATGCCAATAGTCTCTTAAAAGGGGGTACTGCAATCCATCGGGCTACCTTAGTGGGTGGTCACAATGGTGGAAATGCTTATGAATAAAGATTTGAGAATTATTCTTGAGCGTATCAGTCAGAGCTTTACAAGACGTAGAGATACACAATACTATTTGCAAGTGGTCAACGATTGCTATGATTGTACGTATAATTTCTTCATCAACATTCGACCACGTGGCGAAAGACTTCATTCGATACCTTTACACACAGTTGAAGACTATCGGTTGTCATATTTGGAAAAAATTATTGATAGAATTATGGAAAAATATCAGCTTTCAATCACGTATGATGGATTTGTGGGCCAAAAATGGCCTGTGAAACAAGAATTAATACAGAAAAGACGGCATAAAGATGAATAGTAAGTATGAATACGATTCTGAAACTGTCCAATCGTTTTTTGATAATTATTATCACGATCGCGGCAAAATGAAGTGGCAAGGTTTTTATCTATCAGACCACACAGCGGCTTTGAATCGGCAAATGAAACAAATACAGCATCATAATCAATTACGACAAGAACAATCAGATGCAGAGATAACTAAGTTTTTGATGCAATCATTTACATACAATCAAATAATTAAAGTACAACTTAATATTTGCGATACCAATAATCAAATTGAGGCAGATCTAACTGGTGAAGTTAGTGGTTATAATGACGATTTGTTCTATTTGGATAATGGTAAAACATTCCATCTAGGGGATGTTCGCAATGTTGAGATTGTGGCTTAGGGTAGGGAAACCTACCTTTTTTTGTGCACAAAAAAACTGCTAAAAATTAGCAGTTTAAAAGTCGTTTTCATCTTCAATTATATGTTCTTGTGTTTGCTTAAAAATGGTGATGATGTGTTGGTCACTTAGGCGATAATGGATGTTACGTCCTCGTCTTGCGTTAGAAACAAGATTGAGTTGTTTGAGAATACTCAGTTGATGTGAAATTGAAGACTGACTCATATCAAGGGTATCCGCAATTTCACCAACGCTTAAAGGTGTTTTTGCTAAGGCAAGTATTATTTTTACACGAGTCATATCGCCGAAGGCTTTAAAGATGTTGACCATGGCGTCGAGGTCCTCATCATTGGGAAGATTCTGTTTTAAATTATGCAAAGCTTCTTGATGTTCTGCTTCAAAATTTTGTTCTGGCATAAATTGTCCTCTTGTTAAATTCAGTTAGATTAGGTTGAAATTCATTACGACCTATTATATTATAATTAATATATGAATGATTGCTCATATATTCAGATGAGCATGTAAACCCTTTCAAGGAGGATAATTCGATGAAATTATACGATGTCCAAACTGATTACAAATTAAAAAAGAATCGTAAACGTATTAAAAACGAATTAAGTAAAGGAACTAAGTTAACAATTATTCGTTTGTTAATTTCTTTCATTCTACTACTAGTTGGCTCAAGTAGGCTGCTGCCTGCACCAATTAATGCTGGATTTTTTATTCTGGCTTACTTGGTCATTGGTGCTAGAATCGTTTTTACGGCGGTTAAAAATATTTTTCATGGTGAAATTTTCGACGAGAATTTTTTAATGAGTATTGCAACGATTGGGGCAATTATTCTGGGTGAGTACCCTGAGGCTATTGCTGTGATGTTGTTTTACGAATTGGGAAATGTTTTTGAGGATGTGGCCGTTAATCGTTCTAAAAAATCTATTTCAGCGTTACTAGAAGTTAAACCTGATTTTGCAACTTTAAAACTCGCCGATAAAATTCGAGTGGTTAACCCGAGTGACGTTCAAATCGGACAAGTTATTTTGGTTAAACCAGGTGAAAAGATTCCACTTGATGGAACGGTCGTTTTAGGTCAATCATCAGTTGATACATCGGCTCTAACCGGTGAATCAATGCCTCAAAATATAAAAGTTGGTGACCAAGCACTTAGTGGTTCAATTAATCAAAACGGAACGCTTCAAATCAAAGTAAGCAAAGTTTATAGTGACTCGACAGTCGCAAAAATTTTAGATCTAGTTCAAAATGCCAGCAGCAAGAAGACTGACACTGAGAAGTTTATTACCAAGTTTGCTAAAATTTATACACCGATCGTAGTCGGATTAGCGGTGGCTTTGGCAAGCTTACCACCATTAGTCATGCATGGTGCGTGGGATGTCTGGGTTTATCGCTCATTGATTTTCTTAGTGATTTCGTGTCCATGTGCATTGGTCATTTCAGTGCCATTGAGTTTCTTCGGTGGAATAGGAGCAGCTTCAAAGCAGGGTATATTGGTCAAGGGCAGCAATTATCTGGAAGCTCTGAACAATGTTGATACGGTAGCTTTTGACAAAACTGGTACTTTAACCAAAGGAAAATTCTCAGTTATCAAAGTTTCACCTGTATCTGATGTTACTAAGGATAAATTATTGCAAATGGCTGCCAGTGTAGAAAAGAATTCGACCCATCCAATTGCGGCATCAATTTTGAATGCTTACACAGGTAAGATTTTACCAATTGAATTATCTAGTGAACAAGCCGGACATGGGTTGAGTGCTGAAATTAACAATCAGACGATTGTTGTGGGTAATGCTAAAGCTATGCAAGCTAACAATATTGAATTTGTTGAAGCTCAAGCCGTGGGAACCATTGTTTACGTTGCTGTTGGCGGAAAATTCTGGGGTGACATTGTGATTGCTGATGAGCCCAAGAAAGATGCTGCTGAGGCCATTAGATTATTGAATAACCGTGGTATCCATAAGACGGTTATGCTGACTGGTGATAATGAAAAGGTAGGTACGGACATTGCAAATAAATTGGGAATGAGTGGCGTATATACGAATTTATTGCCAGAAAATAAAGTTGCAATCGTCAATGACCTCTTGAAGACATCTCATAGTAATAATAAGAATGTAGCCTTCGTAGGTGACGGTATCAACGATACACCTGTTTTAGCCACTGCTGATGTGGGATTTGCGATGGGTGGATTAGGATCAGATGCCGCGGTCGAAGCAGCTGATATAGTTATCATGGGGGACGAACCGTCCAAAGTGGCGCGTGCAATGAAGATTGCTAAGAAAACTCGTCAAATTGTTACTCAAAATATTTCCTTTGCTTTAACGATTAAGATTCTTTTCTTATTGCTAGGAGCCTTAGGGATGGTCAATATGTGGCAAGCAGTATTCGCTGACGTTGGCGTTACGATTATTGCAGTGTTAAATGCAATTAGATTACAATTTATAAATTTTGATGAATAATAATAAGAAAGGTGGCCGTCTCCAGGGCGGAGAATATTCACCTGCTATGCGGACCGATTCGAGCCTGGGGAGCGGTCTCGAATCTCGAGTTGAAGCCTTACAAGAATCGGTAAGGCTCCAACTCGCCCGATGGTGTAAGAGCTAAAGCTCTTACACCACACCCACAGCGGGTAAATATTCTCCGCCCTTCCGACTAGTTTTGTCGGTCAAAATAATTTCTTATGAATTCGATTTTTAAATTATAGGTTAAGTACAGCAAAAATGAGTTGTATCGAGCTTAAGATAATTTAAGCTTGGTTATGCGAAAAAGAGACTGTCTCTCACTTGATTATTACAAGTAGGGGACAGTCTCTTTTGATGGGTTTTTAAATTGAATACTTCTATAACCAAATTTGAGGAATGAGAAAATTTTGTATCACATATTCTCTTTTGTTTAATTGATTTTCTATATAAATGGAAAATTGTTATTAAATATATTTGAAGCGAACACTATAATCTGATTAATAAAGAATCATTAGTCGGAAGAGCTGGGAAATATTTGTGGGCAGTGGAAGTGGTGTAAGAGCTTCAGCTCTTACACCACCGGGCGTGTTTGGAGACTTACCGGTTTGTGGTAAGGCTTCAAACCGAGGCTCGAGACCGCCTCTCAGTCTCGGGCCGTTCCGCACAGCCAGTGAATATTTCTCAGCTCTGGAGACGGCATATTTAACCGATACAGCATGTTAAAAATAATTATTTTCCAGGCAAAATATTGATTGTATATAGCAAGATAATAAATATAAAGAAGAGAATATACATAATTGGAGTAATTTCTTTTCTACGACCGGCTGCCCACATTGTTAGAGGGTAGAAGAGGATTCCGAATGCGAAGCCATAAGAAATATTGTAAGTCAGTGGCATACCGACGATTGTTAAAAAGGCAGGCATGGCAATTTCAAATTTACTCCAGTCAATCTGTTTCATTGCTTGGGCCATCAGGATTCCAACAATGATTAAGACTGGTGCAGTAACGTTAGAAGTAACGACTGTCAAAAGTGGTGAAAAGAACATTGCTAGAGCAAACATTACGCTGACTACCAATGAAGTTAAACCAGTTCGACCTCCGATTGCAATTCCGGCGGATGATTCCACGTAGGCTGATGTAGGGGTTGTTCCCATAACAGCACCACCGACCATGGAGATTGAGTCTGCCATTAACGCACGACCGATACGAGGCATTTTGTTATCTTTCATAAAACCAGCTTGTTCGGCTAGTCCAATCAAAGTCCCCGCGGTATCGAAGAATGCGACCAGTAAGAAGACTAAGACAACTGCCCAAAGTTGTGGGTTGGCTAGATCAGGTAAATGGGCGATTCCGACTCCAAACGTTGGTTTCATGCTAGGAATCGTGGAAATAATTTGTTTTGGCAAAGGAATTAATTTTGTTACAAGACCCAAGATAGTTGTTAATACCATTCCAATGAAAATTGACCCAGGAACTTTTTTAGCCATCAATAGTCCGGTAACTACTAATCCAAAAATAGTTAGCCAGGTTGTTGGTACAGTTAAAGATCCCATTTCGACTAAAGTTGACTTGCTTCCGACGACGAGACCGCCACCTTGTAGACCAACGAAAGCAATGAACAGTCCGATACCTGATGCCATGGCGAGTTTTAAATCGTGAGGAATCGAGTCGATAACTATTTCACGTAATTTTAAAACAGAGATCAACAGGAATAAGATACTAGAAGCGAAGACTCCAGCCATAGCAGTTTGCCAAGGGATTCCCATAGCCAAAACGACTGAATAGGTGAAAAACGCATTGTCACCAAGTCCGGGAGCAATTGCAATTGGATAGTTGGCTAGAAATGCCATTAATACTGATCCTAAAATTGCTGAAAGGGCAGTTGCCGTAAAAACAGCCCCCTTGTCCATACCAGCAGCCCCTAATACCTGCGGGTTGACAAAGAGAATGTAGGCCATAGAGACGAATGTTGTTAGTCCCGCTAAGATTTCACGTCGAACGGTTGTGTTGGCCTCTTTGAGATGAAATACTTTTTCAATAAAACTTAGATTTGCATCAGATTGCACGATAATAACCCCCTAATTTATCTAAAGACTGTCTACTTTTGGATAGTATAGTTGTTAATAATTATGCGTATAACTCAGTTAATTGTTCAGCCTTTGATTGATTGCTTCATAAGTATCACAAATCTTATAGAAAAACACAAGTAAAACACGAATGATAATATGAAATGTATATATATTCATTCACCAATTACTAAAGAAATCAAAAATAACAGATTGAAAACTAATAAAACTCGAATAAAAGAGGCTCTTCACGGTATTTGACTGTGAAGGGCCTCTTTTCAAGGTTCAATTAATTCAAATTTATCTAAAAACATCTTCTGCTGCGATGTCACCACTGGCAAAGGTATATTCTTTTCCAATTGTCGTTGGATTTTGAATGATCAATGCTATAGCGCGGGCAACATCCACTCGAGGGATACTCCCGACTTCGTTATTTCCAAGCAATTTAACTTTGCCTGTACCATCTTCATCAGTCAATCCACCTGGATGAATGATAGTGTAGTCGAGGTTAGTGCCACGCAAATGATCGTCCGCATAATGTTTGGCAATCATGTATGGTTTAATACCTGAAGCATCCCATTTACTACGGTTATCGCTGAAAATTGAGCTGACCATAATATA
The DNA here is from genome assembly GCF_005404815.1 of Companilactobacillus huachuanensis. Lineage (GTDB taxonomy): Bacteria > Bacillota > Bacilli > Lactobacillales > Lactobacillaceae > Companilactobacillus > Companilactobacillus huachuanensis. The sequence goes on from NZ_BJDF01000013.1 coordinate 68,875, forward strand.
ACGTTTGATGCCGACTGCTTCAGCAACCATCATTGTTTTAATAGCACCATCGAGATCAATTTGCAGGGTCAAATCCGAACCAGCGCCACCTGCACCAGCTGAAAAGACAATGACATCTGCTCCTGAAGCTTCAATTGAATCCTTGATACTGTCGAGGGATGCTGTTAAATCAATAAATTGAGTTTCAATGTTGTTATCGTTGTAGGCCTTGATTTGTTCTTGACTGCGCAATCCAGCAACAAAATCGATGTTTCTTGATTGTAACTCTCCGATTAGTAGGTGACCTACTTTACCGTGGGCACCAATAATAAGAACTTTCATAAACACAAAACCTCCTTAGTTAACCATACTGTAGCAACATTTTTTTAATAAAGCTAGTGTTTTGAATATAATAATCTTCTACTTATGCCGTTTCCAGAGCTGAGAGTATTCAATTGCTGCGCGGAACGGCTCGAGCCTGAGAATCGGTCTCGACCCTCGGTTGAAGCCTCGCACAAAACGCGAGTCTTCAACACGCCCGGTGGTGTAATTGCTGAAGCAATAACGCCACTTTCGCTGCAAATGAACACTCTCAGCTCTTCCAACTAGTTTATTTTCTTATGGTCGGAATAATGTAAAGACTTCTGATTATTTACTGAATAAATTAATTCTAGACCTGTAGCGATGATGGTTATATTAATTTTCACCTTTCAAACTTTAGCTAGTTAATTGTTATTGATCGAGTGTAAAAATATTCAATTGCCTTTATATAATACGGACCAATTTAAATATGCAGCTTCCGGTTGCCAATGATTGTATCTATAGTTTTAATAGATCTGTGGACTTGATTTTTAATTGGATAAATCAAGGTTTAATGAAATTGGTAGTTGTATTCTATAGATGTAAAGACGCACGGTGCTAGTCTATAATTAATTACAAATATTCCCATCAATTGTATTTTAGAATTAATGGTGTCGCAATCAAGTTTATTAATATGTTGGTTGCAACGTCATATTTAGTTAGATAGGGGTGGATTACATATATGAAAATTTTAGGGATACTTGGTTCACACCAAGAACATGGGATTAACGCCCAGATGCTTGATGAAGTGTTAAAAAATGTTGATTCTGGTGTTGAAACTGAAACTATTTATTTGGAAAATTATGATATTACGCCACATAAATATCATGAGAAAAATTTGGTATTAGATGAATTGACCGAGAAGATGGCTGAAAGTGATGTTTGGATCTTGGCGGCACCGACTTACTTTCGAGAATTATCTGGTGTTATGAAGAACTTTTTTGACTGTATGCGTCCTAAGCTAGTTTACTTTAAGGAAAATGGTGATACGATTCCCGGGCAATTTAAGGATAAGCATTATCTCAGCATCACTTCTTGTTACGTTTCGACTATGGAAAACTTTCTAACTGGTGTTACAGATGAGTCCTTGAAGACGATTGACCGAGTCATGTCAGCTGCTGGTGTGATTAAAATTGGGGAAATTGTTTTGCCGAATACTTTTGGCATGAAAACTATCCCTAACAATAAGAAGAAACTGTGTCAAAAATACGCTAAAAAGATCTCGATTCGGAAGAGAAAGGATGATTCAACTGTGAAAAGATATATTCAATTGTTCTTGATGATTGCTGTGATGGCATTGATCACGATGGGAATTCAAATTCCTCTGAAAACTTGGATTGCGGGGAGTTTTTGGTTAAACTATGGCAGCTTTACAATAATTTTCTTTATATTATTAGCATGTATTCTACATTTCGTTACTTTTGTAAAGCACCGCCGGCGCTAAAGTAATATGATAATTATGGCAAAATAAAAAAGACAAGAATTATTTTTTCTTGTCTTTTTACGTATTATTTAACCAAAGATTGATATAGCCAATGTTGTTACAGACCTAGAGTTAATTTATTTAAATAATCAGAAATCTTGATGTTATTGTTCCTGCCATAACAAAATAAATTAGTTGGAAGAGCTGAGAGCATTCGTTTGCAGTGAAAGTGGCGTTATTGCTTCAGCAATTACACCACCGGGCGTGTTGGAGACTCGCGGGTTTTGCGAGGCTTCAACCGAGGCCCGAGACCGCTTTTGGGCTCAGGCCGTTCCGCACAGCAATTGAATACTCTCAGCTCTGGAAACGGCATACTTACTTAACCTGTCAACCTTTAGTTATTTAATTAACTCGTTCAATTGACCAAGAACACGATCGTAACTGGGCTCATCTGATTGAACGGGGACGATTTCGGAATAGATTATTTCGCCATTCTTATCAACGACCCAAACGGAACGAGCAAGGATATTGCGGTCTCTGATCCAAATTTTCGACTTCTTACCAAAGTCATGGTCAATGTCAGATAACATCTTCATATTTTCGACATCCTCAGCTGCACACCAATTAGCTTGTTCCTCTGGTGTATTAGTTGAGATAGTTACAAAATTGATTTCAGAATGGCCATCGACTTCTTGATTGAAGTGTCTAGTTTGGATGCTGCAGACACGAGTGTTGATATCGGGAACAACACTGATTAAGACTGGCTTGTCGAGTAGAGAAGTCAATTTGACCGCATTGTTATCTTTATCAAGCACTGTAAAGTCGGGGAATGTCTCTCCAACGGTCAATGGGTCGCCATAAGTTGTAATTGTGTCACCTTTAAAATCTAAATCCATACAAAATCACCCTTTCATATTTGAACTAAAATCGTTATGCATATATTATAAAGTACTGCAAAATAAAACCCCAGAAATTAGATTGTAAAACAATGAAATATGAGGAGAAATTATGACTCTAATAGGAAGAAATGTAATAATTCGCAATTTTGAGATGTCAGATTTAGAACAATTTTTGGAATTGGTACAGGACAAAAATAACCATGAATTGGCTGGACTAGAATATACCGAGGATGTAAACTTTGGTCGTGATCTCCTTGATATGTACCGGAGAAGGGATGGATCCTACACCATTGCTTTGGCCGGAAATAACAAGATGATAGGGATAATTGAGCTGAATAAACGAGGTGAGTCAACGGAGTTGTTGCTGACGCGTGAGATGGGTTTTGTGATAGATAGGAAGTTTCGCCATCAAGGTTATGCTAAAGAGGCTGTGGGGCTGATGATTAACTACGGGTTTAAGAATTTACAGTTAACTGAAATCTGGGCTTCAACAGAAAAGGATAATCCAATACCACAAGGTCTGTTAGAGAAACTTGATTTCAAATATATTTATGAAGCTGATCAAGCGCTTCCATACACGGGGCAACACAATCTTGTTAAATACTACTTACTTAAGAAGTGATTCACTTCTCGTAAAAAATTCTTAATTATTTCGGATTAGTTAGGAGGTAGACAGATGGTATTATACAAAGCGTAAGGAGAAAACAGACAAGACTTTTGATGAGAGGTTTTTTATATGAAGAGAAAAATGAGATCTAGAAAAATTCTCACAGTCAAAAAGCGAGTAGTCGGTTTCTTCGCAATTGCCGTTATATTGTTGGGTGTGATTGGAGGATTTGGCTTTACACATGTAATTGCTGAATCCAATAGTTCGACTGGAGGTGGCGATAATAGGTCCACGGCAGTCGTTGCCAGCACGTCGGATACTTCTGATCTTGCTGGCGGCGGCGGTGGGTCAAATTCAAGCGTGTTGTTGAGTAGTGATAATACAGGAACGAGTACCGGTAACCAAGTTAAGGAAGTCGATACAACGCCTACTGTTAATATCAACAATATGTCCACTTATCCACAAACGGGCGATTCCAGTGACATCGGATTAATCATAACTGGTTTTACGATTCTGATTGGTCTATTCGCTTTTTACGGTTACAAGCTCCGCAAAAGCTTGAAGTTCTTACAAGTTTCAAAATGATTCAATTCTGATAAATAACTTTTACAAATATTGAGATGTACAGCTTGTAAAATTTGTTATCATCTAATTGTAATCAAGAAAGACAAAAAACAAAAAAATAATTTTCTATATCAGGGAGGATATATCATGAAATTATCAAAAAATGTTCTAGTAGGTTCACTAGCAGTATCAGGAATGGTTTTAGGAGCAATCGCCCCAGCTTTGACAGCACAAGCCGCAACAACATCAGGTACAGTTGATGCAGATGGTAATGTACAAGCAGTTAAAGATGCAGATGGTAATATTACTACAGCTGACGCAGGTCAATTAGGTAAAGGTAACTTAGCAATTGCTTATGATGAAAAAGGTGACGGTGCCGCTGCAACTACTGGTACAGCAACAGCCGGATCAAATGCAGCAGTTCAAGTTATCAATGGTGTTCTAGTATTGGACAAGGTTCCTGACTTTAACTTTGGTGCAGCAGCACAAGAGACAACAAAGGTAATGCAAGATAATACAAAGACAGCAAGTAATTCAGAAGCTGTTGATGGTAACGCCGATGGTATTTTGCAAGTTACTGAATCACGTTCACAAGTTCCTGGATTCACAGTTTCAGCTACTTTAGGAAACTTCGTTAACTCAGACAATTCTGCGATTACTACAGGTGGAAAGGGTGCTGACTTCTCACTTAACTTAAAAGCAACTGATTTGACACTTAACGATGCAGCTTGGATGAATGGTAATATTGCAAAACAAACAAGTGCAGCTACATTGCCATCAGATGGCACAACATCAAAGAATGTTCTACAAGAATCAACTGGTAATTACACAACTGGTACTTATGCAGCTAAATATGATGAAAATGCTACTGACCCAACATCATTGTACGTAGGTAATATGGGTAAGACAGGTACAGATGCACCTTCAGTACAAGCTGTTCACTCAACAATCACATGGACTCTAGCTGCTGCCGCAGTTACTGCTTAATTAAAAGAAATTAAATAACTATTTTAAGAAAAGCCACTACTAGTGTAGTGGCTTTTGTCTTATAATTAACATTGTGATAGCACTTTTATTGGGAGGAATTTTATGAAAAAATCAATGCGTAAAATAATAGCATTCGTCTTTTCCTTATGCTTTTTAATCGCGTTTGGTACGTTTGGCACTCAAACTGTTCAAGCAACATCTGGCGGTTATACTATCAAACCAGGGGGCACTTCGACAGATAATGTAAACATTGATAATGGAAGTTATCTGGTAAAGGGTAATCCGGGTCAGACGGTAGATTTAAAATTGATAGTCCTTAATCAGGAAAGTAAAACTAGAAAATTTATGTACACAGTCAATACTGCCTATACAAGTGATGGAGGAGTTTTAAGTTATAATAAGTCTAAGGTAACTGATCCATCACTTAAGGTACAAGTTAAGGATACAGCAACACCACAAAAATCAGAATTTCAAGTGCCTGGTAATACAACGGCAACTTTAACCTTTAAAATCACTATTCCTAAAAAGTCTTTTGATGGTTACATAATGGGTGGAGTATCAGTCTCACCATATGGAGAGAAAGCTAAAGGAACCGTGTCATCTAATGGTACATTATTAAAAAATAAATTCAGCTATAGTATTCCAATTCAAATTAATCAAACTGGTAAAGACAGTGTCGAAGCCAAATATTCTATTACATCTGTAAAGCCAGGTGTAATGAGTGGAAAACCTAATGTAGGTATTTTGGCTAATGTTCACAATTCAACTAATAGTTATACAGGTGGTCTATCTTCTAAAGCGGTAGTTACTAAAAAAGGTAACAAAGATTTTAAGATTACAACTACGGCAGATGATCAAAATATTGCTCCAACATCAAATTATAATTACTCAATTTCATGGGGAAAGAAGCAATTGCAATCTGGTAATTATCATTTAAAGCTGACATACAAGGCTCAAGGTGGTTTAAAGAGTTGGACTTTGAATAAGGACTTTACAATTACAAATAATGATGCTGCAAAGTATAATAAACTTGCTGGTATCAAACCAAATTATCTATGGTTATACATCTTGTTGGCAGTTCTTGCATTAGCTATCATTCTTGGCCTTGGTATTTACTTGGGTAGAAGAAATAATAACAAGAATAATAATGGAAACAACGGTAATAATGGAAATAATAATTCTGGTAATACAACTAGACGTCGTCGCCGTTAATAAATAATTAAATTAGGCTGTTCCAAGACTTGGAACGGCTTTTTTAGTATTATAGATGGTAGAAGTTATATTCAGAGGGAAATTATGAATAAGAAAATTTTATATGTAATGTCAATGCTGTTCTTTGCATTTGTTGGGTTTATCATGATTCCTCAAACTGCAAAAGCGGACATTGATGGTGTCACAGTTACACCACTTATTGGTGATTCAGATATCACGGATCGATTTCAAATAATAGGTAATTCAAAGACGACAAGAACTTTAAAAATATCTATTGCCAATTTTGGAGTGCGTAATTTAACTCTGAAGGTGGTTCCTACTAATGCGACAACGTCTATGGATGGTAAGATAGTTTATACTGATAAGGTTAAGGCAGGGCAGTATGGTCTGAAGTATGCGTTTGCTGACATGACAAAGGCACAAACTGTGAAAATAAATGTTGGTAAAACTAAGGATTTAAGCTTCAAGATTAAGTTGCCTGAGGGTAAAATAAATCATCTGATTTTGGGCGGATTTAATATTTATGATGTCAGTAACTTCGCCAAAGGTAACGCTGATGTTCCAGTCTGGATAACGGATGATAACAAGTCAGTTGGTGGGATTGTTACATTACACAATTTATCCTTGGATGTAATCAGTAAGAAGCCCCACATAATCATTAATCTCCAAAACAAAGAACCAGGAATAATGAAAAACGTAATAGTCCACATGACCGTGAAACGAAAGAGCTGGTTAGACAGATTCAATTTGGGCGATAAAGTAATGACTGCCGACTTAACCTATCCCAAAGTTGCACCCAACTCCCGTATTCCGGTAGATTTCGACCAAAATACCACACCAATCAAAGCCGGGACCTATACAGTCAAAGGTGCGGCTCGCAGTGGTAAGGCCACGTGGACGTTCCACAAGACGTATACCATCACGCAAGATCAAGCCAACAATATCAACAAACGTTGTAAAGGTTTGATATATAATAAAACTACGACATATATCCTGATTGTCTGTGTATTAGTTTCAATAATTTTCCTAATATTCTGGGCTATTTGGTATTCAGGTAGGAGCTAAAGTATATGAAAAAACGAACAATTGTATTTTTTTCAGCACTATTATTATTGATCACAACACTTTTACCATTCACAACTACTGTAAAAGCGGCACCTGACAAATCCTATGCTATTCAAGCGATTTTGCCAGATAATCAAATAAATAAAGATGAATCTTATTTTGATTTGAAGGTTACGCCTAATAAAGAGCAGACGTTAAAGGTTTTGATTGCCAACACTGGTAGTAAGCCTATAACGGTCACTGCGGAGGTCAACAACGCCTATACGGCCGATTCAGGTGTAATTGGCTATGATAACTACAATGCTAAGCTGTACAAGGCTAAATTGCCTTCTTTGACATCATTAGTTCAGGGCAAGCGAAAACAAGTTGTGAAGCTCGAGAATGGCGAGAATAAGACGGTTGAATTTAAAGTTAAGTCGCCTAGTTCTGAATATGCAGGTATCATCTTAGGTGGTGTCACGACAACTGCTTCTGTTAGCCCAACTAAGTCTAAGAACATCAATATCAAGAACCAGGTTCGTTATGTTAAAGGCGTCGTCCTTCGTTCAAAAGATGATGGTGTCATGCCTGATATGCATTTGACATCCGCAGCTCCCAAAGCTGTTGCCGGTTCAACAGGTATTGCATATAAGTTAGATAACACAGCGCCTGTAAACGTCAATAAAGTGTCCTTAAAGGCCAAAATAACTAATGGTAGTAAAGTTACCAACTATTCCGCAGATAACCTGCAGTTCGCTCCTAATTCGCAATTTAACTACTTCATTCCAATCAAAAAGTTAGATGCTGGAACGTACAAAGCTCATATTGAGTTAAAAAATGAAAATGGTTTTTCTAAAGATTTCAATTACACAATCACAGTTAAGCAGCGCCAGGTTGATAACGTCAATGATGCAGCTCAACCAAAGCCTCAATCACATAATAAACAATGGATCGGTATAATTGTCGGTATTATTGTGTTGATTGCTGTTGCAGTCTGGATGTACCTCTATTACTCACAACGTAATAAAGGTGATGGACCAAGAGGTGGTCGTGGTAAGATGAGTTTCAAGTTGCCAAAGAAACCTGATAATCCTAATAAAACTACTAGATCTGGAAATGATAGTGGTAGTCGAGCTTCACGACATAAGAAATAATTAAAAAAGTTATCCATTTTTATATGGATAGCTTTTTTTTTCCTGAAAGTAATACAATTGAAACTATCAGGGGGCGTAGGAAAATGAGATTTCAGCAATTGAATAAGGAACCAAACACGATTTTAAGAAAGCATTTGTATAAGAGTGGTAAAGGCTGGGCAGTTAAGTCCACTTTAGGCTTGATGGGAGGATTAGTTTTATTTGGGGCATCCCAATTGACTGTTGTTAAGGCTGACACTAATCCGGTGGTTAGTCAGTCAACGGCTGAATCGGATACAACTGAACCAGCTACAACTGAACCTATAGTACAACAACCAGCGGAATCAGTTGAAACAAAGAAGGCAGTGGAACCGGCAGTAGAACCAGTTTCAAAGCCTCAACCAAAGAATGAATTAAATTATGCTGCACAGGTTAATAGTGCACAGTTGAACCAACCAGTAGTAACTCCAGAGGGTCCAACCGGACAGACTGCAGCTACACCAAGCAACAATCAAAACGATACAGCAACAACGGCTACACCTGAAAAGGAAACTGTCTTACCTCAGAGTGGAACCTTTGGAACCTCTAAATGGAATATTGATGAAGATGGCATGCTAGACATTGGACCTGGAACGTTTGATAGCATAAATGCTGATGGTAGTAATAATCCATGGAAAGATGTTAAGGATTCTGTTAAAACAATTAACGTTGAAGATGGGGTAGTATCTGGAAAAAGTATGGCGGGGTTATTCCAAAATTTTACAAATTTGACAAGTTTTACAAATTTAGAAGCAATGGATACCCAGAATACTACAGATATGAGTAATCTTTTTAGTGGATGTACTAATCTAGAGGGGATTAATATTCCGGTTTGGAATTTTCAAAATGTGGTGAGTTATAGAAAAATGTTTTCTGGTGACACCGTAATTAAATATATATATCTACCCGTTCCCTATCTTCCTTCTTTTTCAACCAAAGTTACGGATAAAGGGTCAGTTGATTTTACAGAGATGTATTCTCAAGATCCTGCATTACCATTACTTGATATATCTCAAATAGATATGTCGTCAACAAATAATGTTAAAAATATTTTATTAGGTGATTCTGGCCTTCAAGTTTTAGAATTATCCTCTAAAAATAATTTGACTGAATCGGGATTGGACGTTGGAATAAGAAATAAGCCGGATACTATAGCTGGAAGAACTGGGTGGATGCTAAAGTCTGATTCGGAACCAAGTTTAAGATTGAACACGAATGATTTAGAATCTATGTATAATGGAAAAGGAGATTCGCTAACAAGAACTGATTGGGTAAATCATGAACCATATACGATTACAGTTATTGAAAAAAATATTAATGATAAAAGTGGATCGAACCTCACTAAGAAAACCGTTGGTTTACCAATTGAAGATGATTTAGTAGATTATTCTAAATTAACTGCAACTTTAGAAGACCAGTTTAAGTACTTAAATGGTAGTGACTTTATTCCATATGATGAAAAAACTGGAGTGGGTAGCTATGTGATGGAATATGATGGGAAAGGCAAGTCAGTGGTAAATCCAAGCACCGGAAAACCAGAAATTCCTATTCCTACAAATATGGGTCTCAAAAGTCTTCCAATAGTTAACGAGATTTTAAAGGAAGGAACTACAGACCCAGAGACTAATTTGGAGATTTGGAATTCTGGCAAAAGACAAGTTCTCTATTTTGAATATGATTTACCAATTAAAAAAACTAATACCAGCAGTGGTTCAACTATAGACCGGGAAATAGAAGGACTAGAAGAAACTGTAGCAACTTACGCCGAAAAATCAGACGTTCAATTGTATGATGATAATGGTGGTATGGTAGATGATCGCAAATTAGGTCCAGATAGCTATTGGTATACTGATGAGGCTATGACTCTTGATGGTACGAAGTATTATCGTGTTGCAACGAACCAATGGGCTAAGGCTAATGATGTTTATCTTTATTATCAAAACACTTCAAAGGTTCGAGTAAATTCTGGTACTCTGGGCCAATTAGTGACTGATACGGGTAAAGTTGTAACTGATCGATTATTACAACCATTGAGTAATTGGTATACCGATAAATATATTTATTTGAATAATGTTAAATATTATCGTGTTGCTACCAATGAATTTATTAGTGCTGACCAATTAACTGAATATTAAAAATAGTAGGTTTGGCTAGTTTAGTCAGGCCTATTTTTTTACCCTAAAAAATATATAAAAATCATTGTGAAAACGTGTACAATATAATTAAATAGGAGGTGTGGGGAATTGAGATTTCAACAATTAAAAAGAAATTCAAATGCTGTTTTGAAGCAAAGGCTGTACAAGAGTGGTAAAAATTGGATAGTTAAATCTACTTTGAGCCTAGTAGGAGGACTAGTTTTATTTGGTATTTCTCAAGGAACCGTTGTTAAAGCTGACTCTGCCGTTGACACAACACCGGTTGCGGAGCCTGATGCAACAGTTAATGAGTCTAAGACTGATTCTACTGCCGAAATAGGACAACCAAAAACTGATGCTGGATCTGGTAATACAGCGGATATACCTGCAAGCGAGCCAACAAAAGAAGCTTTAAAAGTAGCTGATTCTCAGACGGAATCTAAAGATACACCAGAGGCACCAACGCCAGTTCAATCAGAACCCACGACATCAGAAATTTCCTCAGGGGATTGGGGAACAGTTCATTGGACGATCTCTGATGATGGTGGGGCTAATGGAGTGACATTACATCTTGGTGGAGGGACATTGGATAATACTACCAAGGAAAGTTCACTTCCCAATGAGCCTTGGAAAGATTATAAGAGTTCCGTTAAGACGATTGCCTTTGGTGATGACGAAGTGATTGCTGGAACTAGTGTGACGGGGTTGTTTAGTGATTTTACCAAGGTAACCCAAATCAAAGGTCTGGATAAGTTGAATACTTCTCAAACTACAGATATGAGTTACTTATTTAAGTCGTGTAAGAGCTTAGAAAGTCTTGATGTCAGTAGTCTAGATGTTTCCAATGTTTCCGATTTCTCATATGCTTTTTGTAATTTGCAGAGTATCAAGGCAATTGATATTTCTAACTGGCAGATGGATCATGGGGTTAATTTTAAGTTTATGTTTTTTGGAAATGAAGTATTAAATAACCTGCAATTACCAACAAAAACTAATTCAGTTAGTGTTGCTGATAAATCAAAGATTAATTTTTCGGATATGTTAGACAGTAATGGAGCATTGACCTCAATTGATATATCAAACCTTGATATGACGGGAACTAGAAGTGTGGCCCGGATATTGAACGAATGTCCCAATATACAAGAGTTGAGGGTGTCACCAAAGAATAATTTGACGGCTGCAGGACTGAGCTTTGCGTCGTTTCCCGATGAAAATGGGATTAAGGCTGTTGGTTGGGAAGTAACTGATACAGAGGATAAGAATATTTTGATTGGAACTTACCAAACTACGATGGGATTAATGAACTTTTACCCAGGAAGTAGTACTGAGGGAGATTTGAAGACCACTTGGAAGTGGGATTATGAGTCGCCAATGGAATTTAAAGTGAAATATGTCTCTCAAGATGATCCATCAGGAGAACCATTTTATACATCTACTGATTACATAACTGGTCATTACCCTAGAGAAGAATTTCAACCACAGTCTTTGAATTCACTGGGAGTTGATCCTGAATGTTATTACAGTGCAATGGTGCCGGCAACTGTTATTTTGACAAAGGATTTGGATAAAGGTTTCATTGAAATTCCAGTACCTAAAAAGCAAGTAACGATTCAAGTTGATGAAGAAGATTCTAAAACGGGAATAAAGCATTTGACACCAATAAACATACCAATTACTGGTTCAAAAATAACTATCGATGATATTAAAAATGATTTTGATCAAATATCTAATAAGGAGATTATCCCTTATGATGAGAATACGAAAACTGGTAGTTATCTAGAAATGAATGATAATACAATTTATTTTACAGAAAAAAATTTAGCAGAATTGGGTACAGTGGGAATTAAGAAAGATGCACAATCTTTGACTAAAGGGGTCGTGGATATTCTCGTGATACAACAGTCAGACGGTATTTTACCAGAAAGCGGATCCGGCAAGACCATTACGTTCCATTTCTTATTTGAACCAGAAGTAAATAATAATTCTAATTCAGGTGGAGGAAGTTCAACGGTCGATCGTGGTATTGAAGCAATTGAAGGCACAGTTGGAACCCATTTTGATGAACCAGAAGTTCAGTTGTACGATGACGATGGCGTAATGATAACTGATCGAAAAGTAGCGCCTAGTAGCGACTGGTACACTGATAAGTCTATGACATTAAAGAACGAGAAGTATTACCGTGTTGCTACCAATCAGTGGGCCAAAGCTAGTGACGTTTACCTTTATTATGCAAATAACGTTAATGTGTTAGTACATCAAGCTACGATAGCAGGATTGAAGACATCCCAAGGTCAAAATGTCACTGATCGGGCACTTCAAGCAAATAGTGGCTGGTATTCTGACCGCTATACTTATCTCAATGATGTGAAGTACTATCGTGTTGCTACGAATGAATTTGTCAGTTCGGACAACGTTCAAGAATATTAAAAAAGCGCTGGAATCGTAAAGATTCCAACGCTTTTCTTATGTACAGAGGTAATTCTAACGGAAGTAATTCTTGATTAGATAAATTATTTATCAGGAGTCAATCCCTTAACGATAAAGTCGGTCACATGTTCAATTTCCAAAGTTTCGTCCCATTTAGTTTGGTCAGCAATAATATAATGTTGAATCAAGTATCCTAAAATATTTGAGGCGAGGAATCTGAAGATTTCAAGATTGTCCCAATCAATCAATAATTGCTTTTTCTTCAGATTGTCCAGCACCTCATTGAACTGTTTAAAGGATTTTTTAGGAATGCTCTCAATCAAACGGTCATGAATTTCCTGGTCGTAAATAAACTCATTTAAAAAAATTTTCATTATCTTATGGTTGTACTTAAAGAGGGCGATGCGATCATTGATCATAGTTGTTAAGAAATATTTCAAATTGAGATTGCCGTTTTGATAAGCAGTATGCGAAAACTGATTTAAATCCTGGGGTAGAATTCTTTGAGTCAAAGGCATTAGAATGGCCATCAACAATTCTTCCTTATTCTTAAACTTACGAAAAATGCTGCCTTCAGAAACTCCCGCATGTTCGGAAATTTCTTTGGTCGAGGTATTGGCATAGCCACGCTCTGAAAAAAGATCAATTGCTGATTGGAAAATCAAATTTTGTTTCGTAGTCAGTTTCTCAGTTTTTTCTGCGTCGTGGTAAAGATCGAATCGGTTATCCATATGCTTGCCTCTTATATTAGTATTCTAATGGTCGTTGTCTCCAGCTATATTTAGATATTATACTACGTGTGGTATCCCGTCTACAGAGCTGGGAAATATTCACTAGCTGTGCGGAACGGTTCGAGCCGAAGTGCGGTCTCGAACCTCGGTTTGAAGCCTCGACATGGTTCGTCAAGTCTTCAAACGCGCCCGGTGTTGTAATGGCTAAAGCCATAACAACACTTCCACGGCACATAAATATTTCCCAGCTCTTCCGACTAAATAATCGTTATTAATTGAATGTGAAATATTTGTAATTAATTATCGACTAGCATCATGCGCATTATACTGCATATCTATATATTAGTCGTAGGTTGTGAGGTGATTCAACCTGCTGTGGAGGTGGCGAGCTACACCACAGGGCGACTTTTTGAGCCGATCCTCATATCTGGCTGAAATCTCCTCACAACCGGAGACGGCCCAGTTCCATTCTAACCTAAATGGAACTCAAGAGGTAAAACTTAAAAATTTCTTTAGGCATGCTTCATAGAACTATTGTTTCTATAGCCAAAGTAGAATTGTACGATGGCAAGAACAATATTGACGTAGTTCAAAATGTTAAACCATGTGTCGATACCACTAACTTTGGCAACGCCGAAGTAAACCCAAAATCCCACGATAACTGCAACTACGTTGATCCAAGCAAAAGTCTTTTGTAGGTTTTGGTTGTCAGTTTCGAACCACATCCAAATAACGTTAACGATAAACCAAATTGCTAAAATCCAAAACATTGTTGTAAACATAATATCCTCTCCTTTGTATGATAGTGAGTACTCACTATCAATTTACAAATACGATTATAGTTCTCTAAATTTAAATTGCAACCAAAAAAGACATTTAAAATCAAAAAAGATTTCAAATGCCTTTTATATCGGCTTTTTAAGTGTGATACAACTTGTTTTTTATATAATCAAAAACTATTCTGTTTAATAAAACAGACGAATTAGTCGGAAGGGCTGAGAATATTTACCCGCTGTGGGTGTGGCGTTAGGACGGCTGATTTTGCCGTTCTTACACCACCGGGCGAGTTTGGAGACTTTCCGGTTTATGGAAAGTCTTCAAACCGAGGTTCGAGACCGCTTCTCAGGCTCGGGCCGGTCCGCATAGCGAGTAAATATTCTCAGCCCTGGGGACGGCTAGCTTTTATAAGACTTTTTTCTTTTTACTACTTTCAATTTTGTTCTTCAATTTGCGGACGTAGATCTGATTTAATTGGATCAATAACCAAATATAATCGGGACGAACTGATGAAATATCCCATGAGATGACTTTTAAATCAGCGGGGTATTTCTTCTTTTCGATATCTAATGGTAAGACGTCCAATGAGGTGATTAAGACATCAACGTCTGCAAAAACATCGTTAGAAACGATTTCGACGAAAGCAAGGGTCCGAATATTTCTTAAGACGACTTCAGCTGCTTGATTACCCGGATCAATCAAGACTTTAACTTTGATAATATCTTCCGCACGAATGGTGGAAATATAACTAGGCAAAACTTGGAACAGATTTCTTGAAATCAATTCGGCCGCGTTATAAATTCCTGGGAATTCATTTTGATCAATGTTGGAGAAGAATGTATAAATATCTTTGTAAAGGTCAGTATATGTACGTTCATCGTCACTCATGTACATGGTATCAAGGTGCATCAAAGAATATGGCGCCATGATGTAGTAGAAGACGATATCACGCGTTACGTAAGTCATAATATGTTTCAGAGTTCGTTGATCATGGTAGACAGTCATATCATCGTGATAGTGTTCCTTTAAGAAATCTATAAAGTGATAAACGAGCGCATAGAATTTAGGGTTAATTCTGGCGTTGGCGTTGATTGGTTGCTCAAAGGCAGTATCACTTGGTTGAAAGGCAGTCTTTCGGAATAAATTGACAAGTTTGTTTTCGTTATCCAAAGCTTTGACGGGAACAATTGGATAGTCTTCATGAGTCAAAATATCTTCACCGAGGTTTTGATCACCAAAAACATCGCTGTAATAAGGCAATTCTTCAATATAATTACGTTTAATTAGACGAATTCGAGAGATTGCTAAGTAATATTTTAGTTGAAAATGTACGATAGGATTGTCAAAAGTTAGTCCAGCACGGCCAATAATTTGATCAATTGAATTCTCTTGAATTAGGCTGAAAGGCCATTCTTGACCATGGTATGTGTACCAATAGACATAGTATGCCATCCAACGGATATTCTTTTCATTTCCTTTGATTTCGAGTGTTGAATTGGAGATTTTGAGACCAAAGTTTTTTAAGAATGATCGGAACTGTGACATCCGACGATTGAGAGTTGATTTACTAGTGAAATGTTCATTACTAAAACTCTCAAACGAGGGATTGGCACTGGTCAAACCATAATTGAAGGCTTGGAAAACAATTGAATTTTTTACCAAATATAGTCGTTAAGTATCAATTGAAATTTTAGTGAAGTCGATTGACTCGATTTTAGTATCGGCCGGGTCAATATCGGGAGTGACATCAGCTAAGTCTTCCAGCAGTGCTTGAAAAATATTGTAAGTTTTCTGGTATGTGAATTCTAGTCTACTACTAATATTGCTTAAATTTACTTCACGAGGAGGTAATGATTTTATAACGGTAAGCATGCGGTATTTCTCGACATCTTGCTTAACTAAGAAAATTTGCTCCAACATTTGTCTTCCCCCGGTAACGTCAAATTAAAATAATTTAATAATATGCGAAACACTACTTGCTACTATCTTAACATTTATTTATAATGTTTTGTAATCAGATAGAGGTGCAATCTTTATTATTAGTATTTTGGAGTGCGGATAGGGTACTTTGAAAAAATATGAAAGGAAAGTTTGCCGAAATCAATTATCCCTACTTGGTAATTTGATTGGGCTATTGCTTAAGAAGCAGTGGACTGTCGTGTTTCAAAACGAGTTTCGAACAACAATTTATGCTGTTCTACGCTCTCTCAACACGTTGAGCTATTGATTAATGGGATAATTATAATCCTTATTGTCGGTAGTTCCTCTGATAATATGGATTTTTTTTGTATCCAAAAAGGGGAATGAAAGATGGAAAATAATGATGTGAATAGGTCGTTGAAGACTCGTCACTTGTCAATGATTGCGCTGGGTGGTTCAATCGGAACTGGTTTGTTCGTTGCAAGTGGCTCTTCAATTTCAACAGCTGGGCCAGGAGGGGCCTTGATAGCTTATGTGGCTATCGGCATTATGGTTTATTTCTTAATGACCAGTCTGGGAGAAATGGCAACTTTTATGCCAGTCTCTGGATCTTTTGCAACATACGCTACAAAATTTATTGATCCTGCTTTTGGTTTTGCACTCGGTTGGAATTATTGGTTTAACTGGGCAATTACTTTGGCAGTTGATTTATCTACGATCTCTTTAGTTGTAAAGTATTGGTTCCCAAATTTATCGTCATGGAAAGTTAGTTTGACGTTCATGATCGTACTGTTGGTTATCAATTTCATTTCGGTTGGTTCCTTTGGTGAAACAGAATATTGGTTGTCATCAATTAAAGTTACTGCCGTAATTATCTTTTTGATCTGTGGTGTTTTAACAATTATGGGTATTTTAGGCGGACACGGTTCTGTTGGTTTATCAAATTATACCTATAAGAAAGCTCCATTTGTCGGAGGAATACCGGCTATCCTAAGCGTTTTCGTTGTTGCTGGGTTCTCATTTCAGGGAACTGAGTTGATCGGTATTACAGCCGGTGAATCAGCAACACCTGAAAAGAGTATTCCCAAGGCTATCAAACAAGTTTTCTGGAGAATTTTATTATTTTATATTTTGTCCATTGCCGTTATTGGCGCTTTGATTCCTTATACAAGTCCTAACTTGTTAGGTTCAGGTGCGGGCGATATTGCCATTAGCCCATTTACCATTGTCTTTAAAAAAGTTGGTATTCCACTAGCCGCCGGTATTATGAATGCGGTTATCTTAACTTCAGTTATTTCAGCCGCTAATTCAGGACTTTACGCAGCAAGTAGAATGCTTTGGTCAATGAGTAAAAATGACATGGCACCAAAAGCTTTCCAAAAGACTAACGGACGAGGCGTGCCAGTATTTTCACTATTACTAACAGCTTTAGTTGGTGGGATAGCTTTATTCACAAGTTTATACGGTGATTCATTCTATGAATTACTAGTTGCAGCTTCGGGATTAACTGGCTTTATTGCTTGGTTAGGAATTGCTTTTTCACATTATCGTTTCAGAAAAGCCTATGTATATAAAGGGTATGATCTCGATGATTTGAAATATAAAGCAAAATGGTTCCCATTTGGTCCACTGTTGGCAATTGTACTGGGAATTATTATTATCTTAGGTCAGGATGTTCGTTCAATGGTTGATTTCAATATTGGCCGACTCTTGATCAGTTATAGTGGTTTAATCATTCTCTTCGTTTGTTGGATCTATTACAAGGTCAGATATAAGACTAAGTTCATCAAGCTAGAAGATATTGATGTTAAAGCAACCAAAAATGGTGGCCACTACTAGTTGAAATTTGTTAGGATTTAAATTATGATAAACAAAGAATATATAAGCTAAAAGAGTGCCTACTCACAAAACCTTTCAGAGAGACGATGGTCGGTGAAAATCGTTGCGGTTTTTATTCCAGCATTCTGGTAACGGGTAATGCCGTTCGGGTTGATCCGATAAAATCTGAAAGTGCAGTGTATTTCGTATACGCTGAAACTGGGTGGTACCGCGAATGGTCGATTCGTCCCTTTATTGGGATTTGAGTCGGCCATTTTTTTATTGCAGAGAGCGAAACAAGGACGGTCAGCTCCTGAGCATTTTCGTAGATAAGTGAATTGCACGCCGATTTTGCGTGTGATTTACTTATCTATGAAAAGCGGAGGGAGTTGCCCTTGTGTAGCTCGTTTTAGAGCCACTGCCTATATAATTTAGGCAGTTTAGATGTATTAGTGGCCAAGCAGCCAGTGAATATTTCTCAGCTCTGGAGATGCATATATTTAACAAAACAAAAAGGGAGAGAAACACACACATGTTAGATATCAAACTAGTCAGAAAAGATCCTGATTACATCAAGAATAAACTATCATCACGTGGCGTAACTGCTGACGAAATCGATGAATTACTTTCATATGATGAAAATCGTCGTGAATTGCTTGTTCAAACTGAAACTTTGAAGAAAAAGCGTAACGAGGTTTCTCAAGGTATCGCTACTAAGAAACGTAACAAAGAAGATGCTAGTGGCGAAATTGCTGCTATGAAACAAGTCGGTGCCGATATCAAAAAAATCGATGCTGAACTTGAAGAAGCAGAAGGCAAAATGAACTACATCTTGGTTCGTCTACCTAACATTCCTGACGATTCTGTTCCTGTTGGACCCGATGAAAGTACAAACGTTGAAATCAGAAAAGTCGGTGCTATTCCTACAGAAGGTTTCAAACCTCGTCATCACTGGGATATCGGTGAAGAACTCGGTATCTTGGATTTTGAACAAGCTACTAAAGTGGCCGGTTCACGTTTCGTTTACTATATCGGAATGGGTGCTCGTCTAGAACGTGCTGTTTACAACTTCATGTTAGATCAACACCAAAAGGAAGGTTACACCGAAGTAATCCCTCCATACTTGGTTAACAACACAGCTATGTTTGGAACAAGTCAATTCCCTAAATTTACTGAAGATGTTTATACCGTTACAGTTGATGAAAATCCTTTGACATTGATTCCTACAGCTGAAGTTCCTTTGACAAACTACTTTGCTGATAAAATTTTGGATGAAAAAGATTTGCCTAAGTATGTCACAGCTTTGACACCTTGTTTCCGTTCTGAGGCAGGTTCCGCTGGTCGTGATACTCGTGGATTGATCAGAATGCACCAATTTAACAAGGTTGAAATGGTTAAAGTTTCAAAACCTGAAGAATCATACAATGAACTAGAAAAATTAACTGCTAATGCAGAAAATATTTTGAAGCAATTGAATCTTCCATATCACGTGATCGTACTTTCAAGTGGGGATGCCAGTTTCAGTTCAGCTAAAACATATGATCTTGAAGTTTGGATGCCTGCCCAAGACAAGTATCGTGAAGTTTCAAGTTGTTCTAACTGTCTTGATTTCCAAGCTCGTCGTGCTCACATCAGATATCGTGATGAAAATGGTAAGACTAAATTGGCTCATACCTTGAATGGATCAGGTCTTGCAGCTGGTCGTACTGTAGCTGCAATCCTTGAAAATTATCAAAATGAAGACGGTTCTGTAACTATTCCTGATGTATTGGTTCCATACATGGGTGGCGTAACAAAAATTACTAAAGAAAATGCCAAATAGTTATTGACCTCAAGTCTATAAATTGATAAAATTTAATAGTTCTGTTAAAGAGCTGTTAAATTATTCCGGTTTAG
Organism: Companilactobacillus huachuanensis; assembly: GCF_005404815.1. GTDB lineage: Bacteria > Bacillota > Bacilli > Lactobacillales > Lactobacillaceae > Companilactobacillus > Companilactobacillus huachuanensis. The sequence continues at coordinate 88,826 of NZ_BJDF01000013.1, forward strand.
CTCAGTTGGTAGAGCACCTGACTGTTAATCAGGTTGTCGTCAGTTCGAGTCTGACAACCGGAGTTGAAAATACTTAGGATTACCTAGGTGTCAAATAAATTACATCTAGTTCATAGGAATTAGGTGTAATTTTTTTGTTAAGCCGTGTTAGCTCAGTTGGTAGAGCATCGGTATCGTAAACCGGCGGTCACAGGTTCGACTCCTGCACACGGCATTTTGTTGGTTTCATAAAATTTCAAAAAGGGCTTTAATCGTTGATACTAGCGGTTTTAGCCTTTTTTTATTTTGCCCATTTTGTACAAAAATGCAGACGAGTTAGCACTCCATTTAGCACTATTAAAAAAGTGTTCACGATTAGTGAACACTTTACTTAAAAACGCCGTTAATCTTGCTGTTCTCATCGTTAAGGGTAGCTTCCATCAAATGTGAGTAGACCTTTAAAGTTAGTTCGGGATTAGCATGACCAATCCTTCGAGAAATATAAAGAAGACTAAATCTATTAGCAAACAGATAGGAGACGTGTGTATGTCTTAAGTCATGAAATCTAATTTGTTTTTTATTTTACATTTGTCTAAAGTTTCTTTCAGCATTTTATTGCATGCCGTGTTTGATGGAAGCTCTCGATGTGAATTTCTAAAAACAAAATTATGCTTATTCACATATTTAATTCGTTCGAAATATTCAGTTTGCTCTTTTTTTAATTCAGCCAATCTGATTATAATTGATTCAGAAATTTTGATAGTTCTGTAAGATGATTTTGTCTTAGTGGACTTTAATTTTTTAGTTTGAATTGAATAGGCTTTATCAAAAGTAACAGTATTGTCATCAAAGTTTACGCAATCCCAAGTTAACGCAGCAGATTCCTCATAACGAGCGCCACTTTCACATACGAAGTAAATCTCAAATAATGATGTATTTTTAAAGTTTGCATGTTTTTTAGCGTATTCGATTAAAGTTTCAAAGTCTTTTTTTTCTAAATACTTTTCTTGACTTGCCCGGGTTGGCTTTCCGGCTATTAATCGAACGTTTCTAGTGAAATCTTTATAGATTATTTGCTCATCAATTGCTTCGAGGCACATTGCTCTTATATATGAATTGACTCTTGTTACAGTTGCTTTAGCATGCTTTTGACCGTATTCATTTATAAATTGCTGATATTCACTTTTAGTTACATCGATTAAACATTCATCTTTGAAAAATTCTTCTATTAAATTGCCAGTATTTTCATATCGGTTCATTGTTCCAATTGAAACATCAGTAACTCTAAAGGTTTCATACCAATTAATAAAATAATCAATGAAACTAATATCTCTTTTTGATAGATCAGTTCTATCTTTGCCTAATTCGAGTTTTCTTGACCATTCATTAGCTTGGATTTTAGTATTGAAGTTATTCGTTTTTTGCTTAAATTTTCCATCAGAAGAGTTCTTGTAAGAAACTCTTGCTTGCCATTTACCACTTTTTAATTTAATTATTGACGCCATAGCTGTCAATTCCTTCCTAATTTACCAGTAGAAACTGATATTTTTATATATTTTATAAGTCTTTTGGGGCACATATGTTCTTTTGGCGTTAAAAATAAAAAGCCAATTGAGGCTAATTGTAAAAATTATGAATTGTTGGGGCTTTTTGAAGAATTGTTTGTCCCTGATATAATTCTTGGCCTAAACCATTTGTATTACTGTCATAGAGATAAACGGTAGTAATTCTATTTTGAGTATCATCAACACGAAGTAGAGTACCATAATCGGTGGTCCATGCGTATGTCATTCCTTGACCATCAATATATTTCGAGGCATAAGCTGATCCAACCAATTTTTGAACAGATTCAGCGTCTTTTGTGCCAAACCTTTTTGCAAAAGCTTTCAATTTTTCCGGTTTGTCTCGTTGAATAGCAGCATTTTTAATGTTATCAGGTGTACCATCGTATAATTTTCCGTTTGAGAAAGTTAATTTATCCTTACCATATTCGAGATTGCCTAAGAGTGATTCAGAAGTTGGTTTACCTAAAATGTCTTCAACTTCTTTTTTAGTCATTCCCAACGTAATTAAATTAAAATTCCAATCTCTTACTTTGGCCTTTGTAGAAGGGGTGGTTGTAACTTCATTTTTTTTATTCGGAGATTTCTTCACTGACTTATCGTTCTTTTTTGCTTTATATGTTCTAGCCTTGTTCTTAGAAGCTTTTCCTTTTTTTTCATTGGTTGTTTGGGCACTTGTACTATTATCATTTTTTACGGGGTCGATAATGTTTCCAATTCCACCAATAATAAAAATAGCGATAATCAACCAAAACCACCATTTTTTATAGGGTGGTTTTTTACGTTTTTTTTGACGAGAGATTCTACTATTATTCTGCATAACACTATCCCCAATATCTATTGTTTTGTTGATAAATGTAAAATTCTAAATAATCTTTTAATTCTAAAATGTAATTTTTCCCATCACCAAAAAACAAAATTGTGCTATCGCTTGCAACCGGATTCACATCTGTTTGACCATTTATAATCAGGTTTAAGTAGCCAGGTTTTAATGTTACATCTTTGAAATTGATACCGGTTATTTGGTTTAAGTTAATTATGATTTCTCTATTTTTTAAAGAAATACGGTCACATTTTATTTTTAATAGATTATTTTCCAATACAACTTCCGTTAAAAAGGGTTCCGTGTAAGCAAAATGTGTGTGAACCAAATTATTACCATTATTGTAATAATAGACAGGTAGATTTTCGCTTTTTAGCATTCTACTCAATTGATTAGCTTGCATAGCATTTTTTCTGGATTGTCTTTTCAACGTAGAACCATGCATAAATTCTAAGAAAAAAATTATTGTCATTATTATATAAACTATCAGCAGAAATAAGCTTGCTTTCCAATTAGTAGTGTGGAAACTAACTAAGGCGATAATAATACCCATAGCTGAGGAAAAGAGCATAAATCCACCAATTATATGATGAATATTTCCTCGTTTATTTTTTTTAAAGGAATCATTAGTCATTCTTTTTAAATTTCTCAATGATTGAATATTGTTCATAATACTTTCCCCCAAAAGAAAAATATTTAATGGCAAATTTTATAATCAAGTTAGCCACTTGAAAAAAATTGAATAAAAAAACACCAAGACGAAAAAATCAGGTATCATTGGAGTTCCGACACTAACAATG
>NZ_BJDF01000014.1 GCF_005404815.1 Companilactobacillus huachuanensis
CGAATTGACTTCGTTGTAAATCCAACAAATTAATGTTGGCCTACACAATTTTAGTGTTAAAACTTTGTTCAGTTTTCAAAGGTCTACCAGCTGATTAAGTGCTTACGCTCATCAGCGACTTAATTATTTTATCAAGCTGACAAATGAATGTCAAGAACTTTTTAAAATAATTTTTGTAAAAATTTAATGAAATGAATCATTAAATTTTTACGCATTGTCCCTTGCGAGTCAACTTAATTATCATAACAAGTTCAAAACATAATGTCAAGAACTTATTTGAAATAATTATTTCAACATTCAAGCAAAATCATTGCTTAGCCGTTGGCGTTGTTAACTCTTCGTGACAACAGGTAATATCTTACCGTTAATGGTAAACCAATGCAAGTACTTTTTCATATTTTTTTGAAAATAATCAATTTTCTTTTATCTTTTCAATATCTAGGACCTTATCGATCCAATCACTACTATAGAAATCCTCCTCGTGAGTTACGAGAATCATTGATCCATCATAGTTCTTGAGCCCTTTACGAAGTGCAGCCTTTGATTCGTCATCCAAATGATTTGTTGGTTCATCCATGAATAGGAAATTAGTATTATCGAACATCAAGTCAGCAATTTTGACTTTAGTCTGCTCCCCACCGGATAGTGAGCGCATTTGAGACATGATTTGTTGATTGGTCAATCCAGTTCTAGCTAATACACGTCTAACTTCCTTACCATCCTTATCTGGATGTTCTTCACTAATGTACTTAAATGGTGAATCAAGGTTATTTTTCCAAACGAGATCTTGCTTAAAGTAACCGACCTTCACTGTCTCTGAGAAATCAAAGTTTCCTTCAATAGGTGGAATAATGCCTAGTAGTGTCTTGATCAATGTTGACTTACCGATACCATTGAACCCTTTAATAACCATTTTTTCGCCACTGACGATTGAGAAATTCAAAGCTTTATCAAATAGAGCTTCTCCATCATAACCAACTTTAAGATCATTTACTTCTAGTAACATCCGTGAACTAGGTACTTCGATATATGGAAAGCCAAAGCTAGCCGCAGTTTTGTTCCCTGGGGGTGTGAGGACTTCCATGTGGGACAATTGTTTCTCTCTACTCTTAGCACTCTTAGAACGTGAACCAGCCTTAAACTTTCTAATATAAGCCTTAGTCTTAGAAATTTGGTCTTGCTGCTTAACGTACGCCTTCATATATGTTTCCTTATTAGCTGCCTTTTGTTTGAGGGCTTGCTTCAATGAACCAGTATATTTAGTGATCTTACCGAATTCAAAGTCAGCTACACAGTTGATAATGCGGTCTAAGAAGCCATAATCATGGGAAATTACGATAAAAGCACCATCGAAGTTATTTAAATAATCAGCTAACCAGTCAATATGATTAGTATCCAAGTAATTAGTAGGTTCGTCCAGGAGAATCATATCTGGTTGTTCTAGCAAAATTTTAGCCAAAATAATCTTCGAACGTTGACCACCACTAAGTTTGGAAACGTCATGGTCATATCCAATCGCATCGAGTCCTAACCCAGTCGCAACTTGTTGAATCTTTGTATCCAATTCATAAAAATCATTGGCATCCAAGATTTCTTGAAGCTTTCCAGCCTTTTCAAGGTCTTCATCATCGGGATTATTCATGTAAATATCGTTTAACTTATCACTTGTTTCATATAACTTTGAAAATGCAGTTTTAAGGTACTCGTAAATCGTCATTCCAGCAGCTAATTTTGCCTGTTGATCCAAGTAACCAATAGTTAAATGCTTCTTCCAAGAGATCTTTCCCTCATCAGCTTCAATTTGACCAGTCAATATCTTGATGAAAGTTGATTTACCAACACCGTTTTGACCAATGATACCTAAATGATCTTCTTTATTAACCTGTAAATCGGCTGAATCGTACAATCTCTTATCCAAAAATTGTTGCGTTAAGTCGTGTACTTCTAAAACACTCATATTTATCTCCTCTTTTATTGAATTATGCCGTCTTATTATTAGTAATCTTATTAATGTTTCGAATTATATATTAGGTAATCTGTGTGGTGCTATTTAAATATGCCGTCTACAGAGCTGGGAAATATTCACTAGCTGTGCGGACCGGTCCGAGCCTGGGAAGCGGTCTCGAACCTCGGTTTGAAGCCTTGACATAGTTCGTCAAGGCTCCAAACACGCCCGGTGTTGTAATGGCTAAAGCCATAACAACACTTCCACGGCACACAAATATTTCCCAGCTCTTCCGACTAATTAATCGTTATTAATTGAACGTAAAAATATTCAATTGCTTTTATATCCAGACTATTTCAAATTCTAAAATACAATTGATACGAATATTTGTAACTAATTATCGGCCTAGCACCATACTTATTAGGTAATGCATTGAGCTAGTTAATAACCTCTTTATAGAACTTACTCTTACTTTGATAACTAAAGGTTGAATGGTGAAAAATTAATCTAACAATTGCTATTACAGGCCTGAAGCTAATTTATTTAAATACTCAGAAATCTTCATTTTATTGTTCCGCCCATTAAAAAAACTAGTTGGAAGAGCTGAGAGTATTCATTTGCAGCGAAAGTGGCGTTATTGCTTCAGCAATTACACCACCGGGCGCGTTGAAGCCTCGCGGGTTTTGCGAGGCTTCAACCGAGGTTCGAGACCGCTTTCTGGCTCGGGCCGTTCCGCGCAGCAAATGAATACTCTCAGCTCTGGAAACGGCATACTTAACTAAACTTTCAACCTTTACTTTGATAACTGAAAGATGAAAAATTAACCATTATTGTTCCTGAAATAAAAATAAACTAGTTGGAAGAGCCGATAGTATTAATTTTCAGTGAAAGTAGCGTTATTGCTTTAACAATTACATCCCCACGGCTTAGATCGTTACGCACAACTCATTACTATAGTAGTAAATCATCCATTTACTCATGCTTTTTGATAAAACACACAAGAATACATGTTATCACCCAGGAACCAACTAGTCCATGTTATCAACTTAACCAAAGGTGTACTTTCTAGCATAAAAACATATAAAAAAGGCCGAAACTATTGTCTCAGCCTTTAGTCAGATCCTTACTCGGACGTTTGATTTCGTGTAAAGATTGTATAGTTTTGGTTAGTGTTCTCACTGTTAAAGGAGAAACCATTATCTTCATTCAAAGTATTTAACCTTGTTTCTTCATTATCCAACTCTTCTTGAGATAGGCCTAATTGTTTCCTTAGCTTATTGGATGCACGTTGTAGTTCCTTAGTAGGAATTACTTCATACGAAGAACCGTCGATCATTGAGCCATAGCCTTGAACGTGATCAGAACCAATACTCTTAGCTGCACCACGATAATTCAAGAACATTGATTGCATATCACTAAAGCTCAAATTGGTTTTCATTGAACTGGAAATACTATCCAACACTTTTTGATAACGTGTAAACGTCTTGGCACTCGCAGCACTCTTAATAATTGCTGTAATAACCTGTCGTTGTCTCAATTGACGACCATAATCACCCTGCGGATCTTCATAACGCATTCTCGAATAATCAAGTGCTTGCTTACCATTCAAATGCATCTTACCCTTTGTGAAATGGGATTCCTTTTGACCAGTATCACCATATGAGAAACTAAATGGTACATCAACATCAACACCACCAACAGAATTAACGATCTGAGTCAATGAATTAAAATCAACTTTAACATAATAATCAATTGGTATATTCAAGAATTTCTCCGTTGTAGCAACGGCACTTTCTTCGTTACCAATGTTATAAGCCGAATTGATTTTTTGAATTTTCTTAGTGTTATTAGTGCTACTCTTCCAAATTTGAGACATGGAATCTCTTGGTACAGACATCATTGTGGTTTTATTAGTCTTAGGATTGACTGTTACAACTATCATTGTATCTGAGTTACCATGATAATCTTTCTCAGTATCACGGACCCCATCATCAGTCGTATCAACACCAAGGAGCAAAATGGAAACTGGCTTCTTATCACTGATTTTAGTTGAAACACTTTTACCATCCAAAGCCTTGTAAGTCTTACCCAAAGAATTTTGGGTTTGAGCATAAATTCTAAATCCATAAGCACCCATCACGAAAATCATGACTAATAGTACTAGACCTAAGATCTTCAAAAATGGACGTTTTATCTTACCGCTAACATCAGAGGCTAAGGCACTGTTACGGGTTCTTTGCCTGTGCTCTCTTGACATCTTGTTTTTATTATTATTGTTATCCATAAATAAACTCCGTTTGATTTGCTATCTACGTTTCAAACAAATTCTCTCTATATTATAGTAGATAGAATGCAATTATACAGCTTAATTATCATGATTAAAAACTTTTCTAACAAAGATACTGATTTAACTGGAGTTTGAGGCCCTTCAAACAATATAACTAAAGGTTGAAAGTTTGATGTATTATGCCGTTTCCAGAGCTGAAAGTATTCATATGTTGCGCGGTACGATCCGAGCCAAAAGGCGGTCTCGAATCTCGGTTGAAGCCTTACCAAAAACCGGTAAGTCTCCAACGCGCCCGGTGGTGTAAGAGTAAAGCTCTAACGCCACTTTCGCGGCAAATGAATACTTTCAGCTCTTCCAACTAGTTTTCTAATAATAAGAATGTCCAATTGTGATTTTTTTGCCATTTAAATAAATTGAATTTAGGACTGTCACAGAAATGTTTATTTTACTTTTTCACCTTTCAACCTTCAGCAATATAAAATTTCATCAGTTGATTTATAAATTCTATCTCTAAGTTTGAGAATATTTAGTTTATTAAACAGAATGTTTTCTGATGAATTCAGATTTTTTATTATATGTAAATTAGATAGCAAAATGAGTTGTATAACACTTAAATAACTAAATAATTAGGTGTGATACAACTCATTTTGTTAGTTTGAATATTTCCTGATAGTTCCTTATCAAATCACCTGTGCAGAGAGGCAATTAAATTTAAGCTTCGTCTAAATCTTTATTAGTACGTTTGGCAATAGCAGGTAGAATCAAACCAAGTGTAATCAAGGCAATTGGTGTGATGATATTAAGTGCTAATTGGAACCACCATGATGATGGATCTTGTGCCATGTTCATCTTAGGAACCATACCTAAGATACATGCGAAGGCTGTTAAGAAGAAAGTCCAAAGACCTAGTCCAAAACCGACGTATTTATTTTTGATGAACATATAATCTGATTGATAACTGTCGATATGTTTTGATAGCATCATGAAGGCGAAGAATACCCATAAATAACGCATAGGCATAACGATTGAATTAAGGTTCAACAACCAGTTATATAAATCATTCATACCGTTGATACCAAGAGCAGGAACGATAATCAAGATAGAAACAAGAACTGCGGTCATCTTATAACCGTTGATAGCAATACCACGTTTGTTTTTCTTTGAAAGTGCCTTAGGAATGAATTTAGAATCAGCATCCCCTAAAAGCATACGCAATGGAGCATCAATTGAAATAGCAAGTGCTGCGGCTGAAGCAACTGTATTCGTAATAGCGAACGCCCAAACGAATAAGTTACCAACATGGAAACTGTTACCTAAGAATTGGAAAGCTTGGTAAGCACCATTGGCCATCAAATCGGCTGGGATATGGTTAGAATTAACAATCATACCAATAGCAAATGATCCTAGAATAGCTGACACAGCAACCATAACAGCTAAAATAATCATACCAAGTGGGAATTCTTTGGAAGCATTCTTAGTCTTGTTAACGTATGGTGAAATCTTTTCAGAACCACCAACAGCGAAGACTAACATGGAAATCGTCGTAAAGTATTGAAAGTCGAATTTCGGTATATATGTGTGAATATCAGTCATGTTTGGTGTAGCAATTTGGACATGAGTGATAAATGGAGCGCTGACACCTAAGATAATGAATAGCATTGACATAGTAAACATTGCGATACCGGCAATACTACCAAGATTATTTAGTGTGGCAGTACCTTTACTAGCTAACCAAACGAAACCTAGAAAGATAACCAAACTGGCTCCTTGAACTAATATTGGGGAACTAGTTTTGATAAACGAACCATTTCCCTTGAATAACCAACTCAAACTAACCATGATAATTTGTGGCTTTTGAGCAAGATATGGAACATGCACAACCCAATAAGTCCAAGCAGCGAAGTAAGCTAACTTATTATTGGAAAGTGCTTTGACCCAAGAACTGACACCCCCGCCAGCATCTTGAAAAGCTGATCCTAACTGTCCAACCATTAAAGTATATGGGACGAAGTATAGAATCATGATCAAAATCCATGAAGTTATAACAGCTAAACCTTGGTTGGCAAAGTTGTTAATAACATTGTTAAGACCCCAAACAGTAGTAAACCCTAGTAAGGCTATGTTCCACCATCTAAACGTCTTTGCATTATTTGCATCTGACATTATTCAAATCCTCCTACGAAGGTGATTATACAGGAAATCAGGAATTAAAACTCAAAAATAATAAGATAGTTTTTTCATTATATCTGACTTTATATTTTGACAAAAAGATTTTAATATTCCGTTTCCAGAGCTGAGAGTATTCATATGCTGCGCGGAACGGCCCGAGCCACAGTGCGGTCTTGAGCCTCGGTTGAAGCCTTTCCAAGAACCGGAAAGTCTACAACACGCCCGGTGGTGTAAGAGCTGAAGCTCTAACGCCACTTTCGCTGCATATGAATACTCTCAGCTCTTCCAACTAGTTTTTTCAAATTAGATGAATAAACTATGATTATTTATATAACTTGCCACAGTAATAGTCATGTCAGATTTTCATCCCTCATCATTTAGATAAGAATAGCTAATTAAAATAGATCAGATAAATCGGATTTTTATTTTCCGAAATTATCTGATCTATTTTATTTTGAATCTATATGGAACCTAATATTTGAATTGAGAAGTAACCCTATTAGTAGTCTACTTTTTTATATCTCAAATAACTATTTTAATTGGCAAAAACCATAACCCAAGCCTGAGGTTGCCAGCAATTTCACCAGCAGTGAAAATATTATAAGGACGCAAGTTCTTATAATATGGACGACTTTTGAGACTTGCGGTTTTTGCAAGGCTCAAAATCGAGGTGCGAGACCTTGGCTCGCACCGGTCCCACAGCAGGCGAAATTTGCTGGCAACCTCAGGCGGAATCCTTCAATACACTCTAATCACTTGAACTTGAAGATGAACTTGAATCAGAAGAAGATGATGATGAAGAAGACGAAGAACTAGAAGAACTAGAACCATTAGAATCGATTTTAACATCTGGTACATTGCCACCATAACTTCTGATTTCATTCATAATATCAACCAGCTTCTGCTTTTGATCAGCCTTATCAGAATCATCATTCTTATAAGCATCCTTTACCTTTTGTAACTGCGAATTATATTGTGGCATCAGCTTATCAACCATTGATTGACGTTTTTGGGCCCGTTCCGTCTCGATTGTTTCCTTTTCAGCTTCATATTTTGCAACTTTCTTATTATCCTTAGCTGCTTGAAACATAGCCTGACTCATATTCAGATCCTTTTGCAATTCCAAAATCTGCTTATTGAAATCAATCTTGGCACTTTGACGCTTAACGTTAGCGTTGAGATATCGAATCTTCTGTAATTCACTTAACTTACCGTTGTATTGAGATTCTTTAGTTATTTGCGACTCATTATACTTATCAATGGCTTTTTGAACTTTATCCTCACGACTAAATTCTTCCTTCTTAGTCAAATGATAGATAATTCGATAATCAAGGTTGTAGAGTCGGTTCGTATTCTTATTCTCTTGGTCAGTATTATACTTCGAAAAGTCAGTATCAATAATATCTTGAATACTTGGCTTCTCATTACTTGCTTTAACCGAAATATTACTGCCACTGACTGTGATCGTACTTGGTTTCTTGAAATTAGTTTCCTTTTGCTTCGTATAATCGACCAAATATTGACCCTCAGCTTTGAACGCCTGCATCGTCAATGCATCTTCACTCTGAGTCAAAGTTGATGGCACATCATTACCCGTCCAGTTAGCAATCGTGAAATTAGGTGTCATGCCGACAAAGTAAGAATCCTTCGTATCATCAGTCGTACCAGTTTTACCAGCTGTGTACTTGTAATTATCTAATGAAGCAGCTTTACCCAAACCATCAGTAATAACTGACTGCATGGTATTGAGCATCATATAACTGGCATTCTTCGTATAGACAGACTTTTGCATGTGCGTATTTTGATAAATGTAACGATTATTGTCTTTATCGTAAATACTCGACAAATTACTTGGATGAATAAATTGTCCCCCACGTGAGAAAGAACTATATGCGGATGCCATTTCAGTTGTTGTTGTACCGTACTTGAATGAACCAATAGCCAAACGTGGATCATTTTTCTGATCAGGACTCAAACGAGCAAATTCCATCTTAACCAAATCATCATAATAAGTATTCTTAGTATCAGAAGCAGCCAACTTATATGCAATAGTATTGATTGAATTTTCCAAAGCATGTCGCAAAGTATTACTGCCTGTATAGCCGCTGTACCAGTTATGAATCACCGGACTGCCGACAGCTGAATCAATCACGGTACTTTGAGGGAAGTACCCTCGCTCAAATGCTGGTGCGTACGCCACTAAAGGCTTAGCAGTTGAACCAGGTTGACGGTATCCACTTATCGCCCGATTAACTTGGTCTCCATTAGTCGTTCGTCCACCAACTATCGCTATAACGTCACCAGTTTTATTGTCGACCACAGTACTTGATACTTGAGGAGTTAGTTTTCCATGAACATCCCTACCTGTATAAGCCTTATAGGTATTGTTGACCAATTCTTCAATCTTATTTTGAACCGTCTCATCAATAGTAGTTCTTATGGTATAACCACCATCCATTAATTGACCATGAGCGCGTTCGTAAGCTTGTTGGTAACTAGTATTATAGGCGTTACGGTCGGCATCATCTTTAAAGTCATAACGCATTGTAAAGCCGGCTGATTTCATCAATTCTTCAGTCGCATTAAAGACCGCATAGCTTAAGGCGTAATTATTGGAAACATCATTGTCATAACGCTTCTCATTTATCTTCAATCCTAGTGGACGTTTACGAGCCGTTTGATAAGTTTTTTTAGAAATCAATCCACGTTGGTAAAAGATATACAAAATCATATTACGACGTTTTACAGTTCGTTGTGGAGCCGCAACTGGGTCATAATAAACCGGATTATTAGGGATGCCGACTAGCACCGCTAGTTTATCAATTGATAAATCTTTTTGATTCTGTGAAAAGTAATAATCTGAAGCCGCACTGAACCCATATGAACCATGTCCCATGTAGACATCATTGATATAAAATTCAAGAATTTGCTTCTTAGTAAATTTTTTCTCTAATTGTTGTGCAATAACCATTTCTTTCAACTTACGTGTCAGATTCTGCGATTGATCTTGCAAGATAACATTCTTAACTAGCTGTTGTGTCAAGGTTGATCCACCTTCAGTTCGATGGTGTAAAACGGTTGAAACACTTGATCGAAGAATACCATACAAATCGACACCGTGATGAATATAAAAGCGTTGATCCTCGACAGCTACCAATCCCTTACTAATATTGGGGTTAATTGCATTAATATCAGTATAATTTGAACTTGACTGTGATAGTTTCTTAATTTCTTTGCCGTTACGGTCATATATAACGGTTGAATTCTTAGGATGAAAATCTGACTTTTTCAATCCTTGACTGTATGAATAACCGTCTGCAATCGTGTTTCTAATATCATAGCCATATTTCCACCAAAAAGCTCCGACACTCAAAACAATTAATAGAACAATTGTTAATAGTATCCATGGCCACTTCTTTCTTTTCCTGATTAATCTGTGTTCCATTTTTTTCTTACGCATAATTAGCCCCTAATTAACATAGAATGTTATTCCAGAAGAGATTTGTGACATCAAATTAGACAAGTCTGATGAACTAATTTGCATACCATTATTGTAGCCTGTACCACCCGCATAAATGAAGCCGAGTGTTGATCCATTGCCAAAGTAAATTGAACTGTTCAAAGCCGAATTATTCTTAAACCAAAATACTGGTGTAGCCGAATTGAAATCAGCTGTTGTATTATCTGGATCAGTAATATCCATTGAAGTAAAGTCGCTGTCACTCGCATTTGAAATATATTGTCCAAAGGCACTGTTGCTGCTATCTGTAACGATGGCATCTGAACTACCAGCACTGACGAGCTTTTTAATCGTGTATTTGCCCGAGCTAACTTGAGAGCTGATGACATTAATGTAACCATCTTGCGCCACATATTTACCGCTGACTTTAGTCATCAATGCTAAAGTATTCTTACTTGAATTGTAGTAAAGCACATTTTTTCCAGTAATTCCTGCCTGTGTTAAGGCATCTGAAGCACCAGTGGTTGAATTGAGACTTGAAACAATATCAACAGTTGCTGGAGTATACTTCTCAGTTAAAGGCGAATCTCTTAATGCTTCTAATTCCTGCTTAACCGCTGCTACTCGGGAACTCTCCCCCTGATGATTGGCAAAATAGTCGTCCATTTTCGTAACTGCGTCATTCCAGCGTTTTTTAACAGTCTTATTTTTGATCAGTTTATAATACGTATTGACCATCGAAATTTTCTTAAAACTCAAACTTGAGTTATCCGAAGTATAAGCATCCCAAGTCTTACTCAAATATTTGTCAGCATCTTGAGTCTGTTCATACCAAATCTGAATCGTATCTAATTTATTACGTTGCTTCTGATAAATATCTTGATTCTTCTCTTTCAGCAGCATTTTATCCAAATTATTTATAGTATCACTCGTCACATCATCACGATAATCACTCTTGCCGTCATATAGTGCATTGACATCCTTGGTTCGATCCTTACGCGCCTGGATATAGTTTTCTAATTCCTGATACTTTTGAATATTACTTTTTGTAATAACATAGCCATCACTGACATTGATTACCTTACCGATAAAATCCAATGACCGATAATTTAAATCAGTCTTTAAAACCTCTAATTCTTTGTCCTGATACTGACTAGATATTTTTGAAGTCACTACGGCATTGACAACACCACGTGAAAGCATGATAAAAAAAATGATAGCTGTCACTACTCCGACAACGCCAGCACTTAACATCAAATAATGTTCTGATTTCGTCCTACTCTTTAAATCTTTCTTATCTTTCATTATTTTCCCCAAATATCTAGTTCATCTTGTTATTATTATAGTAAATTATCCTGCAAATAAAGGGTGGAAATTTTGAAAAAATTAAACAAAAAATATATTAAATGGATCATTATCTTACTATTGCTAGTAATAATTGTATCCTCATATGCCCTTAATTTAGGAAAAATCAAAGATAAAACGGTCGATGGCATTGCTTCAATCACCATTCCGTTCTCTCTGATTGTTAATCCTAAGAACATTGACGAAGATATTGCCCCCAAAGCAGTTGATATCAATGATGGCGACATGACCAAGGAAAAACAGCAAGCTATCAACTTAGTCAGCACTATTAATGATGACTATGATAATACTAAAGAACTTTCATTTTTATCAAATGACCAAGAAAATAATTTACTAAAAAAGGTTCACGCCAAACCACATCGTTATATTGCCAAAATGACCTTACTCAATTTCGGTAAAGATGCCACTGGAAAATACATTACTATCAGCTGCAATCGCTACGATGATACCAAAACTATTGTCAGTTACCGTTATCGTCTCTATTACAAGGGCGACACTATCAAATCAGCTAAGTATCTTAATACTAAGTCTAACAAGTATCCACCCCAGTTTGTTATAAAAGACATCGTTCTGGGTAAATCTGGTAACAATCAAGCTAAAGCATTCATGCAACTTCTAAAGACAGCCATTATTAATTCCAATTTGACGGCCACTAATGCTAATGAGCCGGGCAATTTCAACCAGATTTCAATCAATCTCGGATTGAACCCTGATAATAGTAACAATGGTTTGTATGTCCTAGCCAAAAATTCTAACGCTCGTGTCAGCAATTCTAGTATCGTCGGTTATCAAATAGCAGATGTACCTCGATATACTCGGGTTTATATTAAACAATTGAGCAAAGATAATAGTTATTACTATACATTAACATTCAGTCGTAATAGCGGACGTTTTATTAATTTCCAGAAGGGGATTATTTCTACTGATACTAATAATTAGTTTTCTCCCGTCTCCAGAGCTGCGAGTATTAACCTGCTATGCGGACCGGTCCGAGCCTGAGGTACGGTCTCGAACCTCGGTTTGAAGCCTTTCCATAGACCGGAAAGTCTCCAAACTCGCCCGGTGGCATAATGGCTTTAGCCATTACGCCACATCCACAGCTGGTTAATACTCGCAGCTCTTCCGACTCTTTGTTATTTTATGGATTGATTGACATTAACTAACTCGCAACGTTCAATTTGGGTCTTTCGTACGAAGAGATTCAAACCAAATAAAAAGCAAAAACTAGTTGGAAAAGCTGAGAGTATTCATTTGCAGCGAAAGTGGCGTTATTGCTTCAGCAATTACACCACCGGGCGTGTTGAAAACTCGCGGGTTTTGCGAGGCTTCAACCGAGGTTCGAGACCGCCTTCTGGCTCGAGCCGTTCCGCGCAGCAATTGAATACTCTCAGCTCTGGAAACGGCATACTTACCTAAACCTTCAGTTATTAAACAAAAAAACAATTCCTCTTCTGATTTTTCAGAAAATGAATTGTCTTTTATTTTTTCTTTTGATTATTAACTAATATACTATCGATAATTTCTTGTAAGGATACTTGTGCCATACTATCTTCAGCATTCTTTTGAATTTGATCATAGATGTCCGTTAAAGTTTCTTGAATGTTTCCACCCACGATACAGGCTGGATTAGTCTTTTCGTCAATATGTAGTAGATTTTGGTTGTCCTCCATCACTCTGTAAACGTCTAGAAGGGTAATCTCAGACGCTGGACGTCCTAATTTTGGAGCTACTACACCTGGTCGACTTATTAGCAACCCAGCTTTACTTAACCGTGACATCATCCGACGAACTAAACTAGGATTTGATTCAATACTACTAGCAATCGCAGCGCTGGATAAATCTCCATCTTTACAAATATCGACATAAGCCAGAATATGGACTCCATCGCTCAATTTATTGGAAAATTTCATATTTTTCGCCTCCTAGTAAATACCTTTTAATATCATAGCATTTGGTACATATATGACAATCATTATTCACTAATAACTGTCTGTAATGCCTGTTTCAGTGGTTCCAACTCTCGTCCTAGTACATCTGGTAAATCAGCAGTTTTCTCTTCCAAGGCACCTTCAGAAATTAAATCTTGAATCGAGATAATAATTCCAATTGTTCCTGCATCTACTCCTGCTGTTTGAAGTTGTTTTTGATATTCTTCATCACTAATGGAGACAGTTTTGACATCACCTAAGGCATTTGCTAAGTCTTGGTATGTCCGACCTTTTCCAGCAAATTCATAGACTGATTTAGTCTTGGTAGTAGCTAAAACTTTGGCCGCAGCTTCAGAATATTCACTTTCCAAAGCCCACCCTACTTGACTATCACCAGTTGAATAAACCAACGGTTGACCATTAGCGGCAGCTTTTAAACTGGCTGCTTCATTTTCTAAATACCAGTTATTACGTAAAAATGAATAATTCATACCTGATTCCTTAATAAATTTTTCAGTGGCAATATGATCAGCAGCTAAAGGAACTGTTGCCTTATCGGCATGAGGAAAACTTGTATAAGCTATGTATTTTACACCAGCATTTTTGGCAGCCGTGATCACATTCTCGTGTTGAGTCAATCGTGCCACTGGTCCACCTGGTTGAGATGAAATTAATAGTAGTCGGTCAACGCCTTTAAGCGATGCCTCTAATTGCTTTTCATCAGTATAATCTCCCGGACGTACTTCAACACCTGCTGGTGCGGTTTTTGCCGCTTTTTCAGTATTACGAGCCAAAGCAATGATGTCTGTTGGTGATACTAACTTTGCCAATTCTTGTATCGCATTTTTTCCAAAGTGTCCGGTAACGCCAGTTATTGCATATTTTGTCATAAATTTATCCTACTTTCTATTAGATGTTACTTTATTGTTAACTTGTTATGATTATAATAACATCTTGCTTTTAGAATGCAAGAATTATGTTTGGAAAATAAAAAATCGGTCCTAAGAATTTTTCCTCTCAGGACCGATTTAGTTTGTTGTTGAATTTAGTTTAGTTATTTTAGTTTTTGATTTGAAAACTTGGTTGGTTCGGTTGATTCATATATGCGGTGGCTCTAAAACGAGCTACACAGGCCAATTTCTTCCGCTTTGCATACCTTCCCAAATCATCCGCACAGTACGCGGATAATTCGTGAAGCTACGCAAATGCTCGGAAATTCCCGGGCCTGCTTCTCTCTCTAATTAAAACGAGCTACACAAGGGCAACTCCTTCCGCTTTGCATACCTTCCCAAATCATCCGCACAGTACGCGGATAATTCGTGAAGCTACGCAAATGCTCAGGAGCTGACCGCCCTTGTTCCGCTCTCTCTAATTAGTCCACACGTCATTTACTTCAATCGTCTGTTCTCTATCAGGACCAACTGAAACTGTAGCGTATTCAACGCCTAATTGGTCTTTCACAAAGTCCAAATAATCTCTAGCTGCTTGTGGTAAATCATCTAAGCTCTTAGCTTGTGTCATATCTTCTTCCCATCCTGGGAATGTCTTATACACTGGCTTACATTTTGCTAAAACGTTCAAGTTTGCTGGATATTCATCAATGATTTTTCCATTCAAATCATATCCTGTGCAGACGTTGATTTCTTTTAATCCTGTTAACACGTCTAAACAGTTAAGTGATAGATGTGTTACTCCAGAAACGTTACATGAATGTTTTAGAACAACTAGATCCAACCAGCCGACACGACGAGGACGATGTGTTACTGTACCGTATTCATGACCGGCTTCACGCAAGAAGTCCCCTGTATCATTTAATTGTTCGGTTGGGAATGGACCTGCACCAACTCGTGATGTATAAGCTTTCACAACTCCAATTACTTTATCGATCAATGGCGCACCGACTCCGGCTCCGGTTGTCACACCACCAGCAGGATTTGATGAAGTTACATAAGGATAGGTACCATGGTCAATATCGAGCATGATTCCTTGTGCACCTTCAAATAAAACATTTTTCCCGTTCTTTAATTCTCTGTTCAAATAGGCAGATGTATCGATAACACGATCCTTTAAATCTTGACCAATCTGATAATACTTTTCAAACATATCATCAAAATTCATTGGTTCGGCACCGTAAATCTTAGTAAATAGTTCATTCTTTTGCTTAAGGTTTTCTGTCAAAAGTTCCTTGAACAACTCTTTATCAAGAATATCAGCCATTCTAATACCCACACGTGATGCTTTGTCAGTATAAGCTGGTCCAATACCTCTATTAGTTGTTCCGACCTTAGAATCACCTTTAGCAGCTTCTTGAAGCTTGTCTAGTTCGATATGGTAAGGCAAAATCAACTGTGCACGGTTAGAAATTTTTAGGTTAGTTGTATCAACGCCTTGTTCGTGCAGACGACCAAGCTCTTCTTGAAGTGATTCAAGATTTAAAACAACTCCATTTCCAATAACACTAGTCTTATCTGAATACAAAATACCTGATGGAACAGATCTCAATTTGTAAACGTGATTATCGATATTGAGGGTATGTCCAGCATTATCTCCACCTTGGTAACGTGCAATAATGTTAGCTTCACCACTGAAATAATCGGTAATCTTTCCTTTACCTTCATCGCCCCATTGAGTACCTACTACAACAACTGTTGTCATATTTCTTCTACACCTACACTATTTAATTTTCTGGAATATTCGCGATCGATGAAAACTTATTATAAGATTTCACGAACAATAACTTGGCAGTCCCACGAGGACCCGAACGGTTCTTACTGATGATGACTTCAACCTCACCAACATCTTGATCTTCCGGTTCCTCTTGTGGCTCACTATTATTATTGTCATCGCCATCTTCATCACGATAATAATCATCACGATAAAGGAAAGCTACGATATCCGCATCCTGTTCAATTGAACCAGATTCACGGATATCTGACAACATTGGTCGCTTATCTTGACGAGCTTCAACACCACGGGAAAGCTGTGACAATGCGATTATTGGTACATGTAATTCTTTTGCTAATTTTTTCAAATTACGAGAAATAACCGAAACTTCTTGTTGTCTATTTTCTTGACCGGTACCTTCGATAAGTTGCAAATAATCAATAATAACCAAATCTAATTTGCCGCTCTCTTTTAAAAGTCGACGACATTTTGATCTAATTTCAGCCATCTTAATACCAGGGGTGTCGTCAATATAGACGTTCGTTCGTGACAGACTACCCATGGCAACGACAAGACTGTTCCATTGATTTTCATCCAATTGACCAGTTCTCAATGAATTGGCATCGATACTACCTTCTGAACAGAGCATACGGTTAACCAACGATTCAGCACCCATTTCCAATGAAAAAATGGCTACTGTTGCGTTAGATTTTGTCGCCGCATTCTGAGCTAAGTTCAAAGCAAAAGCGGTCTTACCAACACCAGGACGAGCGGCTAAGATGACTAATTCATCTTTATGTAACCCAGTCGTCATGGCATCAAGATCTTTGTATCCCGTTGAAAGCCCAGTGACATCACTGTCTTGGTCATAGAGCTTATCGATTTCTTCGAATGAAGATTTTACAACATCTGAGATTCTTCTGAAGCCCTTGTGATTTCGGTTTTCAGAAACATCCATAATCTCTTTTTCGGATAAATCAATAATACTATCTACATCATCGTCACCTTCAAAACTCCGTTGAACGATACCTGTAGCAGCGTTGATCAGACGGCGCAAAGTCGACTTGTTCTTAACGATTTTGGCATAATAAGTTGTATTGGCCGCTGTTGGTACAGCACTAGCTAATTCAGCCAAATAACTGACCCCGCCAATATCCTCAATTTGATTCAAACGATCAAGTTCATTTTGAACCGTAACAACATCGACAGGTTCTTCCTCATCGTTTAAATTCATCATGGCCTGAAATACTAATTGATTAGCATGTTGATAAAAATCATCAGCTTCAACGTATTCCATTGCTTCAATTAAAGCATCCTGACTAAGAAAAACCGCTCCTAATACGGCTTGCTCGGCATCCTTATCATTGGGCGGTATTCTTGACGTTATATCATTATTCATTTATTCCTACTTCTTTTCAGCAACGTGTACACGAATGGTTGCTTCGACACCTTCAAACAATTTAACGGGGACGTTAATGTATCCGAGTGCCTTAACACCATCTGCTAGTGTCATCTTGTGTTTATCGGCTTTAATGCCGTATTGATTATTGAGTTCTTCAGCAATCTTCTTAGTTGTAACTGAACCGAATAGGCGGCCATCAGTTCCTGCTTTGGCTAAAATTTCAACAATTGTCTTGTCGTCTTCAATCTTAGTTTTCAAAACCTTAGCTTCTTCTTTTTCAGCTTCATAATCCATTGCTTCACGGTTTTGTTCAGCTTTTAATTTAGCCATATTGGCAGTTGTTGCTTCAATAGCCTTTTTATTCTTAATTAGGAAGTTTTGGGCATAACCGTCAGCAACATTCTTTAGTTCACCCTTCTTACCTTTACCTCTAACATCTTCTAGGAAAATAACTTTCATATTATATGAATCCTCCTCTTAGTTCTTCTTATTAGATTCAGTCAATACATCAATCAACTGATTTTTGACATCCTCGACCGTTGAATCAGAAATTTGAGTTGCGGCATCAGACAAGTGTCCACCACCGCCAAGTTTCTCCATAATGACTTGAACATTAACATTACCCAAACTACGAGCCGAAATACCAACTCGACCATCTGGACGTTTGCTAATAACAAATGATGCTTCAACATTATCTAATGATAACAATGTATCAGCCGCTTGGGCAACAATAACTGGATCGTATGATTGATCTTCTTCACCAAAACACACCGCCATGTTGCCATTGACCATCGTAATTGTTTCAATCAAGTGACTCTTTTGAATAAAGGAGTCGATGTTCTCTTTCAAGACATTTTGAATAACCGTCTCGTCAGCACCCACAGAACGCAAGTAACTGGCCGCATCAAAGGTTCTGGTACCAGTTCTGAGTGAAAATGATTTGGTATCAACTGTAATACCAGCCAATAACGCTGTAGCTTCGATTTTCTCGACCGCTTTTTTATTCTTAGGCTGATATTCAAGCATTTCAGTAATCAATTCACTTGTTGATGATGCATATGGTTCGATATAGATCAGCATTGGATTCTCTGGGAATTCTTCGCCACGTCTATGGTGATCAATAACGACAACTTTATTATTATCACCTTTAAACAAATCAGGATTGATGGAAATACTCTGTTTCGAGTGGTCAACCATGACAATCAATGTTCTTGGTGTTTTGATAGCTTCAGATTCCTCAGGTGAAATAATATCCTTTTTAATATTAGGATTTTCATCGATCATACCAAGCAATCGGCTAACGTCAGAGTGCAAAGTATTCGGATTAATGACGATCTTACATGGAGTATTATTCATTATTGAAATTCTTCTGATACCAAGGGATGAACCCAAAACATCCATATCAGGATGCGAGTGACCCATAACAATAACCTGATCACTATCTTTGAGTAACTCTTGGAGTGCCTCACTAATCATTCTAGCACGAACACGTGTTCTTTTTTCCATTGGATCAGTATTTCCGCCATAGAAACGAGCTTTTTCACCAATTTCCTTAACAACAACCTGATCACCACCACGTCCAAGAGCCAAGTTAAGATTCTTTTGAGCTTCATCGTTCAATTTATGTAAATCGTCGATACCATATGAAAAGCCCATGCTTAGTGTCAAAGGAACATTCTGTTGTGATGTGTATTCACGGATAACATCAAGAATTTTAAAACCATTTTTTTCCATTTCAAAAATCCGACCTGTATAGGCCATAATAAAGAAATGATCGTCATCGATACGTTTCAAGAACATTTGCTGTTCTGAAGCCCAATTTGACAATTCGTTGGTAATATAATTATCCAAGTTGGAAATATCACGATCACTCATCGACTGAGTAATTTCCGCATAGTTATCTAAATACACTTGTCCGATAACAGAACGATTTTCTTCATATCTCTTTTCGACTTTAGTGTAATGTGTAATATCCATCAGATAGATAACTTTAAGTTCCGTTTGAACTTGTACTAAATAATACTTGTCATCTATTTGAATCGTCTGGTTCCCCGCAGGATCTTCACTATCGATCATACTAGCTAATTTAGCTGATACATCGCCGATAGTCATGTTATTAGATGGATTAAATCCTGTCTCTTCAACAAAGTACGGATTTACCCACTGAATCTGTTTATCAGTGTCATATAGCAGTATTCCTAATGGATACTCTACAAAACTGTTATCTGTTCCCCGATCTATTCGATACTGCAAATTGTTAGTATATTTACCTGCTTTTTCACCTAATAATAGGAATAAATAAACAAATAATATTAACGAGATAATTACTAGTATAGCTTGAATGTAACCGACTGCAGAGCCATGGATCAAACCAACTATTAAAATCGAAAATAACATAACAATCAAAGAGACCGCCGTAAGTTGAGTTGAATGATCAACTCGTGAAAGGAAGAATTCCAGATTAGCTTTTATCTTTTTCATAATAGTCCCCTCTTAGATATACCCTTTAATTTTATCACAGGCGACTTCTTCTTTCTCCATATATAACACGTAGTGCTAATTAAATATTTTCGGCTATTTTAACTAGGATTTCTTATCTAATCAAAGATATTCAAAATGTATCTTCTTTGACAACACGAATAAGATGGCTTTCCCATAAATACATAATTCCACTGAAAAAAATAGTAAAAATTAATGCCTCAATTATTGTTTGATGATTTAATAAAACAGTTAAAAAGTTCCTATTAGAAAAATCTAATAGTGAATTAATTACCCAAAAGGAACCAAAATCTAAAGGTAACATTTTTAGCCATTTTAAACGAATTTGTTTGATTTTTTGTGGTTTATTTTTATCAGTAGTTTCTCGATCAATCAAACCAAGACGACGCAATGGAATCATTGAAAAGAACACCGCAATCCATGAAATCGCTAACAATTGAATCAATGTACTTACATAGAAGAAATTTTCAAAATCATCTACCAATCCTGATGCGGCATATATAAATGTTCCAATGACAAATAGAAATTCAAATACAAACAAGACGATTATCGTTTTTATTGAATTCTGACCAATTTCATTTTTGACACGTTCATCTATTATTCCAGGAATTCCAAAAAACTTTTTGATGATTTTATCGTCCCACTTAATCTTCATTATTCTCCCTCCAAAAAAGCGTATTCAAATCAGTCTCTAGTATCCAAGCCAATTTCAGACATAAATCCAAAGACGGATTATACTTATCGTTCTCAATTAAATTAATGGTTTGCCTAGCTACACCGGCCTTCTCAGCTAGTGTCATTTGCGATAATTTTAGATTACGACGATATTCTCGAACATGATTCATTCATTTATCCTTCATTCTAAAGTGTCATATATATATTACACTTGGATTGTAGAATATAAACGTATTTATGTCAATTATATATGACATTCACGTTATAAAAATAGACCCTAAGATCAGTCAATTCATGACGGACATTAGGATCAAGAATGGATTTCGCTTTTTTAGGGTTCAAAAAAAGACCACCTAAAAGTGATCTTTAATTAATTTTCAAAAAATTAGTCTTCAGCAACGAATGGAAGTAGAGCCATGATTCTTGCTCTCTTGATAGCTACAGTTAAGCTACGTTGGTTCTTAGCACTTGTACCTGTAACACGTCTTGGTAAAATCTTACCACGTTCTGAGATAAATCTCTTAAGTAAATCTGTATCTTTGTAATCGATGTATTCGATATGGTTAGCAGCGATGAAGTCAACTTTACGTCTTCTACGTCCGCCTCTTCTTTGTTGGGCCATTATTAATTGCTCCCTTCTATATTAAAATGGTAAATCATCATCAGAAATGTCGATTGGCTTACTGTTGTCAGCAAATGGATCAGCATTACTGCTGTTATTATTGTTAGATTGATTATTGTTATTATTATTGTTGTTGGTAGTATTGCTACTACTATTGTTGTAATTACTACTGTTACCGGCATTGTTGCCGCCAAAGTTGTTATTACTGTTGCTATTGTTTCCTACCGGAGACTGATTTGATTGATTGGAATTATTGTAGCTAGGTGCTTGATTATTATTTGAATAATTAGCACTACCAGAACCAGAATCACGTCTTTCACTTTCGGCACGAGATTCAAGCAAGGAGAAGTTTTCTACAATAACATCTGTTCTGTAGACTCTTTGCCCTTGTTGATTATCGTATGAACTTGTTTGAATACGTCCATCAATACCGACAAGTGAACCCTTCTTAGTGAAGTTGACAAAATTCTCGGCAGCTTTTCTCCAAATAGTACAACCGATAAAATCGGCTTCACGTTCTCCTTGAGAATTTGTGAATTGTCTGTTTACAGCAACTGTAAAACTGGCAACCGCAGCTCCGCTAGAAGTATATCTCAATTCGGGATCACGTGTCAGGCGTCCAACTAAAACTACTCGATTAATCATTTATCTGCCTCCTTAAAATGTTTCACGTGAAACAAGTCTAGTTTTCGCGTCTAACGATCATGTGACGAAGAATGTTATCTTCAATCTTTGAAAGACGGTCAAATTCGTTGATTGCTTCATCGTTATCAGATTCAGCATTTACGATATGGTAAATACCTTCTTTGTAATTAGCGATTTCATATGCTAAACGTTTCTTTTCCCAGTCTTTTGAGTCGATTACTTTGGCGCCGTTGTCAGTAAGAATCTTATCGAAACGATCGATCAATACCTTCTTTGCGTCTTCTTCCATATCAGGTTTAATGATATATGTGATTTCGTAATGTGCTTCAGCCATGACTGTACACCTCCTTATGGTCTAATGGTTCCTTCTCAATGAAGGAACAAGGAGCATAAATTAACTACATTTTATACTCACGAATGATAATTCTATCATAAGTCGTCTGTAATTACTAGGAATAATTTTGATTTGAAAAATATTGGAGATGCCGTCTCCGGTTGTCAGAAATATAGTCCTGCTATGAGGACCGAGCCGAGCCAAGGTCTCGTCTCTCGATTTGAAGGCTTGCCACAGTTCGGCAAGTCTCCAAAGTCGCCCTGTGGTGTAATGGCTAAAGCCATAACGCCACCCCCATTGCATGACTATATTTCTGACAACCTCCGCCTAAGTTCCTTGCTTATTCTTTGGTCATCTTTATCACAACATAATTAAATTTTAGAACATTACTGCTGATATGTTTAATAATTAATTATGTACATAAATTACCAAGAATGCTTAGATAACTAGCTAATATAAAATAGATATCAGTAACCTCAAACCCGGAGGCGGCAATAAAAAAAACCATTTCTGCCTGACACGCATCCCTTATTTGGGGTACATATCTAAAGTACGCAGAAATGATTAGTTTTTTTACTATTTATTATTATTTATTCATTGTCGTCTGAATCTGAATCATTTGAATCACCAGAGTCGTCCGTATCAATCGGATTATCTGCTGGTGTTTCATTCGTTGAATCATCGGTGTTGTCGTTAACTTCAGCATCTTCATCAGTTTCAGTTTCATCATCAGCTATTTTAGCCATGGTTGAAACGATTGAATCGTCATCGACTTTGATCAATCTGACACCAAGTGTAGCACGACCTGTTTGAGAGACGCTTTGAACGCCAAAACGGATCATGACACCTTTATCAGTGATCAACATGATATCTTCATCGCCATCAACAACTGTCAAACCAGCGATTGGTCCATTTTTCTCAGTTACGTTAGCAGTCTTGATACCTTTACCACCACGACCCTTGATTGGGTATTCGGTTACGGCAGTTCTCTTACCATAACCATTTTCTGAGATGGTCAAAATTTCTTGGCTAGCTTCGGCAATTGATGAACCAACTACATAGTCTTCATCACGCAACTTGATACCACGGACACCGGCAGCTGTTCTTCCCATTGGACGAACATCGCCTTCTCTAAAGGTTACGGCATAGCCCTTGTGAGTTCCGATGATAATTACTTTACTGCCATCAGTTAAGAAGGCATTGTTTAATTCATCTTCATCACGCAAGGTAATGGCACGCAAACCGGAATGTCTGATATTGGCAAAATCACTAACTGGAGTCCGTTTAACGGTTCCGTATTTAGTAACGAAGAATAAGAATGAGTTGTCTGGATCAACATCCTTATCAACATTGATGACAGTTTCGATTTTCTCGCCCTTCTCGATGTTCAAAAGGTTGATAATGGGAATTCCTTTGGCTGTACGGCCATATTCAGGGACTTCGTACCCTTTGATTCGATAAACTTTACCAGCGTTCGTAAAGAACAAGAGACGGTCATGCGTTGATGTATAAATCATCTGTTCAATGAAATCATCATCATGAATACCCATTCCTTGAACACCACGTCCACCACGATTTTGAACACGGAATTCGTCCGCAGACAAACGTTTAATGTAACCGTTATGTGTCAAGACAACTAAAATATTTTCCTCTTCAATTAGATCTTCATCTTCAATGTTAGCAACTTCACTAGCACGAATTTCAGTTCTTCTTGGGTCACCGAATTTATCTTGAATATCAAGCAATTCGTCATAAATAATCTTGTCGACACGTTCAGGTTTAGCCAAAATATCTTCATAATCAGCAATTTTAACTAATAATTCTTGATATTCAGCTTCAACTTTTTCACGTTCCAAACCTGTCAAACGAACCAAACGCATATCAAGGATAGCTTGTGATTGTTTGTCAGATAATTTGAACTTGTCCATCAAAGTTTGCTTTGCAATTGCGGAAGTCTGAGAACCACGGATAATACTGATAATTTCATCAATATGATCCAAGGCAATTCTCAATCCTTCAAGAATATGAGCTCTAGCCTGAGCACGTTTCAATTCGAACTCAGTTCTTCTTCTAATAACAACTTCTTGATGCTTTAGATATTCAACTAGAACACCTTTTAGTGTAAAGACCTTTGGAGTCTTACCCACAATGGCAACCATGTTGATACCATATGAAATTTGTAATTGAGTCAATTTATAAAGGTTATTCAAAACAACTGAAGCACTCACGTCACGACGAATATCGATCACGATACGCATACCTTCACGATCAGATTCATCGTTTAGATCAGTGATTCCTTCGAGTTTCTTTTCACGTGCTAATTCAGCGATACGTTCAACCAACTTAGCTTTGTTAACCATGTAAGGAAGTTCAGTCACGATGATTTGTTCAGCGCCACTCTTCTTCGTTATAACGTCAAGTTTGGCACGAAGGATAATTGTACCTTTACCGGTTTCATAAGCTTTTCGGATACCTGAACGACCCATGATGATACCACCAGTAGGAAAATCAGGTCCAGGAATAACTTTCATCAAGTCAGCTACTGTTGCATCTTTATTTCTCATCAAGATGTGCAAGGCATCAATAACTTCTTTCAAGTTATGCGCTGGGATATTTGTTGTCATACCAACCGCGATACCAGTTGCACCATTAACTAACAAGTTAGGGAAACGAGCTGGTAAAACCATTGGTTCTTTTTCTTCACCATCATAGTTAGGAACAAGATCAACAGTATCTTTGTTAATATCACGCAACATTTCAACTGCCATCTTGCTCATACGAGCTTCGGTATAACGCATAGCAGCAGGCGGATCACCATCGATTGATCCAAAGTTTCCGTGTCCATCAACTAATGGGTAACGATAACTGAAATCCTGAGCCATTCTAACCATTGATTCGTAAATGGCTGAATCCCCATGGGGGTGATACTTACCCATAATGTCACCAACGAAACGGGCACTCTTCTTGTATGGTTTGTCAGGTGTAACACCTAACTCATTCATACCGTAAAGGATACGACGATGAACGGGTTTTAGGCCGTCACGAACATCAGGTAACGCACGTGACACGATAACACTAGCAGCGTAGTCCACGAAAGAATTCTTCATGACTTCTGTCAAGTTAACATTTTCTATTCTATGCTCTGCCATTAAATTGCCATCCTCCCTAATAATCTACTTCTGCATAACGCGCATTTGCTTCAATGAATTCACGTCTAGGTTCAACTTTGTCACCCATCAACATTGAGAAAACTCCATTAGCTTCAATGGCATCATCGAGGTTAACTCGGTCCAATCTTCTCTTGTCAGGATCCATAGTTGTTTCCCATAATTGATCAGCATCCATTTCACCAAGACCCTTGTAACGTTGAATCTTTGGTTCTGGTTTAGGAGCTAATTGTTCAACAAATTCATCTTTTTGTTTATCAGTATCAAAGTATTGCATCATCTTACCTTGGCGAACTTGATACAAAGGTGGCTTAGCAATATAAACATAGCCTGCATCAACAATTGGACGCATGTATCTGTAAAGTAGTGTCAAAAGTAAGGTTCTGATATGGGCACCATCGACATCGGCATCGGTCATGATAATAACCTTGTGATATCTTGCCTTAGAAATATCAAAATCCTCACCAAAACCAGTTCCCATAGCTGTGAACAAAGTTCTGATTTCTTCATTAGCCAAGATTTTGTCCATTGAAGCCTTTTCAACATTCAAAATCTTACCTCTAATAGGCAAAATAGCTTGTGTTAAACGTGAACGACCAGTCTTAGCAGAACCACCGGCTGAATCACCCTCGACAATGAATAATTCAGAAATTGCGGGATCTTTACTTGAATTATCAGCTAACTTACCAGGTAAATTACTGATTTCCAAACCATTTTGTTTTCTAGTTACTTCACGAGCACGTTTAGCAGCTAGACGAGCTTTGGTAGCCAAAGAACCTTTTTCAATAATCTTCTTAGCAACGTTAGGATTTTCCATTAAGAACTTCATGAAATGTTCACTGAACAAACGATCAGTAATTGTTCTAGCGTCACTATTACCAAGTTTAGTCTTTGTTTGACCTTCGAATTGTGGATCCGGATGCTTGATTGAAACGACCGCAGTCATCCCTTCACGAACATCTTCACCGGACAATTTTTCAGTATCTTTTAATAATTTATTTTTGTGAGCGTAATCGTTAATAACACGTGTTAAAGCGGTCTTAAAACCAACTTCGTGAGTACCACCTTCATAGGTGTGGATGTTATTAGCGAACGTCATCAAGTTAGTGTGATATTCATCAGTATATTGGAGGGCAACTTCAACAGTAATCCCATCTTGTACGCCTTCTAGATAAATTGGATCATCAAAGAGAACCTCTTTATCCTTGTCCATGAATTCAACATAACTCTTGATTCCACCTTCGTAGTGGAAAACTAATTTTTCAGCTGTATCAGCTCTCTTATCAGTAAAAGTTAATTTCAAACCTTTATTTAGGAAAGCTAGTTCACGAATTCTAGTTGTTAAAACTTTGTCATCGTAAACTGTTGTTTCGGTAAAAATATCTGGATCTGGAACAAAATGTACTTTAGTTCCATGTTTAAACTCACCAGCGTCTCCAATGATATGCATTTCGTCCTTGACCTTGCCACGTTCAAAGTCAATGCCGTAACGTTTACCAGCACGAACAACTTCAACCTGCAATTCACTACTCAATGCATTAACAACAGAGGCACCAACACCGTGGAGTCCACCAGATACTTTATAACCGCCACCGCCGAATTTACCACCGGCATGCAAAATTGTATAAACCGTTTCAAGAGCTGGTTTTCCAGTCTTCTTTTGAATATCAACTGGAATACCACGTCCGTCATCGGTAACAGTAATGGAGTTATCAGGCTCAACAGTAACTTCGATCTTTGTAGCAAAACCAGCTAAAGCTTCATCAATACCATTATCAATAATTTCCCAAACAAGATGGTGTAAACCTTGTTTGCTAGTAGAACCGATATACATACCGGGACGTTTACGAACAGCCTCTAGTCCTTCAAGAACTTGAATTTGACTCGCGTCATATTCTTCGACTTTTTCTTCTTTCTTTTCCAGCTCAGCTTTTCTGTCTTCAGCCATTAAATCTCCTCCTGTTGAACTTTGCCATTTTTAATATTTAAAATATTAGGATTTTTAACTAATTCTGGATCAACGTCATCGATCGAAGTCGTTGTGATGAAAGTTTGAATGCCACCCTTAATTGATGACAGCAAATGGGTCTGTCGTTTATGATCCAATTCCGACAAAACATCATCCAATAAAAGAATTGGATAATCTCCGACTTGGTCTTTAATCAATTCGACTTCCGCCAATTTCAAACTCAATGCGACTGATCGCTGTTGACCTTGAGATCCAAAATCTTGAACATTTTTCCCATTGACCAGGAATTTAATATCATCGCGATGTGGCCCAAATAATGTCACACCACGTTGTATCTCTTTTTGGTAGTTTTTCTTGAAATTATCTTTGAAAACATCATAAATATTTTCAAGAGTTTTTCCATCAGTTTTGAAAAACGTATTGTAAACAATTTCTAGTTTTTCATTATCTTCAGTAATGTTTGCATGAATCTTTTCAATATGAACCTGCAATTTTTGTAAAAACTGTAAACGTGAAAAAACAACTTCCGCACAATACGCCGCAAACTGATCTGACAAAACATCTAAATAAATCATATCGTTCGCTTGGTGATGCTGAAGTCTTTTTAAATATGCATTACGTTGTTTTAAAACTGACCGGAATTGACTCATTGTCTTCAAATACTGAGCCGACATTTGGCCAAATTCCATATCAATGAACTTACGACGAATCCCAGGATTACCTTTCACAATTGAAAGATCCTCTGGAGAAAAAAGAACAACATTTAAATTACCAATGTAACTGGATAATTTACGTTGTTCTAAATTATTCAATTTGGCTTTTTTTCCAGATTTACTAACGACCAAATCCAATTTCAAACGACTGGAATTATCTTTGATCACGGTACCGGAGATTCTTGCAAAATCACTGCCCCACCTAATTAAATCCTTGTCATTTGAGGTTCGATGGCTTCTCGTCAAAGCTAAAAAGTACATAGCTTCTAATAAATTGGTTTTGCCTTGAGCATTTTCTCCCAAAAATACATTGATTGCGGGTGAAAAATCGACCTTTAAGGATTCGTAGTTACGATAATTTTGAAGTTTGAGTTCTTTTACAAACATCTATTCAATTTCAAAAGTTTGATCACCGATAACCACGACGTCCCCAGAGTGTAATTTTTTACCACGACGATCTTCAGGACTGCCGTTAAGAAGGACTGAATTTTCACGTAAGAACCATTTAGCTTTACCACCAGTTTCAATGATACCGGCCTCTTTTAGCATTTGACCTAAGGTTATAAATTCAGTTTCTAACTTAATTTTTTCAGACATTGTTAACACCCTATTTATTAGATTTATCCATTAATGACATACTAATATTATAGTTGTTTTCACAATAAAAGACAACTCAGAACTAAATATCAGGCGATTTGAGCAATTTTTTAAATAATGAGTATCCACCCACTAAAATCATCTCAAAAAAGTTTCTACGCTAAATTACGGCGTTTTGGCTGATATTGCAAAAAAAAATAGACTGAACCGAAAGTTCAATCTATTTTTGCGATTTCACATTAAAAAGTTCGTACTGGAGTGATAAGTTGGACAAAATTATCACGATTTTCTACTGGTCTTAAAGTAAATGGATGTAATGCTGATGTGAAACTCATTTCAATTGTGGTATTGCTGCCAAATGATCTCAAAGCATCTTTCAAGTAATCAGGGTTGAAGGAAATTTCTAGGTCGTCCCCTTCAATATTTTCACAATCAAGAACTTCTTCAACAGTACCAACTTCAGGTGAGTTTCCATAAAGTGTAGCTTTTTTATCCACAGCTTTGATTTCAAGCTTGATAACATTATTGCGACTTTCATGAGAAAGTAATGACGCACGTTCAACTGATGCAAGCAGATTAGATGAGTCGAATGTCAAACGAGTATTTGAATCATCCGGAATCAAGCGGTCAGTTTCTGGATAACGTCCATCAAGTAATCTTGAGTAGAACATAATATTGTCAAAATTGAATAATACTTGATTTTCAGAAATAGACATTGAGATTTCTTTAACAGAATCGCCGATAGTTCTAACTAATTCGGTCAAACTCTTACCTGGAATGATCAAATTATAATCCTCTTCACTAGTGATATTGATTCGACGTTGTGAAAGACGATGACTATCAGTAGCGGCGGCTGTTAGACCTTCGTTTGTAATCAGGAAGTTGACACCAGTTAGTACTGGGCGACTTTCTTGAGTTGAAACAGCAACAACAGTCTGATTAACAACTTCTTTAAAAAGATCGGTTGGGAAGACAAGTTGATTATCAGCCTCAACGTCTGGAAGGTGTGGATAGTTTACAGCATCTAAGCCGTTGATAGTAAATTCTGAAACTCCTGATTTAATTAAAGTTTGATTATTGTTCAAAACCTCTAATTCAAATTTGTCGCCAGGAAGTTTCTTGATAATTTCGTTAAAGAATCGTGAAGGTAACACAATTGAACCGGTACTCTCAATTTTCAAATCGTTATCAGCATCTTCTGTAGGAATAAATGATGTCATTGAAATATCTGAGTTACTACCAGTAATTGTTAAGCCTGATTCCGAAAGATCCAATTTCATTCCTGTCAAAATAGGAATAGATGATTTTGTCGAAATTGCTCGTTGAACATTACTTGTTTGATTAATGAATTTTGATCGATCAATAGAAAATTTCATAGGTAACTCCCTTTTTTAATTAATTAATATAAAGATAGAAGTAGTAGTAGGGGCTGTTAAAACTGTGGAAAACTATTAGAAAGATATATAACAGTTGAAATTTTTATGTTATTAACAGCTGTGGATAACTGTGGGAAAAACTAAAAGTTATAAACATGTTAATTTCTAAGGTCATCTTTGAGTTCGTTAACAGACCGCTTTAAATCGTCATCTTTAATCAGTAATTCGGATATTTTATCGCACGAATGCATAACCGTTGTGTGGTCCTTGCCGCCAAATTCCATTCCAATTTGTGGAAGTGATCTGTCAGTCAACTCACGGGATAGATACATAGCAATTTGTCGTGGAACAACGATCGATTTGACACGTTTCTTTCCTTTTAAGTCTTGGATCGTAACACGATAATACTTTGCGACTTTATTTTGGATCTTCGCGATTGAAATGCCGTTTTTGTCATTGGATAGTTTATAGATTTTTAGTGCATCAGCGGCTACTGACTTAGTGATATCAGTATTTTTAGTCGTCGAATAAGCTTGAACTCGAATCAAAGCACCCTCAAGTTCACGGACATTGGTATCAATTTGCGCGGCAATATAAGAAAGTGTGTCATCTGGAATTTCAAGATGCTCTGCTTTAGCTTTATTGCGTAAGATAGCAATTCTAGTTTCAAGATCGGGTGCTGTAATATCAGCTGACAAGCCTTGTGTAAATCTGGAAACTAATCGTTGTTGTAGTTTAGGGATTTCGTTAGGTAAACGATCTGATGTCATAACGATTTGTTTACCATTTTCGTAGAGCTCATTGAAAGTATGGAAGAATTCCTCTTGTGTACCCTCTTTTTCAGCGAAGAATTGAATATCATCTATTAATAGTAGATCGACGTTTCGATATTCTTGTCTGAAATCGTCTTGAGTCCGCATCTGGATTGAGTTGATGAAGTCGTTGGCAAAGGTTTCACTCGTTACGTATTTAACTTTGGCTAATGGATCGAGTTTGATCATTTGATGGCCAATTGCTTGCATCAAGTGAGTCTTACCCAAACCAACGCCTCCGTAAATGAAGAGTGGATTGTAGACCCCGCCCGGATCTTCGGCAGCAGCCAGAGCTGCTGCATGTGCCATCTGATTTCCGCTACCGACAATAAATGAAGAAAAAGTATATTTTGGATTTAAATGTGAATTATGGAAAATATGCTTTGGCTGAGCAGTATCTGTAGACTGTTCAGCTTGAGGAGCAACTGTTTGCTCCTCTTTTTTGTTGTTTTCTTCATCATTTTCGATGATTGGATTCAGTTCTGTTCCATTTAACTCATATGAATAAATAGCAATTTTTTCGGTATAATTTCTTTCCCAATAATCTTTGTGTAGTTTTGTTGGGACTGAAATATAAATATTATTACCATCTATATATAAAGGATTGGCACTTTCAACCCAAGTTGAATAACTGACAGAAGTTAATTGAGATCTAAGTTTATTTGTAAAATAGTCCCAAAATTCGGTTAGTTTTGGATCAGCTGAGTTATTTATATTTTGCAATTATTTCCCCCCAATCTGTGGTTGTGGATAAATTTGTCCCTAAAATGACAGAGTATAGTTTATCATTCTATTAAATAGTTTTCCACAGAACACACGTTTATTTTTTGAAGAAATAACAACGGGTATTTTCTAAATCCACAGGTTTGTGGAAAAAGACTGTTGATAAAAACTGTCCACATAGTTATCCACAGATTGTGTGAAATAAAAGTCAATACTATCAGGCGTTACAAACAAAAAACAAGAAATTAACAATACCTGTGGAAAACCTAAACACAGTAAAATGATTCGTTGGAAAAGTTTGTTTATACTCTTGTGGAAAAAATAAGTTGTAAAATTACTCCACAAATTATCCACAAACTAAATTGCGAAAAAATTATAAAAAAACTTGCTTTTATAGGAAATTAGTTATTTAAAAAGTTGGCATAACATGCTATTATAGTTAAGCAATTGTCTGAAGAAGTGAATATTTTAAATATAAAAAAGAGTCAGGAGGTTTATTGATGACTACAAAGAGAACTTATCAACCTAAGAAGCGTCACCGTGAACGCGTCCATGGTTTCATGAAAAGAATGAGCACAAGTAATGGTCGCAAAGTTTTAGCAAGACGCCGTAAAAAGGGTCGCAAAGTATTATCAGCTTAGTTTTGAAGGATCACTAAACAATTTGGTGGTCTTTTTTTATTACAGAACGAGAGTAGACTGGTGACATATGAGAAAAAGTTATCGAATAAAAAAAGAAAATGAGTTTCAATATGTCTATTCCAAGGGAAAATCCGTAGCAAACCGTAATTTTGTTTTGTACACGATGCCTAAAGAGGGGCAAAAGCATTTTCGTGTCGGAATTTCTGTCGGAAAGAAAGTTTCACATACTGCAGTCGGACGTAATCGTGTTAAAAGATACATCCGCCAATCTCTTTTGGAATTGAAGCCTGAAATTCCTTCAGAATTGGATTTCTTGATTATTGCAAGAAAACCGGCGGTAGATTTAGATATGTTTGAATCCAAGAAAAATATTGTACATTTATTGAAATTAGGTAAAGTATTAAATTAGGGTACAAAATATTAATTAATATAGGTGCAAAAGTGAATAAGAAAAGCTTAAAGAAATACATAGGTATCGCTCTGTTACTTAGTGTTGTCTTGGTTCTAGCTGGATGTTCAAACCTAAACGAGCCAATTACTAGCCACAGTACCGGATTCTGGGATCACTATATTTTGTATAGTTTCTCGCAATTTATCCTTTGGTTAGCTTCACTGGTTCATAACAGTTATGGTTGGGCAATCATTATCTTCACATTGATTATTAGAGTTATTCTGTTACCACTTAACTGGTTCCAAATCAGAAGTATGAATAAACAGATGAAGATTCAGCCACAGATGCAGGAACTTCAGAAGAAGTATTCAGCTAAAGATACGGATACACAACAGAAACTGCGTGAAGAGACACAGAAGCTATATAGTGAAGCAGGAGTGAACCCGGTTGCTGGATGTTTACCATTAGTTGTTCAGTTGCCAGTTATGTTCGCTCTCTATCAAGCCATTTATAAGACCACCCAATTGCGTGATGGTACATTCTTATGGATGCAACTTGGTAAAGCCGATCCATATTACATCATGGCTATCCTAGCAGCTGTATTTACTTTCTTAAGTACATACATTTCAAGCTACTCACAGCCAACACAAAATGCGACGACAAAGATCATGACTTGGGTCATGCCTATCTTTATCTTCGTACCAGCATTGACATTCCCATCAGCTATTACAATCTACTGGGTTATCACTAATGCGTTCCAAGTTCTTCAGACATTGGCTTTCCAAAACCCATTCAAGTATCGTCGTGAACAACGCGAAGCTGAAGAGGCTGAGAAAGAAAAAGAACGTCGTCTTAGAAAAGCTAAGAAGCGTGTCTATAAAAATCGTAAATAATTGACAATTTTCAAAAATGTCGTTAAGATGTTTTAGAAATTGTTCATATATTTTATATATAGAAAAGTAGTCAAGGTGCTTTTCCGTCATTCATTGGCGGATTATGCACTTTTTTTATGCCTAAAAATCGAGAAAAGGAGCTTATTATGCCAAGTTCAGTAACGGAATATGACACGATAGCAGCCATTTCAACTCCTCCTGGGGAAGGTGCTATTTCCATCGTGCGTCTGTCCGGAGATCAAGCTGTAAAAGTTGCTATGAGAATTTTCAAGGGTCGTGATTTGACAAAAGTTGCCAGTCACACCATCAATTACGGACACATTATCGATCCTGCCGACGGTTCTTTAGTCGACGAGGTTATGGTCTCAGTAATGTTGGCACCAAAGACATTTACACGCGAAGATGTCGTCGAAATTAATACCCACGGGGGTATAGTTGCTACTAATAAAGTACTCCAATTATTGTTGGGTTATGGTGCTCGAATGGCCGAACCAGGTGAATTTACCAAACGGGCCTTTTTGAACGGTCGAATCGATTTGACACAAGCTGAATCTGTTATGGATTTGATTCGTGCGAAAACTGACAAGGCAATGCAAGTTGCAGTCAATCAATTGGATGGTAATTTACACCACTTAATCAGTAATTTACGTCAAGAAATTTTGGATTCTTTGGCTCAGGTCGAAGTTAATATCGATTATCCCGAATATGATACTGATCAGATGACAACACAATTACTATTGGAGAAGGCACGAATGGTCAGCGGTAAAATTGACAGTCTTTTGAAGACTGCTGACAGTGGAGAAATCTTGCAACACGGTTTAGCTACTGCTATTGTTGGAAAACCAAACGTTGGTAAATCTAGTTTGTTGAACCGTCTTTTGGATGAGGAAAAAGCAATCGTTACTGATGTTGCCGGAACAACTCGTGATGTTGTCGAACAGTACATCAATATTGATGGTGTTCCTTTGAAATTGATTGATACTGCTGGTATTCGTGATACTGATGATAAGGTCGAAAAAATTGGTGTTGAACGTTCCAAACAGGCTTTGAATGGAGCCGATTTAGTGATTCTTGTCTTGGATTCTAGTCGCGAACTAGAAGAGGACGATATAGAGTTACTGAATGCGACAGCAGATAAGCGCCGCATCGTTATTTTTAACAAGAATGATTTGATGCCAGTTATTTCTCCTAATTCAGTTGTCCAATTGAAGGCTGATGATATTATCTTGCAAACGTCAGCCATAAAAAACGATGGAATTGAAACAATTAAGCAAACAATCAGTCAGATTTTTAACGCCGGAATTGAAGATAACAGCAGTAACGTGATCATTACGAGTGCTCGTCAAGCTGGTTTGCTCCGTAAGGCTAAAAACAGCCTCAATGACGTTATTTCGGGAATTGAAGCAGGAATGCCTATCGACCTCGTACAAATCGATATGACGGCTTGTTGGGACACTCTCGGTGAGATTACTGGTGAAAGTTATGCAGATGAGTTAATTACACAATTGTTCTCGCAATTCTGTTTAGGAAAATAGTTTATATATTGCGTATTGCTAGTTAAGTATGCCGTTTCCAGATCTGAGAGTATTCATTTGCTGCGCGGGACGGCCCGAGCCAGAAAGCGGTCTCGAGCCTCGGTTGAAGCCTCACAAAACCCGCGAGTCTTCAACGCGACCGGTGGTGTAATTGCTGAAGCAATAACGCCACTTTTGCTGCAAATGAATACTCTCAGATCTTCCAACTAGTTTATTTTTTTGGTAGGAACAATAAAACTAAGATTTCAAATTTATTTTGCCGAATATAATTGATGTGAATATTTGTAATAAATTAATTAGTATCGTTCATATGTAATTGAAAGTAATATTTTATTAATAGTTAAATTAGTGCAACATGTAAAACTAAGTAAAGGTGAAGTAGGAAATGGAAATTAAGGAATTTGATTCAGAAACTTATGACGTCATCGTTGTAGGTGCCGGCCACGCTGGTTCTGAAGCAGCTTTGGCTGCTGCCCGAATGGGTGAAAAAACATTGCTCGTAACGATCAACTTGGATATGGTGGCTTTCATGCCATGTAATCCTTCAGTTGGTGGACCTGCTAAAGGTATCGTTGTCCGTGAAATTGACGCTTTAGGTGGCGAAATGGGACGCAATATTGATAAGACATACATCCAAATGCGTATGCTCAATACTGGTAAAGGCCCCGCCGTTCGTGCATTACGTGCTCAGGCTGATAAGAACATGTATCACCGTGTAATGAAGGATGTTTTGGAAAACGAACCTAATTTAACACTTCGTCAAGGGATGGCTGAAAAGTTAATCGTTGAAGATGGTGTCTGCAAAGGTATCGTTACAGCAACTGGTGCAAAGTATCACGCTAAGTCTGTTGTACTTACTGCTGGTACTTCTTCACGAGGTAAGATCATTATTGGTGAATTGATGTATTCATCCGGTCCTAATAACAGTATTCCTTCAATCAAGCTTTCTGAAAATCTTGAAGAGAATGGTTTCAAGTTAACTCGTTTTAAGACAGGGACACCTCCACGTGTTAATAAAAATACAATCAACTTTGATGAAACAATTGAACAACCTGGCGATAAAGAACCAAACCATTTCTCATTTGAGACGCCAGATTCTAGTTATCTTCAACACCAAGTTTCTTGTTGGATGACTTATACAAATGCTGAAACACATAAGATCATTCGTGAAAATCTTGACCGTGCTCCAATGTTCTCTGGTGTAATTAAAGGTGTTGGACCAAGATATTGTCCTTCAATCGAAGACAAAATCGTTCGTTTTGCTGACAAGCCAAGGCACCAAATTTTCCTTGAACCAGAAGGTAGAGATACCCAAGAATATTATGTTGGAGACTTCTCAACATCAATGCCAGAAGAGATTCAATTGAAGATGGTACATTCAGTTGCTGGACTAGAAAATGCTAAGTTGATGCGTCCCGGCTACGCAATTGAATATGACGTCATTGAACCATGGCAATTGAAGTTGAATTTGGAAACAAAGGTCGTTAAGAATCTCTTTACAGCTGGTCAAATGAACGGAACATCAGGTTACGAGGAAGCTGCCGGACAAGGTCTGATGGCAGGAATCAACGCAGCGTTACGTGCCCAAGGAAAAGATCCATTTATCTTGCGCCGTGATGAAGCTTATATCGGTGTTTTGATTGATGACTTGGTAACAAAAGGAACTAATGAACCATATCGTCTGTTAACAAGTCGTGCTGAGTATCGTTTGATCTTGCGTCATGATAACGCTGATTTGCGATTGACAGACTACGGTTATAAGTTAGGTATGATCAGCGACAAGCGTTATGACGGCTTCAAAATTAAACGAACAACTATTGAAATGGAGCTTAATCGTTTAGCACATAAGATGATCACACCAAAACAGGCCTTACCATTCTTGAAGGCACATGATTTGAAACCATTGAAAGATGGAATTTTGGCTGACCACTTCTTGAGAAGACCAGAAGTACACTATTCAGATATTATTGACATGGTTGGTGAAGCCGATTTTCCAGTCGATAATCGAGTATCTGAACAAGTTGAAATTGCAACTAAGTACGATGGTTATATCAAGAAAGAACAGATGCGTATCGAGCGATTGAAGAAGATGGAATCAAAGAAGATCCCTGATCGCATTGATTATACAAAGATTGAAAGCTTGGCTACTGAGGCCGTTCAAAAACTCAGCAAAATCAATCCTGAAACAATTGCTCAAGCAAGCCGAATCAGTGGAGTTAATCCAGCTGACGTTGGAATTTTGAGTGTTTATATTGAACAAGGAAAGATTGCAAAGAAGTAGAGAGTGGAGACAGGGCGGTCAGCTCCCGAGCATTTTCGTAGATTTGTGAATTGCACGCCGAATTTGCGGGCGATTTACAAATCTATGAAAAGCGGAAGGAGTTGCCCTGTCGGAACTCGTTTTAGAGCCACTGAATATATAATTAAAGGTTGAATTTAGTTAAGCATGCCGTTTCCAGAATTGAGAGTATTCATTTACTGCGCGGAACGGTCCGAGCCAAAGTACGGTCTCGAGCCTCGGTTGAGGCCCCGCAAAATCCGCGAGTCTTCAACACCCCAGGTGATGTAAGCTAAAGTCCTAATGCCACTCTCGCTGCAATTGAATACTCTCAGCTCTTCCAACTAGTTTGCTTTTTATAGCGGGAACAGTAAAATGAAAATTTCTGATTATTTAAATAAATTAGCTCTAGGCCTGTAACGACAATGTTATATATATATATTAACTTTTCAACTTTCAAACTTTGGATATAAAAAATAGAAGGTCCGTAACCCCAGATAGAAAGAGGTTACGGATTTTTTTTCTAACAAATATTTTGTATATCAATTGATAAACAAAAATCGAATTTGATTTCATCATTATAACGATGTCTTAAATTGCATATAACGCCGTTATATCATCCAATTGCTAATCCCAGTAAACTAACCTTTGCAATGTTATAATCGACACATTGATTGAAAGGGGAAATTATGACGATAAGACATAAAAACTACATTCCAGATGACATCGAAGTTACTGGTGCTAATGCTAATAACCTCAAGGATATTGACGTTAAAATACCATTGAATTCATTTGTAGCTATTACGGGTGTATCTGGTTCTGGAAAATCTTCTTTAGCAATGGATACGATCTATGCTGAGGGAGCAAGAAAGTATCTCAATGCACTGTCGACGTATACACGTAGAAGAATTACGCAAGTTGGACGTTCTGACGTCAAGGACATTAAGAATTTACCTTCAACGATTGCTTTGCGCCAAAGGCCAACTGTTCCGAGTGTACGTTCAACTGTTGGTACAATGACTGAAAGTCTAAATATTTTGAGATTGATGTTTTCGCGATTGTCATCAATAGTTTGTCCCAATGGTCACCGCTTGGATCCAACATTGAAAATTTCTGAAGTGATGGATTTACCAGCATCTGATGAAGCAATGGGAATGATGACTTGTCCGACTTGTGGCGTTAAATTCATGGCTTTTGGTGCCGAAGATTTTGCTTTCAATTCGGACGGAGCCTGCCCAACTTGTCAGGGGACTGGTTTCTTAAAGGATATTGAATTGTCAAAAATCATTCCAGACGAAACACTCTCAGTTGACGATGGAGCTATCAGGTCTTGGAATCTACCAGGGCGCGCATTACAGAAGGATATCATTAAAGAATTAGGTATCAGAACTGATGTGCCATTTAAAGATTTAAATGAACATGAAAAAGATGTCATCGTTAATGGTGAGGAATTAAAACGAGAGGTTATTGTTCCTACTAAGACTGGCCGGTCATTTAAATTGAATGCCTTGTACGAGAATGCCGTTACAGCAGTGAAAAATAGCCTTAAAAATGCCAAAAATGAGAATGCTGTAAAACGTCTAGAGAGATTTTATTCTGTAAAAGTTTGTCCAGATTGTCAGGGAAGTCGTTTTAATCCAAAATTATTCAGCAATCAATTGGTTGGTAAAAATATTGCAGAGGTTTCTAACTTTACAATTTCTCAGTTACAAGACTTTTGTAAAGATATCATGGCCTGGTTGCCAAAAGATATGCAAGCATTAGGCAAAAATTTAACCAATGAATTATTGGATTTATTATCACCAATCGTAGACTTAGGATTGAATTATTTATCGATTTCGCGAGCCGGAAATACACTGTCGACCGGTGAACTACAACGAATTCAATTAGCTAGGACGATTCGTAATCAAATGACCGGTGTTTTATATGTCTTAGACGAACCGAGTGTTGGATTACATGCTGCTAATGTTGAAGGCTTGATAAAAATATTGCGGGAATTGGTACGCCTCGGAAATTCATTGATAGTTGTTGACCATGACACAAGTATCATTGCTGCCGCTGATTACGTGATTGAAATTGGCCCAGATTCTGGTGAGGACGGTGGCCGGATTATTGGTCAAGGAACCGTTGATCAAATCGAGGGTGAAAAGAATTCAGTCATTCAACCATATTTGAGTGGTCAGGCCGATATTATCAAGCACAAACCAGTTAAACCTTTTGCAAAGGGGACTATTAGTATTGCTGTTGGTGACCGTTATAATATCCACAATATGACGGCTAAGTTTAGTAAAGAATCACTCAATGTTGTTTCAGGGATGTCGGGTTCGGGAAAGACGACCTTGATTTTTGACAGTTTGTTACCAGCAATGGACGATAGAATTGCTGGTGAACCACTGCCTAGATTTGTTAAAGACGTCGATACAGCTGATATTAAAAATATCGTAAAATTTGATTCCGTTCCGATTGGGAAGAATGTTCGTTCAACTGTTGGAACTTATACGAAAATTTTGGATCATTTACGGAAGTTGTTCTCCGAGACACCAGCTGCAAAAGCCCAAAAATTTACACCAACGTATTTCTCATATAACAACAAACAAGGTGCCTGTCCAAATTGTGGCGGTACAGGGGTGATTACGCTGGATATTCAGTATTTACCAGATATGGTTCAAACTTGTCCTGTATGTCACGGTGATCGCTATAAAAAGGATATTTTGGATATTAAATGGCACGATAAAAATCTTGCTGAAATTCTCGATATGTCAGTTAGAGAAGCGGCAGATTTTTTCAAAGACGAACCAAAGATTGAAAATACACTTGATGTCTTGATTGATATTGGATTGAGTTATCTAAAATTAGGAGAGAGTACTCCAACTTTGTCAGGCGGTGAAGCTCAACGAATGAAGTTGGTCACTTACATGAAACGAAGCCAAAAGAATCAATTATTCATTTTTGACGAACCAAGTGTTGGATTACACCCTAAAGATGTTGGTGTATTACTAGATGTCTTCAATAAACTTCTGAAAAAGCATGCAACGATCATTGTGATTGAACATGATTTGGATATTATTTCCAATGCGGATTATATCAACGATTTAGGTCCCGAGGGTGGCATAAATGGTGGTAGAATTGTTGCAACAGGTACTCCGAAAGCGATTGCAGATAATCCTGCTAGTTTAACCGGCAAGTATCTTAAAGAACATCTCCAATTGTTCGACGAATATTAAACTTGAGGTGAGACTATGGAAAAAATTGGTGTGATTGGTCTAGGGAATATTGCGCAAAAGGCATATTTACCCGTTATGGCAACACTACAAGATGAGTATGAGTGGCATTTAACGACCAGAAATGAAGCTAAGGGAGAAATGCTT
This sequence comes from Companilactobacillus huachuanensis, assembly GCF_005404815.1. GTDB lineage: Bacteria > Bacillota > Bacilli > Lactobacillales > Lactobacillaceae > Companilactobacillus > Companilactobacillus huachuanensis. The sequence continues at coordinate 40,459 of NZ_BJDF01000014.1, forward strand.
GAACAGAAATATGGATTCAATCATTTTCACCAAACTTTGGATGAATTGATTGCTGAAAAACCATTGGCAGTTTTCGTACATACGCCAACAGCAACACATTTTGAAATTATTAAACAGCTATTAAATACAGGTATCAATGTTTATGTTGATAAGCCAATTTCTGAAGATTTGAATGAGGTTGAGGCTTTATATAAATTGGCAGCTGACAAAAAACTCTTGTTAACGTGTGGATTTAATCGACGCTTTGTACCGTTTAATCAGGAGCTGAAACGAATTCCCGATAAACAGACTATTGTCTCGGAAAAAATTCGTGACAATGCTGTTCAACCAACTAAATTTGCCATATATGATTTGATGATTCATTCAGTCGATACTGCAGTGTATCTGATGGATGAGAAAATTAAGCATGTAAATAACTTTTTAGTTACGAAAAATGGTAATTTGGAACAAGGATACATAACTTTGCAAGGTGCTACGAGCCAAGTACAAGTTATAACTAATATGGTTGGAGGCAGCAATCTGGAACTTTCAACAGTTCAAGGTGCACAGGCACGTCAGGTTGTAACTAACTTGAGTTTATTACAAACATATCAAACTGGAAAAGTAACACAAGAATCACGTCCAGATTGGGAAAATACACTAGTAACAAGAGGCTTCGACCCCATCATTAAAGCTTTTCTGGATGCTGTTTCACATGGAACAGCTAATCCAATCAGTCCAGAGTCAGCCGTTTTAAGTCATAAGTTATGTAATGATCTTGTAAATTCTTTACAAAGATAGTCAAGTGGAACGTACCACAATATATTGTGACGAACGTCTGTTTTTTATACAATATGTTCCATGTGAAACAATTGAAGTGAAAAAGACTGAAACCATTATGGTTTCAGTTTTTTTATATTTAATGATTGACTTATAACCATCATTCGTGCAATACTACATAACGGTGCCAAACCGAGGTAAGGGTAGACGGTTGGCGTGAAAGCGTTTGGAAAACCTTGTCGCACCTTACCACTGGAGAAATCTACAGATGTGTAGATTTCTCCTTTTTTTTGTCTAAAATTTAACCTACAAAAGTATGTAATAAAGCGTTATAGTAGACATATAAATGCTACGTCATTTATTGGACTTCGAGTCCGTGTGCACGAAAGTGCAATAAGTCTTATTCTTAGAATAAGCATTCAGTCACATCTCTTAGGGGATGGGGCTGTTTTTTTATTTACTAAAGGTTGAAAGTTTGATGCATGATGCCGTTTCCAGAGCTGAAAGTATTCATATGTTGCGCGGTACGATTCGAGCCGAAAATCGATCTCGGATCTTAGTTTGTTTGAGAGTAAAGTTCTAACGTCACTTTCGTGGCAAATGAATACCTTCAGCTCTTCCAACTAGTTTTTTAATAATAAGAATGTCCAAGTGTAATTTTTTGCTATTTAAATAAATTGAATTTAGGACTGTCACAGCAATGGTTAGATTAATTTTTCACCTTTCAACCTGTGGTTATTTATCTGAAAGTTGAAAGGTGGATAATTGATATATTCACTATTGTTGCAAATATGGATGTCATTTATTTACGCAAGAAAGGGTGAGTGATATTAAAAAAGTTGCGCTTGTGATTTATGGATTTTTATTGAGTGCGATTATTGGTGTAATTGCTGGTCTTTTTCTGATTTTGGAAGGAATTACTTCGGAGGCAGTTTGGTCGAGTAATAACCGATTAGTTGAAGCCGTATTGGTAATTATCGGTAGTTTAATACTTTACCTTTTATTAAATCGTTGGCCTAATTTACCTAAAACATCACAAGATTCTCTGCGGGAATTAAAACTTAACAAAACAATTGATTATCATGATGTCTTTTTGAACCTGCTAATAACGTTAATTATTCTTAGTTTTGGAGCGGGTGTCGGACCGGAAGCAGCATTGTTGAGTGCCATTATTTCCTTATCAATATGGCAGGCTGATAAAGTACGGTACTTATATTTTGAATACGATAAATTAAAAAAATTACCATTACATGAAACATTAAAACGCTTGTTTGATCCTTTCAAATTTCAGCAAAAATACGTCGGCGCTACCGCGCCTAAAATACCATCAATCATCAAACAAAAACGAATTCTTTATCCAGTATTTATCATCAATGGAATTTTAGCCTTTACATTGTTAATTCGCCAAACAGATCAACCGTCATTCATCATAAAATTGGGCGAATCAAATTGGCATCCTGTGGATATCTGGATATTGCCGATTTTAATGATTGTGGGGATAATTTTTGGAAAAAGCTGTAAACTGTTCTACAAAGTTTTCCACATGTGGATAAATAGAATGAATTTACCGTTGCTTTTAAAGGTATCGATGGGAGCAATTGCAATCATCTTGATTTCTTATTTGGCACCGGATTTATTATTTTCAGGCCAGCATAGTTTGAATTTGTTAATTGGAAATTGGGCTAATAAGTCACCATTATTTTTGATGGTGATGGGAATTTTAAAATTACTTTTCTTAGCATGGTGTCTTAATTTCAATTGGCGTGGGGGACATATTTTTCCGATAACCTTTGCCGCAATGATTGAAGGTTTTGCAATCGCACAATTATTGCCAGGTTATGATCAGTTGTTCATTGTAGCTATTGTCGCAACAACCATTATGAGTGAATTAATTTCTCCTGTTGTTGCGGGAATTTTCATTATGCTATTTTTCCCTTTGAAATTAACACCAATAATTATTCTGGTAGCAATATTAATGTATTTGAAAAACAAAATTGGGTTCAAAAAAACTGCTAATTCATAAATGATCAGCAGTTTTTTTTATGAATATCTAAAGGTCGAAGGTTTAATTAAGTATGTCGTTTACAGAGCTGAGAGTATTCATTTGTTGTTCTTTTTAATGAAAGGAATAATAAAACAATAAAACAAAACTCCTGATTATTTAAATAAATTAACTCTAGGTCAGTAACAACAATGGTTATATTAGTTTTTCACCTTTCGACCTTTAGATGAATATTATTCGACATCGTCTGAGTCAGAATTATCTGTATTTGCATCAGGATGGTCTTTTAAGTATTGATCCAAAGCACGATTACCAGGATAAGAAACATCACCATTATCATAAACGATCCAAGTGCCAAGGCCATTATAGAGATCCCAAGAACCATCTTCTCGTTCTGCTGTCAAATCTGAGGTGTCACCATAGCCAGAATCAGCTAACTTTTGACGAGCCTGAGCTTCAGTTAATTGAGTTGTATTAGTTGAGGAGCTATTGTCAGAAGATACAGCTTGTGAATCGTTTGTATTATTAGATTCATTTTGTGCATTAGTATCATTAGTTTGGTTCGAACTATTATTAGTTGTTTGGCTTAGATTATTTATGTCAGCAGTTGAAAACATTGAACGAGTGGATGCCAACTTAAATTTATGGAAATAAGTCACAAAACAATTAGTTTGAATTAGTTCGTTGATGTTCTGTTTTTGAAATAGATTAGGCAATTTCTTAGTTTGATTAGGTTTCAAAATCAATGCGCCACTTAGGGCAGTTGGTACCTCATTATCAATGAATTGTAGAGCAAATTTAGAACGGTTAAATTTGATAGTTTTGTTAGATTTATTAGTGATTTTGGCTGAAATAAAATAGCCATAATCATTTTGATCGGCCTTGAAATTGAAGTTAACTTTCTTTTGATCAGCCATCTTTAAGTTTTGATAATATATCGGTTTGGCTTGTTTGTGCTCTGTTTGGATATGTGATTGTTGTGCTGATTTGGCAGAAGTATTACTACAACCAGAAATTCCTAATAAAACAAAAATCCCCATGAACATAAAAATTGTTTTCTTCATGAATAATTCTCCTCTGTAACTTAATTGCAAAAATAATTGTATCAACACGACATGTCATATTATGTCATTGTTAGTGACCTTGAAGAATGACTTGTCTAATTAATCGAGGTGGCTTAATATTTTAAGGTATGTTTGTCGAAAATTATTTTGAAATTAATGGAGCTTCATAATGAAAGAAATAAAAAAAGGCAGTATCAAAGGATTACTGCCACTGATCGCATTTTTGATTTTATATGCATTGACTGGAATCGTCTCAGGAAGATTTGATAGTATGCCACTGTTAGTGGGGATGATTTTAGCGTCAATAGTGGCATTCGGGATTGCACCACCGAAGGGTACCAAAAAACTGTCATTTTCAGAAAAAGTCATGACCTTTTGCAAAGGCGGTGGTGAGCCTACGTTGATTATGATGGTCGTTATTTTTATTTTGGCCGGGGCTTTTCAAGGTGTGGCTTCGAAGATGCATGCAGTCTCGTCTGTGACTAATTTGGGATTAAGTATTTTGCCATCCAACATGATTTTACCGGGTATTTTTGTTATCGGTTGTATTTTGAGCTTTGCGATGGGAACTTCGATGGGTACTATTACCGCTTTAATGCCAGTTGCAGTTGATGTTGCTGTTAAAACAGGAGTTAATCCTGCATTGATGGCTGGAATCGTTGTTGGTGGAGCGATGTTTGGTGATAACTTGTCATTTATTTCCGCCACAGCAATTGCCTCGGTTCAAACGCAAGGTGTTGAGCAACGAGAAAAATTTAAATTAAATATTATTACTTATTTACCAGCGATTATTATCAATATTATTTTGTTAGCTATTTATCCAATTAAAACGGTGGTTTTGACTGGTTCGTATAGTTGGAATTTGGTCGATTTAGTTCCCTATATCTTAGTAATTGTGTTGTCCTTAGTAGGTTTAAACGTCATGCCAGTTATGATTATCGGTGTGGCATCAGGAATTGTAGTTGGTGTGATCCATGGCGATTTTAATTTGATTGATTCAATGAAATACGTTCAATCGGGAATGGTCAGTATGGAAGATATTGCCATTATTTCGATTATCGTCGGTGGGTTGGTCGAGTTGATGAAATATCTCGGTGGGATTCAATGGTTAATGGATACGTTGGGTAAGCAGACTAAGTCAAAGCATGGCGCTGAATTTTCTATCGGTGCTTTGGTGACACTTTTGTGTGTTGCGACAACAAATAACACGATTGCCATTATCACGGTCGGACCCTTAGCAACCGAAATTGGTAGAAAGTTTAAATTGTCTCGCGCCCGTGTTTCAACATTATTGTCGATGTTTGCAACGCACGTTCAGGGTTTGATTCCTTATGCTGGACAATTGTTAGTTGCTGGTGGAATGGCTAAAATTTCACCAATTGCGATTGTGCCATGGGTCTGGTACTGCTATCTAACCCTTATTATGAGTTTATTGTTTGTTTTCTTGGATTTCCCGAAGGTAAAAGTTACCCCAGAGAATGGCTATGATCACTTCGAGGAAGATTTAGTAAATTAAACACAAAAAAGCCGATAATCAAAATTGATTACCGGTTTTATTAATTTTCAAAATTATTTAAGTTTTGATGCAGCAGCGTCATCGATGATAAGTGTTACATCAGGGTGGTTTTGCAATGCACTTGCTGGGCAGTCTTCTGTAGCGAAACCATCAACTGTAGCAGCAATAGCGTCAGCCTTGTTCTCACCATAAGCTAGAAGGATGATTTTCTTAGCTTTCATGATTGAGCCGATACCCATTGAATAAGCGAAACGTGGAACATCTTTTTCATCTTCGAAGAAACGTGTGTTAGCTTCGATTGTTGATTCTGTCAAACCAACTTTTCTTGTTTTGCCATCGAAAGGTGAGCCTGGTTCGTTAAAGCCAATGTGGCCGTTTCTACCAATACCAAGAATTTGAAGGTCGATAGGATTGTCTTCAATAATCTTGTCGTAATCAGATGTGGCAGCTTCAGCGTCAGGATTTGAACCATCAGGAACGTATGAATTCTTGAAAGGTTTCTTGTTGAATAGGTGTTCATTCATGAAGTAGTGGTAACTTTGTTCGTTAGTTGGTTGTAGTCCAACATATTCGTCCAAGTTAACGGATGTCATGTTTGAAAAATCAAGGTCACTACTTGTCATTTCATTGTAAAGTGTGATTGGACTGCTACCAGTAGCTAAACCGAGGACTTTACCGCCGTCTTCGATGTCCTTTTTAACAAGGTTGAAAGCTTCCTTACCACCCATTTGTGTGTCTTTAACTTTAATTATCTTCATTGTATTGATCTCCCATCTCTATCTTTCTGGTCTAGTCCAATCTAAATCATTTTTGGAAAATTGTCAATGAAATACGTTCATTAAATAAAAATATTTTAAAAAACGTTAGAAATCATGCAAAATCTTCATAAGTTAGGTATATTTTTAGTATGAGCAAAAAACTAAAGAGGCAGAATAATTTGGAAAAAATATTATCTACATCTGAGGGTAGTGTAAATACAAATCTAATCGGTCCCGTTGATAGCGACAGTATCATCGTCCTTGTTCCCGGGATCAATGGTTCAATTGAGTATTTCAATGACATAATTCCCTATTTAAAGAGTAAATATCAAACAATTGTTGCACTTGATCTACTGGGTCAAGGAAAATCATCTAATTCTAAGAACGATCATTATACGATTGATTCGGAAGCATGGAACTTATTAGAAGCAATGGCGCGTTTAAAGATAACTAGAAAGCTAGTTGTTTTTGGATACGGTGTTGGTGGTTTGGTTGCCGTAAATATGGCAGAAATGCGTGGCTTTACGATTAACAAACTTATTCTATTAAATACACCTGCTACCGATAAATACGCTGATATGGACGCTCATTCGTCTGTAGCTAGTATTCCATTGCTAGGTAAACTAGCCAAATCACCAGTTAAAGCTGGAATGTATTTTGACAAGAACTTTGACCGCAGTAGTCTGACAGATTCTAAGGTAGTTGATGAGGCTGCTAATAAGGTTGACCATAAGGTTGCTAAACAATTGCAAAAGATGTCCGTTGATTATTTAGGGGAAAAAGCTTTGAACAAGCGTCTACGTTCTTTTGATATCCCAACATTGGCACTCTTTGGTGAAGGTGATCAAATTTTGACTGACAAAGGTATTAAGGATGCCAAAGCTACTATTGGCCGTGTTCCTGACTTGAAAATGGAAGACATCAAGGGCGCCGGTCATTTAGCAATGATGGAAAAGCCTGAAGAAGTTGCTAAGATGATTATTGATTTCGATGAATCTACAGTTAAAAAAGAAGAAACAGTCAATTAATAAACGCAAAACATCAGAAATTATCTGATGTTTTTTTGTCCCATTTCTAAAAATAACTTTGAGGAGAGACTATTTTGAATTTAAAAGAACACCAAGCTTGGCTAACTGATTTTTACAAAACCTGTGGTTGGTATCAATATCCTACGTTTGTTCATTTGAATTTTATGACTGAGGAGGTCGGTGAGTTATCTCGAGCTGTTCGTGCAATTGAAATTGGTCGCGACCATCCAGGTGAATCAAAGAAAACTCCGGCAGAATTGGAAGATAATCTTCAAGAAGAATTAGCTGACGTTTTGGACCAAGTTTTGATGATCAGCAGTAAATATGACATTGATCCAGAAACACTATTACAACGTAGTCAAAATAAGTTAACTAAGAGATTTCAAAAATAAAAAATGAGTTGTATCACACTTAAAAGAAATAATTAGGTGTGATACAACTCATTTTTATTGGGTTTAATATTTAATGAATGAAACGGAAAAAGCTATGTCCCAGACTTTTGTTGGGGTTGAGTAATCTTAACTGGTTGAATGATGAATTTATTTTTTTGTGAACTAGCAACGGGTATGTATTTCTTGCCATCCTTGTAAACAAATTGAATAACGTCATAGTTGTTGTCTAATTTTTTAGCCTCATCAGAAATGATTTTTTGAATAGAATAAATGTACTGCTTTTGAACATCTGTAGCTTGACCATTTTGGACTGCCTCATAAGTAGTCTTGAGATATTTTTGGGTTTGTGAATCGGTCAAGGTAACGATAATGACGGTATGGGGATGTTTACTAGTACTGTCGTTGATATTATGTTCCTCTTTGACAGCGACAACCCGGCCATTCTGATTAAATTTTTTGTCGAGATTACTTCGGATAGCCTTATATTCATTCTGGGGGACATTACTAGATGATTTGGTATCACTAGTTTTAGTGGGGGATCTAAGTGTCAGAACTGACAATAACGCAGCAAAGATAACGACGGCAATAATGGCAAAAATCAGATGTTTTTGATTAAACGGTTTTCGTTGTTCTTTACGCATAAATTACAAGCCCCTAACTAGTCAATTGTTAGGGAGATTATAACATAATCTGCTTTTTCCTATTGATCTAATAGGGCATTAGTAGTCGAAGCGTATATTTATTTTATTTGGCATAACGTGCAATGCGTTAGTCGTTAGTTAAGTATGCCAGAAACATTCATGGACTGTGCAGGACCGGTCTGAGCCTGAGAAGAGGACTCAAACATTGGTTGGAAGCCTTTCCATAGACTAGGAAGCCTCCAAACACCACTTCCACAAATATTTCTCGACTATTTTCACTAGTGAATCTTTAGTAAAAGGATTATAAAATTCGATTAAAATGATATTCAATTACAATCTTTTTATGCCTAAAAATTATTAAAGAAATGATTTTTAAAAATAGATTATTAACTAGTACAACGTGTTAAATATAAGATTAATTAGAAAATACCAACCCAAGCACCAAGAATACTAATAACTGCAATACCAGCAATTATTACAAGTGGCTTTGCTCCCTTATTAAGTAACCAATAGATTATCCCAAAGGCACCCAATGGTAGAAGGCCAGGCATGATTTGATTTAAAATGGTTTGAATTTTAATTGTCTCAGCACCCGTACCAAATTTCAATGGGATAGTAATTGATACCATTGAAGCAGTCATAGCACCAATAACCATTAATCCAAGAATAGCAGCACCGAAAGTAAGACTCTCCATCATCCCATTAGCTTGAATCTTCTGTAAGAATCCTGCACCTAATTTGTAACCCCAGTTGTTGCATAACCATCTGAGAATGATAGTAGGGATGTTAAATACTAGTAAGAATAGGATTGGTCCTAAAATATTTCCCTTAATAGCTAACGCAGTACCGATACCAGTAGCAAGTAATCTCAAAGTACCCCAGAAGAATGAATCACCAATACCAGCTAAAGGTCCCATTAAGGATGCTTTAATAGTATCAATAGATGATTCATCGAAATCCTCATCGTTTGCATTCTGTTCTTCCATTGCCGATACAATACCAGTAATAAAGGTAACGATAAATGGAGTTGTATTGAAGAAACCTAAATGGCGTTTTAGAGCTTTTGACATCTTTTTTTTGTTATCGCCATAAAGCTTTTTTAGAACCGGAATCATAGCATAAGCAAAGCCAAGATTCATTTGACGTTCATAGTTCCAAGAAAATTCCATTTGTAATGTTCGCCAAAATACTTTATTTAAATCTTTTTGTGTCACTTTCTTTTGTACATTTTTATCTTGTGTTTTCTTATCCTTAGAAGTCGTCTCCATTGTCTACACCTCCATCATCAGTAGTAACAACTTTTTCAGCATTATTCTTCTTTGAATGCATGATTTGCACCATAATTACGGCTAAGATTGCTCCAAAAATAGCAATTCCTGTTAGAGGAATCTTTAGATAAGCACATAGAGCAAATCCTAAGAAGAAGTAAGGAACAACTGATTTTGTCATAATTACTTGAGCTAACATTGCAAAACCTAATGCTGGGATGATGCCAGTAGCAACCGTTAATCCGTGTTGTACGAAAGCTGGAATCATATCAAGTAACAATTTAACAGCATGGCTTCCGACTAAGAATGATCCAGCGACAACCAAGGCGAGTAAAAGAGCTAGTCCAAATCCAGCAATATAATGCATTCGTTGAACACCATCAGCATCCCCGTCATCAGCATATTTGCCAGCTTTGTTAGACAAATATGGAATAAAAATACCTAAATAAAGGTTCTTTAGAATTAAAGCTAATGTGGCAATAGGTAAGGCCAAAATCAATGCTGCAGAAGTAGCAGCGTTGGAAGAAATTGCAAAGGCAACACCTAAAATACCTCCAGTGATAACTTCGGGAGGAATTGAAGCTCCAACAGAGAACATCCCAATAAATGCCAATTCAAGAGTAGCACCCATAATGATTCCTGCATGTAGATTGCCCATAACTAAACCAACAGCAACACCAGTCACAATGGGACGTGAGATCATACTGTCACCAGTTGCATAATCAAGTTGAGCGACGAAAGCAATTATCCCTAATAGTAGCGCTTGCATTTTAATACACCCCTTATTTAATTAATTTTTGAGCTGGTATTGGAGTATCCCCAGGTACTTGTCTTAACTCCACTTCAACACCATCATTTATTAATCCTTTAATCTCTTCTTCTTCTCTAGGAAGCAAGTTGACCGCTTTACTAAGGTTATGTGTTCCTTCACGTGCCTTCATCCCACCTAGATTTATATGAGTTATTTCTGGATAACCGTGTTGCAAACTTACGGCATCCTCAACGTTTCCAACAATAACAAACATCTTCAAGTCATTTGTTTTGCCGCTCTTCAACGTAGTAATTGCATCTTCAACCGTTTTGATGGCCAATTTAACACCTTGTGGCTTTGCCATTCTGATAATGCTACGTTGCGTATCATTTGTTGCTGCAGCATCATTAACAATCATGATTGCATCTACACCAAGCTCTGGTGTCCAAGCAAAAGCAACCTGACCATGTAATAATCTATGATCAATTCTGACAAGTTTAATCATGAGAAATCCTCCTAAATAAATTAATAGCTTAAATATGGTACCGTTCCCACATTTTATGTTAAGCGCTCTCAGCGCAAATTCATCATAACCCCATTGATTTTATCCTGTCAATAGTTTATATTTTTATTTGTGGAACCGTTCCCATAAACTAAAAGTGTTTCTTAGCGAGGTGTTAATTACGAAAAAACATGACATTACTATAAAAGAAATATCCAAGCTCTCTGGAGCTTCGACATCAACTGTTTCACGTGTCTTGAATGAATCAGGATATGTTTCGACTGAAAAGCGACAGGCTATTGAAAAAGTTATTCGTGAAACTAACTATCGTCCAAGTATGATTGCCAGAAGTTTGCATTCTAAACAAACAAAAACATTGGCAGTTGTCTTACCCGATGTAAGTAATCCTTATTTCATTGGTCTAATTGAAGAGATTGAACACGTGAGTGAAGGGTATGGCTATACTTTGATTTTGATTAATACCATGTCTACAGGTGCTGACAAGATGAATGCTGTTGACGATCCAGAGGTGAAGGCATTACATACAATTCAGGAGAAACATGTTGATGGTGCAGTAATTATTGGTGGTGAAATTGATCACGTAAACGTTGATTCACAGTATTTAAAGACACTAAATGAATTAAATAAGCAAATTCCTGTTGTTATCATCGCTCAAAAGGTTGAAAACTGTGATTGTATTTTCGTTCAGCGTCATATAAATACTGGTATGCGTTTAATTGTTCAACATATTCTTTCACTAGGGTATCGCAAAATTGGATTTCTGGGAGGCAAACCTGGAGTTAGAGTGACTGAGCAGCGGTTGGCTGAATTTGAAAAGTTAGTAAAGATGTATACAGATTATGATGATAAATCAGTTCTTTTGAATGATTACTATTTAAAAGATGGGTACCAAGGAATTGAAAAACTTCTCAATCAAACTGATTTAAATGCAGTTGTAGCTATTAATGATCGTGTAGCCTTAGGTGCAGTGAGAAGATTACATGAAATGGGTATGAATGTACCTAAAGATATCGTTATCGGAAGTGCTGATCAATTTCCAGATAGTGATTATTATATTCCAAGTATTACAACAATTAATCAGCACAATAATTCATTAGGTAAAATAGCTGTTGAACAATTAATTAGGAGTTTCAATGGGCAACCATTCTTAACAGCTGAAAGTGAATTTCCAGATTTAGTTATTCGTGAGTCGTGTGGAGAAAAAAAATATAGTAATGTTCTAAAAAAGTGATTAGCAATTATTATTAAAGGGGCTAATCGTATGAAGAATCCAACGATGTTAACGTATATAAATAAAGAACAAGAAGTAATGAGTAAAATTTTGGATCAGTATCCACAAAATATAGATTCTGCTTTAAAGGGAATGCCAATAAATATGAATCATTGGTTAATATTGGCAACAGGATCAAGTAATAACGCTGCACTAAGTGCTAAATACTATATTGAAAAAATGACCGGAATTAAAATCGAAATTGAACAGCCTTATAATTATAGTCATTTTGAAGAATTAAATTATTCTAGTGATTTTGTTATCGGTGTATCACAAAGTGGTCAGAGTACCTCAACAATTGATGCTATTAGAGCAATTGAAAAAGTAAAAAATATAAAAAGTATGGCAGTTACTAGTATTCCAGGAACTGAAATCACGCAATGTTGTGATACGACACTTGATATTTTAATTGGCAGAGAAAAGGTAGGGTATGTTTCATTAGGATTTTCCGCAACTGTCTTAAATTTAATGCTATTAGGTTTAAGAGTTGCTAGATTGACGGAAAAAATTTCTGCAGAGGATGAAACGAATGAATTAATAGAATTTAGGGCCATAGTATGCAAAATTGAGCAAACCATATCAGAAACTACATATTTTGTTAAACGTAATGAAAAAGAGTTAACAAATGCTAATCAGTTTTCTACAATTGCTTTTGGTCCAATGGTTGGGATTGCCCACGAATTAGAAACAAAGTTTACCGAAACAGTAAGAATCCCAACCCATGGATATGAACTGGAGGCATATATGCATGGTCCATATTTATCTGTAAACTCAAATCATCGAATATTGTTCTTTAAAACTGTAGGAACTGATGATGTTGTCACTAAAATGAATGAATTATTAAAGTATGAATCAAGGTATACTTCGCACGTATTTTTGACCGATTTTTCGGATGACTCAGTAACCGAAAAGAGACACGAATTAACTCTCTATAAAATTAGAGATAGTAATAAAGCACCTATTTTGGGTGCAACCGTTGTTCAAGTTATGGCGTGGTATTTAACCCAATTCCATGGGATAGATTTATCACATTTGATTTTTAATGATTTTTCAACAGAGGTTCATAATAAGACTCAAGTTCAAAATTATGTATAAAATAATATATTCTAAAAAATCATTCATATGCAGATAAATTGACTATAAACGAAGTTTTAATGAATAATTTCAGTGTAACCAAATAACTAGAAGAAAGTAGGAATTACTATGTCTTCACAAGCGTTACTGATTATTGATTATACGAATGATTTCGTTGCTGATAAAGGTGCCTTAACTTGCGGAAAACCTGGGCAGGAGATTGAAGCTGAGATTATTCATTTGGCTGAAAAGATGCATAAAAACGGCGATTGGGTCCTTTTGCCAACTGATGTACACAAACCAAATGACCTGTACCATCCAGAAACTAAACTTTTTCCGACCCACAATGTTCGCGGTACTTGGGGACGGGAATTGTACGGTGGTCTAAAAGAATGGTTTGACGTCAATAATGATGATGAGCATGTGCGTTTATTCGACAAAACGCGTTACAGTGCCTTTGCGGGAACTGATTTAGATATTAAATTACGTGAACGCAAAATAGACACCTTACATTTAGTTGGTGTCTGTACTGATATTTGTGTACTCCATACTGCTGTCGATGCCTATAACTTGAATTATCACATTGTCGTCCATGAGAAGGCGGTAGCGTCGTTTAATCAGGCTGGACATGACTGGGCTTTGGAGCACTTCAAAAATAGCTTAGGGGCTGAAATAATCAGTTCCATTTAATTAGCAAGCGAGTTGATGATGAGCCTTTTGGCTGCCCTAGAAAAAGCAGTATAGAGGCGATTTTCACCAAATTTCGAATCACAATAATATTCAGCGGTAACGTCAGAGATGATAACATTATCAAACTCCAATCCTTTAGCCAAAGCTAAGGGTAAAACTATAATTCCAGATACAGGCAATTTCTCGGCAATGGTGCCCAGAACTGTCTGTTTTATTTCGTCGTGGATTGATTGAGATAGATTGGAATCGCTTGTTATTATGGCCGAAAGTTCATTGTTATTGAATTGAGTTATTTGTGATTTTAAGTTAATAATCAGTTTTGAGAAATTACTGTTTTCAATCAATTCAGGTTCCTCGCCGCCAATTTGAATCGTATTAATCTTATCAATTAAATCAGATGAACCGTGTTGGACAAAAGTATGCGTTATAGCTCCGCTGGAACGATAACTAGTGTATAGATTTCGTTGAGTAACTGGGATATTGTGTTGTTCAAATATATCCTTCAAATTGCTAAAAGTTAAGGGATGATTGGTTTCAATAATCGATTGGAATTGATCCCCAACCAAAGTCCAACGAGCAGTCGGGAATGCTGTTAGTAAGAATAGAATTTGATCCAAAGAGTAATCCTGAATTTCATCAATCATCACGAATTTAAGATTATTTTGACTCAGGTTTAGTAATTTTAAACGTGTAAATGCGTAGTCTAATGAGTTGACTTTCTGAGTTTTCAAAATTGATTTAATAATTTGAATTGTATTCAACCAATCCTTTTGTTTAATCTGGTTCAAAAGATTTCGATTGCGCCACAATAACATTTTCTTGGTTGCTTTTTGAATAGCAATATCAGAACTGGGCGAAATTAGACGACCAAAAATCTTTTCTTGCTGCGAATCAGTTAAATCGGATAACTCTGCTTGAATTTTTCCATTTTTTGAATCATTCTCAATTTGTGATTCGATTTCAGCTGTCAGAATAGAAGATAACGCCGTTATACGTTTGGATAATGACAGTTTTGCAGGTGTTTGGGTGAAGAATGAGTGAATGTCTTTCTGACTGAAAATAGTTAGATCATTCAACTTAATGTTTTTGAAATCATTGATTGATAAAACCATATTATCCAGCTTCTTGTCTAGTTCTTGAACGTGACTAGTTTTAGCATCCAAACTCATTGATCTACTGATAAATGTTTTCAATAATTGATTGAAAGTCATTTGTAATGGTGAATCCTCACCTAGACTAGGTAAGACCTTGTTGATGTAGGTGGTGAAGAGGGTATTTGGTGTTAATAACAACATATCGCTTGAAATTAAACTGTCACGATATTGATACAATAAATAAGCAATCCGTTGTAGAACGACAGAGGTTTTTCCGCTGCCAGCAATACCATTTACTAATAATGCAGGACTCTTGATATCACGAATAATGACATTTTGTTCTTGCTGAATTGTGGCCGTAATGGAGTTCATTTGACTATTTTGGTGCTGTTGTAAAGTCTTAACTAGCAGTGGATCCTGAATGGCAACATCAGTGTCAAAAACATCCTCTAAAACGGCGTTATGTAGTAGGAACTGTCTGCGTTTTGAGACCGTTACAGTAATTTTTCTTTCATTTGCGATGTAATTAGTTTTTCCAAAACGATTATTGTAATATAAATCAGCAATCGGAGAACGCCAGTCGATGACCATTGGTTCTTCGGGTGTTGGTGAAAATCCAGCTGAACCAATATAAAAAGAAATTTTCTCGGTTTCATCAGGATATTTCAAATCTACTCGGGCAAAGTAAGGGGCTGGAAGTAATCGCAAGATATTTTTCTTGGTATTTTGAAGTTGAGTCTGTTTGTTATTGAAGGAATCGATTTGTTTATTCATAGTTTCAATTGCAGCAAAGGTATCTAGGTTGTCAGCATAACTGTCAAAATTTATGGCTGTTTCTTTACCGGAGATTTTCTTGAAATTTTTTGCCTGTTTGGCATTGATGGACAGTGATTTATCGATGCTATCAAGAGTTTCCTGAAGTGTCTGGTGGACGAGTGTTAAATGCTTTTGTTCCAATTTGAAAGAATTATCCATGACGTTACCTCCTGTGTATTAGGTATCTAATAGTAATACGTAAAATCTGTAAATAACAGTCTTGTAATGGTGTTAAAAATCTTTCATAATATACATGAGGAACGAATCCAAGTAAAAAACGACCGCATATGCGATCGCTTTTTTTAGTTTTCAGGTTTAATACTATTTTTAACTTCTTTTTCAGTTAAGTATTGATCTGAATGACTGCCAAGAAAGAGTGGAACCTTTTCTTCAACAACATCGCTAAACTCCAAACCATACCAGAGTGTTGGTGGAATAGTGATGTTTTGCAGCAACAGACGACCTCCAATTAATAATCGGTCAATACTGCGCATGGATTCTTGGACACCCAGATCCTGGAATTGCTGGTTCTGAATGACGAATTTGAAAGATCCGACACGGCGTTTTGGAACCATAGAATAATTTGGTGTTTGGTCATCGATAATATTTTGATCTAGCAAACTGTTGATGATTTCACGAATGTAAATATTGACGTGTTGTGACTTCTTAAAGCCAAGGTTTATCGTAACGTTAACCACATTTCTAGTATGCATCATATCAACGGTGTAGGTGCATTCATAGGGAGAACTAGTTTGATTAACGGTGATAAACCAATAGACTTTAGCTCGTTTAGGATCTTGGTCCAAAATTGAATAGATGATTGAACGTTTGACAGAATAGTTAGGTCCCATTTTTAACATATAGACTAAGTTGGTTGCGTAAGTTGGGTAGCCTTCATCCTTGCTGAGTTTTTCAATTTGAGGAATAAAGTCTAAGAGAGAGACATTTTCACTCTCAGCCATGTAGGCGTCACGACGCTTGTTACCAAAGTACCAGACAATCATTATGAACAAAATAATCACCGTTATAACGACTGTTACGTATCCACCATGCACGAATTTAATTAAACTTGATAGTAAGAAGAGACTTTCCAGAGCAAAGAAAACAGCTAGAAAGATATTTGCAAACAGAGGATGCTTTTTTATAATCAAAAATTGATGTAATAGAATTGTGGTCATGAGCATTGTTAAGGTGATTGCTAAACCATACGCCGCCTCCATATGGTCAGAGGTCTGAAATCCCCAGACGACACTGATGGTGATAGCACAGAGCATCCAATTAACGGTTCCGATGTAAAGTTGACTTTGAATTTTACCAGGGAATTTTACTTTTAATCTTGGTAAAATTTTTAGACCGATTGCCTCTTGAACCAGAGTAAATGAACCAGTGATTAAAGCCTGTGAAGCAATGATTGCGGCTAATGTTGCGATAATAATGGCAAAAATTTTAAAATTATCGGGCAGCATCTGATAGAAGGGATTGATTCCGACAATCTTATTGTATTGAGGGTTCTGATAATTAGAAATTATCCAGGCAGCTTGCCCTAGATAGTTCAACATCAACATCAGACTCACGAAAGGCCAAGTAGCGTAAATATTGTGTTTACCAACTTGCCCCATATCAGCGTACAGAGCTTCGGCACCAGTAGTTGCTAGGAAGACACTGCCAAGTATGAAGATACCAGCCTTGTTAACAGGGCTAAATAAAACTTTGATTGCATAGACAGGTGACAAGGCTTTTAGAACACTTAAATCATTGGTTAGATTGAGTAAACCAGCAATACCAATGAAACTGAACCAGATAAGCATGATAGGACCAAATGATTTACCAATTCGTTCAGTCCCAAATTTTTGAATGACAAAGATAGTTAATAATATTGCCGTTACAATAATTAAAACGACGTTTTGACTATCAGAAAATACTAAATTTCCAAACTTTTGACCTTTGATACCTTCAATTGCTGATGTGACAGTCACAGCAGGCGTTAAAGTACCATCGGCCAGTAAGGCAGATCCACCAATCAAGGCGGGAATAATGAGCCATTTACCCTTATTTTTCACTAAAGCATAGAGGGCAAAAATTCCACCTTCTTTGTTGTTGTCAGCTTTCATAGCGATTAAAACATATTTGATAGTTGTGATAAGCATTAGGGTCCAAAAAATCAAAGAAACACTGCCGATAATGTACTCAGGTTTTGAATCGGCCATCGTTCCAGCACTGTTGATAATGGAATTCATAACGTATAACGGCGAAGTTCCAATATCGCCATAGACTATACCGAGGGTTATCAACATACCCAAGGTAGATAAGGATAACTTTCTCTTTTTCATGCTTGTCTCCTTATAAGTAAATATGCCGTTGTAAGAGCTGAGAATATTTACCGCTGTGCGGACCGGTCCGAGCCAAAGTACGGTCTCGAACCTCGGTTTGAAGCCTTGTCAAAGTTCGACAAGGCTCCAAACACGCCCGGTGGTGTAAGAGCTAAAGCTCTAACGCCACATCAACTGCAGGTAAATACTCTCAGCTCTTACAACTAGTTTTCTATTACTTAATTTATATTAATGATTGGAAATATCTTTTGAATGATTACCGCCATTTTTAATATTTTTTTTAAATATTCCGTCTCTGAACACGTAGGGGATGTAATGGTCTTCCACAGCCTCAAATATTTGTCAGTTCTCCCGATTATTTTATTTGTTAAGAAAAAGAATCATACAATTTATTTAAACAACTTTTAATTACCTTTTTCTTCAATTGGATAACTTGACAATAAAAAATAGGCGGAAGAGATGAGAGCATTCACCAGCTGTGGTTGTGGCGTTATGGCTTTAGCCATTACACCACCGGGCGAGTTGGAGAATTGCTGAGCTTTAGCAAGCCTTCAACTTGAGGTTCGAGACCGTACTTTGGCTCGGACCGGTCCGCATAGCAGGTGAATGCTCTCATCTCTGTAGACGGCATATTTAAATACCAAAGTGCGTCATTCATTTAGAGTCTATTATAAGATTTTTAGTCAAATTTAAAAATATTTATGATTGCTTAGAAATCATATTGGTATACATGAAATAAAAAAAGTAATACAATACCAAAATTAAAGGGAAGACTCTATATGAAAAGAATGTGATGTTTATGAATGTAGTATTTATGCTTATTTCAACAATATTGGTCTGGTTGATGGTACCAGGGATTGCGGTATTTTACAGTGGTTTTGTACCGCATAAAGATGTTACAAGAATTCTTTTTGACAGTTTTCTGATGTTTGGTCTAGCAGGCATACTGTGGATAGCAGTAGGTTTTCCAATCGTTTTTGAAGGTGATCATTTTGGAATAATTGGTAACTTTCATCATTTATTTCTGTCAGGAATAGACTTATCGTCTACTTATGGCACGACAAAATTGCCGACGTCAGTTTACTTACTTTTTCAAATGATGTTTGCAATTTTGACACCAGCACTCTTTTTAGGGGCGGTTGCTAGTCGGGTTAGAATCAGGTTTATCATTTTATTCGTGACGCTTTGGTCATTGCTGATTTACTATCCTTTAGCTCATATTGTCTGGTCTTCAACTGGTTTCTTGGCTAAAATGGGTGTCCTCGATTTTGCTGGTGGAACGGTCATTCATATCAATGCCGGAATTACAGCCTTGATATTAGCTATCACGTTACGAGAACCTTATAAATATAACAATGAGCAGGCTAAAGGTAATCCACTCTGGATTTTAATGGGAACCGTTTTGCTGTGGCTTGGTTGGTATGGATTCAATGCTGGTAGTGCTTTAGATGTTAGTTTTCAAACTATCAACGCTTTTTTCACGACAACGGTAGCCGCCTGTGCTTCATTGATAACTTGGATAGGTCTTGAACAAATTTTTAAACATAAGGTAACTCTCAGTGGTATTTGTACCGGAAGTATTTGCGGTTTAGTTGGGATTACACCTGGAACTGGGTATGTGACGATTTTTGGATCGGTCATTATTGGAATAATCTCAGCTGTCGGTAGTTACTATTTCATGAACTATCTAAAGTATCAATTACATTTGAATGATTACCTCGACATTTTCGGATGCCATGGTATTAGTGGGATAATTGGTTCGATTTGTGTCGGTTTATTTGCGACTAAGTCTGTTAACAGTAACGTTATAACGAATGGCCTATTATATGGTGGTGGTCTGAAGCAGCTGGGGCTACAACTGTTTGGTGTAATCTTTACTATTGCTTTCGTCTCGATTTTTGGAATAATTATTGTGCAGGTTTTGAAAAAGCTTTTTAAGGATGATGTCGGTATCAGAAATCTAGAATTGGTTTAGAAAATAAAAAACACCCCTAAAAAGGTGTTTTTTTATTGCGTGTTGGATGTCTGGTATTGCGATCTTTTGGCTTTTCATTGCTAGCTTTCAACGACTGAATTTCATTTTCAATTTCACTAAGGACTTCGATCTGCATCTTTTGAATATCCAAAATATGAGGCCATTGGACTTCATTTAGTTGATCTAGTTTTTCATGAAGCAAACGAATTTCCATTTCTGATTTCATATTTGTCTTGTAATCATTCTCAGAATCAAATCGGTCACGTTCAGTTTCACGGTTCTGACTCATCATAATGATAGGGGCCTGTATTGCGGCCACACAGCTCAAAAATAGGTTGAGTAGTATAAATGGATACGGATCGAAGTTAACGCCAAACAGGTGCACGATATTGATCGCCATCCATGCTACTAAAATAACCATGAAGGTAATAATAAACCCCCAACTACCTCCAAATTTAGCAACGGCGTCGGCTAATTTTTGACCAGTTGTTCGTTTACCGTAGACAGTATCATTGATATTAGTAATGACGTAAGTATTCTTAGACATTTCCTTTTTGAGTTTGTCACTCATATCATGGTCGATTTTAAGATCTTGATCAATAATTGTCTGCATTCTCTCAAGACGGATTTTTTGTAAATCCTTGAGGCAGATAAACGAGGACTCCTTCGCGTAACTATTGGTTTTGATAACTTGTTCCTTGAGAAAGGTACTTAAATCCCGAAGGAAAAGGCCTTCCGTAATTGTAAAACGATTACCGCAGATTACACAAATTTGATTTTTTTTAATTGCCATAGTCAACACCCCTTGAGTTATACATATTAAGTATAAATTGGGTGAAAATTTAAATCAAAAAAAAACTCCCATTTGGGAGTTTTTGAGAAGTTCATTTATTTAAATAGTACCTTTTCTAATAGCTGTTTTAATACCAGCAATTTCCATGATTCCACGGTCAGCTGAGAGATGCTTGAGTAGTGAAGCCATAGGACCTTTAAATTTAAGATTCTTGTCTGTAATTTCGGCAATACCATGGTTTTGACCGAGTGAAGCAACAGTTCCCATTGAGTGGTAGATGAATGGTTTCAAATCTTTGCCATTCAATGCAGCGGAAATATTGAATGCAGCGCCGGCACCTTCAGCAGTAGCTAGTTGACCAGTTGTTGGATAGGGACGTTCTGCACCATTAGGAATAACAGCAGAGTCGTCACCGATAAAGTATGCTTCTGGGTGAGCTTCAAGATTAAGGAAGTCTGTAGTCATGACACGGTTTCTTCTAGCTTCGATTCCCGATTCTTTGATGACATCTGAACCACTAACACCAACAGTCCAAAGAATTGTGCTACCGGCAACACTCTTTTCAGTGTCGCCATCCATGTAAACAACTGCTTTTGGTTCGATTTTCTTGATCTTGGCACCAGTTAATAGTTTGATACCGTTCTTGTCTAAGTAATCAACAGCGTAGCTAGCCAAATTCTCATCGAACATTGGTAAGATTCTTGTAGCCATTTCGAGACAAGTTACTTTAATTTCAGGAACCTCATATTTAGCTTTTAAAATCTTAACAGTGTCAACTAATTCACCTAGAATTTCAACACCAGTGAAACCAGCACCACAAACGACAATGGAAAGGTCAGCTGGGTCTTGTGATTCTTTGTAGTTAGCGATATTTTCGTTTAAAGTCTTATAAATATTTTGGGCGGATTGGAGATCTTGAAGGATCAATGCATTTTCGCTGGCACCTTCAAGTCCAAAGTCCTCTGAACGGAAGCCTAAAGCAACAACGATATAGTCATATGTGATGGCTTCGTGGTCAGAAAACTCAACTGTTTTGTTGTCTAAATCTAGTTTAGAAACAGTTGCTTTGATGAAGTTCACATTTGAAGGAAGAACTGAACGAACGTCGAAGCTTACTGCATCGGCGCGGTTGGTTCCTGCTGCAATAGTATGTAAAGCCGTTTTTTCAACGTGTTTTTCATGTTGATCAATTAAATCAATTTGCGTGCCTGCTGGGGTTTCCTTAGCTAAATCACGAGCAGCTCTCAAGCCACCATAGCCAGCGCCTAATACTAAAATGTGTGCCATATTAACTTTCTCCTTCTATTCCGAAATAAAGATGTTTACGTTATCATTATATATCCTTCAGGCAGTTTCTAAAAACCATATGCTACAAAGGATTTTTACTAATTGAGTGTTTTAGGAAAAATGGAGCAATAATTGTAATTAGAATGACGCTAATAATAACAGTTGAGTAGTATTCTTCGGACAATAATTTCACGCCATAACCGACTTGTGCAACGATTAAAGCCATTTCACCACGAGAAATCATTCCCGAACCAATGACATAGGAATCCTTCATGTCAAATCCAGAAATTCGTGCTCCGAAACCAGCTCCAAAGAGTTTTCCAATAATTCCAGTTAGTGTAAACAGAACGATTAGCCAGAAGTCGCGTAGAAAGTTATCAAATTCAAGATTGAGACCGATACTAATAAAGAAAATAGGAATAAAGACAGAATAACCAATCAATTCGATATTGCGACTGACTTGTTCATCATAATCGGAAGCATTTGAAACGGCAATCCCGGCAACAAAGGCACCTAAAACTGAGTCTAACTGAACTTTGTCGGCAACAAAAGCCATGACAAAACAGATAACTAAGGCAAAAATAGTTTTAGCATGAGTTGCTTCAACATAGTCTGATAACCTCATTAATTCGGGAATGACCCACTTGTGTAATACGACAACTAAAACCCCGAAGAAGATCCACATAGCGAGTAATAAGAGAATTTTTTTAAGTGAAAAGTCACCAGTTAAGGTTCCAGCCATAACGCTCAAAATTGAAATCGCCAAAATATCATCTGCAACGGCAGCACCTAGAATGACTGTACCCGAAGTACTTGATAAATAGTTCAAGCTTTTTAAAACTTCAACAGAGATTGAAACTGATGTGGCGGCAAATACGACTGACATGAAGATGCTCTCTTTGAGAGTAATTCCAAAAATCAAGGCGGTACCAAGCGTTAATGCAACGGGGAGAATAACTCCACAGATGGCTACATTGATACTAGGGATAAGGTGCTTTCGCAATAGGCCAAGATTGCTTTCAAGTCCGGCAATAAACATCAGCAGGATAACGCCGATATCCGCAAATAATTCGACCTCATGTGTTGGTTGGACAATATTTAAAACACCTTTTCCGAGGATAACTCCTAGAATCAGCTGCCCAACAACAGCGGGGAGGTTTAAACGGTTGAAAATGTGACTAACGATAAGTGTTAAAAAGAGCATTAATGCTAAAAGGGTTATAAATTCCATGGCAAATTCCTAGTCTTTCTTAACGCCATTTATAAAAATATTGATAACCGTTTTTAGATTAGCAATATTTCGCTTCCTTTTGGCATCATTATATTCAATGTAAGGGAGTAACATTGTCAAAAAAGTTCCGACTTGCACAGGTATTGCCAAATCAGAACGGAGTTCACTTTTGTGCGATTGAAAAATGTTAAAGAGAACCTTGTAATAACCACCATCCCAGTTTTTGCTAAGATCACGTCGTTCCTCATCAGTGAAGAAATTTTCAATATCATTACGCATGATGAAGTAATTGATACGAAAATTTCCAATCATGTACTGAGACATATAGAGCAATAATTCCTCAAATGGTAGGTCCTTATGGGTCTTGTATTCGTCCAGCAAATTATCACTGAAACCACTTACCGCATATTCGATAGCTTTAACATATAGAACTTTTTTATTCTTGTAATAGTGATACATGTTCGGTTGCGTAATATTGAGTTCTTGGGCAATTTTGCGAGTTGAAGTGGCCTGATAGCCTTGAGATAGAAACATCTCAGCAGCGACTTTTAAAATTGCATTTTTAGTATTCTCAGCTTGTTGATCACGTACGTTCATTTTATAACCCATCCCTTGTCTATTCGTATACCATTATATATTAATGTAAATCGGTTATCATGTGATAACGTCAATTGGGTGAAATTAAATATCTCGGTTCTTCCGACTAATTAATCGAATGTAAAAATAGTAAATTGCGTTTATATTCAGTTTATTTTAAATTCTAAAATATGATTGGTGCGAATATTTGTAATAAATTATCAACTACCACACCACGTTATTTCACTGGCAAACGATTCTTTCAAAAAATTCGGAATATTTATCAATAAAGGTTGAGGGGTAAAAAAACTAATATAACCATTGCTTTTATTGACCTAGAACAAATTTATTAAATAAGCAGAAGTTTTCATTTTATTTATTACTGACTTTAAAAAATAAACTAGTTGGAAGAGCTGAGAGTATTCATTTGCAGCGAAAGTGGCGTTATTGCTTCAGCAATTACACCACCGGGCGCGTTGAAGACTCGCGGGTTTTGCGAGGCTTCAACCGAGGTTCGAGACCGCTTCCCAGGCTCGGGCCGTTCCGCGCAGCAATTGAATACTCTCAGCTCTGGAAACGGCATACTTAACTAAACTTTCAACCGTTAGTTTATAAATAAAAAAGGCAGAGCAATCTCCCGGATCTAATTTCCGGCAAATCAACTCTGCAGTTATTTTTTATCTTTAACGATATAGATTGGACGCTTCTTAACTTCCAAGAAAATCTTTCCGATGTATTCTCCAAGAATACCGATACTGAGCAATTGGATTCCACCAATCAACAGAATAATTGAGACAAGTGAGGCCCAGCCATTGACACTGCTGAGGGGATTGACGAATTTTCTGATAATAATGGCTATAATTGCAACAATCGATGTAATTGAAAAAATTGTTCCCATCCAAGTGGCAAACATTAGTGGTCCTTCGGAGAAATCAACAATACCTGTGATGGCATATTTAAAGAGTTTCCAGAAGTTCCAAGAAGTAGTTCCTGCTGAACGCTCGCGATTTTTGTAAGGTAAATATTTGGTTTTAAAACCAACCCAACTAAAGATACCCTTGGAAAAACGATTGTATTCAGTCATTGATTTGATGGCTTCAACCATTTGTCTTGTCATAAGACGATAATCTCTTGCACCAGGAATAATTTTTGTTTGTGACATCTTGTTGATTACTTTATAGAAGCCTTCAGAGAAAAATGAGATGATTTTATTTTCACCATCACGGTCCATTCGGGCTGTTCCGACGCAATCATATTCACTGTCCTTTGCCTCTAGCAAATCAAACATTTGTGGTAACACTTCAGGAGGATCTTGAAGGTCAACATCCATAACGGCAGTATAATCACCAGTTACTTCATTCAAACCAGCATATAAAGCAGCTTCTTTACCAAAATTACGTGAGAAGGAAATAAAATGAACTTCATCACTGTGGTCTCTTTGTAAATCTTTGAGAATTGAATACGTGCGATCTTTGGATCCATCATCGACAAACCAATATTCGAGCTTAAACTTATTAGTTTCTTCTTTCAGTTTAGTCATAGCGTCGTAGTAAATATTAATGGTTTCTTCTTCATTAAAACACGGAACGATAATAGATATTGTTTTCATAGCTTCTTTCACTTTCACATTAATTTACAACGTAGTGCTAGTTAATAATCTGTTCTTAAAAGTTGCTTTTATTTCTTAGCCTATAAAAAAACACCCACGAATGAGCGTTTTTTTATTAAATTTTTAATGATTCTGGAAGAGATAACATACCATTACTTGATGTGTTAATAACACTAACACTGATATCACGGTTTGTCTTGTTTTCAATTTCGTGAAGATTGTCATCAGTTTGGACGAAGATATCTTTAATATCGTTGTTCTCATCTAGTAGAGAGATAACAGCATCAATATTTTTAACAACGTCCTGTAGTAGACGAATTGTATCATCACTTGAAATGCTGTTGACGCTCATAATCAATTGATATAGCAAGTCGGAATTGTTACCAACAAAGACGGCATTTTCAGTATTTGGAGAAATACTCTTCAACCACCATGTGATAAGTTCTGATTTTTCGTTGAAATCATGTTCAAGAAGGCCGTTCTTGTCAAATAGTTGATAACTGACAGGATTGTTCTTTTCAAATATAACGGTCAAGACGATTGAACCGTCAGTTCTATAGAAGTTTTGTTCAGACAATGCTTTATTTTTGTTGAAGTTTTGAGTTGATGACAATTGGCCATCACCGTTATAGATATTTGTCTTAACGATTTGATCGTTCTTGTAATAGTTGATACGGTCGATTTGTTTACCGAAGTATTCAACAGTCATAAGCAAAGTTTGTTTTTGATCATAGATGAAAGTATCTTGTGACTCAACATCAGTTCTTGTAACCCAACTTTCGTTTGCAGGAATAGCAACTTTCTTGTCGGTAGGGTTAGGACTTGTTTGAAGTTGGTCGAAAAGATTTACAACATTCGGAATTGGCAAGTGATCAGTTTTAGCCTTGGCATCAATAACTTCGTGAATGTGATTATTGTAGAAAGTAGAAACTATAGTAACTGGTTTTTGAAGTTTTGTTTCCAAATAGTTGACCATCCCAAAGAGGTCATTTTGAGCGGCATCAGATTCAAAATTATCTGCAGCAACATAAAATTCCTTGTCCTTGTCGAGGTAGACGTCACGAACTAGGTAAGCTGAGTGGAAAACATCCTTGATATATTTACTGATGTAATCGATGTTGTCATTGATTTCATTCAATTCACCGTCAATTTTGGAATGCTCTTCGCCAAGACTTTGGATGTGACGTTCTAATCCGGCAATTGTTTCAATTCGGAAGTTGTGGTCACTCTTCATCTTGTCTTCAATTTCATTGGCTTCTTGTTTGAAGTTATTGATCTGTGTATTGACCTTACTGATATTGCCGTTTAAATCGTCAGCATCACCATTTAGTTTTGTGATATTTTCTTGAGCATTATTGATTTGACCCTTGAGGTCTTTTCTCTCGTCATAAAGAGTATTGATAGAATTTTTTTGTTCTTCCATCAATCCAAGCATTTTTTGTAGGTCTTTTTCTTCCTTGATGGAAGTTGACATATCAGTTTCAGACTTTTCATTTTGAGCTAGGTCATTTTGAAGTGATTCTAATTGGGCAGTCTTAGTATTAATTTCGGAGTTTAATTCGTTTAGTTCAGATTGTAATTTAGCAAGATTTTCTTCTTGTTCTTTACGATCAGCATTCACACTAGCGAGATGTTCTTTAGCAGCATCATCGTTTTGAGCCTGCGTATCGGCGAGCTTGTCGTTTGATTCTTTTTCATCACGCTTAAGTGTCTTAAGATACTTATCAAGCGTAGCTTTTTTAGTCTCAAAGTCATCCTTTTCAGTGAAAAGGTTCGTTTTAAGGTCGTTGCGTAGTTGTGCATATTGATGAGAAAGTCCGTTCATTTGCTCTTCAATATTGATACGCTTATCATGAACAGTCACAGGTAGATTTTCCTTCTTCTCTGCAGCAGGTGTGGAAACTTGCTTATTTTCAGTCGATTCCGTAGCGTTCTGCTCAGAAGTTTCGGCCTTTTTAGGAGAATCAGGAGCCGGCGTTGCGGGTTGCTCTGGTTTCTCATCAATTTTGCGTAGCATGTCTAAAAATTTCACGAATGAATTCCCCCATAAAAAGACTTATAATAGTTACTAAAGAGTAGCATTTTTTCATATCAGTGTAAAGTCTGGTGTAAAGCTATTTGAGGAGAATACCTAGACCTAAAAAAGGAGAGTTTTTGTATGAAGATTATGGCTATAAACGCAGGTAGTTCAACTTTGAAGTGGAAACTTTTTGAAATGCCTGAAAAAACAACAATCGCTTCCGGTATGATCGATCGCTTGGGTAGTCCAAAGGCCGTGTTCAAACTAAAGTATAACGGTAAAAAAATTGAGCACGAAGAAGCTATCAAATCCAATGATGTCGCTGTTTTGTTAATTTTAGATGCGCTAAAAGACATGAATATCATTGATCATTTCGAAGATATTGTCGCTTTTGGTCATCGTGTTGT
Source organism: Companilactobacillus huachuanensis (assembly GCF_005404815.1). GTDB lineage: Bacteria > Bacillota > Bacilli > Lactobacillales > Lactobacillaceae > Companilactobacillus > Companilactobacillus huachuanensis. Next base: position 68,333 of record NZ_BJDF01000014.1, read on the forward strand.
TGCCGGTGGCGAGGAGTTTAAAAAGTCGGAAATCGTTACAGAAGAAAACTTACGAAAAATTGAAGCTTTGGCAGAATATGCACCGTTACACAACAAAATTCAAGCATATTATATTAACGTTTTTAAAAAGCTAGTACCTAAAGCTATTCAGGTCGCTGTTTTCGATACATCTTTCTTCGTTGATATTCCTGAAGAAAATTATATGTATAGCATCGATATGGATGATTATAAAAAATATCATGCACGCCGTTATGGTGCTCACGGAACAAGTCACCGTTATATCGCGCAGCGTTTGGACAAAATTGTTGATGGTGGAATTAAGGATAAGAATGTCATTGTACTTCATTTGGGTAGCGGTGCTTCAATTAGCGCAATCAAGAATGGTAAAGCTTACGATATTTCGATGGGATTCACACCACTTGCAGGTATCATGATGAGTTCTAGAAGTGGTGATATTGACTTTTCAATTTTGCCATATTTGATGCGAAAACTCGGATTGACCGATATTAACGATATGATTGACATTTTGAACAAAAAATCTGGTCTCTTAGGTATTTCTGGTGTTTCACCGGATATGCGTGATATTGAAGCGGCCGAAGATACGAACCAAAGAGCCAAGTTAGCTTTGGAAATGTATCGTAATCGGATCATCAAATTCATGGGTTCATATATTGCAGAAATGGGTGGTATCGATGTGATTGCCTTCACTGCCGGCGTTGGTGAAAATTCAGCGGAAGTTCGTGAAGATATTCTTAGCGGTTTTGAATTCATGGGCTTGAAGATTGATCCAGAAAATAATCAGGTTCGTGGTAAGGAAATAAAGATCACAACAGATGATTCAAAGATTGCTGCTTATACGATTCCAACCAATGAAGAGTTGATGATTGCTCAAGATACTTATGGATTCGCTAAATTGCTTGAAGCATATATGGGTTAAGCCAGGATTATCACACATAAGTTAATAGCAATTAAAAAATCCTCAAGTAAGTGTTATATCTAGCTTACTTGAGGATTTGATTGTATTTTATTAACTAAAGGTTGAAAGTTTGACACATTATGCCGTTTCCAGAGCTGAGAGTATTCAATTGCTGCGCGGAACGGCCCGAGCCAAAAAACGGTCTCGCACCTCGGTTGAAGCCTCGCAAAACCCGCGAGTCTTCAACGCGCCCGGTGGTGTAATTGCTGAAGCAATAACGCCACTTTCGCTGCAAATGAATACTCTCAGCTCTTCCAACTAGTTTATTTCTTTAATAACAGGAACAATAAAACGAATATTTCTGATTATTTAAATAGATTAGCTCGATACCTGTCTTCAGTTTCATAACTTTAAAAATTAAATATAACACCTAAAATAAAAGTTATTGTCTCTGTCAAAGTTATCAGCAGAAGATTTTTGATAATCAAAGGGAAGGTTTTCTTTTTGATTGGATTTTTGCTGAAAGCTTTGGCATTTTTATAAACAATTGGTGTAATCAGAAAGGTTAATAACATCATTTTTGGCAGGATACCTAAAATTACCGAACATACTAATGCCAGATATCCAAGGACGTATAATGATTTCAAAATGAAAATGGCGTTAGCTTTTCCTAAATAGTAGACCAATGTTTTTCGCCCTAAATTGACATCTTCTTTTTGGTCAGCAATGTTGTTGGCTAAGAGTAAATTAGAAATTGCAAAAACCGTTAAAAGTGAAGACATTAAAGCATCGCCATAAAATTTGACGTTTAAAATTACAGTGGGATTGCCAACGACATTGATGTAAATGGCAATCAAATAAATTACGAACCCCATCGTAAATCCAGAGAAGAATTCTCCAAAGGGACCACGATTAATTGGCCAAGGACCGCCAGCGTAGAAGAAACCGACCGCAAATGAGAATAATCCTAAATACAACAGAGGCCAACCGGTTCTAGAAACGATAAATAATCCAATGATAGCCGCAATTGCCGTAAATGAAAAGTCGATCCAACCGATTAGATGAATATTTAAATGATGGACGCCTATAACGTTGGTATCGCGACGGAAACTTTCAACACCAGTTGCATTCTTGTAGTCCCAATAATTGTCGTTGATGTCGACGGCCATATTGAACAAAAACATGGCAATGAAAAATAGAATCAAATCAAGAGCGTTAATGGAGTGCCAGTGATAATATGAATACAAAGTTCCCATGATAAATGGGAAGACACTGGCAGTTTTAGCTTTAATTTCAACAAGTTCAAAAAATACTGATGGCTTCAATAAAATCATTCCTTTGGATTTGATAAGTTCTATTATAGAATTATTTTAGAATACGTATAGTGATTAACATATTCGGAGCAGTTTTTGTTACAGATATATTAGAAGTGCGTGTGGTATTAGTTAAATATTTCCCATCTCTTCCGACTAGTTAATCGTTATTAATTGAATTTAAAAATATTCAATTGCCTTTATATCCAACCTAATTTAAATTCCAAAATGCAATTAATGCTAATATTTGTAATAAATTATCAATTAGCACTATACGTAATAAAAGTGTGCGTGGTACTGGTAAAGGAATTATGGTTTGGATATTTTAAAAATTTTGAGAAGCTCAGACTAGACTGCATATTTAATCAGTACAATACAACAAAGTAATACAGGGGTAAGAGAGAATTTATGGCGAACAAAATATGGAAAAGCTATCCTCAACTCGGGGAAAAGTTGGATTTAACGACTGACTACATTCACCAGGCAGTAAAAATTAATAATCTCGACATAAGTTCCATGATCATAGATTTAACTTCTGGTGGCAAGATGTTACGACCAGCTTTTTTCTTGCTTTTCAGTGATTTTGGTGAAAACAGAAGAAAGACATCTGAATTGATTCCGTTGGCAGCATCATTAGAAATTTTACATGTCGCAACGTTGATTCACGATGACGTTATTGATGATTCACCGTTACGACGTTCGCAACCAACGATTCACACAAAATATGGTCGCCGTAACGCAATTTACGCCGGGGACTACTTATTTACCTTGTACTTTGAATTGATTTCACGAAATTTAAATGATAATAACGATATTCTTCGTAATGCATTAAGCATGAAAAAAATTCTTGTTGGTGAGCTGGATCAAATGTTGATTAACTTTAATGTTAAAGCTACAACTGAGATGTACTTACAGGAAATTTCAGGAAAAACAGCTGAGCTTTTCAGTCTAAGTGCCACAATGGGTGCCATTGTCAGTGAAGGAAATCAAGAACTGATTGGGCGTTGTAAGGGAATTGGTTACGATATTGGAATGGCATTTCAAATTATTGACGATATTTTGGATTTCAGTAATTCAGCGCAAACAGGCAAACCGGTGCATGAAGATTTGAAAAACGGAGTTTATTCTTTGCCTTACATACTAGGTTTGGAAGCAGGAAATGAACAACTAATTGAAATTCTTTCGAAAGATAATTTGAATATCGATGACGATTTGAAAGCAACTAACATTGTCGTTGATGATGGTTATTTGAATCAAGCGAAGGATATCGCCCAAGGCTATACAAAGCGGGCACTGGACGAGATTGACAAATTGCCAAAGAATACCAGTCAAAAGGTACTAAAGGCAGTGGTTAAGAAATTGATCAATCGTATCAAGTAGGAATGATTCTGGTAATGATAAATCTGAGTAGTATTATTGATAGAAAAGTTAATCAATTAACATTTAGGTGAGATTCTTATGAGTAATGAAAAGAAAACGACTGCGGTAGTCAAAATAAATAATCTTCTAGCACAGTTTGATCGTTCTGTATCAAAGGATGATACCGCTGTAAAAGTAGCAATTCAGGCAACGTATAATCAGATAAACAAGCCTGAGAAGGATGCCCAAAAGTATAAGCAGATTCCTGAAGCTGTTCAAAAATTAACTCGAGAACTGCAGGATATGGCAGTTGCAAAGCAGTATCATTTTAGTACTGAGCAAAATAAAATTCTGAACGAATTACAAGCTCTATCGCGAGGTTCGTTGCTAGATGGATCTATCGGAATTATTAATGGTGCAGTTTTCCATTAATAGTCTCCATTAAGACACGTTGGTCAAGACTCTGTCGGGTCTTTTTTTTTAAATGAATCTACGACAAAGCATAACTTTTGCCGTTTAAATCAAAGAGACACTGTAATCTAAAATTGGATTACAGTGTCTCTTTTCTTAATATTCGAATTTGCCTTACTTCTTTAGTGTAACGTTATAACGATTAATATCCTTGATCCATTTGATAAAGATCCTTGAAATGTTTATTTGTTTGGTAAAGTTTTTCTGGTGAACCTTCCATCTCGATGGCATCACTGTTCATGAAGACTACGTGATCAACGTGGGTAATGCCTTGTAAATGATGAGTTACCCAAATGATGGTTTTATCTTTTAAGACATCAAAGAATGTTTCTAGTAAATCATTTTCAGTGATTGGATCTAGTCCAACAGTGGGTTCATCCAATAAGACAATTGGAGCATCCTGCAACAAAATTCTTGCTAGAGCAATACGTTCCTGTTCACCACCAGAGAAACGTGAACCATTTTCACCGACAATGGTATCGTATTTTTCAGGCAATGATTCAATTAATGGCTTTAAACCAACGCGTTCAAGCGCTTTTTTTACTTCGGCATCGGACTTGTGCTCGTTACCTAGGCGAACGTTATTCATTAATGTTGTGTTGAATAAGAATGGTTTTTGATTTAGGACTGAGAAGATATTCTCCCGATTTTCTTGAATCTGGGAAATATCTAAATCATTGATACTGATTTGACCTTGTTGTGGTGAAAGATCACCTAGAATTAGTTGGAGAATAGTTGTTTTACCAATACCACTCGGACCTAAAAGAGCTAATTTTTCACCTTTTTTAATTTTTTGAGTGAAATTCTTGATTAGAATTGGTGAGTTTGAATCATATTCGAAAGTAATATTATCAACTGAAATTGATTCAAAATCTTTAGGATCCAATGTAACTTGTTTAGGTAAGTTATTTGGGATTGGCTTGATAGTATTCAGACGTTCGATAGAGTCCCGATATTGAGGCCACTCTTCAAATCCCTGACTGACCGGGATAATTGTATCGGACAGTGGGAAAATGGCTAGAACAACTGCTGAAACGAAGTTAGCTTGAACCTGATTATTAGTCATTGTTAGATTGGTGAAGATTAAAAAACAGATGACAATGGCCGCAAAAATCAGTTGTAAACCAAAGTCACGGTTGCGACGGAATGCTTTTGATTTATTTTTCGATTGGTTCAAATTTTGAATGTTTTGAGAAGTAAGTTTTTTGAAATCATCTTTACGACCGGAAATAACCCAATCATCAACACCCATAATATTGTCAGTTAATTGGACGTATAAATCACTTTTAACGGATTTTTGATAGGAACGACGTGCACTTTCAATTGAAACTGAGAATAGTGGGACGAGAAATACTTCAATAAAAAGTAGCAGGAAGACAAAGAATCCAAATGATGGATTGAAAATCCCCAAAGCAATTGAGGCAATGATTGTTAGGAGATATGAAATAACGGTTGGAAAAATAGTTCTTAAATATAAATTTTGTAGGTGACTGATATCCTCGGAAAGTAAGCCCATAATGTCACCGGTCTTGTGATATTCAGAGAAAAATGATGCATCGCTTTCCAGAGTTTTGTAGAGCCGAGTTCTCAAGTCTGATGTAACGCGTAAAACCCAGTTGTGGCTTTTAAGACGTTCCAAATACTTGAAGACTGGCCGGCCAATACCAAAGGCACGTGTCATTAGAATAGGAATGTAAATCAGTAAAATATTGATTGGGTGTGTAGCGGCCTTATCGATCGTATACCCAGAAGTAAACATTAAAGCGGCCGCACAGAATGATGTTAATAGGCCTAATAGTAAAGCGGTGATCAACAATCCCTTATATTGTTTGATATATGGTTTGACCCAAGTATCATGTTTGAATGTCTTGAAGAAATTCATAGTTGATCACCTCGCATATTGTTGATTAGTTTAGAGAAAGCACCGTTATGGTCACGAAGCTTGTCAGGTGTTCCTTGCTCAGCAATTTGACCATTGTCCATAACGATGACATAGTCCATTTCGTTGATCCAGTGAAGTCGATGAGTGGCAAAGATTACCAAGTGATCATGGAAAAGTTGTTCCATCGGTTTCTTCAAAGCATATTCAGTTTCAATATCCAAATGGGCAGTTGGTTCATCAAAGATCAGGATATGACGGTCATCCGCCAAAAAGGCACGGGCTAACATGATTCGTTGTTGTTGACCACCAGAAATACCACGCCCGCCTTCACCGATTCTAGTATCAAATCCTTCAGGTAAAACCTTGAGAAATTCATCTAATCCAGCTGCATGAGTGGCTTTTTTGATTTCATCCATTGAAGCATCAGGGCGATAAAAGGCAATGTTTTCGGCAATTGAACCGGCGAATAGATATGGTGATTGAGGTAAGAAGGTCAATTTATTTTGCCAGTTTGTCTGTTTAAAGTTCGGAACGCTTTGTTGATTAATCTTAATATCAGCACTGTAAGGTAATAAGAAGCCGCCAATAGCACGTATTAAGGTTGTTTTACCGGAGCCAGATTTACCTATAACGCCGATACGGTGATAACCAGACAGTTTAAGATGATCGATATCGAGACTGACTTCTTTATCGCCAGAACCTTTGTAAGTGAATTCCAAATTATTGAGTTCAACTTGAGAATCTTCGTCCCAAGTAAAGTCCTTTAAATCGGAACCTTTATTATCGCTAGGTTTGTCCAAGAGTTCAAAGATAGCATTCAAAGCATTTTTACCATTCAAGGTAGCGTGATAATCATTTGAAAAGTCTCGTAACGGTAAGAAGTATTCTGGTGCCAAGATTAGGGTTACTAAGGCCGGAAAGAGTGGAAAACTGTTATTGATTAATCCTAAACCTAGGAAAACCGCTAGAATCGCAATTCCTAGAGTAGTCAACCAATCTAAGGCAAAAGTTGAAAGAATGGCGATTCTTAGAGTATTCATTGTTCGACGACGATATTCATCGCTGACGGTATAGATGTTTTTAGCATAGCGCTTACTTAATCCCAACATTTTTAGAGTTGGTAAGCCTCTGAGAGCGTCTAAGAAGTGATTTGACAGAATTGTGTACTGTTTATACTGAGCGTCTGCTTTGGACTGTGCAGCGAGTCCTAGGATAATCATAAAGAGGATTACCAAGGGCACAATGATTGTTAACGTGATACCTGAAGCAATATTTTGAGTATAGATGTAAATTAATAAAACTGGCGGAATGATAGACATATTCATCAATTTTGTAAAAATCAATTTGAAGTAATTTTCTACGAGGTCAATGCCGTCTAATGATGAAGTTACCAAATTACCGGTACCTTCTTCTGAAATCATTTCAGGACCGGAATTGTAAACCTTTTCCAATAATTGGCCACGAATATTTTCTGAAGTCTTACCTGCATAGTTCTCTACAATTTTAGTATTGAGTAGATTAAATAAGTGTCGCAGGATAAACGCTATCGCAAAAAGAACCATCGGATAGATGATTGTTTGTAATGATTTTTGTTCCCATGAATTAACTAATGCTTCTGCTAAATACTTACCTTGGAATAAAACAACAAATGCTTGCAAGAGAGTTAATCCTGCAAGCACTAGAAGTAGTTTTTTTGTTCCCGGTAAGCGAAATAATCGCTTATCAATCATTAATATTTCACCGTATTCTCTCTTGGATTTATTCTCTTTGTGAATAGAGAGTATGACCAAATGAAGTAAATTACGACAATTGGTACCAAGATACATGCAACAATCGTCATAATCGTCAACGTGTACTGTGAATTGGCAGCATTTTTAATCAAAATACTGTGCGCTGGATTAGTAGCAATCATTACACGTGGGAATAGTCCATTGAACAATAGAACAATGACCATACTTAGTGATAATCCGCTACCTGCAAAGCTCCAGCCTTCTCTATTCTTTAGGACTCCATAGTAGCCCAATAGTGAGAATAAAACAATTAGAGCTGTAATGATGAGTGATGATGCGAATCTCTTAGTAAAGAAGTCTGTTTGCAAGAAAACAAGGACTGCAAAGACTACTTCGCCAAGGAAGAGAATTGGATAAAGAATTTTGTTTAAATTACGAGCACGATCACGTAATGGACCGGCGACTCTTAATCTGATGAAGTTTAATCCATGAACTAGTGAAAGAAGCACACCAGCAACACCTCCGACAACGGATAACAAGTTAACTACGTCGAAGAATTTAGGAAAAGCGTCACCATTAGCGTTCATTGGAATACCTTGAACCATACTCAAAAGAATCATACAGAGGAAGAATGGTGGCAAGATACTACCAACGAAGAATGCCCACATCCAGAGGTTTCTACCAGCATTTGTTTCAGCATGCTTGTGGAATTCGAAGGAAACTCCACGTAAAATTAATCCAACTAAAACGAGTAAGAATAGAATGTAATAACCTGAGAACAATGATGCATACCATAATGGTAATGAAGCAAACATTGCACCACCAGCAGTAACTAGCCATGTTTCGTTAGCGTCCCAGTGGGGTCCGATAGTTGACATAATGGCGACGCGTTCAGCATCGTTTTTAGCCAAGAATCTAGTTGACATACCGACACCGAAATCAAATCCTTCCATGAATAGGAAGATAGCGAAGAGAAGCCCGATTATTAAGAACCATAATATGCTGAGTGTCATTTTCCAAACGCCTCCTTTGCAAATGGATCAACGTTTTGTTTGGAGTCTGCTTCTTCATAATATGGTCCATGATGAAGAGTTTGTCTGCTGTACCAAACCATAACGCCACCCAAAAGTGCGAAGAGCAAGAAGTAAACGATATTACTAAACAATAGTGTAGCAACAGTTGAAGTTGGAGAAACAGCCTGAGCAATTGTGAATAGGCCGTAGACAATCCATGGGTAACGACCAAATTCAGTAATGAACCAACCAGCTGAATTTGCGATAAATGGAACCCAGATACAGATACCCAAGACAACAAGCATCCATTTGTGACTTTCAATAGTATCTTTCTTCTTGCGTGAGAAAATCAATCCGACAAGTGAAACCAACATGATTAAAGCATCAAAACCAGTCATCACTCTGAAACTCCAGAAAAGAGTCTTAGGTGGGACATAGTAATTCATGTTCTTACCAAATTGTTTGTCATATTTAGCATGTAATTCTTTGTTAATTGTGTTCATACCTTTAACAGAACCACTGAGTTTGTGGTATGACATGATACTCAAGACACCAGGAATCTCTACTTGATTAGTAGTTTTATGATCTTTAGCATTGATCAATGCAACAACTGTCCAAGGAGCAGGATCCTTAGTATCCTCATAAATACCTTCAGTAGCGGCAAACTTCATTGGTTGGTCATTAATAATTTGACGAGTTTGAAGATCACCGGCACCGGCTGAAAGAATAGCGAAAATTAAACTTGCCCAAAGGCCAAAACGCAATGATTTCTTGAAGAAAATATTTTCGTTTTTCTTTTTACGTAATAGTCCGTAAGCACTCATACCTGTAATAACAACAGCCGCAGTCATAAAGGCAGCTAAGATAACATGTGGAAAGGCTCTCCATAGTTGTGGATTACTAATAACTGCTCCAAAATCTGTCAATTGAACTCGACCAGTTACGTTATTGATTTTAAAACCTGTAGGATGTTGCATAAAACTGTTAGCAGCTAAAATCCAAATGGCTGATAACATCGTACCAATTGATGTAATCCAAATCATTAGGGCATGAACACCTGGTTTGAAACGATCCCAAGTAAACATCCAAATACCGATAAAGACGGATTCAATAAAGAATGCAAGCAATGCTTCAATAGCTAGTGGAGCACCGAATACATCTCCCATGAAACGTGAGTATTCAGACCAATTCATACCGAATTGGAATTCTTGAATAATACCAGTAACAATACCAACAGCAAAACTCAAAAGAAAAATCTTCCCCCAGAACTTTGCCATATCTAAGTAGTCTTTATCTTTTTTAACAGCGTAGATAGTTTCCATGATGGCAACTAGAAAGCCCATTCCGATTGAAAAAGGAACAAAGAAGAAATGGAAGACAGTTGTCATTGCAAACTGAAAACGTGCTAATGAGACAATACTTAAACCAACACTGAGCATGTTAATAACCTCCTTAAAACAAATTAATTTAAACCCTAATATATACAGATTTATCATATGATTAATTAAACGGTTTAGCAACAAATACACTTGTGAAAAAATCGCTTCCAAAGGCTCTAGAAATGAGATACCACGGTGTTTTTCAGTTGTTAAAGGATGTAACTTGTTTAAAAACGCTAAATAAACCTCTATATTGATCTTACATATAGAATATAAACTTTTTAAAAGTTTATTCGTACCATTATTCATAAAGATATCTTTCTAAAATGACAACCTTTTCATTTTAGAAAAATAGTTATTAATTATAGCAGTTTTTTTATTGGAATATGCCGTCTCCAACTGGGAGTGATTTTTCGCCTGCTATGGGAACCGGTTCGAGCCTGGAAAGCGGTCTCGAACCTCGCTTTTGAGCCGAAAATCGCGTCTCAAAAGTCGTCCCGTGGTGTAATGGCTAAAGCCATAACGCCACCTCCATAGCGGGTGAAAATCACTCCCAGTTGGAGGCTAGGGTTTTGGTTTGGTCTGTGGGTTATTTATCGCTTTAGTAGATTAAAATATAGATTGAATTTTATATACAAAAAGTATATTTAAAAGTGTACTTTTGTTATTTAATTGGACGAATGAAAATTCAAATAATTGAGATATAAAATCTTTATAAATCAAGGTTGAAAGGTGAAAAATGAATACAAATATTGTTCTTACAGGCCTAGAACGAATTTATTTAAATAAGTAGTTTTCATTTTATTTGTTCCTGCTATGAAAACGGCATACTTAACTAAACTTTCAACTTTTAGTTATAAAACAAATTGATACTTCAAAAAAAGCTGCTCTCAAAAAATTGAGAACAGCCTTTTTTATTTACCATATTTTGACGATTGTTAATTATGACTACGACTTCTTGAACGACTCATGTTGGGATTCTGTGGATTAGGATTTTGTTGTGGAGTACCTAATTGCATCTGATTTCCTTGGCCAAACTGCTGTTGATTGCCTTGGTTAGAATTATTGAAACCTCTAGATTGCTGATTAGGATTTTGATTAAATTCCTGATTGCCTTGAGCGTAGTTTTGATTCTGTTGGTTAAATTGACCTTGACTATTGTTGTTGTTGTATTGGTTAGGGTTATTAAATTGGTTATTGGATTGAGGCTGATTGTAATTACCGCGTCTTTGGTTTGTTGGTTGTTGCTGATTCATTTGTTGATTTGGGAATTGGTTCTGATTATTGTAACCATTATTCATTTGATTATTGTTAGGTTGTTGTTGATTGAAATTGCCATTTTGATTCATCTGATTATTTTGGTTCATTGATTGGCGATTATTTTGCGGCTGTTGGTTAAATTGGTTTTCTTGCGGATTAAATTGATTCTGTTGATTGAACTGGTTATTTGGTTGACCCTGATTTGGATTGAAACCTTGGTTGTTATTTTGATAAGGATTATAACCGTAATTTTGTTGTGGATTAAATTGATTTTGTTGGTCAAACTGTGGTTGTTGATTGAATTGATTATTCTGCTGATTTGCAAATTGATTGTTGTTGTCGAATTGTTCTTCCGGTTCTTCATCCGATACCGGATTAATGATCATATCGACAATAACCATGATCAAGTCGATTGCACCGATAATAATTCCGACCCAAGCCCAAATTTTTAAGAATCCGGCTCCGGGCATATTAGCGTTGAATAATCCCATCAAACCACCGAGAATCAGAATTACAAATCCGACGATGTCAGGTACAACACTATATGTTCGGTTGGTTAAAATATAAATAGCGGCAGCAATAATATAGGTAATAGCCATTAGAATTCCCGCAGCACCACCAATAGCACCAGTTCCCACTAGCGCCGCGATGAATCCTTCAAAGCCTGCTTTGATCATTAATACAATTGATAGTATAAGTAATAAAATTCCGGCAGAAATTTTCGTTATTCTTACCATAGATAAACCTCCAAATTTTACTAACAAATACTATTGTATATCATCATTTATAAAATGGTTAATAGGACCATATTTATGACCTACTGCAATTTCATGTTTAATAGCATTGTAAGTAACTGTTTTTGCAATCTTGATGGCATCTTCCATACTCTTCTCTTTAGCGAGCTCAGCAACGATGCATGATGACAAAGTGTCCCCAGTACCATTGATGTGATCAGTTTTGACATAAGGTTCAGAGATCCAGAAAGATTGACCATCTTCTAGTAGAACGTAATCTTCGACTTCAGAAATTGAGTCGTCACTATGTTCACCCTTTATCATAATATTTTTTGGTCCCAATTTGCGCAATTTATGTGCAGCCTTAACAATTTCTTCTCTATTTTTTAATTCTAAGCCAGAAAGTTTCTTAGCTTCGTAAAAATTAGGAGTAATCAAATCGGCAAGAGGGAATAATTCATCGATCAAAGTTTGGTAAGCTTCAGTTTCAAGCAACATTGCGCCGTGCTTAGTGATGATAACTGGATCGAGAACAAAGGGACCGAAAGGTTTATCTTTGATTGCATCGGCTACTGTGTGAATAATTTCTGAATCCGACAACATACCAGTTTTAAAAGCAGAAACTTTGAAGTCATCTTTAATATCTTTAATTTGGCTTTGGATAAAACTAACCGGCATATTTATACTGTCGTGAATTCCGTATGAATTACCAGCAACTGCGGCAGTAAGGACAGACATCCCATATACGCCACAGGACATAAATGTTTTTAAGTCAGCTTGTGCTCCGGCACTTCCGTCAGAGTCGGAACCAGCGATAGTTAAAACTTGAGTAAATTCATTCAATATAGTCACCCACCTAATAATTGTTAATCTTATATTAACAGGAATCCTGAAAAAAGGTGGCAATTTTAACTAGATTTACTTGACCTTGACGCTACGTAAACCTTTAAAATACATTTTGTTAGGAGGATTATTTATGAAATATACAATAAAAAAGTTAGCACAATTAGCTGGAATAAGTACGCGTACCCTGAGATATTACGATCAAATAGACTTATTAAAACCAAATGAAGTTAATAAAAATAATTACCGAATTTATGACGAAAAAAATGTAAATAAATTACAGCAAATTATGTTTTATCGCTCTTTGGACTTTTCCTTGGGTAAGATAAAGCAACTATTAGATGATCCGGATTTTTCAAGAATACAAGCGCTGATCGAACAGCAGCAACTGTTGCAGACTAAACAAAAAGAAATAGATTACCTCCTAACAAGTATTGAAAAAACTATTAAAGATTATCGTGGAGAAATAAAAATGACCGATACAGAAAAATTTCAAGCATTTAAACAACAACAACTTTCTGAAAACGAAACTAATTATAGCGAGGAGATTCGTAGTCAATATAGTGCTGAAACAATTAAAAAATCCAATCAGAAATATGCTGATTTGAATGAAAGTGACTTTGAAAAAATGAAAGCAATTGAAAATCAGTTGATTAAAAATTTAGTGGCATTAAAGGATGAGCCTGATTTAGAGTCAGAATTAGCCAAGTACATTTATCAAGAACATAAACAGTGGCTGGAATTTACGATGTCAAATTACAATTCAGTTGTTCATCGTGGTCTAGTTGATATGTATTTGGCAGATGAACGATTTGCTAAATATTATAACGATAAGGCACAGACACCAGTTGTACAGTTGTTGCATGATGTGGTATACCGTTATACAAAATAAGTGATGGCGGTGATGTTATGAAAGAGTGGTCAGTTCAAGAAAATGTCAAATTACGTTTGGTCGATCCAAGCGATGCTGAAAATCTTTATGAACAAATTGAAAAAACGCGTCTCCAGTTGGCTAAGTTTATGCCTTGGGGTGATGCAACTAGATCAGTTGAAGATGAACGTGAATTTTTAAGATACTGCCAAAAGAGAATAGAAGACCAAAAACTCTGGAATGCCAGTATTATTATTGATGGCAAAGCGGTTGGGATGATTGACCTGCATAATATCGATCGAGATAATCAACATGCTGAAGTGGGCTATTGGCTTGGCGGAGATTATCAGGGTAACGGCGTTATGACGGCTTGCTTGAAAAAACTATTATCAATAGGATTTGATGAACTAGGATTACATAAAATTAAACTCTTAGCTGAACATGTCAATGTTGCCAGTAATGCTGTGGCTAAAAAAGTCGGATTTGTTTTGGAAGGTCAACTAAAAGATGAGATTTACTCGGACGGAAAATTTCATAATGCCGATTTATATGCGATTGTAGAATAATCAAAAAGGCACTGTAATCCAAAATCGGATTGCAGTGCCTTTTTAATTTAATGCGTGTCGATTTCTAAAATCATATTTTTTAACTAAAGGTTGAAAGTTTAGTTAAGTATGCCGTTTCCAGAGCTGAGAGTATTCAATTGCTGCGCGGAACGGCCCGAGCCATAAAGCGGTCTCGAACCTCGGTTGAAGCCTCGCAAAACCCGTGAGTCTCCAACACGCCCGGTGGTGTAATTGCTAAAGCAATAACGCCACTTTCGCTGCAAATGAATACTCTCAGCTCTTCCAACTAGTTTATTTTTTCATGGCAGGAACAAATAAAAGGAAAACTGGTTGCTTATTTAAATAAATTTGTTCTAGGCCTGTAACAACAATGGTTATATTAGTTTTTCACCTTTCAACCTTTAGTTTTTTTAAAGGTAATTAGCGTTCTTTTCAACTAAGTCACGGTAGAAGTTAACCATAGTCAATTTGTAATATGGAAAAATCCAGATAAAGCCGATACCCAAGGTCATGGCTCCTAAAATCCACCAGCCAATAAAGCTTAATTGCAAGACGAAATAACGCCATTTATTGCCCATCATTAATTGCTGACTTTTAGTAATATAGGTCGTTATCGAAAAGCCGTCAGTCAGACCACGATCATTGAGGTCTTTGTATACGAAGTAAGTCTGTGAATAACCAATAGCCTTGACGATTCCGGGAATAATCAACAATATTGACCAAAGCAAAGTAAACAGGCTAGTAATAATATAAAGAAAAATCAATTGCCACCAATCAGGACTTCTGAAATAAGTGAAATTACTTTTGATTGGGTCAAATTCAAGCGTGTTGTCATCCATCCAATCCAAAGCTCTAAAATTAGCTGATTGATTAATTAGTAAGAAGACCAGACTTATTAAAAAGCTGATAATTCCAAATGAAGATCCAAATTTAGCAAAGGATTCAAAATTGTCAACATTGTATTGTGCGCTGATATGCGTCTGTCCACTGTTATAACCAGCAGTTGTTACAAACACAATTAAAGGGATCAGATAAAGTAAGATAGCTTTTTTCCAATTACCTCGAAGCAGATTTTTAACCTCATATTTAAGTTGAGCTCTGGTACGATATGCAATCATAATGTGTTCCCCCTCTAAATTAATATTACGAAAATTGGTCATCTTCAAGACTGAGAATATATATTTGTACCCTATAACGTGTGGTGTTAGTTAAATATTCCAGCTCTTCCGACTAATTAATAGTTAGTAATTGAATGTAAAAATATTCAATCGCTCATCCGGCCAATTTTGAAATACAATTGAAGCGAATATTAGTAATTAATTATCAACTAGCACCATATGTAATCTATACAAAAAGAATACACGAATTCCGGAAGATAAGATAATTATTGCATTTGATTTGTCAGGAAAGTATCTTTTACTATAATAAGAATTATAGAACCTCGATAAAGGAGAAAATCTTATGATTGGATTTATTGGTGCTGGTAGTATTGGTGGGGCCGTTATAACGGGTCTAGTAAAGAATGGTTACAATTCCGACGACATTATCGTTAAAGGTGGTCATTCGAATCGAACAAAGCTTTTATGTGATCAATTAGGTTTCCAAATGGTCAAAAAAGTTAAACAATTGGCAGATACAGATATTATTTTCATTGCTGTTGGAGCCGACGCTTTGAACAGTGTTTTGACTGAGTTGAAAGAAATTGCTGCTGATAAATTGGTTGTAGCCTTTACAGGTAGTGCTTCTGTAACACATCTCAAGCAAGTTTTAGGAGATGTTAAAGTTGCCCATGCCATTCCTAACACACCAGTTAAAGTTGGAGCAGGTTTCACAGGAATAACTTATTCTGACGACTTTACACCCGAAGATAAGAAAAAAATCGGTTCAGTGCTTGGTTATACTGGCCAATTGGTTGAAGTTCCGGAAGATGAGTTAGGAATCCTAGGAACCGTTGCTGGTTGTTCTCCTGCCTTCTTAGACGTCTTTATAGAAGCTTTAAGTGATGCTGGGGTAAAACATGGTCTAAGTCGTAAACTGGCTTATGACGCCGCTATTGGGATGTGTATCGGGGCTAGCAAGTTAGCTAAACAATCCGATTTGAATGTTTCAGCATTGAAAGATGAGGTTACTTCACCAGGTGGCTCAACAATTCGTGGGGTTGCAGCTCTAGAAGAATATGGATTTAGAAATGCAGTCATCAAGGCGGTTGACGCTGCCGAAAATGAATAAGTCAATTTTGGTTATAAAGACAAAAATTTACTGTTGAATAATTTTTTAATTAGAAACTAGCAAACAGAAGCCATTTTAAACTTAGAAAATATGTCTAAGTAAAAATGGCTTCTGTTTTTTATCACCAATTAACAAAATAGATAAACAAGAAGTTGTAAAAGTATAAAACTTAGTTACGCATGTCGCTGGTTAATAGTTGGTTTTGATATTTTAAGATTCCTAGGGATTTCAAGATATGAGTATATTAAGTTTTTCGAATAACTTGTTTATCATGGAACTAGAAGGCGAAAAATCAATCTAACCATTGCTGTGACAGTTCCAAATTCAATTTATTTTAATAGCAAAAGATCACAATTGGATATTCTTATTATTAAAAAACTAGTTGGAAGAGCTGAGAGTATTCATTTGCAGCAGATGAATACTCTCAGCTCTGGAAACGGCATATTTAAACACTCCATAAATTTTTTTGTTCTTTAATGTGTAATCGGTTAAAATTAAGAAAAATTCATATTAGGGGGATATTTATTTTGCAAAAAAGAAAGGCTTATAGGACAGCGATTTTAGGCGTCTTGATTGCGATAATATTTGTTCAGTCGATGGTTCCGTTTTTAGGCTTTATACCGACCGGATTCATAAATATTACTATTATTCATATTACAGTCATTGTCGCTGCAATCGTGTTAGGTCCAAAAGATGGGGCAATTGTTGGGTTAGTTTGGGGAATTGGTACGGTTGTCCGTGCTTTTACGAGTCCAACATCAATTATTGATACTACTGTTTTTACAAATCCAATCGTTGCCATTTTGCCAAGAATTATTGTTGGCTTAGTAGCCGGCTGGATTTACTTGTGGTTCAAACGGCACACAAATAAAAAAGTATTAGGGATGGCAATTGCATCAGCGGCAGGTTCTTTGACGAATACAGTCCTAGTTCTTGGTTTGATGAGAGTAATGTATGCCAGTGCAATGGCACAAGCCTATGCTACTCAAACAGATTTATTGAATAAGATGTTACTAGTAATCGTTGGGACAAATGGGGTGCCTGAGATGATCGTAGCTATTATTATCGCACCAGCCATTTCGACAGCCATTCTAAAATCGAATAAATTTTTGGACAATTAATGAGAATCTAGTTAAATGTTAAAACTACTTATTTAATTATTCATATCATCAAAAAATAAATTAGTTGGAATACTCTCAACTCTGGAAACGGCGCAAAAACAAGTACAATTAGTCTAATTCATTGTAATTAAGATATAAATTAACGCATATTTTCAGAAAGTCCGGTATTCTATTATTTGGGAGCGTGATTTTGATGCAAAAAACATTAGTTATAAATGCTGGTAGTTCATCTTTAAAGTGGCAATTATTTGAAATGCCTGCTGAATCTGTTTTAGCCAATGGATTAGTAGAACGAATCAGTATGCCAGGATCGATTTTTACAATTAAATATGGTGATCATCAAAAATTTGAGACAACAGTTGATAATTTGGACCAAGCTCATGCAGCACAAATGGTTTTTGATGAATTACAACGTTTGGAAATAATCAAAAATTTGAACGAAATCACTGCTGTGGCTCATCGAGTTGTTGCCGGTGGTCAAGTTTTCAAATCAGCAGTTGAAGTAACACCTGAAGTTTTGAAACAAATTAAAGCACTCAGTAATTTTGCGCCATTGCATAATCCGATGGAAGCACAGGGAATCGAAACGATGGCTAAAACTTTGCCTGACGTGAAGCAATTTGCCGTCTTTGACAGTCAATTCTTTACTGATTTGCCAGAAATGAATGCTATCTACAGTTTGCCCTATGAATTAACACAGAAGTATCAAATTCGTCGTTATGGTGAACATGGAATTTCGCACGGTTATTTAACAGGTAGAGCCGCAGAATTATTGAATAAATCTAAAGATAATATCGACCTTGTAACGATGCATCTAGGTAGTGGGGCTTCATTGGCTGCAGTGAAAAATGGTAAAGCATTCGACACCTCAATGGGTTTCACACCACTAACTGGGGTAACGATGGGAACTCGAGCAGGTGACCTAGATCCAGCCTTGGTTCCATATTTAATGCAGGAGTTGAATGTCAAAGATCCTAACGAAATCATGATGATGTTGAATCAAAAAGCTGGATTACTTGGTGTATCAGGTATCTCACCTGATATGCGTGAGATTAAAGCTCAAGAAGAAACTAATCCACGAGCTAAATTAGCTGTCGATATTTTCGTCAATCGAATTGTTAAGTATGCTGGAAGTTATTTGACTGAATTACATGGTGCGGATGCCTTGGTATTTGCCGGAGGAATTGGTGAACATAACGTTCAATTACGTCAAGAAATTATTGATGAACTAGCAATATTCAATGTTAAATTGGATTCAAAATTAAATGAAGCCGGTAATGAAGGCTTAATCAGTAGTCCCGATTCAGCTATTAAAGTTTTGTTGATTCCAACAGATGAGGAACTAGCCATGGTTCGTCAGGTTGCGGCTTTACAATAAACGAGAATCCGTTGAATTATAATTTTACGATTATAACTAAAGGTTGAAAGTTTAGGTAAGTATGCCGTTTCCAGAGCTGAGAGTATTCAATTGCTGCGCGGAACGGCCCGAGCCAGAAAGCGGTCTCGAACCTCGGTTGAAGCCTCGCAAAACTCGCGAGTTTTCAACACGTCCGGTGGTGTAATTGCTGAAGCAATAACGCCACTTTCGCTGCAAATGAATACTCTCAGCTCTTCCAACTAGTTTGTTTTTTAATAGCGGAAATAAAATGAAGATTTCTGATATTTAAATAAATTAACTTTAAACCTGTGATAGCAATGGCTAGATTGATTTTTTCACCTTTCAGGATTATAGGTAAAAACAAAAAGGCATCAAACAATATAAAATGTTTGATGCCTTTTTTATTTTAATAACGAAATTTTTTATCAAACTTCAAACCTTATTTTACAGTAGCAGTAATACGTAATTTATGAGCAGCAACAATTCTGTCCGCAATAGCTTTAGCAACATTCTCATTTTTCAAGATAGGACCATGAGAATAACTACCGATAACGTTCTTATAACGCATGCCTTCTTGTTTATCGTCGGGATTATTTCCATAACCTTCAACCATTTCACCGAATGGCTTCAAA
Organism: Companilactobacillus huachuanensis; assembly: GCF_005404815.1. Classification (GTDB taxonomy): domain Bacteria; phylum Bacillota; class Bacilli; order Lactobacillales; family Lactobacillaceae; genus Companilactobacillus; species Companilactobacillus huachuanensis. The sequence goes on from NZ_BJDF01000014.1 coordinate 88,030, forward strand.
ACAGTCTTGTCATCAAAATATGTTCGGCCACTGTGATTTTCAAAGGCACGAACGGTACCCCATTCAGTTTTGTATTCAGTATCACCAATCATTCGACTATCAGCTTTGTAAACTGTGTGGAATGGTAAAATATCAAGTCCTTGGATAGTTTGACCACCACTGGTTTCGTAATACTTACCAAGAAATTGATAGCCACCACAGATACAAAGCATAGGTTTGTCAGCTTCAATATAGTTTTGAATTGTTTGACGATGTCTTTGGAGATCAGTAGCGACAACGGATTGTTCGAAATCTTGACCACCACCCCAGAATAGGAAGTCATAGTCAAAGGCGTTAAATTCCATACCTAAGCTGATATTGTCGACTTCAGTATCATAGCCCTGTTCTTTAAGAAGGAAGCTGAGGATTTTAACATCGCCGCTATCTCCATATGTGTTCATTAAATCTTCGTACAAATAAGCAATTTTTATAACTTCAGTCATAATTTTTCTCCAATATAATTAGAAATGTTGTAATATAGTTAAACAACGAGGTGATTGAATTGACAAAAGAAATCAATAAAGAAATTTTAGCAGATTTTCAAGAGAACTTAAATCAAGATGCAACTAATAATGTTCTTAAAAATTCTGTAGCACAAGTAGGAATCTTCAAAGCAACTGAGAATCCTGAGGTAAAAACGATTCTTAATCCTTCATTCAACGTGACTGTTGATACAGGAAAGGTATCCGACCAGAAGCATTCTGGCCGTTGCTGGTTGTTCTCAGCATTGAATACTTTGAGAACCGAATTCGCCAACAAAAATAATATTAAGGATTTTGAATTGTCACAAAATTACCTTTCATTTTATGACCGTTTAGAAAAATCCAATTATTTTTATCAAGAAATTTTAGAAACCGCAACTTTGCCAGTAGATGATCGTAAAGTTAATTCCTTATTCACTTCTCCAAATGGTGATGGTGGTTTGTGGCAGAATGCGGCCAATTTGATTAAAAAATATGGTGTCGTTCCCAATTATGTGATGCCTGAGACAGTCGTTTCTGATAGTACAACTGAATTCGATGATATTTTGGGCAAGATGTTGCGTAAAAATGGTATCGAATTACGTCAAATGGTTCAGGATAAGGCTTCACAAGAAAAACTTGATCAACGTGTTTCTGAAATGATGGCCGAAGTATATAAACTCTGTGTTTATTCATTTGGAGTTCCGCCAACAGATTTTGAACTTTCATTGCAAACTGACAATGACAAGTTGATTGAAGAATCAAAAATTACACCTAAAGAATTTCTAAAACGTTACTTCACGATGAATGTTGATGATTATGTTGACCTTGTTAATGCACCGCAAGCCAGCAAAAAATATCATCAAGTATATTCAATCGATACTGAGGGTGACATGGTAGGTGGAAATACTCAAAAATTCCTCAACTTACCAATGGAACGTCTCCAAGAAGTGGCCATTGCACAATTGAAGAGTAATAGTCCTATCTGGTTTGGTAATGATGTTACTGAAGATTCTGACCGACCAAAAGGTTATTTGATGGGTAATATTTATCAATATGACAATCTTTTTGGAATCGATTCTCAAATGAGTAAGGGTGAAAGACTCGACTATTGGCAAGGTGCAGTTTCTCATGCAATGACGCTAACAGGGGTTAATCTCGTCAACGGTCAACCAAATCGTTGGAAGGTTGAAAATTCCTGGGGTGAAAAATATGGTGAGAAAGGTTATTACACCATGGATCAGAAGTGGTTTGAAGACTACGTTTATGATGTTGTCATCAACAAGAGATTTTTGACCAAGGAAGAAATTGCTGAATATGAACAAGAACCAGTCGTATTGCCTGCTTGGGACGCTTTAGCCTAAAATTTTCCGACAGAGGAGCGGACACGATCTTCGATTTTGATCCGAAAATCGCGTCTCAAAAGACGCCCTGTGCCGTAAGGGTAAATGACCTAACCTCACTTTTACTACGGGCTCCATCCCTTATGTCATCTGGCTAATGTCTTTAAGCTACCCTAAAGGTTGAAAGGTGAAAAATTAATATAACCATTGTTGTTACCGGACTAGAGGTAATTTAATTTGCCGAGTTAATTTATATAAATAAACAGGAGATTTGTTTTAGTTTTTATTTTATTATTCCTTTTATTAAAAAAACCAACAAGTTGGAAGAGCTGAGAGTATTCATTTGCAGTGAAAGTGGCGTTAGGACTTTAGTCCTTACACAACCGAGGACCGAGACCGCTCTTTGGCTCGGGCCGTTCCGCACAGCAAATGAATACTCTCAGCTCTGGAAACGGCATATTTAATTAAACTTTCAACCTCAGTTATACATTTAACAAAAAATAAAAGAGTCTGGGACAAAACTCCAAACTCTGAAAAAAAAGAACCATCGTGGGAAATCGAAAGATTTCTCATGATGGTTCTTTTTGTTACACATGTACTGTCTACCCTGCTATTCTTTACGCGACTAAACTTCAGAACAAAGGAAGTCAGACATCAT
>NZ_BJDF01000015.1 GCF_005404815.1 Companilactobacillus huachuanensis
AGGATACACCTGTTCCCATGCCGAACACAGAAGTTAAGCTTCTCCGCGCCGAAAGTAGTTGGTGGGAAACTACCCGCGAGGATAGGGAGCTGCCACGCTGTTATTATTCCGGTTTAGCTCAGTTGGTAGAGCACCTGACTGTTAATCAGGTTGTCGTCAGTTCGAGTCTGACAACCGGAGTTTTTTTTTATCTTGGAGAGTTGTCCGAGTGGTTGAAGGAGCATGATTGGAAATCATGTATACGAGTATTGACTTGTATCAGGGGTTCGAACCCCCTACTCTCCGTAGACTCTAATTCAAAAGGGTAATATACCAATAAAAAAGTCACCATATCATTCGATATGGTGACTTTTTTGATTAATCATTTTTATGATCTTGTGATTTTGACCAAGGAGATGTGTGTAACATCCAGTTGATACCATACTTATCAGTGAAACCACCCATTTTTCCACCCCAGAATTGTTCCTCAAAGGGCATGGTTATTTCAACTTGCTTAGATTCTTCAAGATGTTTGTAAAAATTATCAACGGCTTTAACACTTTCTGAATCTTCACTGTTGATGTCTAGTAATAATGATATTTGTCCAGATGGTTCATCGTTTCCATTGAAGGCATCAGAACATTCTATTTTCATTCCAAGAACAGTAAAACCAGCATGCATCGTTAGACTTTCTAAATCAGTATCTTCTGAAATACCGAATTGTTTAGCTTGTTCAGGTTGTGGACTTAGACGATAAACTTCAGTAGCGCCGAAGACATCTTGATAGTATTCTATGGCCTCCTTAGCGCTTTTAAATGCAAGGTATGGGTAAATTTGTGACTGCATCAGAATCATCTCCAGATTTGATTTTATGCTCAAATTATACCAGATTATTCAAACGAAAATATAAAAATAATTAATGATGTCTTCTTGAATGTAGTTCCAATCTTGATGGGTATTGGCTTTGTTGACCGTTACTCTGATTGTAGCCATTGTTCATGTATTGGTCAGTAACGATATTATTCTTAGCACCTCTATTGGTTAGCAAATGCCAAATTAGAAAACCCAGGCCAATTATGAATCCTAAAACGATCCAAATCATCAAGTCACCAAAACTCTTGTTGGCACTGGCTAGAGCCATTACTCCGAATAAACCAAGAATTATTGCGTTAGCGATATCTCCACCTAAACCTTTTTTACTCTTCGTTGCAAGATAAACAATTCCAGATATTAGATAGGCAAGTGCCATCAAGATACCAGCAGAACCACTGGTTGCGCCTTTGTTCTCAATGGCATTTAAAAGACCAGCTGCCATACTTTGAAATACAATAAAGACTGATAAGACAATCATTAAAATGCCTACTACTAATTTAGTTATTCTCAAAACAGTTCCTCCTATAAGAACTTAGAATTATCCCCCTAAAAGGATCATGTTCTTAACCTATATTATATGATAATGATGCGACGTAAAGGCGCCAAATGTAATTGTAAAATGATATAGCTTAATATAATGTTTGATGATATTTGAAAACAATAAACTAATTTTGATTCAAAAAGTGCGGAGGGAAAATAATAAAAAAAGTCGTGTACAAATTTACAATATGTATGATATAATTATTTTTGTTGAGTTATTGGTATGCGCCTATAGCGCAATTGGATAGAGTGTCTGACTACGAATCAGAAGGTTGTAGGTTCGACTCCTACTAGGCGCACTAACTTAAAAAGACTTATGAGTTTATCTCATAGGTCTTTTTTTTATACAAACGAGTTTTGATATAATTAATATGGTCATTAAATATGAGCCATAATTTTTTCCACTAAATTAAATAGACACTGCGATCCCAAAAAGGATTACAGTGTCTATTTAATTGAATACTCTCAGCTCTTCCAACTAGTGTTTATGACAGGAACAATAAAATGAAGACTTTTGATTTGTTTAAATTAATTAGCCCCAGGCCTGTAACAACAATGGGTGTATTAGGTTTTCACCTTTCAACATTTAGTTGAATACTTAAAAGCTAGCCATATTAAACACACTTCAGGCTTATAATTATTGAGAAATACTCTTTACGAATGCTTGATAATCTTTCTCCTCATTTGTATCGGTAACGTTGATGTCGTTAAGAAGATTATTATGCAAGTTGAATTCGCTGATTTCAATTTTGTGAGTGAATGTTGCATTACCAATTAATCTTAAGCTACTCTTTTCCTTAATAGGATCCAAAGTGACTCTAGTTCTAACCATTCCTCCAGGATTATAGACGCTTATTTCCTTAGTGGAATCAAATTTATCTGGATGTAGCATGGCAAAAGCTAGGCTGGTGGCAGACATGCCGGTTCCACAAGCATTGGTGAAGCCAACGCCACGCTCGTAGGTTTGGACAAATATTTTGTTAGTGTCAATAATTTGACTGAAACTAACATTTACACCCTCTGGGAAGTATTCATTCTTGCCATTAAGTTTCTGTCCCAAGTCTCCCAATTCGAGTTGACTAACCTCGGGAACAAAGCTGATTAAGTGGGGATTAGGCACCGCTATAGCGGTGAAACTTTGATCGGGTAAAAACTCTGGTACCAACATGTCGATCATTTCATTTTGTTGCTTATATGAGAAAGGTAAATCAGATTTATTAAAAGAAATTGGTGAAATCTCCACGCTGAATGCTGGAACGCCGTTATAAAAATCTGGAGCCTTTGCGACGTCTAAGTTTGATTCCATCGTTTCAACTTTAAAATTGTTTAACTGATATTTTTCGGATAGGTAACGACTAACAGTTCTTAAGCCGTTACCGCACATCTTAGCTTCACTACCATCAGCGTTGATTACACGCATTTTTCCCAAACAATTTTCACTAGTACCGATAACTAGCAGTCCGTCGGCACCACCAAGAATATTGTTACAGAAGTTTATTGCCACTGATTTTAATTCATTATCGTTCAAAGGGGTTTCTAGTAATGTTTGATCAAGTATAAAAAACTTATTTTCTGAACCATGTACTTTGAGTAATTTTACCAAATTTTTCACCTCATTATTAATCGAAAAATGTTTTATAAATTTGTTTAACAGCCTCATCAGCATCAGATTCCTGAATTCCAATCATGATGGAAATGCGTGAGGCACCTTGGTTGATCATGTGAATGGCAATATTGTTGTTAGTTAACGAATCAATGATTTGACCCAATGTGTTGACGTTATGGGCGATACCTTCACCAACTACCATAATAATTGCATAATCGTCGATCCATTCCAAATAATCAGGCTGGAGGACTTCTTTAACATCGTGGCAAAGATGTTTGATGGTTGTTTTATCAAGCTTAGTTCGGTCAAAGATAACTGTTAGATCGTCGATACCAGAGGGCATATGCTCGTAAGAAATATTATATTTATAAAAAATTTTAAGTAATTTTAATGTGAAACCGACTTCTTTGTTTAACAAATATCGATGAATATATAAGGCTGAAAATCTTTTTGAACAGGCGATACCCGTAATTTGATTAGAAGGATTGAAGAGAAATTGTTCCGGAACAATCAAGGTTCCCTCAGCACTGGGATTGTTAGTATTTTTGACGTTAACCGGTACTTGACCCTTAATAGCGGGAATGATGGCCTCATCTTGAAAGACTGAGAAGCCAGCATAGGAAAGCTCGCGCATTTCACGATATGACATTTTCTTAATTGCCTGAGGATGTTTGACTACGTGGTTGTTAGCAACATAAATCGCATCAACATCTGTAAAGTTTTCGTATAGATCAGCGTGCAATCCTCGACTCAATAGGGCACCAGTAATATCTGAGCCACCACGAGAAAATGTATAAATATTGCCATCTTGACTGTAACCAAAGAATCCTGGAAAAATTGCTTTGGTATCTTTTGGCAATTCAAGCTTATTTAAATTGAGATAGGTTTCTGGTGAAATATCAGCATCATTTGGCTGACCGTGAACTATAATTCCAGCATCTTTAGGATCAACGAAGATTGATTTGATGCCTTTAGCGTTAAGAATTTCATTTAGAAGAATTGCGTTAAGAAATTCACCGTGAGCTTTAAATGCAGCCATCAAGTATTCATCATCAACAAATTTAGTAGTGGCAAGATTAACTAATTTTTCTTTTAGAAGTTTGATAACTGAATCATCGAGTTTAAAATAGTCGCTTATTTCGCGGTATCTTGAGATAATCTTTTTGAGAATATTAGTATGATCCACATTTTCAATAACTGCAGTAGCATATTCAATTAATAAATCAGTAACTTTGGTATCACCAGCGAAACGTTTCCCGGGAGCGGAAGTTACAATGACTTTCCGTTCAAAATCATCATTTACGATATTGATGACCTTCTCAAATTGCTCTCCGGTGGCGAGGGAGCTACCCCCAAACTTGACGACCTTCATACAATACACCTCTAAAATTAAATTGTTTTTAATGATGAGTGTATCATTTTTCGTTGTTATGACAAGAAAAAAATACTTTTTATTTATAAAAATGAGAAATTTACTAATATTACTTGACGAATTATGAGCACTGTTATAATCTTAGTACCAACAAAAGAGGTCGCAATTAACATTAGTAAATGAGGGAGCTTCTGTAAAAGCCGTGAACTTATTGAAAGGGAAGATTGCCGAAGCACCAAATTTTACAGAATTTGGCAGGCTGGGGCGTATTAATAAGAGAATACGAACTGTCGTGGCTATTGGTAGGTCACGTTGAGCTTATGACAAAATTGATGCAGATTATTGATGGGTCTCTTTGTTATTAAGCAAAGAGGTCTTTTTTATTTGGAAAAAGGAGAAAATATTATGATTACAGATGATTTAACAAGTGATAACGGACATTTAATGATAGGTGGAGTCGACAGTGTCGATTTAGCTAAGAAATATGGAACACCACTATATGTCTTTGATGTTTCTCAGATCCGCAACCAAATAAGAAAATTCAAATCAGCTTTTGAAGAAGTTGGTTTGAAGTATCAAGTCAGCTATGCCAGTAAGGCATTTGCAGTCAAAGCAATCTATCAAGTTATGAAGCAAGAAGATGTTCACATTGATGTGGTTTCTGGTGGAGAGTTACATACTGCTTTAGCAGCTGGATTTCCAAGTGAAAAAATCAGTTTTCATGGTAATAACAAAACATTTGATGAGTTAGTCATGGCCGTTCAAAATCATGTCGGTGTAATTATGTTAGATAATTTTCACGAAATTGAATTGTTATCACGTATTTTAAATACAGATCACGAAAAAATAAATGTTATGTTGCGATTGACTCCGGGAATTTCGGCCCATACTCATAAGTACGATCAAACTGGTCAAACAGATAGTAAATTTGGATTTGATGTTGAATCGGGACAAGCAAAAGAAGCAATGAAACAAGTTCTGGATGATCCTAATATGAATCTATTAGGAATTCACGCACATATCGGCTCACAAATTTTTGGTACACAAGGTTTTGTCATGTTGGCAAAGAAAATGATTGCTATCTCTAAAGATTTACAAAAAGAATTCAACTACTGGCCAGAGGTAATCAATCTTGGTGGAGGATTTGGAATCAGTTATAACGCAGACGACGATCCGATTACTGCAAATGAATTCATCAAACAAATTGCTGATGAATTAAAGCAAAATTGCGACGATGTTCCTGAAATTTGGATCGAACCTGGTCGGTCAATTGTTGGACCTGCGGGATATACACTTTACGAAATTGGTTCGCGTAAGGATATTCCTAATTTAACACCATATGTTTCAGTCGATGGTGGTATGGGGGATAACATTCGTCCAGCATTATATCAAGCTAAATATGAAGCGGTCGTTGCTAATAAAATGGATCAGTCGATTGTTGAAACAGCTCACATTGCAGGTAAGTATTGTGAATCTGGCGATATCATGATTGATCAACAGCCACTCCCTAAGACAGATCCAGGCGATATCTTAGCGGTTCTTGATACTGGCGCTTATGGATATTCAATGGCAATGAATTATAATCGCAATCCACGACCCGCCGTTGTTTTTGTTGAAGATGGTCAGGATAAATTGGTTGTTAAACGAGAAACTTATCAAGATTTAACTAGTTTAGACTTGGATTATTAATTGGAGGAAATTTTAATGTCAAAAATGGATGCGCAAGAAATTATTAATTATATAGGAAACTCAAAAAAATTAACGCCGGTAAAGGTTTACTTGCAAGGGGATGTTTCCCACATTGAATTTCCTTCTGAAATCAAAGTTTTTAAGAGTAATGATTTAGCAATTATTATTGGCGATTTCAAGTTGATTGAACCAGTTCTGAAGGCTAATTCATTAACTGATTTCTATGTTGAAACAGATGGTCAAAATACTGGAGTACCAATGTTAGATATCAAGCATATTAATGCGCGTATTGAACCAGGAGCTATTATTCGTGACCGAGTTGAGATTGGAGATAACGCCGTTATAATGATGGGTGCAGTGATCAATATTGGTGCCGAAATTGGAGCTAAAACAATGATCGATATGGGTGCTGTCCTGGGTGGTCGTGCAATCGTTGGTGAAAATTCACATATTGGTGCTAATGCGGTATTGGCTGGTGTAGTTGAACCTGCTTCCGCACAACCAGTCCGTATTGGAAATAACGTTATTGTTGGTGCCAATGCTGTAGTTCTAGAGGGCGTCCAAGTAGGTGATGATGCAGTGGTTGGTGCTGGAGCTATCGTGACAAAAGACGTGGCCGCTGGAACGGTTGTCGCTGGTGTCCCGGCTAAGATTCTTAAAGTCAAAGATCAGAAAACAACTGATAAAACTCAAATTGAGAGTACTTTAAGGAAGTTGTAGTTATGACATTATCAAATGAACAGTTGATTCAAATCAGACGACACTTACATTCCATTCCGGAATTAGCAATGCATGAGGTTAAGACACATGCTTACGTTTTACAAGTGATTCAATCATTTTCTCAGACTAATTTGGAAATTAAAGAGCTACCAGAATTACCAACTGCTCTGTTGGTGTTAGTCAAGGGTTCAGACCCACGAAGGAATATTGGTTATCGTTGTGATATGGACGCTTTGCCTGTAACGGAAACGAATAATCTAAGCTATAAATCAACTGATCCAGGGGTGATGCATGCTTGTGGTCATGATTTGCATATGACAGTTGCATTAGGTATTTTGAATTATTTTAGTGAACATCAACCAAAGGACAATCTCGTATTCTTCTTTCAACCAGCTGAAGAAAGTGAAAGTGGAGGCAAGGTTGCTTACGACTTAGGAACTTTCAGTGGTGCTTTCCATATCGATGAGTTTTATGGTTTACACGATAATCCACTTTTGAAAACTGGAGTTATTGGTTGTCGAATAGGAACACTATTCGCTGGAACAACTGAGGTTAATATCACAATTCATGGGAAGAGTGGTCACGCTGCTTATCCGCATTTGGCTAATGATGCGATTGTGATTGCTGCTAATTTCATTAATCAAGTTCAAACCGTAATTTCACGAAGCATTGATCCAATTAAGTGTGGTGTGATCACATTTGGCAAAATGGAAGCGGGGGTAATTAGAAATGTTATTGCCGGTGAAGCCAGAATCGAAGGCACGATTCGTGGTTTAACTCAAGAGATGATTGAATTCATTCGTCAACGAATCTCAGAAATTGCCGAAGGTTTGGAAAAATCGTTCAATTGTCAGATTGAGGTTGATTACAACCAAGGTGGCTATTATCCAGTGGAGAATAATCCTGAATTAACAAAGCGATTTATTAAGTATATGAAGGAAAGTAAAAAAGTTGCTTTCGAAGAGACCGAACCAAAGATGACGGGAGAGGATTTTGGTTATTTGATCAATAAGATTCCTGGAACGATGTTTTGGCTTGGCGTTGAAAGTAAAGGTGCACTCCATTCAGCGGACTTCTTACCGAATGAAGCGGCAATTCAAAAAGGTATTGAGGCGATGGTTGGATTCTTAAGCTATCGGATGAATTTGGAGGAAGATTAATGGATGATGAAATTGATTTAATGACAGCAATCATTACACCATTTGATGATAATGATCAAATTGATTATGTAGCTTTGGAGAAGTTAACCGAACATTTATTGGCAACGGGTTCAAAAGGATTTGTTATTGGTGGTACAACTGGTGAAACTCCGACTTTGACTGAAACTGAGAAACTTGACCTATATCAAAAATTTGTCAAAATTGTCAACGGAAGGGCCCCAATTATTGCCGGTGCCGGTAGTAACAGCACTGTTGGAACAATTGATTTTATCCACAAGTTGGCAAAAATTGATGGGATTGATATGGCTTTAGTTGTGGTTCCTTATTACAACAAACCTAATCAACGAGGGATGTTAGCTCATTTTGAAACAGTTGCTGAGAATTCGGCATTGCCAATCATGATTTATAATATTCCTGGTCGAACAGGCGTTTTGATGGAAAAAGAGACTGTTGTTAAATTGTCAAAGAATCGCAATATTTATGGTGTTAAGCAATGTAACACGATGGAAGATCTGGAATACATCGTGGAACATACTGATGATGATTTTGTGGTTTTCAGTGGTGAAGATTCTCAAGCATTGTTTGCCAAAGTTATCGGAGCTAATGGAGTTATCTCCGTAGCGTCACATATTTATGGCAATGAGATGACTGAAATGTTCAAGTCATTGGATGAAGGTAATTATCAAATTGCTGGTAAGATTCAACGTCAATTGACACCAAAAATGGCTGCATTATTCATGTATCCATCGCCATCACCAGTTAAGGCGGCATTAAATAGAGCCGGTTATCATGTTGGAAGTTGTCGTTTGCCAATTTTGCCATTAAATAAGGTCGAGCAAGATAAATTATTTAAAATCTTAGATGTTTAGGAGTTTTCTTGATGATAAAAGTTATAATTTCAGGTTTCAATGGATCAATGGGGCAAAAGGCCATCAAAATGGTTGCCGATTCAAGTGATATGGAGTTAGTGGCAGGATTTAATCCGCTAGTGACTGATTTGAATCCGCAGACTTATGGATTAGACAGAAATGTGAAGGTTTTTAATAGATTAACTGATATCGATATTGCGGCAGATATTTGGATCGACTTTTCAATTCCAAGTGCAGTTTTCGACAATACAAAATTTGCCATTGAACATGGGATTCGCCCAGTTATTGGTACAAGTGGGATGAGTGAAGAACAGACTGCGGAGTTAAAACAATTAGCTGATGCTAAAAATCTTGGCGGAATCATTGCATCTAATTTTGGACTATCGGCTGTTTTAATGATGAAATTTGCGCAAGTTGCGGCCAAGTATTTTGAGGAATCAGAAATTGTCGAAAAGCATCACGAAGATAAACTCGATGCACCTTCAGGAACGGCCTTAAATACTGCTCGTTTGATTTATGAAGCTCGTGGTCACAATCAGCCACAGCATAGTGACGATGACCCAATGGGTACGAGAGGCGGAGATTATCATGGAACGAAAATTCATGCTTTACGTTTGCCAGGATTTGTAGCCGATGAAGAGGTTATTTTTGGTGGAGTGGGTGAAACATTAACGATTTCCCAAAGTACTACTGATCGTCAAAGTTTTATGACTGGTGTTAAGTTGGCTGTTCATGAGGTAATGAAACAAAACGAGTTGGTAATTGGTTTGGAGCAAATCATTTAAAGTGATTCCAAATAGAACAAATTTTTAAACATGAAGAAGTTATTTTTAGTTAAATTAAGAAATAATTTAAAAAGATTACAAAAACTCTAATAATTTTATCGGATTTGTTATATTATTAAATTACATTAATTTTTAAGGAGTGTTGAAGGATGCCAGAATTAGATTCGTCAGTAAAAAATGTAGTAAATGAAACAATTGCCCCAATGGGTAGATCAATGATCAGAGAATTTGCCGAAAAATTTGCAAAAATTCCTGGATTAGTAAAATTGACACTTGGTGAACCAAACTTTAACGTTCCCGAACATGTTAAGGATGCTGCCATTGAAAGTATCAAAGAAAATGAGTCACATTACTCAGATCAAAAAGGCTTCTTGAGTTTAAGAGAATCAATTTCTGGTTACTTGGACAAGCAATTTGATCTTAAATATGATCCAGAAACAGAAATTATCGTCACGATTGGTGCTACGGAAGCTATTTTTGATTCACTTGCTGCTATTATCAATCCTGGTGACAAGGTGATCATTCCTACACCAACTTTTGCATTGTACATTCCAATTGTTAAGATCCTAGGTGGTGTTCCTGTGCAAGTTGATACGACTGATGATGGTTTCTGTATGACTGGAAAGCATTTGGAAGAAGTTATCCAAGCAGAAGGTCCTGATAAAGTTAAGGCTATGATGCTGAATTTCCCTGGTAATCCCACTGGATTTGTTTATTCAAAAGAACAATTACAAGAAATCGTGGATGTTGTTAAAGATAAGAATATGTTTGTTATTTCCGATGAAATTTATGCCGAATTAACTTATGGTCACAAACATTTGTCACTAGCTAAGTTGATGCCTGGTAAGACTATTTTAATCAATGGCTTATCAAAATCTCATGCAATGACTGGTTACCGTATTGGTTATATTGCTGGTCCGAAAGATTTCGTCGAAGAAGCTAACAAAATGCACGCCTTTACCGTTACAGCTCCTTCAAATCCGGCTCAATTTGCTGCAGAAGAAGCATTGAAGAATGGTATTGATGATCCCATTGCCATGCGTAAAATTTATCAAGAACGCCGTGATTACTTAGTTGATCAATTAAATGATATGGGTTATGAAACAGTTTTGCCTGAAGGTGCATTCTACACATTCTCCAAGATTCCTGCTAAATACAACTTAGATTCAATTGAATTTGCAAATAAATTGGCCGAAGAAGGACTTGTTGGTGTTACACCAGGAGTTGCTTTTGGTAAAGGTGGCGAAGGTCACTTCCGAATTTCATATGCTGCTTCAATGGAAGATATTCAAGAAGCCATGAAGCGTTTGAGAAAATTTACTGATAATTTATAAATAATAGTTAAGGAGTGGATTTTATGAGCGGATATACAGTAGCAATTCTAGGTGCAACAGGTGCCGTTGGAACACGTTTAATTCAACAACTGGAACAGTCGACTATTCCTGTAACCAAAATCAAGTTGTTGGCTTCTTATCGTTCTGCAGGTAAAAAGTTACAATTTAAAGGTCAAGAAGTAACTGTTGAAGAGGCTAAACCAGAGTCCTTTGAAGGAGTTGATCTCGTGTTGGCTTCTGCTGGTGGTGCCGTTTCTAAGAAACTCTTGCCTGAAGCAGTTAAACGTGGTGCGGTCTGTGTTGACAATACCAGTGCTTTTAGAATGGACGAAGATGTGCCATTGGTTGTCCCAGAAGTTAATGAAGCTGCATTGTATAATCACCATGGAATCATCGCAAATCCTAACTGTTCAACAATTCAAATGATGGTTGCACTGGAACCAATTAGAAAAGCCTTTGGTTTAAAACAGATTATCGTTTCAACTTATCAGGCTGCTAGTGGTGCCGGTCAGAGTGCCTTAAATGAATTGTATTCAGAAGCACAGGATTATTTGGACGGTAAAGACATGAAAGCCGATATTTTTCCAACGAAGGGTGATAAGGAGCATTATCCTTTAGCTTTCAACCTCTTACCTCAAATTGATGTTTTGGAAGACAATCTTTATTCACATGAAGAGTGGAAGATGATACATGAAACAAAGAAGATTATGTTGGGTGATATGAATTCACCTGAAATCAAAGTAACAGCCACTTGTGTCAGAGTCCCAGTGCCAATCAGTCATGGGGAATCTGTTTATATTGAAGTTGCAGATAAATCGGCTACAACTGAAAAGATTCAACAACTTATCAGAGAAGCACCAGGAGCCGTTTTACAAGATGATCCTAAACATCAAGTTTATCCACAGCCGATCAATGCAGTTGGCAGTCGGGATACATTTGTGGGTCGAATCCGTCCTGATCTTGAAAACAAAGGAGCCTTCAATTTATGGGTTGTTTCTGACAATTTATTGAAAGGTGCGGCTTGGAATACTGTTCAGATTGCAGAACGATTAGTTGCTGATGATTTAGTATCAGTGCCCACTGCTGAAAAATAGAAAGTTAAAATAAAGAGGAGCTGTTTCTTACTTGATTCAAGTGAAAACGGCTCTTTTTTGATTAAATAACTAAAGGTTGAAAGTTTATTTAAGTATGCCGTTTCCAGAGCTGAGAGTATTCAATTGCTGCGCGGAACGGCCCGAGCCAAGGTGCGGTCTCGAACCTCGGTTGAAGCCTCGCAAAACCCGCGAGGTTTCAACACGCCCGGTGGTGTAATTGCTGAAGCAATAACGCCACTTTCGCTGCAAATGAATACTCTCAGCTCTTCCAACTAATTTATTTTTTAATAGTAGGAACAATAAAATGAAGACGTTTGAGTTACTTAAATAGATTAGCTAAAAGACCGGTAATAACAATTGTTAGATTGATTTTTCACCTTTCACCTTTCAGTTAAATAACTAAAAGTTAAAAAGTTTAATTAAGTATGCCGTTTCCAGAGCTGAAAGTATTCAATTGCTGCGCGGAACGGTCCGAGCCAAAGTGCGGTCTTGAACCAGGCACAGCCAGTGAATATTTCTCGGCTCTTGAGATGGCACCTTTTAGTTACATCTTAAAAAAGCAAGTAATAATTGAGAATACGGAATATAGAAATTGGCTTGGGTTCCATATTTTTTTGACGATTTCTGTTAGAATGTTTAAAGACATTTAATTTCAGGTGAGAAAAAAATGAAGCGAATAATGAGTATCTTTAACGAAGGCGTATTAGACCTTTTGGCTAACGCCGGAGTTGCAATACCGTACTTTTTCTGTTTGACATTATACAATCAAAATAAGAGTGTTTTCGCGTATGCTTTGCCATTCTTAATGCTTTATACATTTAGGGCGTTAGGGATGTTATTGACGACGTTCATAACACTTCCGGCTTCAACGATGTTGGCCATGTCCAGTCTGTTTGGAGTTATGGGTTCACTATTCATCTTAGGGGCCGCTAATCCAGTCATGGGAATTATTGGTGGTGTCCTGTTGGGACTGGCTTCCAGTTGGATCTGGCCCTATTATTTAACCGTTCGTTCACGAGGACAGATGGATAAAGAGTTCAAATTCAATCGAATGCACGGATTATCGGTTGTTTTGACTTTGATTATTTTGCTGGCTGTACAATTGATTGCTACGAAGACAAAATTTTTAAATCTTTCGTTCCTTTTGTTAGCCGTGCTATTCTTTGCAGCGATGGTCGGTGGAATGCAGATAACACATCGATTGACCTTTTATCAAGGGATGGAAAAGAAACCAAAATTTCGAGTCAATTCGCTCTTTAGTCTAATTGTCATGGCCAGTTTGGTTATGTTGATTTTTATTATTCGCTATACGAGACTTAAGGCAGTTTCAAATTCATTTGACCTAGTTATTAGTATTGCAGCTATCGTCTTATTCTTTTTCTTAGCTTATTATCAAATTGATATTCATAAAAAACTTTTTCCATTGAGTATGGCTGCGGTCAACCGTGGGGTAGTGATGAACTACGTTATGCTTTATGCCATTTTTGACAGTACTATTCGATTTGGATTCAATAGTTTGATGCTTGTATATGCAATTTATTTAATTGGTTTTCAAATAGGACCACTACTGAATAAGCGCCATCGCAATTTGCGCTATCCATTATTGTTGATTGGACTTATCATGGCTCTGTTCAATCCAACGTATTTTGTAGGACTGTTCTTTTGTTCCGTTTTCGTTGGTGCTGATAACAGAATTTTGAATGATGAATTATATTCAAATACTAATATCGACAATGAACGTGCTTTCTTGATCAAGTATCAACTATCAAGTGTTGGTAATGTGTCACAACAATTGGTATACATGACAACCATTTATTTTGTCAGTTACTTTATTAAAATTAATGCCTTAGGATTTTTCAATAATACTATTACTGATGGTCCTACAATCGGTGTTTTGTATGGTGTGCATATTTTTATCACTGCCGTCGTTTTCATATGTGCAGCTATTACATATTATTTTGTTAATAAAAGTGAGCAAAAATCGACCATTACAACGCTATAAGTTTAAAAAAATCAAGAATTTTTGAACAAGAACGGATGTTTGATTATCAGCTTTACTTTTAAACGTAACGACGATTTGTGAAATCGTTAGAGCGATGTTTTTGGGTAAATCTAAAATAAGACTACTATATATTGTATGATTGTGCTATATAACACATCATATAGTATTTGGTAGTCTTATTTTTTCATTAATAATTTTGTAGAATGGTAACAGTATTTAACGTTACCTTATGGTCAGAAGTTCAGGAGGATTTTTTATATGAATGCCAAATTAGATGAATTAGTTACTATTCCTGTAGAAAAACGCAGCGGAGTCAAAACTAAATTTTATGCCTATAAAATTATATTTGTTTTGGATCAATTAGAGTTAACGACAGCCCAGAAACAATTGGTTGTTGACAGTTTAGTAGATAGTTTTCATAACCATGAATTGATTACAGCGACAGAACTGCACAGCGTTATTTTTCGTGTCTTAAAAGACAATGGTATGGATAGTCAAGCCGATTCCTATGAAAAATATTTCCAAAATGACCAAGAGAAATTTGCCCGAGCTACAAATGTTCAATTGAATATTGAACGTTTATTTGATCGTAATGATGAAGTTGTTCATGAGAACGCTAATAAAGACAGTAATATTTTTAATACCCAGCGTGATTTGGAAGCTGGTGTGGCTAGTCGTGCTATGGGGTTAAAAATGTTGCCCGAGCTGGTTGCTAAATCACATTTACGTGGTGATATTCACTGGCATGATCTTGACTATTCACCAGTTACACCTGAGACCAATTGTTGTTTGATCGACTTTGATGAAATGTTGAGTCATGGTTTTAAAATTGGTAATGCCTGGGTCGCATCGCCACGATCAATCCAAACGGCCACGGCACAGATGTCACAAATTATCGCCAATGTTGCCTCATTACAATATGGTGGATGTTCAGCTAATCGAATTGATCAGTTGCTCGCTCCATATGCAGAAATAAATTATCAAAAACACATGAAAGATGCCCAGAAGTGGATCGTTGAAGATAAGCAAGTGGAGTTTGCCAAAGAGAAGACTCGTAAGGACATTTATGACGCCATGCAGGCACTTGAATATGAAATCAATACACTTTACTCATCGCAAGGACAAACGCCGTTCACGACCATTAATTTCGGTTTAGGGACAAACTGGTTGGAACGTGCTATTCAAAAATCCATCTTAGAAATAAGAATCAAAGGATTAGGTAAAGAACATCGAACAGCAATTTTTCCAAAACTGACATTTACCGTTAAACGTGGCCTGAATCTAGATCCAGGTGATCCTAATTACGACATCAAAATGTTGGCTCTAGAGTGTTCGACTAAACGAATGTATCCAGATTTATTGATGTACGACAAAATTAAAGAGATTACCGGTAGTTTTAAGACACCAATGGGTTGTCGCTCGTTTCTTCAAGGATGGAAAGATGAAAATGGTAAAGAAGTCAACTCAGGCCGAATGAATCTAGGCGTTGTAACGGTCAACTTACCAAGAATTGCTCTGGAATCCAAGGGTAATAAGGATTTATTCTGGAATATCTTTGAAGAGAAAATGCAGATTTGTCACACTGCTTTGGCATATCGTATTGAACGAACAAAACAAGCCAAACCAGAAAATGCTCCGTTGTTATATATGTATGGTGCGTTTGGCAAACGTTTGAAGAAGGATGATAGTATTGATGAATTGTTCAAGAATCAACGTGCCACTGTTTCATTAGGATATATCGGCCTATATGAAGTATGTAGTGAGTTCTTTGGTGACAAGTGGGAAGGTAATCAAGATGCTCATGATTTTGCCGAAAGTATTGTTAAGGCGTTACATGAAAAATGTGTTCAATGGGCTGATGAAAGTGGGTATCACTACAGCCTTTATTCCACACCTGCCGAATCATTGACTGACACATTTTGTCGCGATGATTTGGAGAAATTTGGCGTTATACCAAACATAACGGAGAAAGAATATTACACAAATAGCTTTCACTATGATGTTAGAAAGCATCCAAATCCATTTGAAAAGTTGACCTTTGAAGAGATTTTTCCTAAATATGCTTCAGGCGGATTTATTCATTATTGTGAATATCCTAATTTACGTCAAAATCCTAAGGCCTTAGAAGCTGTTTGGGATTGGGCATATGATCATGTTGGTTATTTAGGTACTAACACTTCGATCGACCAATGCTTCGAATGTGGATTTAAAGGTGAATTTAAAGCAACAGCTCGTGGCTTTGTTTGTCCACAATGTGGTAATCACGACCCACAAACATGTGATGTTGTTAAAAGAACCTGTGGATATTTAGGTAATCCACAACAACGTCCTATGATTCACGGTCGACACGTTGAAATTGCTTCACGTAGAAAAAATATGACTTCGGAGATGATACAGCATGCGGCAGAATATGAGAGAACCAAACAATCCGACTCCCAAAGAATGGTTAAGCAAGGACCACAGTCTTAAAATGATTGCTGATTACAAACCATTTAATTTTGTAGATGGTGAAGGTGTCAGATGTAGTTTGTATGTTTCAGGTTGCCTTTTTAGATGTCCGGGGTGTTATAACGTTGCAGCACAGGATTTTCGTTACGGAAAACCTTACACTAAAGAACTTGAAGATCAGATCATCAAAGACCTTGGTCAAAGCTATGTACAAGGATTAACTTTACTTGGTGGTGAACCTTTTTTAAATACTGAGGTCTGTTTATCGTTATGCAAGAGAATTCGAAAAGAATTTGGACACACGAAAGATATCTGGTCATGGACTGGTTATTCATGGGACGAGTTGATGAAAGAATCGAGCGATAAATTGGAAATGTTATCCTTGATAGACATTTTGGTTGATGGTAGATTTTTGTTACGTAAAAAAGACTTAACACTACAATTTCGGGGATCATCCAATCAAAGAATTATTGATGTTCCAAAGTCTCTAGCTAGTGGAGATGTAGTGATCTGGGATAAATTGGTTCGATAGTTTTTATCGAGCGATAAATCAAATTAATTGAACGATTTTCATTAAAAATTTACGTTATCTACTAAAGGTTGAAAGTTTAGTTAAGTATGCCGTTTCCAGAGCTGAGAGTATTCAATTGCTGCGTGGAACGGCTTGAGCCAAAGAGCGGTCTCGAGCCTCGGTTGAAGCCTCGCAGAACCCGCGAGTCTTCCACGCGCCCGGTGGTGTAATTGCTGAAGCAATAACGCCACTTTCGCTGCAAATGAATACTCTCAGCTCTTCCAACTAATTTTGTTCTTTAATAACAAGAACAATAAAACGAATATTTCTGATTATTTAAATAAATTAACTCTAGGACTGTAACAACAGCGGTGATATTAATTTTTCGCTTTTCAACCTTTAGTTATCTACTTAAAATGAACAGGCACTGTAATCCAATTTTGGATTACAGTGCCTGTTTGCGTTGAAGTTTTAGAACTGATCTTGTTTTTAAGTAGCTCTCGTATTTGGGTATGATTATAACGTACCTGAATATCTTTCCAAGTGAAAAAGTATGCCAGAAGTCTACTGATGTAGCTAGTAAAGCGGCACTAATTGAAATGATAGCTAAATGAGAATGATTCTAAATAAGTATTCACTTTTTTATATAAAGAATGTATAATCAAGACAAAAGAAGAATTATTTTTTGGGAGGGGTGTAATTTTATGAATTCAGACAAGATTAAACTATATGGAACGTTAACGATTGGTTTTATTGCAGCCGTTTTGGAATTCGGGTTTCATTTAAACGGTTATGCCCAACTGATTATTAGTATTCTTGGTTTATTGTTGGCATTAATTATGTTTGTCGATATGGTCAAAGTCCTCAAGTCAGGTAATTTCGGTATTGATCTATTAGCAATCACGGCCATCGTGGCAACTATCAGTCTTGGTCAATACTGGGCTGGATGGATTGTCCTGTTGATGCTAACTGGTGGGGATACTCTTGAAGAATATGCTGCCAATAAGGCAAAGAGTGAGTTGAAATCTTTACTAGATAATACGCCATCAAAAGCACATATGATTGACAATGGTCATATCAAGGATGTTGATATTGATGATGTTAAAATCGGTGATGAGTTATTGATTCGTCCTAAAGAACAAGTTCCTGTTGATGGAACAGTCTTTGATGGACAATCTGAAGTTGATGAATCATCATTAACGGGTGAATCAGTACCTGTTAATGTTGCAAAAGGTAAGTATGTTATGTCTGGATCGATTAATGGCGAAAATCCTTTTAAAATTAAAGCTGATAAGATTGCGGCAGATTCTGAATATCAGGCAATTGTTAAGCTTGTTAAAGAATCAGAGACACACCCAGCACATTTCGTCCGTTTAGCAGACCGTTATGCTGTGCCATTTACTTTGATTGCTTATGTTATTGCAGGTATTGCTTGGTATATTTCCAAAGATCCAATTAGAATTGCACAGGTTTTGGTTGTTGCATCACCTTGTCCATTGATTTTGGCAGCACCCATTGCCTTTGTATCAGGGATGAGTCGTACGAGCAGAAACGGTATCATCATTAAATCTGGTACCGCTTTGGAAAAATTGAATTCGGCTCAAACAGTTGCTTTCGATAAGACAGGTACTATTACAATGGGCAAGTTGGTGGTTGATCAATTTAAGACTGCTAACGGATTCAAACCAGAGACTGTCATGTCTTATGCAGCTTCAATTGAACAAAACTCTAGTCATGTTATGGCAGAGGCAATTATCAATTATGCTAAAGAGCGCAATTTGAATTTAACTAATGCTGAGAATCTAAAGGAAGTTACCGCTGAAGGTATCGTTGGTACGATCGATGGACATGTTGTTAAAGTCGGTCAAGGCAAATTCGTAACTGATGAGATTGTTGATGATGTCAAAGGGTCAGGGGTTTACATTTCGATCGATGGTAAATATGCTGGTGTTTACAGTCTGCTTGATCAAATTCGTCCGGAGTCTAAATCAACGATTCAGAAATTGAAAGATTTTGGAATCAAGAACATCTTGATGATTTCTGGTGACAAAAAAGAAGCCACCGAAATGGTTGCTTCAGAAGTAGGGATTACGAAGGCTTATCCTTCAAGTTTGCCAGCAGATAAAGTTAAAATTATCAATGGTTTAAGTAAAGAATATCATCCAACTGTTATGGTCGGTGATGGTGTTAATGATGCTCCAGCCCTAGCATTAGCGGATGTAGGTATTGCGATGGGCTATAAGGGAGCCAATGCTGCTAGTGAATCGGCTGATGCTGTAATTTTACAGGATGATTTAAGTAAGGTCAGTCTAGTTGTTAAAATTGCCCATGATACGATGAAGGTTGCTCGTGAGGCCGTTTTGATTGGTATTTTCATATGTATTGGTTTAATGATTATTGCCGCATTTGGATTGATTCCAACGGTTATCGGCGCTTTGCTTCAAGAAGTTGTTGATACAGTCGCAATTCTTTATGCATTACGTGCTCGTAGTGACCGCTTATAACCAACCATAAGTTTCAAGATTCATGTCACGCTTGGGTAGTTTCGAAACATAGGGATTGCCCTCAACAATAAAACGCATATTTTTCGAAGTCCATGGTTCCTTATTTTTCACACCGATACGTGGTGTTGCTAAAATATTTTGAGGAGTCTGGACTTTTTCTGTTGAAAAAATAAAGTTATTTTCATTTAATTTAGTGCCAGAAAGCGATTTGTCTTTGATGCCAAAGGCTGCCATCCATTTAGCAGGGCCGTTAGTCGTCTCAAAACCAGTTCGATTACGATTGACTTCCATTTGCTCAATACCTTCAAGAGGCTGTAGAGCACGAATGAGAATGCCATTTGGAGTACCTACTGGTTGGATACTAATATCCATGTCTAGCCAACTGTGAATTGAATAAATATAAATTGTACCACCGGCTTGATAGAGTGGATCATTAGCAGGTGAGTGACGACCATTGTAACTGTGTGATGCCATATCGATTGGCCCTAAGTAAGCTTCAGTCTCAACAATTAGACCGGAGAAAGTGCCTTGATCCGAATTATAGGTAAAGGTATGTCCGAGCATATCTTGAGCCAAATCCATAGTTTTAGCTGTTTCAAAGTATTTTTGAACATTCAAAGTCCATTATCCTCCTGTTTTTGAAAAAAAATCGAAAAATGTAAAAAAAGGCTTGCTACGCCTTTATTATTATTGTATTATATTTCTTGTGCTTGAGAGAGCAATATATCGATTAAATATTTATGACTCCTTGGTCAAGTGGTTAAGACACCGCCCTTTCACGGCGGTAACATGGGTTCAAATCCCGTAGGAGTCACTTTTGGAGGATTAGCTCAGCTGGGAGAGCATCTGCCTTACAAGCAGGAGGTCACAGGTTCGATCCCTGTATCCTCCATACCAAAAGCGTATAGACACCTAACTTAATGTTAGGTGTTTTTTTGTCCCTAATTTTATAATGATTATGAAAGTAATTAAATTATAAGTAAAAGATTCTATTAAGGGTACGTGTTGCACTAGTTAAATATTCCAGCTCCACCGACTAATTAATCGTTATTAATTGAATGTAAAAATATTCAATTGCTTTTATATCTGGATTATTTTAAGTTCCAACTGAAGGTTGAAAAGTAACAAATTGTTTTATTTAGCAAACATGGAATGTCTCACACCTAATTATTTCAAGTGTGAGACATTCCATGTTTTTATAATTAAAAATTGAACTCAAAAAAAATTTTGTCTGATAAAAATTAAATTTCTCAGCTTTGGAGACGGCATAATTAACTAGCACACCGATTTATATAACAAGAATCAAATTACCGATAACCCTATAAAAAAGATTGGACTGATTGAAGTTCTTATATTTTTTCAATAATGACATCGTAACAATAAAGACAATAATTGCTAGGGCAGTCCACAAACTGATGTAATTTAATAAAAATAAAATTACACATAGAACTGAGATAACTACCAATTCAATGTAATCAAAGCTAGTTCCTTCAAAATAATTAATCAATACTGTTGCCAGATTAACTAATAGTAGTGGGACAACGAAATTAACTGAAATAAAGTGCATATAAGTGAAGGCCAACGCTATTGACATGAAACTGGGAACAACAAAATCTTCCACTAGTGAAACTAAATTTTGATAGTTGTCTGGTAAATATCGTGTCATATATAGGAAGGCTAATTGTGCGAATACCAAAATTATCACAGATAAATTCAGTGATCGTAATGATAGAACGGCCAGCAATATATAAATGGCACTGTACAAAATATGGAAGTATTTATTAGGATTCAAGGTTAGAATGAATTCTTTATACAGAGCTACCATTGCCACCATGATAATCAAAAAACCATGGAGGGAATAATTATTCAAATTGTGGACGAAAATAAAAATAAAAGGGAAAATATGATAGCTAATAAATTCAATAAAGGCTGATAACAATTTTTTAGATTTTAATTTATCCATGTGAACTCCTTTGGCTCATAAAAACATATTAATGTAGAAAAAGTTGCACGTCAAACCGAGTTTTTTCATGAAAATGGATTAATTTTGTGTTAACCTATTAAAAGGTTCCTGATGGGATCCTTTTTTTGTTTAAGGAGAGGCCCTGTAACCGAAAAGGTGGAAAAAATATGTCAAAAAATTATTTATTTACTTCTGAATCCGTTTCAGAGGGACATCCAGATAAAGTTGCTGATCAAATAAGTGATGCAATTCTTGATGCTATTTTAGCAAAGGATAAAGATGCGCGTGTTGCCTGCGAGACAACTGTTACAACTGGTTTAGTGCTAGTTGTAGGTGAAATTTCAACTTCTGCATATGTTGATATTCAAAGTGTCGTACGTAAAACAATTACCGATATAGGTTATGATGGAACAAATCCTGGTTTCAATGGTAATAGTTGTGCCGTACTAGTTGCACTAGATGAACAATCTCCTGATATTGCTTTGGGTGTTGATGATGCATTAGAAGAACGTGGCAATAACGATAAAGATCCTTTGGATCAAATCGGTGCCGGTGATCAAGGCTTTGTTTTCGGTTTCGCTACAAATGAAACTAAAGAATTCATGCCATTGCCAATTTCTCTAGCTCATAAGCTAATGAGAAAAACAGCCGAAGTTAGAAAGAACGGAACTATCGATTACTTGATGCCTGACGCAAAGTCACAAGTTACAATCGAATATGATGAAAATGATCATCCCGTTCGTGTTGATACAATTGTTTTGAGCACACAACATACAGCTGAGGCTAGTTTGGAACAAGTTCAAAAGGATATCAAGAAATATGTTATCGATGAGGTCGTACCTGCTAACATGATGGATGATCAAACAAAAATTTTGATCAATCCTACAGGTCGATTCGTTATTGGAGGTCCAGAAGGTGATTCTGGACTTACAGGACGTAAAGTTATCGTTGATACATATGGTGGCTTCGCTCGACATGGTGGTGGTGCTTTCTCAGGTAAGGATGCTACCAAAGTTGACCGTTCAGCTAGTTATGCTGCGAGATATATTGCTAAGAACCTTGTTGCGGCTGGCGTAGCTGAAAAGGTTGAGATTCAAATTGCTTATGCCATTGGTGTAGCAAAACCTGTGTCAATTCACATTGATACATTTGGTACTAGTGAATTTTCTGAAGAACAACTTGAAGAAGTTATTAACAAGTTCTTCGATTTACGTCCACTAGGTATCATCAAAATGCTTGATCTACAAAGACCAATTTATAAGAAGACGGCCGCATACGGTCACTTCGGACGTACAGATATCGATTTACCATGGGAAAAACTTGATAAAGTTAATGATATTAAGAGTTTCTTGAAAATTTAATCGGTGATTACAGAGGCGTTCTTTAAAGTTTAACTTTAAGGAAAGTCTCTTTTTTTATGGGAGGAATTATTTAATGGCACAAAAAAATCAGTCGAATGTTGTAATTGTCACGATTGCAGTATTTATTGCAACGTTCATGACGGCAATTGAGGGAACTATCGTTTCGACCGCAATGCCGACAATTATCGGGAGTTTACATGGGGTTAGTTTGATGAACTGGGTCTTTTCGGTCTATCTACTAATGACTGCCGTAGCGACACCAATTTATGGAAAGTTATCAGATATTGTTGGTCGTAAACCAGTTCTATTAATTGGTTTAGTAATTTTCGTTATTGGTTCGACCTTGTGTGCGATGTCGAATTCAATGTTGACGTTAATTTTGGCACGTGTGATTCAAGGTATCGGTTCTGGAGCGATTCAGCCACTGACATTTACAATTATTGCGGATATTTATCCTTTAGAGAAAAGAGCCCGTATTTTAGGCTTAAACGGGTCAGCTTGGGGAATTGCTGCCGTTATAGCACCGTTACTAGGTGGCTTTATCGTTGAAAAATTGAGTTGGCACTGGGTTTTCTTAATCAACTTGCCAGTTGGTTTGATAACGATGGCCTTGATTTGGATTTTCTTTAAGGAAGATAAACGAGAACACGAGAAAATCAGAATTGACTATATGGGAACCATCATGTTGATTTTTGTATTGTTGCCATTAATGTTAGCCTTACAAAATATTGGTAGTAGCACAATGTTGATACCTTTAGGTTTGGTTCTAGTATCAATTATTTCGATTTTTGTTTTTATTCATGTTGAAAAACATGTTGCTGATCCAATTCTACCGTTAGAATTATTCAAGAATAAAACTTTCGTTATCCAAAACGTTTTGGCATTATTGGTAAGTGGCTTCTTGATTGGGTTTGAAGCTTATATTCCAACATGGATGCAAGGTATTTTAGGTTTGAGTCCATCAATGGGTGGTTTCGCCGTAACGCCAAGTTCAATTGTCTGGATTCTTGGATCTTTCTGGGCGGGTTCTTTGATAAAAAAGATGGCTCCCAATCGAGTCATTTATATCAGTCTATTCTTCTTAGCAATTGCTAATGTTTTACTACTAGCCGCAGGACCAACAACGCCGTTCTGGTACTTCTGCATGTTGGCCGGAATCGCAGGACTTGGCTTTGGCTTAACAATTACTACAACCACAGTTACATCACAGACAGTTGTTGATCCCGAAAATGTCGGGGTTGCAACTAGTTTTAATACTTTATTGAGAACAATTGGTCAATCAATGATGGTTTCAGTCTATGGAATTGTTTTGAATACTGCTTTGGCCAAAGGAGCGGCAGAGAATAAACATATTACGATCGATATGATGAATAAATTGATTGATCCACAGACCGCCAATTCCTTGCCACATCAGCTTTTACCCAAAATGAGACAAATTCTTTTTTCAGGATTGCACAATATTTACGTTGCTACTCTTGTATTATTGATATTGGGTCTAATTCTTAACGCCTTTGAACTTAAGAATCGAAAGATTCTTGGTTCTGAATAATAGAGTATTGAAAGTTAGGATAGTAGCTGCCAAAAGATATCCACCGAGGACATCACTTGGATAGTGAACGCCTAAGAAAATACGGCTGTATCCAATCAAGAGAACCATGGCAATACAAATGGTGCTGATAAGAATTTTTATACTGATTTTTTTGAAAATATAGAGACTGATAATCAAAATTGAAATATACAGTGCAAACGAGCTAGCAGAGTGCCCGCTGGGAAAACTGTAGCCACCAGCAGATACGTAATGATGGTGACTTGGTCGTGGTCGGTCAATGATGGTTTTAATTATGCTGTTGATTCCGGAAATGACTACTTTATTGAGCACTAAATAAATTGCCGCATAGTGATATTTTTTAACAATTAAAAGTAAAAAAATAATTGCGGTTACAACGATAGTTGCATAAGTGTCTCCGATGCTAGTTATTATCCGGAAGATGCCAAGTGTCAGGTAATTGTGGTGATAAATTTGATTTATCAAGGTAGTATCAAAGTTTTGAATCAAATTAGTATTTAAAACAACGTTAATAGTCCAAAAAGCAAAAATCAGCAGTAAAAATACATTTAAGATGGATATTTTTTTAGATATTTTCATATTTTTCAATCTCTCTATTGTTTAAGTTTTTGTTAAGAAATATAATAAGGTATAAAGATTTTGAGGGAGAGCAGATATTTATGGTTATGACACGTCATGAACGCAAAATCGAAGATAGTCGTTTGACTAGATTAAATAATAAAAAAAGTAAGAACGCAAACTTACGCAAAAATATGACGATCTTGGGGTCAAGTATGTTTGTTGGTGCAGCTGTGGCAGAGATTACTAATATTTCTGCTCCAACACCAGTTAAAGCGGAAGCGTTATCTGTTAATAATTTGTTGAATCAAAACTCAGCAGCAGTTGCGACACCAGTAACTTCAACTGGTGTCGGTGATCAACAATTTATTGATTACATTGGTAATTCAGCTCGTAAGTTAGCTTCAAATAATGATCTCTACGCTTCAGTTATGATTGCACAAGCAATGGTTGAAAGTGGTTGGGGTACAAGCGGACTAGCTAGTGCACCTAATTATAATCTTTTTGGTATTAAAGGGGATTATAACGGCGAATCAGTTAATATGGGTACACAAGAAGACGACGGAACTGGTAGTCTGTATTCAATTAACTCTAACTTCAGAAAATATCCTTCATACAAGGAATCACTTGAAGATTATGTTTCATTACTTCGTGGTGGAACTTCAGGGAATTCGCAAATTTATGCTGGTACTTGGAAGAGCAATACAACGTCATACAAAGATGCTACTAAGTATTTGACTGGGCGTTATGCTACCGATACAACTTATGCTGACAAGTTGAATAGTGTTATCGAAAAATATAATTTAACACAGTTCGACACAGCTACTACTGATAAGGATCAAACTTATACTGTAGCCCAAGGTGATACATTACAGTCGATTGCTGACAAATTTAACATGACGACTGATACTTTGATGAGTTTGAATAACTTGAAGACTGATAATTACATTTATGCTGGAAAAACTTTGATTATTACACAAGTAATCGGAGCTGATGGACAACCATTATCAATGAGTAGTTCGGCTAATAAAAATAATGATACGAGTGACACCAACAATGTTGGGGATGCTTATGGCAATCAACAAGCACCAGTCATGGTTCAAGATGAACGTGATGGTGTTACGAAGTTTGTTCCATCAGATAATTCGTCTGATTCATCATCAATTAATGTTCAAAATGATTATAGTTCAAACGATAGTGATTCAGAAAATAAAACTAGTAGTTCTGTAACTGTTCAAAGTGGTGATACGATTGACTCTATTGCCTCAAGTGCTGGGACAACGGTTGATAATATTCGTCAATTAAATAATTTAAATTCTGATTTACTGGTTGTCGGACAAACATTAATGGTATAAGATATAAGCACGGAAGTAGTAGATTATAAATAACTTTTCAGAAAGCGCATGGGGCTGTGAATGCGTAAGTGTTTATTTTCGAACTCATCCACTAACAATAGTTGCCGAACCTTAGTAAGTGACTACGATTGATCCTCGTTAAGGATTTTGAGAGTCGTACTTATTTGGTACGGAACTTAGGTGGTAACGCGATAACTCGTCCTATGATTAATTTAATAATCATAGGATTTTTTTGTATAGGAGGAGAAATATGTACAATCACAACACCGTAGAAAAGAAATGGCAAAAGTATTGGAAAGAAAACAAGACTTTTAAAACAACAGAGGATCCAAATAAGAAGAATTTTTACGCCTTAGATATGTTCCCATATCCATCAGGACAAGGCCTTCACGTTGGACATCCAGAAGGTTATACAGCAACTGATATTATTGCTAGAATGAAGCGAGCTCAAGGCTATAACGTTTTACATCCAATGGGCTTTGATGCTTTTGGACTACCAGCTGAACAATACGCTTTAAATACTGGACATAATCCTGCTGACTTTACCGAAAAGAATATTCAAAACTTTAAGCGTCAAATTAATTCATTAGGATTTTCGTATGACTGGGAACGTGAAGTTCAAACAACTGATCCTAAGTTCTATAAGTGGACACAGTGGATTTTCGAACAAATGTACAAAAAGGGTTTGGCTTATGAATCAGAAACATTAGTTAACTGGTCACCAGATTTGGGAACCGTGGTTGCCAATGAGGAAATCATTGATGGTAAGACCGAACGTGGCGGATTCCCAGTTGTTAGAAAACCAATGCGCCAATGGATGCTAAAAATTACAGCCTATGCTGACAGATTGTTGGATGATCTTGACGATATTGATTGGCCAGAAAATATCAAAGAAATGCAAAGAAATTGGATTGGACGTTCTGTCGGTGCACAAGTTACTTTTGATGTTGCTGGCTCAGACGATAAAATCAATGTCTTTACAACAAGACCTGATACAATTTTTGGTGTTGAATACATGACTTTGGCCCCAGAACATAAACTTGTTGATAAGATTACAACACCTGAACAAAAGGCTGCTGTTGAGGCTTATAAGGAAGAAATTTCACATAAATCAGATCTTGATAGAACTGATTTGAATGATGAGAAAACCGGTGTTTTCACAGGTGCTTATGCAATTAATCCAATTAATGGTAAAAAGCTTCCAATCTGGATTTCAGATTATGTTCTTGTAACTTATGGTACAGGTGCCGTTATGGCCGTTCCAGCACATGATGAACGTGATTATGCCTTTGCTAAGAAGTTTGATCTGCCAATGACTCAAGTTATCGAAGGTGATCTTAATAACGGCGTTATAACGACAGATGGTAAGCATATCAACTCGGATTTCTTGGATGGTTTGAACAAGGCTGACGCTATTGCCCGTGCTATTGATTACATGGAGGACAGAGGTTTCGGTGAAAAGAAAGTTAACTATCGTCTTCGTGACTGGGTCTTCTCACGTCAAAGATACTGGGGTGAACCAATTCCTGTTATTCATTGGGAAGATGGCACTACTTCACTTGTTCCGGAAGATGAATTGCCACTTAAATTACCAGAAGATACAAATATTAAGCCATCAGGTACGGGTGAAAGTCCATTAGCCAACTTGACTGATTGGGTGAATGTAGTTGATAAAGATGGTCGTAAAGGTCGTCGTGAGACCAACACGATGCCACAATGGGCCGGTTCTTCTTGGTATTACTTGAGATATATTGATCCTAATAATGATAAAGAACTAGCTGATTACGATTTATTGAAACAGTGGTTGCCAGTTGATTTATATATCGGTGGGGCCGAGCACGCCGTATTGCACTTGCTTTACGCTAGATTCTGGCACAAGGTATTGTATGATTTGGGTGTTGTACCAACTAAAGAACCTTTCCAAAAACTATTTAACCAAGGAATGATTCTTGGTAAAGGTCACGAAAAGATGTCTAAATCAAAGGGTAACGTTGTTAATCCTGATGATGTAGTTGAACAATATGGTGCCGATACTTTGAGAGCTTATGAAATGTTCATGGGTCCTTTGGATGCCTCAATTGCTTGGTCAGAGAATGGCTTGTCAGGCTCATACAAGTTTTTGGATCGTGTCTGGAACCTGTTTATCAACGATGATGACTACAGTACATTGAAGGACGATTACTTGACTGACACAAATGATGGTAAACTTGATAAAGTTTATAATGAAACAGTTAAGAAAGTTACTGAAGATTATGATGCATTGCACTTTAATACAGCAATTTCACAAATGATGGTCTTCATTAATGAAGCCCACAAGGTTGATACAATGCCAAAAGCATACGCAGAAGGCTTAGTTCAATTGCTAGCTCCAATCGCACCTCACATGATGGAAGAACTATGGAGTAAGTTTGGTCACACAGAATCTATTTCTTATGCTAAATGGCCAACTTATGATGAAGCAAAACTTGTTTCTGACACAGTTGAAATTATCGTGCAAGTTAATGGTAAGTTGAGAGATAAGGTTGAAGTTGCTAATGGCACTTCAAAAGACGATCTTGAAAAACTTGCTACAACAAATGAAAAAGTTCAGAAATTTATTGATGGTAAAAATATTGTTAAGGTAATTGTTATTCCTAACAAGATTGTTAATATCGTCGTTAAATAATTACAAATAAAAAAGACTTCGGAAAATTTCCGAAGTCTTTTTTTGTTACGTCGAAAGCAAGCTGAAAATAATATTGTTCAAGCGTTTTATATATTATATGAAGGAATTTCAAACTTGTGTGAATAATTGCAAAATAGAGATTTTTAGGTGAGTTCAATTAATTAATTACTTGCTTTCTAACCTGCAACAAGCTTATTCTATCATTGTTTAAACCATAACGCGCTTTACAATTTTCTTGTTTTGTAAAGAAAGTCCGATTGAACTTGTGAGGGATTGGGTTTGAAGTGGCCGAATCGAGCCAGTATATAAAAAAATTCCGATCACTTTATATTTATTGAAATGTATGGAGCTTAATTTTATATATGGATTAGGAATATGAAGACATCAAATCGATTATTATGTAGAAACGAATCAGTCGTAGGTCACCAGTACAATGTTTTAGCCAGCGAGATTCGAGACCTTGGCTCGAATCGGTCGCAGTGCAGGCTAAAGCATTGTACTGGTGACCGGAGACGGCATTATAAAGTTAAACTATAGTTAATTAATTTGAATTAATTTGCTTTTTACGTAATTTAAGTGTAATTTAAATTTTTTAGGTAGATAACTTTGCTATAATTAAATGGATAGTTTTTAAGGTGGTGCAGGTTTTGGGCGTAAATAATAGCCATGATGAAGAAGATATAATGCCAGTGATTGATCCTGAGCCTTCTTCGCAGGACACAATGCTGAAGGGTTCAGCTTGGATGACTGCTGGTAGTATTTTTTCTCGTATTTTAGGTGCGATATATATCATTCCATGGATGGCATGGATGGGATCTTATTATCCCGCAGCTAATGCCTTGTTTGCTAAGGGTTATAATATTTATAGTTTGTTCTTGATTATTTCAACAGCTGGTATTCCTGGCGCAATATCAAAACAAATTTCACATTATAATGCACTTGATCAGTATTCAACTGGTAATAAATTGTTTAAGCATGGTCTAAAGATTATGACCTTTATGGGTGTGATTTTTGGAGCCGTTATGTATTTTGGAGCGCCTATTTTGGCAGCAATATTTACTGATGGTGATCCGAGAAGTATTCCCGTAATCAAATCTTTAGCTGTTGCCGTTTTGATTATTCCAATATTGAGTATTTTGAGAGGATATCTGCAAGGATATTCTGATATGGCACCATCCGCTATATCACAATTTATCGAGCAAATTGCTCGTGTTATTTACATGCTTTTAGCAACATATGTCATTATGATTATGAATAAAGGCAGTTATATCAATGCCGTTGTTCAATCAACATTTGCTGCATTTATTGGGGCAGCAGTTGCCATTGGGATTTTAGTCTTAGCATTGTTGAGGCGTTTGCCCAAACTAAGGCGTCTGTCACGTAATGGGCAACCGATTGCAGATGTAAATGAAAGAAATTTCACTCGAGAAATTTTTGAACAAGCCGTACCGTTCATTATCTTGGATGCTGGTATTACATTCTTCAATCTGTTTGATCAATCAACGTTTAATCAGTTTATGAGAATGTTTGTTAACGCTTCAGGAGCGCAATTGGATAATTATTATTCATTATTTGGATTTCAAGCAAATAAATTGATTATGATTATTGTCTCATTATCAACCGCTATGGCCGTTACAGCCGTTCCAATCTTGTCAGGACTGTATTCTAAAGGTGATAAAGATAAAATTGAAGACCAGATTTCTAACACGTTGGAGTTGTTTTTCTTCATTATGATTCCGGCATCATTGGGAATGTACGCCGTTGCACAGCCATTGTGGACAACTTTTTATCGTTATGATTCACTCGGCGTTTTGATGTTACAATTCTCATCAATTATATCGATTTTACTGGGATTATTCACTGTTTTGTCGGCGGTATTGCAAGCGTTATATCGCAATAGATTGGCCATTAAATACTTCGTTTATGGGTTCATTGTTAAAATTGTTATGCAATTACCAATGATTTGGTTATTTCATGAATTTGGACCTCTAATCGCTACAAGTATTGGTATGGCCGTGGTTTGTTGGCTAATGATTCGTGAATTGCATGCAGTTTATCCATTCAATACCGGTCGAATTTCTCGTCGTATAAGTGGAATTATTCTTTTCTCACTAATCATGTTTGTTTCAGTTATGTTCGTAAACTGGGTCGTTTTCCACTTTGTTGGTAATTCCGATAGAATTATTTCAGTGGTTGCTTTGATGTTGGAAGCTGGGTTAGGTGGTGTAATATATGGCTACTTAGTCCTAAAGACTTCTTTAGCTGATAAAATATTAGGACCTCGAGTTGAGAGAATTAGACGAATTTTCAACATTAGATAATTTGGGCAGTCTTCGGGTAATAATTGTAAGAAAAACGCCATGATATCTATCCACTTTAGGGGGTGGATTCATATCATGGCGTTTTTATTTGGTCTGTAAACTGAACTTTTGCATATACTTGGGAAGTTTATCGATGATTTCTGAAGGTAAGACTACATATTGTTTCTCGTTTAACTTGTCACCAATAATACTATGGATTAATAGGGCTGACTGGATTGTTGCTAGGGAATAACCGAATTGTCCGATGAAACCAGCCATGATTCCGGTTAATGTGTCGCCCATACCGCCTGTTGCCATTCCAGGATTGCCTGCGATTATTTTAAAAGACATGTCTCGAAAATATATTTCTGAATGATGTTTTTTTAAAACTAAAACTGCATCAGGGTTTAAATCTTGGAGTTTTTCAAAATTATTTAACTCTGTTTGTGCGGGTATCTCTAACTGAGAAAGGCGCTGCCATTCGCCTTGGTGAGGTGTCATGATGATGTGAGCCGTCGTTTGTAGAGGTATTTTTTCTTCGGCGATAATTGTCAAAGCTGATGCATCCAATATTACAGTTTGATCAGTTTTAGTATTATTAAGCACGGCTTTAACTAAGCCAATTGCGACACTCGATGTTCCCAAACCTGGACCTATAGCAATAACATCATTATTTAAAATAGCAGATAACAATTCTTTTTTATTGTGATAATCGATGGTCATTGCCTCTGGAATGTGAGTATTGATAGCAGCGAACTTTTCAGGAGTGGTTGCTACGGTTACTAATCCAGCCCCAGAATGAACGGCTGCGCTACTGGATAAAATTGCGGCCCCCCCGAAATGAGTCGATCCAGCAATAATTAGGACTTTACCATAATTTCCCTTGTATGATTCGGGATTACGTGGCAAAATTATTTGATTTAAGATACTTTTACTAATTTTTTCCATTACAAGACCCTCCATTTGTAGTATCATTTTCATTGTAATCTAAATAAGCAATTATTTGAATTATAATGCCACTGTGGCGGAATTGGCAGACGCGCAGCGTTCAGGTCGCTGTTCGGGTTTCCCGAGTGCAAGTTCGACTCTTGTCAGTGGCATTTCGTTGGTTTCATAAGATTTCAAAAAGGGCTTTAAATCGTTGATAGCGATTTTAGCCTTTTTTTGTCTATTTTTTTAGAAAATGCAAACGAGTTAGCATTATAAAAAATTTATTCATTAATCAGGAACGGCCTTTGACGTATTGTGTGGATCCATAATATTAGGATTCGCATCTATGTTATGATTTTTTAAGCTCAACAATTACGTTTATATTTTGTAAAAAATGCTCAAAATGAAGATATTTAGTAAATTTGGTATATACCCATTGTGTGGAAACGTTTCCAGTATTATACTTTGAACTGTTGTTAGGGATTAACGACAGAGAGGGGGGACAGTCATGAATAATTTCATGAACTGGCTTCAAAATACAGTTATGCCACCCATGGCAAAAGTGGGTAACAATAAGTACCTTGTTTCGATTCGTAATGGGTTAGTTTTAACT
Organism: Companilactobacillus huachuanensis; assembly: GCF_005404815.1. Taxonomy (GTDB): domain Bacteria; phylum Bacillota; class Bacilli; order Lactobacillales; family Lactobacillaceae; genus Companilactobacillus; species Companilactobacillus huachuanensis. Next base: position 32,799 of record NZ_BJDF01000015.1, read on the forward strand.
TTACCTGCCATTATCAGTGGTAGTATTTTCTTGATTTTAGGTAACATTCCTATTGCAGCTTGGACTAATCTGATCAAACCTTATATGAATATGATTAGTGTTGCTGTTAATGGATCTTTCGGTATTATTTCATTACTTGCAGCCATTGGGATTGGCTATGAGCTTTCTAAAGAGTTGAAAATTGATCCGATTTCTGGTGCCGGTCTTTCAACTATGGCTTTTGTTCTTGTATCGTTCAATGATAAGTTCAAATTGGACACAGATAATTTTTCATCATCAGGTTTATTTACTGCTATTATTACTGCTATGGTTTCAGTTACAATTTTTAATTTCTTTCTCAAAAGAAACATTGTTATTAAATTACCAGATGGAGTACCAACGGCGGTTTCAAATTCATTCGTATCATTATTGCCTGGATTTGTGATCTTGCTACTATTCTGGTTCATCAGAATGCCTTTAAATATTGATATTAACCAAGTTATACAAGCAATTTTCCATCCATTATTGTTTGCTATGAATACTTTACCTGGTATTTTGGTCTATACATTCCTTGTCAGCTTACTCTGGGTATGTGGTATCCATGGTGATATGACTTTGGAAGGTATAGCAGATCCAATTTTTCTTCAATTTTTGGCTGCCAATGCGACAGCATATGCACATCACCAACCACTTCCATATGTTACTGCTGCTGGATTTTCTAGTTTGATGGTCAACGTTGGTGGTACTGGTGCCACGATCACACTTGTTTTATTAATGATTTTTTCTAAGAGCAGAACGTATCGTGATCTTGGTAAAGTAGCATTTCCTGGTGCGTTGTTTGAAATCAATGAGCCTGTTATTTTTGGATTCCCAATTGTTATGAATCCTTTGACAATGATTCCATTCATCGTAATTCCATTAGTTTTAGCAACATGTAGTTACTTATTAATCAGTTTAGGATTAATGAATGCTCCAGTTGCCATGGTTCCATGGACAATGCCTCCAATCATTGGACCTTTGATGGCCACAGGTTGGGATTGGCGTGCAGCCGTTTGGTCAGCTGTTGAGTTGTTCCTAGCCGGTGCGATGTATTATCCATTCTTCAAGGTAGCCGAAAAGCAAATGGTTGCTGACGAAACAAAGAAGGATGCCGCAAATACTACTGAGGCATAACTATTATCGTCGTTAAATATGAAGCATAAATAATATGATTTTTCTGCTTAACGCAAATAGACACTGTAATCCGATTCCGATTACGGTGTCTATTTGCGTTAATATTAAAAAGCTGACCATGTTTTGTTAAATCATCATCAAAATATTAAGGATGATAGTGCTTTTGTCAAACTCTTCGAATTCATAGGTTGGTTATTGCTATTTAAAATTGTCTTAACTTGCTGTTCGGCATCCTCTTCCTGTATTTTTTTAAGATATTGAAATCCCTGAATAGTTAGTCCATTGATCTTAATCAAGGTAACGTATTTCAATGGGCTAATAGTTCCGGCAATTAAGCCGTCATTTATCATGCTTGTCACGTAATCTTGCAGGTCCTGAATTAAAAATTGGTTAGGATTATCACTAGCAATATAATTTTTAACGATTTGGTACTTTTGGGTATCATCTAAGAGCTCTTGAAAATCCTTGGGATTTTTCTCGGAGATAATTTCCAAAATCATTTTATAAATATCAAATTTATTCATACTTTCACGGCCTTTCAAATTAATTATAAATGAAAAGCTTTTCAAAAATTCCATTAAATGAAAATTCTTGACGATACGTATAGAACGTTTTGGCGAAAAGTTTGCACAAAATGACTGGAAACATTCATAATTAAGGGTATAAATTATTTTAGGAGACTTTGAAATATGATAAAAGAATTTAAGGATTTTATTAGTCGTGGCAATGTTATGGACTTGGCTGTAGGTGTCATTATGGGTGCTGCTTTTACAGCTATCGTTCAGTCTTTGGTCGGTAACCTGATAAATCCACTGATTGGATTGTTTTTAGGGAAAATTGATCTCAGCAATTTAGTGTTTAAAGTAGGGGATGCAACATTCAAATATGGAGCTTTCATTGAGTCCATCATTAATTTCTTGATAATTGCGTTCGTGGTATTCTTATTGGTCAAAATGATGAACAAGATTATCAAGGGTCGCGAAGCAGATGAAGAGCCAACAGAAGAGGACGATTCAAATCAAGAAGAGATCGTAATGTACCTTAAGAGAATTTCCGAATCATTAAATGAGAAACCGGTAAAATAATCTGAATGTGGACGTGAACCTCTTACCTGGATTATTCATTAACTAAAGGTTGAAAGTTTAGTTAAGTATGCCGTTTCCAGAGCTGAGAGTATTCAGTTGCTGCGCGGAACGGTCCGAGCCAAGGAGCGATCTCGGGCCTCGGTTGAAGCCTCGCAAAAACCGCGAGTTTTCAACACGCCCGGTGGTGTAATTGCTAAAGCAATAACGCCACTTTCGCTGCAAATGAATACTCTCAGCTCTTCTAACTAGTTTTTTTTAATGGTTGGAACAATGAAACAAAGACTTCTGATCATTTAAAAATAATTTAGCTCTAGGCCTGTAACAACAATAGCTATATTAGTTTTTCGACTTTCAACCTCTAGTCATTATTTATTAAATGATTTTCATAATGGGGCTTGTGATTCATACAATATTTTTTTATACGATGAAGATGGAGATATTATTTACGCATGGTGCTAGTTGATAATTAATTACAAATATTCGCTTCAATTATATTGGCAAATTTTATAATTCAATTATATTTTCCAAATTAAAATTTAAAACGGGCTGGATATAAAACAATTGAGCTTTTCTATACTCAATTTATGAACAATTAACTAGTCGGAAGAGCTGGAAAATATTTGTGTGCCGTGGAAGTGATATAAGGACGGGAGATCCTCCCGTTCTTATATCACCGGGCGTGTTTGGAGCCTTGACGAACTATGTCAAGGCTTCAAACCGAGGTTCGAGACCGTATTTTGGCTCGAACCGTTCCGCACAGCTAGTGAATATTTTCCAGCTCTGTAGACGGCATATTTAACTAGCACCACAGGTATTATTTGTAAGATGGAACCGAGATTTGTTGCGTCACCATATTTTGTCGGATATAAATTGCCACAACGTGACAATAAAGATACTTTGGAAAATTTGCCGCTGATGTTTTAAGTAAATTAAAGATTGAAGCAGGTTGTGATGAAATGAGATAAATAAAAGGAACTGTATTTCACTTGTTGTTATAAAACGAAGTGAGATACAGCTCCTTTTTTAGATCCATTTATTCTTTTCGGCGATATTCAGGGCCTCAATCCTAGAGGAAGCTCCAGTTTTGCTTAATATGGATGAAATATAATTGCGAACCGTTCCATCAGATAGAAAGACGGATTTAGCAATTTCTTTGCTATTTTTACCAAGCTTTATCTCTTTTAAGACGTCTAGTTCTCGTTTGGTCAAAGGATTTTTTTCGGCAGATAAAATAGTAGTTACTAATTCTGGTGAGAAGATTGTTTGCCCATCTAAAACTTCATGAATAGTTTTGACCAGTTGATCAGTTGGATTGTCTTTTAGTAAGTAGCCATTGACATTGGTTTTGACTGCTTGTTCAAAATAGGTTGCTCTGGCAAAAGTTGTTAAAATTATTACCTTAGTTGGAGGATCAAGTAGTTTTATTTGTTCAGCCACATCGAGTCCGGATAACTTTGGCATTTCAATATCTAGGATGGCAATCTCCGGTTTTTTAGAAATAATTTCAGATAAAGCAGTTTGACCATCGGTTGCTGTTCCAATTACTTCAAGGTCATCCTCAAGTCCTAGTAAAGTTGCCAAAGCTGTATTTAACATTTCTTGATCTTCTGCTAAATAAATTGTCGTCATTCTAATCTGCCTTTTTTACTTTTATTTTTAAAATGGTTCCGTGATCCGAACTAATATCTATAACCCCATTAATATCAGATAGACGCTGTGACATCCCCGTTAATCCGAATGAATCTTTTCGGACCTTTTTATAACCGACACCATCATCACTAATATCTAAAGTATAGTAATCATTGTCTTGACCAAAATCAAATGTGGCTGTATGCGCTTTACTGTATTTAATGATATTTGTTGATGCTTCCTTGATAATTGCTGCCAAAACATTTTGAATTTTGATTGGCCAAGTAACGGATACTTTTTCGTTATTTGATTGTTGAATTATATTTACAACTCTTAAATTGTTTTCTTCTTTAATCATCGCTTCAGCAATTGACTTCTGATTCAGGTCACTAACTATTTGCCTAACTAAACTCAAATCATCTCTAGAGGTGGCGGCGATATCTCTGATTTCTTGACGCGCTTGTTCAGCATTCTTATCTATTAGTTTATCAGCTAATTCGGCTTTTAAAGTTATTAAAGAAAATGATTGCCCAAGATTATCGTGTAGATCTTTGGAAATTCGTTCGCGTTCGTTTTGTTTAATTATTGTTTCCAATCGTTTGTTATTTTGTTTCAAACGATACATTCTACGATAACTGTTTCCAAGTGATCTGGCAGCAAAAGGGGAGCCTATTGCAAATACTGCGGTAATGGTTATTCCGTAAATACCGTATGACGTGAAGTTAACTAATATATTTCCAGCGATACAAAGAATACTGAAAATTAAGTAAATAGCTGTATATTTGTAGAATTGCTTATTTTTAAATGGTAGTGAACCAATTTCCCAGGCTGTAAAAATAAATAATGTTCCTAAATTATATTCATAGACTAAGTAAGTTGTGATAATTAATTGACCTACTATTTGTAATGGTAATAAGCGGTTGATCTCATATCCATCTCGATATAATTTGAGAAAGATTAATAATAGTGAAAATAAAATCCAGTTAAAACTGTTCTTTTCGAACAGTGGTTGACTGGATAAGGCAATTAAGGAGAATGCCCAAAAATACGGCATAATGCCAAATCTTTTGGGAAATAAAACATGATTCTCTAAGAATGTCATTCGATGATTAACTCCTTATGTTTTTGATACTTAGTTATGAGTAAAGTTATTACAACAATGATCATTAGCCAAAGGATGATTCCTAAGATGTAATGACTATTTATAATTGTACCATGAAGGATAGATTGATCGATGTTAGATATTTCAAAAGTTGGAGTTAATTTGCCGATTGATTGTAGCCACTTTGGCATCATGGTAATTGGCCACCAAAGCCCACTGATTATTGCTAATGGGAAGACGACAATGTTATTCAAAAGGTTGACCGTGGCTGGATTATTTGCAAGTGAAATTAATATTCCCATAAAGATAAGCGGAGTAGTGCCTAGGACAGATATCAAGATTATTAATGACCAGTTTGCGATTGGTAAGGTTAAATGATTTACTAATATTCCGACTAGACAAATAACTATTGCTGAAATTAAATTGAGTAACATAAAAATTAAAATTCGAGATAGGTAGTATTGCCAGCGTGGTAGGGGAGTCAATCTTGATAGAATGTCAAAATGACTGGTCTTGTCCTCAAGCAATGTATTGGCAACAGTTATGATTGAACCTAATAGACAGCTATAAATAATCATACTGATCAAATAATTCATTTGCCATGTTTTCAGATCCGCTTGTGGAATGCCATTAACTAATACTTTTGAATATAGCAGATAGAATATTATGGGAAGCATCATGTCGAAAAGGAAAAACCGCTTGTTGCGAAGAATGATTCGTTTGAAGTTGATATTGATCTGATAAATAAAGCTATTCATGAGTAGCACCCTCTTTATTGAAATTAACAAACAATGAGTCCAACGAATTTTGTTGAACTTTTAAGTTGTTGATGGCGTTTAGATATGGTGTAAGTTGACCGATAATTAATTCGGCATTCTTAGTTGTAAATTTATAGTGATCACCAACTTTTTTGAAATCGATAATTTCAGGCATATCTTTGAATAAATTAGGTAAGAGTTTGCTATCGAATTCAATCATACTTTCGCCTTCTAATACACGTAGTTGAGCGATTGATCCGTCGAAACTAATTGATTTATTTTGTAAGATCATAATTCTATCGGCAATCGTTTCTAGTTCTTCTAGATAGTGACTAGTAACAAAGACAGTTTTGTGTTGTTCTTTCAAATCAGTGATTGTTTGCCAAAATTTAGTACGACTTTGACTGTCCATTCCGGCAGTGGGTTCATCTAAAAAAAGTAGGTCGGGATTACCAGCAATTGCTAAGGCAAAGGAGAGACGTCTCTTTTGTCCACCTGATAATTTGTCCATTTTGGAATCTTCTAAGTCGTATAAATCAGACAATTCAATTATTTTTTCATAGGCTAAGGGACTTTGATAATAACTTTGGGTAAGCTTCAATATTTCTTTAACTGTAATACGTGTGATGGAAATGTTTTGTTGCATCATTACACCAATACGTTCTTTGAAGTTTTTTTCATTATCTAAAATATTAACTGTTCCAGAATTAGACGAAATTAAATCCAATAGAATATTTATCAGGGTGGTTTTACCAGCACCGTTTTCTCCGATTAAGGCGATTATTTGGCTTTTATTGACAGTAAAGTTAATGTTATGCAGAATTTCCTTTTTGCCATAATTTTTATTGAGGTGTTCGACTGTGACTATGGATGTCATGATTTGTTGCCTCCTTGATTTGATAAAATAAGTTTAATTTATTTATCTAATTCAAAATAGTAAGCAATGTCATGTATTGATATGACATTTGTCATATTGTTAAACAAAAAAGAGCCCAATCGATTGATTGAGCTCTTAAACACTATATACAATTAGGCTTCTGGTTTGTAATCCTTATCGATAATTAAAATAGGTTTGATAGTTTTACCACTGACTGAGTCAGCTTCGGTTTCATTGATTTGGTCGAAGTCATAGAATTTTTCAGTAAGATCAAATGGGAAGATACCAATCTTATTGTTCCGGCCATTAAAAAAATACTCTCATTTCTGGAAACGGCATACTTACCTAAACCTTCAATCTTTAGCCCATAAATTAGTAAACTCGTTCAAAAACTTCGCATAAGCAGGGAATATCAAAAGTGAATGGTTGGCCAAATTCTTGATATTCATTTTTAAAGAAACTCTCATGAACTTCACGCCAATAATCCAACGTCCGCGAACCTTCGCCCTCATGATAAGCATGTTCAGCGCTGACTTGATTAAATGGAACTACTTCGGTTACTAATGTCTTAGTGATGCAAAGTGGATTCTCCTGACCATCTAGAATAATATTGTAGTCACCAACTACAGGCATGTATTCAGTTGGTTCGTATAGAGCATATGAAGAGGTTGTTGCAGTTTTAGTACCGTTATAAACCAATTGAGCTAGCTCATCAGGATCATCGCCACCGAAAAGTGTGATGTCGCCTAAAGGATAGTCCAGTGGATTTTTATCTTCTAAAAAGTTAAACCAATAAGTTTTTATCTTTTCTTTGTCCATTAATTAATACTCCATCGTTTAGATATGTTTGATCGGTAATTCAATGACGAATTCACTGCCCTGAGGTAAGTTATCACGAACGAAAATGTGTCCGTGGTGAATGTCGACAATTTGTTTAGCAATGGCTAGGCCTAAACCGTGACCACCACTATTGGTATTCCGTGATTTGTCGACCCGATAAAAACGTCCGAAGATTTTTTCCTTATCATTGTCGCTGATACCAATACCGGTGTCGGAAATAACGAGTTGATATTTGGTGCCTTCAACTTGGTCATAAATTTTAATAGTGCCATTTTTAGGTGTATATTTGGTTGCATTATCCAAAAGAATAATCAACAATTGCTTGATCTTATCACGGTCTAAAAGAAGTGTTGGATGGTGATGAAGATTGATTTGGAAGACTTTTGATTGAGAATTAATAATATCTTTGAAGGGTTCGATTGGATCCTTTAAGAAAAACTCTGGTGTAGTCATTTCAAAATTATATTTTGTCGTTGCTGAATCGGAACGGGCCAAAACTAATAAATTGTTAGTCAATGAATTGAGACGATTGACCTCATCAAGTGATACTGAAATTGCCTCAGCTTCATCGAGAATCGTTTTATTAGGCTTTGTTAGCATGTATTCGAGTTTCCCTTGAATAATCGTTAAAGGCGTACGCAATTCATGTGCAGCATCGTTGACGAATTCAGTTTGTTGTTTCCAAGATTTGACTATTGGCAACATATTGATTCGAGCCAAGAAGTATGAAATAACTAATGCAATGATCCAAAAGATGAAGAATGTAATAATTAGGATTTCTTCAAAGTTTTTAATTGCCTGAATTTGGGTATCAATGTTTTGCATGATTAAGATATAGTGACCCGCGTACATCGGGTTATTATTTTTATTCGAAACCTTAATTAGCATGGAACGAAAGTTCATATTATTAACAACCAAAGTTTGTTTAACATTGACATTTCTCTTACGTAATTTAATGTTTTTTAGGACGGAATATCGATTACCAAGACTAGTTTTATTTAGTAATTTACCATTCTTATCAAAAACCAGAATCGAAGCTTGAAAAGGAGCTTTCGGATCTGGCTTTTTATTTTGATCAATCGCATTATTTGGAGCCGGACCGACTTTTTTTGCCATGCTAGGTTGTTTTTTTATTGAGACGACTTGATTACGAATATCCGTATCAATGCTGCGATAAGTTGATGACTGGAAGAGGTTGAAGATGATTATTCCCAGAGTTAAAAAGAGAATGGCAAATGAAGCCATGATTGAAAGAAATAGTTTAAATTGCTGGCGACGGGTTATTTTATTTTGTCTAGTTTTCTGTGTCATCTTGGAAGATATACCCAACATTTCTAATCGTTTTGATTAAATTATCATTTTTCGAAGGACGTAACTTTTTGCGCAAGTTACTCATATAAACCTCAACGACAGTGATTGAAGTATCTGAATCAAAGCCCCAGATTCTTTCAAAAATCTGGTCCTTCGTTAAAATAGTGTTTTTATTTTGCAATAAATAAACTAATAAATCATATTCTTTACCATTAAGAGCAATCTGTTCGCCAGCAGCATCAATCTCATGATTATTCAGATTAACCTCAAGATTTTTAATTTTTAATATCGAATCATCAGCTAAAATGCCACTTCGTTTTAAGAGCGCTTTAACACGAGCTTGCAACTCCTCACGATGGAATGGCTTAGTCAAGTAATCGTCAGCACCAAGATTAAAACCGTGAATCTTATCGTCAATTTCTGCCTTAGCAGTCAGAATTAGTACCGGTGTATTGATTTTATCATTCCGAATATTTTTTAAGACATCATAACCATTCATTTCTGGCAACATGATATCCAAAATTATTAAGTCATAAACATCCTCAGTGGCCGCAAATTTACCACTTAAACCGTCATTTTCAATATCGACTTCAGAAAAATCAGATAGGAAGGAAGCAATGTTATTAGCTAAATTTTCATCATCCTCAACTACTAGGATTCTAATATTATTTGACATGGAGTACTCCTTTAGGTGTGATAGTTAAGTTTTCCGTCTCCAGAGATGAGAGTATTTACCTGCTATGCGGACCGGCCCGAGCCTGAGAAGCGGTCTCGAACCTCGGTTTGAATCCTTGCACAAATCGCAAGTATCCAAACTCGCCCGGTGGTGTAACGGCTAAAGCCGTAACGCCACTCTCACAGCAGGTAAATACTCTCATCTCTTCCGACTAATTTGTTAATGGTTCAAACTTTTTGATTAGCTCGAATATATTGAGTAAATCATCATTGACGATTGCATTGCTGAAGTCGTATTCAAATCGAAAATGTAATTATTGTTTCAATTTGATTTAATGATCTCTTACTAATAAAACCAGTTGGAAGAGCTGAGAAATATTTATGGGCAGTGAAAGTGGTGTTAGAGCTTTAGCTCTTACACCACCGGGCGTGTTTGGAGACTTACCGGTTTGTGGTAAGGCTTCAAACCGAGGTTCGAGACCGTACTTTGGCTCGGGCCGGTCCGCACAGCCAGTGAATATTTCTCAGCTCTGGAAACGGCATATTACCTATAATCTAATCACAATTATAAAACATAAATTTTGATTTAAGCTAAATTTAAGTTAGTTTGTCTAATCTTGTCACTGTTGTTAAGAAAGGAACTTTAACAGATGAAAAATAGCTTACATTTAAAACCGATCTTATTTTCGATTTTAATTTATTCAATCATTTGTTTTTTTGTGAATATAGCCTTTTAGAGATAGGAGAAGATAAATGATGGAATCAAAAGAACCGAGTCGTGTTCAAAAAAATGAAAAACCTGGGTTTTTCAATAAATTAAGAAATATTAAGTATGATTATTGGTTAATAGCTATCCTGATACTAGCGGCATTCTTATATGCATGGAATATTTGGGAGGCGGGCGAGGCCAATAATTTCTATACGGCAGCCATAGTTAGTATGACTAAGAGTTTTAAGAACTTTTGGTATGCCAGTTTTGATCCAGCCGGATTCATTACGGTTGATAAACCACCGGTAGCACTTTGGTTTATGACTATCAGTGCCAAAATCTTTGGTGTGCATGGTTGGAGTGTTGTTTTACCATCAATTCTCTTTGGAATTGGTTCGGTATATTTGATCTATAATCTTGTTTCCAAACGCTTTGGTAGAATTCCTGCCCGAATTGCTGCTTTAATTATGACATTGACACCCATCGTGGTTGCCGATTCAAGAACTAACAATATGGATGCAACATTGGTATTCTTTCTACTATTGTCTGTCTGGTTTGTTCAAAAAGCAGCTTTAAATGAAAAGCAAAGATATCTCTGGATAGGTTTCGCGTTAATGGGAATCTCATTCAATATCAAAATGCTACAAGCCTTTATGATTTTACCAGCACTATATCTTTATTATTGGTTAGCTGCGAAAGTTAACTGGAAAAAGAAATTGATTCACTTATCAATTGCAACAGTCTTTTTAGCTGTTTTCACATTAATTTGGCCGTTGTCAGTTGATATGACTAATTCAAATAGTCGTCCATATGAAGGAGGTTCTGAAACTAATTCTGCCTTGGAATTAGCTTTTGGTTATAACGGAACTGAACGTTTACTTGGACAAACAACTGGTACCGGTGGCGCATTCCCAGGGATGGGAAGCAATTCTTCTAAGAAGAGTAGTAAATCAATGACGCCTCCAACTGGTAGTTCAACTAAGAAAACTAGTTCAACTAATGCTCCCACACCTCCAACGGGATCAACCAAAAAATCTGCTAATGGAAATCCACCAGCTAAACCAACTGGTTCAACAGGTGGGGCACCCGGTGGTACTAAAGCAACTGGTGGCGGTACTGGTACAGGTGGTGCCGGTGGTGGTGCTTTCAATATTGGTACAGCTGGACCATTCAGACTGTTTCAAAAAGAATTGGGACCTCAAATTAGTTGGCTGATGTTATTAGCCGTCTTTGGTGTAATTTCTAGTTACATTTACTATCAAGATCCTAAGAAAAAATGGTATTCACTCAATAACCAAAGAAAAGACCTTTGGCTATGGCTCGGTTGGATGGTGCCAGTAGCGGGATTCTTCTCTGTTGCTAGTTTCTTCCATCCATATTACACAATTATGTTAGCCCCAGCGATGGCCGTTTTAGCCGGAGTTGGTGTGTATACAATGATCAAACAGTGGCGTGAAAAGTCAATTTGGTCAATGCTTTTGCCAATATCGATTCTGTCGACAAGTATTTTACAAGCTTGGTATTTGACAGATTATTATCCAACATTAGCTTGGGTATTGTTGATTGCGGGAATCATTATCTCAATTCCATTGTTCGTATTACCTTGGATAGCCATTCGCTTAAAGAACAAACGTATTTGGCCAATTGCCGCTCTGATTATCGTCATGCTAGCTCCAACTTGGTGGTCATTAACACCAACTTTAGCTGGATCAAGTAATGGTATTCCAAGTGCAGGTCCTTCACTATTATCATCTGCAGGTGGTGGCGGTGGTATGGGAGATTCTTCAGTAGATTCGACCATGCTTAAATATCTTGAAAAACATCAAGGCAATGCTGAATACTTGTTTGCTACTGATGATTCAAGTACTGCTGCACCATATATTATTTCCACTGGCAAAGCTGTCATGGCAATGGGTGGATTTAATGGTACTGATAATGCAATTACCTTGAAACAATTTAAGAAGCTCGTTAAAGAGGGCAAGGTTAAGTATTACTACTCAGGTGGTAAAACTGGTGGTAATAATAGCAAAATTGTTTCATGGATCAAGAAATATGCTAAGAAAGTTAAGTTATCTAATAGCAGTAGCACTCAAACGAATAATTCGAGTTCAGTTACAGTAGCTTCAAAATCAGGTTCTACAAGTACTGCTGGAAAAGCACCAAGTGGAACAGCACCTGGTTCATCAAGTTCTAGTTCAACGCCACCTGCTAAGCCAAGTGGTTCACAAAGTGGTCAAGCTCCTTCAGGAACAGCACCAAGCGGTACCAAAGCACCAACTGGTACTAATGCTTCTACAAGTAAGAAGAAGTTGACTAAGGCACAATTAAAGAAAATGAAACAACAAATGAAGAAAGCAACTAAATCTGGTACAGCTTCAATGGGTGCTGGCATGGGTGGCCCCGGTCAATCCGGAACGCTTTACGATTTATCCAATATCTATAAATAATTTTGATGAATACTTTTTGTTCTTCCGACTAGTTGATTTAAGATAATTAGTTTGGAAACTTCAAGTAAAAATAATTCACCCGAAAGCTGCAACTGCTTTCCAAATTAAGCAATCAATGAAAGGAACGTTCGCTTATGAAAGACCAATTAATTTCAATTGTCCTACCAGTTTTTAATGAAGAGGCTGGGATTCAAGCGACAATTGACACGTTATTAAATTATATTGAACAACAAGAGGAACATTATGAATTAGTTTTCGTTGATGATGGATCGCAAGATAAATCGGTTTCAATTATCAAAAATGCTCTTAATTTACACGATAATATCAAATTAGTCGAATTCTCCCGTAATTTCGGTCATCAACTGGCAATTACTGCTGGGTTGCAATATACCAAAGGAGATGCGGTCGTAGTTATGGATGCTGACTTACAAGACCCTCCAGAAGTCATTCCACAAATGATTAAGAAGTGGAATGAAGGTTATGAGATTGTTTATGGTAAGAGAATGCAACGTGATGGTGAAACAATTTTCAAAAAATTCACTGCGAAAATGTTTTATCGAACATTCCAAAAGTTAGCGACAATTGACATGCCACTTGATACTGGTGATTTTCGACTAATGGATCGAAAGGCGGTTCATCAGTTGTTGAAATTGCATGAACAAGATCCATTTGTTCGTGGACAAGTTACCTGGATTGGGTTTAGGCAAACGAGCGTCCAATATCATCGTCAAGAACGGCTTGCTGGTGAAACAAAGTATCCTCTTTCAAAAATGATTAAATTGGCCTTGGATGGAATCACATCGTTCTCAATGAAACCATTGCAGTTCGTCAATATCTTTTCAATCGTGCCATTAGTTAGTGGCGTTTTATCCCTTGGGTACATGATTGCAAGTAGCAGTTATAGTTTAGCCGGCGTGGGTGTGACGATTCTATTGTTCACTTTAGGATTATTGATGTTGTCAATTGGAATTTTAGGAAGTTACTTAGGTCGCGTTTTAGATCAAGTAAACAACCGTCCAAGATTTATTGTCAGCAAAACTGAAGGCTTTGAGGAACGGAATAAAGGGATTCATCATTTTACCGCTCGTCAGATGAATAATTAATTGACATCACCGATATATTTAATGGACAAATTGTCTGACTAGATTTTAAAATTGCTTGTAAATAATGCTAATTACTAGATGTATAGTCTGGAAAAATTAGAAAAAATCTTTTTTACCTTAAAAGTTTTCACACTTTTTAATTATCCAGTAATGTGTTACAGTAATGATAAATTTGATACATCTAAAGTTGTTTGATGGACAACCGATTATATCAAATTGAACATGAACTATCCCATTCATAAAAAAAGAAGCTGACGAACACCCAGTCGTCAGCTTCTTTTTCTTTTGTTTTTAAATATGCTTTAACTCAAACTCATATACTAAGTTTTTTAATTTAATAATAATAAAATCTAATTTAAAAAATATGCCGGTTACAGATGGAATTACTAATATACATCACCATTGTAAATAGAATTCTTAACAATTACGTAATCAACTTTACGTAGGGAATTAAGATCTTTACCGCCAGCGTAAGAGATTGAAGATTGTAAATCTTGTTGCATTTCAGCTAAGGTATCCATGATTTCGCCTTTATAAGGAACCAACATCCGTTTTCCTTCAACGTTCTTATACTCACCCTTTTGGAATTGAGAAGCTGAACCGAAATATGCTTTGAATTTTTGACCATCTTTTTCAATGATTTTACCGGGTGATTCTTTGTGACCAGCGAGTAGGGAACCAATCATGACCATATCAGCTCCAAAGCGAATTGATTTAGCAATATCGCCGTCATTTCTAACCCCACCATCAGCAATAATGGGTTTACTAGCTGCTTTAGCACAGAGTCTTACAGCGGCCAGTTGCCAGCCACCCGTACCAAAGCCAGTTTTTAATTTAGTGATACAAACCTTACCAGGGCCGATTCCAACTTTAGTTGCATCAGCTCCAGCATTTTCAAGTTCGCGTACGCCCTCTGGGGTGCCGACGTTACCAGCAATTAGAAATGATTCAGGCAAATTAGTTTTAATATATTTAATCATTTCAATGACACGATCACTGTGACCGTGAGCTACATCAATTGTAATGTAATCAGGTTTTAAGTGTTCAGCTACCAAGGTATCAATGAATTTGAATTCATCCTTTTTGATACCAACACTGATGGAAGTAAACAAACCTTTTTGATTCATATCTTTAATGAAATCAACACGTGTCTCAGGTTCGAAACGGTGCATAACGTAAAAATAATCATTTTCAGCTAACTTTTCAGCCAATTTTTCATCAATGATTGTCTGCATATTGGCAGGGACAACCGGAATTTTAAATGTTTTGGGACCAAATTTGATTTCAGTGTTACATTCTGACCGACTATCTACGACACATTTATTCGGTATTAGTTGAATATCTTCATAATCAAATACTTGCATTTTATCATCCACTCCATTAATAACGAACAATTATTATTTTTATAATTCATTTCGTTCGTATCTATAACTTAACGGGAAAAGCTCCATAAGTCAAATTATTTATGCGTTTAATTGCAATAATTATGATAAAATTTTCATATACAAATGAACGTTATCGTTTAATCATTCATTGTAAGTTTGTTGAATTAGTTTCAAAAAAGAATTACTTTTAGGCGTATAAAAAAGGACTACAGGCTAAATAACCGAAAGTTAAAAGGTGAAAAAATTATGTGACCATTGTGTTATAGACTTAGAGTCCATTTGTTACAAATATTCGCATCAATTATATTTTAGAATTTAAAATAGGCTTGATATAGAAGCAATTGACTATTTTTACATTCAATTAATAACGATTATTTAGTCGGAAGAGCTGGGGAATATTTGTGTGCCGTGGAAGTGTTGTTATGGCTTTAGCCATTACAACACCGGGCGCGTTTGGAGCCTTGACGAACTATGTCAAGGCTCCAAACCGAGGTTTGAGACCGCACTTTGTCTCAGACTGTTCCGCACAGCTAGTGAATATTTCCCTGCTCTGTAGACGGGATATTTAATTAGCACCACAAGTTATATAATAATTACAGTATTAAATATTGAAATTTATTGAAAAGAATAATGAAAATATTTGACACTATGATTTGTAATTGGTATTATCATCATATTATTAATAGAACGGTATATTAATAACGTTTATTAGTGACCTTTAAAAAATCGGTATATCCAATAGGAGTGGTTAAAAGTGCAACATTATACTGCAGAAGATATTACAAAAATGGTTAATGATGAAAACGTTGAATTTATTTGTTTAATGTTTACAGATATCAACGGTATCATCAAGAACGTTGAAGTACCTGTTTCTCAACTAGACAAGGTTCTAGCAAACAAGATTACTTTCGATGGTTCATCAATTGATGGATTTACTCGAATTGAAGAAAGTGACATGTTACTGCATCCTGACCTATCAACTTGGTTGATATTCCCATGGGGTGAAGAACATGGTAAAGTTGCTCGTTTGATCTGTGATATTTATCGAACAGATGGCACACCATTTGAAGGTGATCCTCGTGTTAACTTGAAGAGAATCGTTAAAAAAATGCGTGATATGGGCTATACAAACTTTAACATTGGACCAGAACCAGAATTCTTCTTATTCAATACAGATGAACATGGCAATCCAACACTTCATCTCAATGATGATGGTAGTTACTTCGACTTTTCACCAGTTGATTTAGGTGTTAATGTTCGTAAAGATATCGTCCTTGGACTTGAGAAGATGGGCTTTGAAGTTGAAGCTAGTCACCATGAAGTTGCACCCGGACAACAAGAAATCGATTTCAAGTATGAAGATGCTTTGTCAGCTGCAGACAGTATCGAAACTTTCAAATTAGTTGTTAAGACTATTGCTAAGGAACATGGTTTGTATGCCACATTTATGCCAAAGCCTATGCAAGGTATCAATGGTTCAGGTATGCATATCAACATGTCATTGTTTAATGGCGATGACAATATCTTTGATGATGAAAATGATATGTTGTCAGATACAGCTAAGAAATTCTTGAGTGGTATTTTGAAACATGCTCGTGCTTTAACAGCTGTTAATAATCCAACAGTCAACTCATATAAACGTTTAGTACCAGGCTATGAAGCTCCAACTTACATTGCTTGGTCAAGTAAGAACCGCTCACCACTTGTACGTGTACCTGCTGCTAAGGGTAAGTCAAAACGTATCGAAATGAGAAGTGTCGATCCAACAACTAACCCATACTTGGCAATTGCATGTATCCTTGATGCTGGTCTTGATGGTATTCAAAGCAACTATGATTTGATGCCAGAAGTAAAAGACAATATCTACGAAATGTCAGAAGACAAACGTCGCGAAGAAGGCATCATTGATCTTCCTTCAACTTTACACAACTCCTTGAAAGCACTACGTAAAGATGAATATGTTCAACAATCACTTGGCAAGGGACTAACTAATAGTTTCTTCGCTGCTAAGAATGCTGAATGGGCTAAATATCAACAAACTGTATCCCAATGGGAACGTGATACCTATATGTCACAGTATTAATACTTTGATATTTTTATAAAAATAATAAAAAGACTTATTCCGATATACTTTGGAATAAGTCTTTTTTTTGCAAAAATATTTGTAAAATCTTAAAAAAATACCTGCTTTTTTCTGTAAATCATGATATAGTATCAATGGTTAATTGAGCGCACGCTCAAATTATTTTAAATAAGCTAGTTTAAATAGCTTCATAATTTAATCGTCTGTTCAATTTATCTAAAAAATACGGAGATAACGTCATAAGTTTAAATGATAATATATCACCGAATTTCTAAACCAATAGAAAAGAGGTACTACTATGAGGGATGGTAGTGAAACAGTAACAAACAAGAAGTTTGTCAGCTCAAGTACAGCTGATAACAAGAGTCTAGATGAAATCAATGGCAGTATCGAAGTGCCAGAGAATGCTGGATTCTGGAAAACATTAATGACCTTTACTGGTCCCGGTGTTTTAATAGCGGTTGGGTATATGGATCCTGGTAATTGGATCACATCAATCGCTGGTGGAGCACAATTTAAGTACACACTTTTATCAGTGGTACTTATCTCCAGTTTGATTGCGATGTTATTACAATCAATGTCAGCAAAACTTGGAATCGTAACGGGTAAGGATTTGGCTCAATTAACGCGTGAGAGGACTTCTAAGACCGGCGGATTCATCCTGTGGATAATTGCTGAATTGGCAATTATGGCAACTGATATCGCTGAAATTATCGGTTCTGGTATTGCCATTAAACTGTTATTCAATATCCCATTGATCGTGGGTATTTTGATAACAGCCGCTGATGTTTTGATCCTGCTATTGCTAATGAAATTAGGCTTTAGAAAAATCGAAGCAATCGTAGCAACTCTAGTTACAGTTATTTTATTAGTATTTTTATATGAAGTATTTTTAGCAAAGCCAAGTATTTCTGGAATTATCGAAGGATACATGCCAGCAAGCAGTATTATTACTAATAAATCAATGCTGTACCTATCATTAGGTATCGTCGGTGCGACTGTTATGCCCCATGATTTGTACTTGGGTTCATCAATTTCACAGACTAGAAGAATTGATCGTAGTAATAAGAAGGACGTCGCTAAGGCAATCAAGTTCTCAACAATTGATTCAAATATTCAGTTGTTCTTAGCTTTTATCGTTAATAGTTTGCTATTAATCTTAGGTGCAGCATTGTTTTATGGTACTAACAGTGATTTAGGACGTTTCGTTGATTTGTTCAACGCTTTGAGTAACAAGCAAGTCGTTGGTGCAATTGCCAGTCCAATTTTGAGTATGTTGTTCGCTGTAGCGTTGTTGTCATCAGGTCAAAGTTCAACTATTACAGGAACACTTTCCGGACAAATTATTATGGAAGGTTTCATCAGATTAAAGATGCCTTTATGGGCACAACGTTTGTTAACAAGACTTTTATCAGTAACACCAGTTTTAATTTTCGCGTTTTACTATCATGATAATGAGGCCAAAATTGAAAATCTTTTAACTTTCTCACAAGTATTCTTGAGCGTGGCTTTGCCATTTGCCATCATTCCATTAGTTATTTTCACGAGTGATAAGAAACTGATGGGAGATTTTAAGAATAAGAATTGGGTTAAATACAGTGCTTGGTTTGCAACAATTGTCTTGATCATCTTGAATGTTTATCTTATTTTCCAAACAATAATGGGAGCTTAGAGGTATATATGAAAAAAAGCGACATTCAAAAAGAAAAAATTTTAGAAGTTGCGCAAGATTTATTTGTTAAAAAGGGCTTTGAAGCCACTACAACGAGAGAAATCAATCGGGCCGTTGGAATTTCTGATGGTTCACTCTACTACTATTTTCCTGATGGAAAAAAGCAAATTTTAGATTTAATTGTCCAAAAAGGCATGGTCTATCGTGAACAGTATGTTCGTAAAATTCAAGCAACAGCCATTGATTTAGATGACTTTGAAAAATTAATTATTAAAATTTATCAAGGCGTTTGCAATCTATTCTCTGATGAAGAAGGATATCGGTCCTTTATGATTACCATTCGGGAAAGAGCAATTTTATCAAATAATCAATCTAAATGGATCGCACAGATTTTGGATAGGTTGAAAGCTGGTTTAACTAAAAATGTTAAATCAATTCAAGAATTTACCAAAATTGCTAGTGATGACGAAATTGATAGTTTAACGGATATGATTGTTTCAATTTTGCAAAGATCAATTTATGAAGAATTAATCATTAAAAATCGTAGAGAAATCAGTCAAGATATTCGGACTAAAACCTTGTCCCAAATACATTTGCTGATTCAGTTGATTAAAAAATAGAGAAGGTCTAATGATCTTCTTTATATTTTTAAGCCAGAAGTGATTGAACGCTCACTAAAGAAAATGAAAGGAAAACAAATGAATCAAAAAAATGAGTTTGTTAAGACCTATTACTATGAAACATTTTCAGATGATTTTGTTGGCACTAATATTTCTCAGCCAATTATTTCCAAACAATACAGATGGACTTTTGATGGAAATGGTGAGAAAGGTTTATCCCAATTTATTAATGCTCTCCTAGGTTTCATGGCAAAAGTATATGTCAATTACCAAAAAATTAACTTTATTGGCTGTGAGAATCTACAGAATCAGACGAAAGGCTATGTGATTTATGGCAACCATACTCAAATTAATGGAGATGTATTGCTGCCAAATTACATTTTTGATAGTCAAAAATTAAGTATCATCGTGAATCCAGCCAATTTAGAAATACCAGTTATTGGTAGACTGATTAAATTTGGTGGTGGACTGCCGATTCCTAAAGATGTTCATCAGTTTGGAAAATTTAAAAATGAAATTGATTCTCGATTACAAAAGGGCGGTCTATTGATGATTTATCCAGAAGCTCATGTTTGGCCGTATGCTACGAAAATTAGACCGTTTTCAAAGGCATCATTTCATTTTCCGGTTGAGAATAATTTAGATTCGTTTTGTGTCACGACAACTTATCAAAAAAGTAAGTATTTTAAAAGGCCAAGAAAAACAATTTTTATTGATGGACCGTTTCATGTTCCTAGAGTCGGATCTAAGAAAGAGAATCAAACTGAGTTAGAGCGTGAGATCAGAGATTGCATGATAAATAGAGCCAAAAACAATACTTATGAATATATATGTTATAAAAAGAGGCAGTAAAATTGAATATTTTATATTGTGGGGATGCCAATATTAAAGATGGATTATTAATATCAATTCTTTCATTATTGAAAAATTCAAATAGTGAATTGCATGTGTATGTTCTGACGGCTCGAATAAAAACGCCTGAAAAAGTTTATCAACCAATCCCAAACCAAGCGATTGCCTATTTAGAAAAAATTATGAAAGAGAAGAATGTTAATAATTCCATTATCAAAATTGACATTACCATTTTATTTGAAAGTAATGTACCTGAAGCTAATTTGAAGACTATTTTTACACCTTGTTGTATGTTGCGACTGTATGCCGACGAAGTTTCAGCATTACCAGATAAAATTTTGTATTTAGATACCGATGTTATTTGTCGAAAAAATTTTCGGGATTTCTATGATCAAGATTTGAGTAATTATGAATTAGCAGGCGTTTTAGACCAATATGGCAAGTGGTTCTTTCACCGCAGCTTAATTCGTTTTGATTATTTGAATTCTGGGATTTTGCTATTAAATCTAAAACTAATTAGAGAAACTGGTCTTTTTAAAAAATGTCGTAAAAGATGCCACTCAAAAAAAATGTTTATGCCAGATCAATCATCAATTAATAAGCTAGTGGTAAGTAAGATAAAGTGTCCTGCAAAATTTAATGAACAAGGAAAATTGAAAGTTGACACAATTTTTCAACACTTTACAACTAACATTAGATTCTTTCCTTGGATTCACACCTTGACAGTCAAACCATGGCAGGTTGAACAAATGCATCAGACTTTAGGATTACATGAATATGACCAGATATTAACAAAATATAAGAAAATAAAAATCAACTTATGAGGAGCTTATAATAATGCTAAATAAGAAGAGAGAAATACCAATTTTTTATTCAATTAACGACGCATATGTTCCATATCTTTCAGTGTCAATTGAATCAATCAGTGAACATGCTTCTGAAGAAAATGAATATTCGATAATCGTGTTATATCAGAATTTGACTGTAGATAATCGTGCAAAGTTGGCCAAAATGAGTCAATCTAATGTCAAAGTTTCATTAGTTTCAATGGACGATAATTTGTCACAATTAATGGGCAACGAACATACTAAATTACGTGGTGACTACTTTACTTATACAATTTATTTTAGATTATTTATTGCTGAAATGTTTCCAAAATTAAATAAGGGAATTTATCTTGATGCCGATACCGTTGTTAATTGTGATATTGCCGAATTTTATGAACTTGATTTAGCTGGGAACCTGTTAGCTGCTGCTCCAGATACCTTTGCGGCAGATAATACTGAGAGTGTTGAATATGTGGAGAAGGCTTTGGGGATTCCAATTAGACAGTATTTTAATTCCGGAGTTTTATTGATGGATTTGGAAAGATTTCGTGAAGTCAAGTTTGCTGATAGATTCTTAAATTTTTTGAATACATACCAACTGGATGTTCTGGCTGCTGATCAAGACTATTTGAATTTGATGACATTGGGAAAGGTATTGATTTTAGGTCGGACCTGGAATACCACTCCAACAACTCAAAAAGTAAATGATATAAATCCTCACATTGTTCATTATTGCTTGTTTTATAAACCCTGGCATTATCGTGATGTTCAAAATCGGTCATATTTTTGGAAATATGCTCAAAAAAGCACTTACTATGAATTGTTGCAGTCAGAGTTGGCAGATTATTCCAAAGAGGATCGAGAAAATGATTTAAATAACCTACATTTCTTATTAAATAAGGCTTTAGAGGTTGTTGCCAAGGGTGAAACGAAATCAAGGATTGAAGCCAGTCAGGATATGATTCAATGATTATTGGAAACTCAAAGGTAGCTGTTCGGGAAAATATTAAACAAGCAATTATCGATAGAGATTTTAATCGTAAGGTCGAAATTGAAGATCCTATTTTTTCGAGAGATGAGAGTGAGCGGATAATCCGAAAATATTTAAAGGATTTAGATAGTCCTTATTATCGGATAAATAACCTGTTATCAAGAGGTATTTCTAATTTCATGACTTTGATAATAAATCGCCATACCGAAATTATTGGAATCGAAAATTTGAGGGGGATAGATACTGGGGCAATTATTACTAGCAATCACTTTAATCCGCTTGAAAATACTGCAATTCGAACAATGACCAAGAAATCGGGTCATAAGCGGCTCTTTATCGTAAGTGAGGACACTAACCTGAGTATGAAAGGTATTATAGGATTTCTGATGAACTATTATGATACCGTTCCAATTAGTGGAAATTTAAATTATATGGGTCATACGTTTCCAAAAATGATTCAAAAAATTTTGAAGCGAAAAGAGTGGATTTTGATTTATCCGGAGCAAGAGATGTGGTTCAATTATCGAAAGCCCAGACCAGTAAAACGTGGAGCATACTACTATGCGGCTAAATTTAATGTGCCAATAATATCTTGTTTTGTGGAAATAGTTAATACTGGAAAAAAAGATAATAACGAATTTGATAAAACTAATTATATTGTGCACGTGCTGAAGCCTATTTACCCAAAGAGTGGCAATGTAAGAGACAGCAGTAGAAAAATGATGGCACAAGATTATCAACAAAAAAAGGCCGCATTTGAGGCAGCCTATTCCGAAAAATTGAACTATGATTTTGAAGCAAAGGATATTGTTGGATGGAGAAAGTAGTTTTGAATTTATATGTGGTAATTGTTAATAGTTGGCTTTGAGATTGTCAAATCCTTGAGAAATTTATATATTTAGATTTTTGAATTACTACTAATACTCGAATAAACGTTAATAATTTATTTTTAAAATTTTATTTAATTTAATAAATCTTTATGCACAGAGTAAAGGTTGAAAGGTGAAAAACTAATATAACTATTGTTGTTACAGGCATAGAACAAATTTATTTAAATGAACAAAGGTTTTCATTTTATTTGTTCCTGCCATGAAAAAATAAACTAGTTGGAAGAGATGAGAGTATTCATTTGCAGCTAACGTGGCGTTATTGCTTCAGCAATTACACCACCGGGCGTGTTGAAGACTCGCGGGTTTTGCGAGGCTTCAACCGAGGTTCGAGACCGTTTCCCAGGCTCGGGCCGTTCCGCGCAGCAATTGAATACTCTCAGCTCTGGAAACGGCATACTTACCTAAACTTTCAATATTTAGTTATTTTAAAAAAGTACAAAAATACTGTTAGTAAAGGTATACTAGTACTAATATTTTTAAAGAAAAGAGGGGGACCAATATGGCTTATTCAATTGGAGAAGTTGCTGAGAAAACCGGTCTTTCCAGTTACACGTTACGTTATTATGATAAAGAGGGCTTGATGCCATTTGTACATCGTGGAAATGGAGGTCGTCGAGAGTTTACAGAAGACGATATGGATTTTGTTGATTTAATTTCCTGTTTGAAAGAGACAGGGATGTCACTAAAGGAAATCAAAGAATTCATCAATATGTCAATGGAAGGAAATAATACCCTAGAGGCGCGATTGGCAATGTTTAAACGTCAACGTGATGAGGTAATGAAACAAATCGAGCAGTCACAAAGATATCTAGAAAAATTGGATCATAAAGTTAAGTATTTTGAGGCTGCTTGCAGTAATGGATCAGAAGAAGGTTTGGAAGATTTTTGTGATACTTTGGAAGCTGCTTCAAAAGCCAGTCAATCTATGAATAACTAAATATTTGTATCCGGGCTTTTCTCTGGAATTTGTGTTTTTTTCATGTTAAGATTTGGCGTAATCAAAATTCTGATTACTGCTTTCCCCCCAGAGAGCATAAAGGCCCCAGTCAATTGACTGAGGCCTTTTTATTTTGAAATTAATCTCTGGTAATACTTAAAATAGCGGTAGTTTTCAAAGAGTTTTTATTATCTTTACCAATTGTCAACCAATCAGCAGCACTGATCAGACCTTCCAATTTGTTCTCTTCGTCTTCTTCAGTAATCTTGCCGTCTTCAAAACCACCCTTAAAAATACAATCTAGGTAATAATGGTCAGCATTACTTGCCATCATTGATGATTGATACTTCCAAGCAATAATATATGTTTCTTCAGTGATGTGAATACTGCGACCATTCATCAAGTTGATATTCAAAGCCATGTTACCGCCTCCTATACATTAATTATAACAAAAATTATTTTTTCTAAGAGATGTTTTTTTAGTAAGCCTATTAAAAAGAGGAACTAGCACAAGGTAATATTGAGAAGTTGTTGCATTTGATTTAGATAAATCGGACAATTGTTGGTGAGAGTATAATATAATTTATAAATGAATGAACATCTATTATTGAGGGGTTCAAAAAATGAAAAAGAAATTATGGTTAATGTTGATTTTTTCTCTTTTATTATTTGTTTCTGGTTGTCACAAAGAAGTGAAAGTAGTATTACCGGAAAACAAGAACAGCGATTTTATTGTGTCAAATAAGTACGGAAATTATAATAGCCAACAAAAATTATTATTCAAATTTGTTGATGACAAAATGGTCACTAATAAGGGGATTTATACTAACTATTTAAATATCAAAAGTACGAATCAAAATAATGCGGTTGGGCATGAAATGTTATCTGAATCGTCTGGCTTTTGGTTAGAATATTTAATTTATGAACATAAGTATAAACAATTTCGTGAATTTTACAGGATCACGAAGAAAACTTTTGATCAAGGTAGCCAGTTTAGCTATCGATATGATCCTAGCAATAATAAAAAAGCAGATGTAAACGCAACGTTAGATGATTTAAGAATTATTCGAGCGTTACAAATGTACTATGAGGCTACAGGTAATAGTAAATATCGTTATGAGGCGGCAAAACGATTTACGATGCTGAAAAGCAATGTCATGGTAAAGGGAAGAATTTCTGATTTTTATGACATAAAGGCAAAGAAGGCCAGTACTGATAGTTCGCTTGCTTATTATGATTTATTGACTTTGAAATATTTTGAATCTGATACTAAACAGCAACGGAAATATTATAATAACCAAGTTAAAATGGTACAGCGAGGTTATCTTGGTGACGCCTTCCCTCTTTACGCATCCAGTTATTCATGGCATTCTGGGGCATATAGTGACAACAACTTAAACACCTCTGAGGCGCTTGAAACGGTTTTACATTTGTCAGAGGTTGGTAAAGTTAAAAAGGTGACTTTAAATTGGTTGGCTCAACAAGTTAAGACACACAAACTTTATAACGAGTATTCGATTAATGGTGCAGTTACAAATAAAAATCAGTCATCTGGTAGTTATGCGTTGGCTGCTATGATTTTTGCCAAGAATCATGATGAAAAGATGTACCGTTATACGATGAAATTAATGTGGAATTCACAAGTTACCGATAAGAATTCGCCAATTTATGGTGCATTAGGAGTTAAAAAACAAAAACAGGCCTACTCATTTAATAATTTGTTAGGCCTGATCTCATCAAAATATTAAGGAAATAAGATTTGAGTAAATACATGAGGATTGGTTTTAATAAATTTAAAAAATATATTTCTCCCGCAATGATGGCTATGATCTTGGCAGCAATTATCAGTGGAATTTTATTATTTATTTCACCAATACATGGGTTAGCCGATAATGGCGATTTTTATCGAGCCATGAATAGTAATGGTGTTTATCGATTGCCAACGCATTACAGTCAATCATTAGATTACGTTATTCCTAAATTTGGGATTTATCAATATTATAATGAAAATACAGCGGCTGTTTTTACATCACAGGCGATGATTGTTAAGTTTGCTGTTTTTTTAAATAAAGTCTTTTATAGTAAAACGATTTTTGACATACGGTTTTTGGCAATTATTTATTATGTTTTCTTTTTAGGAGCGATTTATTTACTTACCAAATCCTTAGTTTTTCCATATCGAAGAATTAGAAGTTATGTTGTAGCACTTTTAGTAGTATTTATTTTTGCGGATTCGTCCTTTACCTTGTATTTCAACTCGTTTTTTGCAGAGCCAGGGATGTATATTGTGATGCTGTATTCTTTCGCGTCAATATTAGCTATCTCTCGAGATTGTTTTAAGAAACGATGGCCAATGATATTATTGTTTTTCGCTAGTACGATATTTTTGTTAACGGTTAAACAACAAAATGCTCCTTTGGCACTGACATTTACAGTTGTTGCTGTTGGTTTAATGTTTCTTCCCAATTTTAAAGCGCGTAGGTTTGCAATTTTTGGTGGAATCATAGCGTTATTGTTTGCAGGAGCCTTTACATATAGCAAAATCAATTCTGAGTTTAATGACGTAAATCAGTATCAGTCTTTTACTCATGGTGTCTTGATGGAAACTGGTGATCCTGATAAGCAGCTTTCAAAGGCTGGTGTAAGTTCACAATATTCACTAATGCGTATGCAAGAATATTATCCTAGAACATACGATACGGTCCAACCCGGTAGTAAATACGTTGAGAAACATTTAATCGCGAAAACCGGTATGGGTTGGTTAATAAAGTATTATTTACAAAATCCCAAGCAGTTTGTGCGCTTATTAGACGTATCTACGAAAGATATCATGGTTACTCAAGTAAAAGCAGTTGGTAACTTTACTAGAAATTCTGGACATAAACCACAAGAGCATACAAAATATTTTGTACTTTTTAGTACGTATGCAGGAACATTCTTTCCAAATAAATATGGCTTTATTTGTTTATATGTTTTTGGATACACGATTGTTTATGCAATCAGCTGTTTCTTAGATTTTCGTGCGAAACGTTATCAAGGTGTAGTTAGGTTCCTCTTGGTATTTGGAATGATGACAATAATAGTTTTTATTCCGATTATCTCGGTTTTGGCTGCTGGTGAAGCTGATTTAGCAAAGCATCAATTCATTGTTCCAATCACATTGGATTTAACATTTATCCTCTTTATAAGCGACATTTTGCATCATCGTTTATGGAATACGAAAGTTGCAGATGGTGATAATGATGAAAAATAGACTTTTAACATATATTTTGATAATTGGTATTTTATTTTCCAGTTTATTGTCAATGCCGACAAATAGGGTTAAGGCTGCAACGCAGGAACGGGTCTTACTAGTATATGATTCTGAAAATGATGTGGAACAATCGGGAAAACAAATTGATGCTTTACAGCGAATTTTAACCAGTTTAAATTTACCAGTAAAAACAATTTCGCAAAATAATTATAAATCTGGGATGTTAAAAAATTATTCAGGCGTTATAACGATGATTAATTGGCGTCAGGTGGGATTGACTAATAAGGTATTTATTCATGACCGAGAAAAGTTTAGCGGTATTAGATTACATATTGGGGACAATTTAACCGCTAATGAGGCAGCACAGTTGGGAGGACATGCTAGAAGAATATACCAGCAACAATTCATCTTGAAAATTAATCAAGATGAACAGTTATTGCCATTTAGCGAGACAATAACCGTATTGGATGGTTTATCAAATCAAGTCCAAAAAGTTGGAATCTTGGCAACTCAGGAAAAAAATCAAAAAAGCTATCCGTATGGAATCATCAATGGTCAGAATGGATATTTGCCATACTTCAATTCCGGTGGATTGAGTTCATTAGCAGCTAGTCAGATGATTGCCAAATTATTTGGCAAAAATGATACATATCAACCGATGCTAACTATAACCAATGTGACACCGTATAGTGATTTGAAAATATTAGATGCTTTAAGTTTGTATTGTTATCAAAAAGAAATTCCTTTTGCAATCAGTGCCAGTTCTGTAAGTGATAATACGCAAATGAAGGCATTTACCCGTTACACAACAGTTTTAAACAGTATTGAAAACCGTGGGGGAGTGATTTTCGCTCAAATGCCAATCGTAGGGGCGCCCCCAATTAGCAGTGGATCGGAGTTAAGTCAAATTGTATCCAGTTATATGGTTAGTTTGGCTCGAGAGAATGTGTATCCGATTGGGATAAGTTCTTTTGGTTATTGGAATCAGGATGAAATTTTGCGAGATAATGCTCTTAAAAAGGCAAATAATTTAATCTTATTGCCTAATGAGAAAGTTGTTTATGTTAAACAGGATAACAATGCTTTGAGTACCAAAAAAAGTTTCTACGCGATGTCGGTCTCATCTTTGAACAAGGTTAAAAAAAGTTATGATATGTCTTTTTCAATGCCGACTGCACTTACGGTGTCACTGCCTGATTCTAAAGTTGGAATGCATGATTTAGAGCAAGAAATCAATGGTTTACAGCTTAATTGGTTTGATCCAGTTAATCTAAATACGACGGTGAAAACCGGTACTTCATTGATGCGTTATCGTAACGGTGATTATTACATGAATGGTAAAAAAGAAGATATTCAGAATACCCAAAATACTAATAATATTCCTATTTTTGCGACAAAACAGGAGCCACTATTTAGCAATTTCTTTCATCTTCAAGGCAATATCTTAATGGGTTTCTTTATTATTGTGTTACTGATTTTAATTATATTTACATTATTAGGACGAAAAATTTATAAAAATATGTTTAAACGATAGGAGGTGTAAGTATTTCAATTCTAGATTTCTTTCTATTAATAGCAATTATTTCTATTTGGGGTACTTTAGTAATTAATTTAATTTTAACAATTGCGGGCTACACTTGGTATTTGAAAGAATCACCAAAGCCTTCACCAGAGCTGCCAGATAAGCCGCCATTCGTTTCTATCTTAGTTCCAGCGCACAATGAAGGGATTGTTATTGTCAAAACAGTGTTATCTTTGCTTAGTTTTGATTATCCACAGGATAGGTATGAAATTATTGTTATTAATGATAATTCCAGCGACAATTCGGCACAGCTTTTGAGTAATCTACAAGATGAATTTACTAACAAGCGTCTTAAAGTGATTAATACTGACAAGACTAATGGTGGAAAGGGTAAATCCAATGCGTTAAATATAGGCTTGAAATATGCTAAAGGCAGTGTGATTTCCATTTATGATGCGGATAATACGCCAGAAGCACCAGCTTTAAGGATTTTAGTTGCCGAATTGTTGGCAAATGATAAATTAGCGGCAGTGATTGGAAAGTTCCGAACTCGTAATAAAAATGCCTCTTTACTAACGCGTTTTATCAATATTGAGACCTTATCCTTTCAATGGATGGCACAAGCAGGTCGACAACAACTATTTAAATTATGTACGATTCCAGGAACAAATTATGTTATTCGGCGTAGTGTGATTGAAAAGGTTGGAGGCTGGGATGTTAAGGCATTGGCTGAAGATACTGAAATCAGTTTTCGAGTTTATCAAATGGGGTATCGAATTAAATTTCAACCTCGAGCGGTAACGTGGGAACAAGAACCACAAACGCTCGATGTTTGGTTTCATCAACGTAAACGGTGGGTCGAAGGAAATATTTATGTAATTGTAAAAAATGCCAAACTCTTATTTCAAAAAAAGGGACGACCTATTAGATTTGACTTGCTATACTTTTTGTCAGTTTACTTTTTACTGATGACTTCATTGATATTATCAGATACAGTTTTTGTGTTGTCAGTTGCAGGAGTGGCCCATTCTGATTTACAAGGATTTAGTAATTCATTATGGCTTTTTGCAGTTGTCATGTTTGTAGCAAGTACCTTTTTAACAATTACCACTGAAAAAGGTGAATTAACTTTTGGAAATTTCTTATTAATAATTTTTATGTACTTAGTTTATAGTCAAATGTGGCTAGCAGTAGCGGCATACGGAATGGTGGGGTATATTCGTGAACAAGTCTTTCATAAACAAGCAAAATGGTATAAGACCAAACGGTATCAATAAGTTTATTTACGTGAGCTTACTGTTTATTTTGGGATGTTTAAGCTTTCTTTCTCAAAGTAATGTTGTTCATGCAGCTGACGAATATACATATGTTCAAGACTTTCAGAATGAAACGACAACTCTATCGGGGAAATCTGTTCAGTCTAATATGTATTTTACAAAGATGGATTATTGGGACATTAAGAAGGCTACATTTAATCTTAATTTTCAAATTTCTCAATTGGCTTCAAGACAAACTTCAGATATCACTGTTTCAATTAATGGGGTAAAGTTTGATTCTTTTAGACCTAAGGATGAAACAGGTTCTCAGTCGCAACAAATTGAGATACCGCTAAATCTATTAAGTGGCACTAATAAGATTCAAATTAATGGTCAAGTTTTAAATCAAGATGGTGACAAAAATTATCAGTTACAGCAAACACCTGCAAATTGGTTGACGATTAATCAGGGGTCGAATATAAATTTTGTGTACTCATTAAAACCTGCTGAAAATACTTTACATTCTTTCTATCATCATTTTTCAGGGCAAGATACTGTTTCATTTCAGCATTCTAAGATTGTGACTAGCAATAACCCAAGCAATGATGAATTGACTGCAAGTATGATTGCTCTTTCAGGCGAATCACGTGTGATTTCAACTGATAACGATCAAGTTCATGTTGTAAAAATGAATAACATGCATCCTAACAAGAATGATTATCTGATGGTGGTGGCAAAGTATAGTAAATTGCCAGAAAATTTAAAGAAACAAGTCAGTCAAAATGATGTTAAGAATCAAGCTGTTATCAAAACTTATTACACTAATGATCGGTACTATTTAATTGTTACGGCCCAAACGGGATCCTTGTTAAAAAAGCAGCTCGTTTTGTGGCAAATGAAGAGTTAATGAATGAAACAGATAAGTCAACAGAATCAGTGGATGAGACTACGGATACGTTTACCTCGTCCTTACATGATAATGGGCATTATCAATTGACTAGTTCTGAAGATAACGTTCAAGGAGCAGGACATCGTGAAACCAGTTACTTTATAACTTTACCGAATGATCATACTAATATTAATGATTCATTGATTAAATTAAAGTTTCGTTATAGCAAAAATTTGAATTTTAATCGAGCTCTAGCTACGGTATATGTCAATAACACGATTGTTGGCAGTAAGAAATTGAGTTCCGAAAAAGCGGATGGTGATACTATGACTATCAGTGTCCCTCGTGGTATTGCTCTAGGAAACAGTTTTCAAGTTAGAATAGCGTTTGATTTGGAAATGCTCGATCAAAATACGTCTGATAATGCTGACACTCCTTGGGCTCAAGTAGAACCACAATCCAGCATCTATGTTAAGTCTGAGCGTGGGAATGATTTATTATTTAGTAACTACCCAACACTATTTATCAACAATCAAACTTACGATAATCTGGCAGTTGTTATTCCGAAAAAATTAAATAATTATGATTTTCAAACATTAACGAACATCTTTAACTTAATTGGTAATTTTTCGAAAAGTAATACCGGAAAGATTCAGTTCTATACCGGCACGCCATCTAAGAATGTTTTGAGAAATAGTAATGTAATCGTTGTCGGGTCGCCAGAAAATAATCCAATGGTTAAGTCACTGAACTCGAAACTATACTTTAAGTATTCGAATAGTTTTAATAGAATAATTTCCAACGAAAAATTAAGCATTGAAAAGGATTATGGTAAAACTATCGGAACGGATCAATTATTAAGGTCTCCGTATAATGATAAAAAAGGTCTCTTAGTTGTAACTGGTCCTAGTTCCAAAGCTACATATTTAGCTTCAACGCAAATTAATTTTCAGAAGAATATCCAACAGTATAATGGCGATGCAATTATAGTGGATGCCAATAATGCACATTATAGTTATCGCTTTAAGAAGAACAAAGCAATTGATAAATCACTCGACACTAAAAATTTTGTTAACCGTAATTCCCAATTATTAATTTATTTAGGATTCGCTATTGTGGCGTTAATCATGATAGGTATAGGCATTTTCTTGACTCTTAGAAAACAG
Organism: Companilactobacillus huachuanensis; assembly: GCF_005404815.1. Classification (GTDB taxonomy): domain Bacteria; phylum Bacillota; class Bacilli; order Lactobacillales; family Lactobacillaceae; genus Companilactobacillus; species Companilactobacillus huachuanensis. The sequence continues at coordinate 64,830 of NZ_BJDF01000015.1, forward strand.
AGCATAAATAACGGAGGGAATAAAAGTGGAAAATAAAGATGAAAGAAACTCCCTCTTTGCTGACATTGGTTTATTAATGTTTTTGGCGCTATTTGGAGCAACGGCAATATTGATGTCTTTGAGTGGGAACATTTTTCTTAATATAATTTATTTGTTCTGTACTATCGGATTATTGATGATGACTTATTTTTTTGGTATTTTACCAAGTTTGATTTCCAATCTGACTTTTATTGCCATTCAAGCCGTAGTGATGATTTATCAATATTTGAATAAGACAACTGCAATTCCTTGGCAATTAAGCTTTTGGATGGTAGCTCCAATCTTACTTTCATTAGCACTTTATGAGATGACCAAGAATCAAATAGCTTTGCAAAAGTCTAATGGTGAGCTACGGACAGCTTTAATTGAGCGTGGTGCATTTGATGAGCAAACGAATTTGCGTACTACAGTGGCTTACATTGAGGATATAGCCGTATTTGCAGAAACCAATCGTCGTTTTGAAATTCCTGTGACAACTGCCATAATCAAAATACGTTACTATGATGATTTGAAAAGGATGATGGGATCGAATCAGCTCCAACATTTGTTAAAATTGACTACGGATTCGATTAAAGAGAAAACTAGAACTAATGATATTACTTATTTATTAAATAATGAGGATCCCACATGGGCGATACTTTTATATACTAATAGCAAAGGTGCTGGAATTGCTACTCAGAGAATTAAAGAGGGCTTTGAGAAAAATGTTAAAGCTGACATTTCTTTGAATACAATGGCAATCTCGATGGTAGTTGGAATTGCCTCGTGGGATGGCGAAACAATGAAAACTCCATATGATTTAATGAATGCTGGAATACGTGAAACTCAGTATGATGTGTAGACCAAAGCACAATTTTTTTCGATTAAAACAAATAGGCACCGTAAATCCAGAATCGGATTTACGGTGCCTATTTAATGCTCGAAAGTTGACCTTAATTGGTCATACTCTCTTTAATGATTGATGATAAGTAAAAAAATCGCAAAAAAGATAACATCCAGAATGGCCGACCATTCGTACCATTTATCTGGTCTATTAAATTCAACTGTGTTATGCCCCCGTTTACGAGGGTTCCACGACGGATATTCTTTTTTGGACATGTTCTTCATTTTGCATCTTCTCCTTAATTTCTGTACTTAGAGTATAGCGGGAATTACAAAAATTTGCCACCCAAAAAGTCTTTTTGGGGAATAATTATTAAAAAGAAAGGGCTTGCATTTTAATAAATAAAGAATATACTTTCATTTATTATCCGTTGAGCAGATATAAAGAAATAATTAATGGGGAGGTAGACAAATGAAGTATCGTGTAGAATTAAATACAAAATCTCAGTTGTTTACTGTTGAAGATAAAAACACTCATGTTTTTGCTGATGGTAAAACAATTGAAGAGGCTGTCGGGAAATTAAAGATGGTTTAATTAAAGTTTATTTAGAAGATCGAACAAATACATGTTCAAATTTTATCATTATGGTAAAAACGACGCAGAAGCCAATTTTAATTTTGGATTCTACGTCGTTTTTTTTTATGTGTGGCTAAATGTTGTAAGTATTAATTGACCATAGAATTGGAGTTAAGCAGACCACTTCTGAAACACTATCAATCTGTGACTTAGCAATATAATTGTTGAATATTTATGATTCAAATCAAAAATAAATCCATAATAAAATACATTTAATTACATTATTTTTAATTCAAAAACCGTATTGTATTCGTTCTCAAAATAGTAGAAAATAAGGAAATATTTTCAAGCCACAAACTAGTTGAACTTGTTGCAGAGGAGACGAGTATGAATAATACGGATGAAAAAATTCAAACGGCCTTATTGGTGTTAATGAAGGAAAAGAGTTTGGAAGAAATCACAATCATGGCAATTGCTGAGTACAGCAAAATAAATCGAACGACAGTTTATCGTCATTACGTTAATAAATTGGCCATTTTGGAAGCAATTGAAAATGATATTTTAAATGGATTGGATAAGATTGATCAATGCGGAATTAATGAAGCAGATGATAGGTCTCATGTTTTGAAGGTCTTGGAATCGGTTAATGAAAAGCGTGCTATAATTACTATTTTATTGAGTCCTAATGGAGATTCAAAGTTTTATGATAATTTTGTCAATTTTTTAACTGCTAAAGGTTTAAAGACGATTGAGGATTCTCATCGTTTTAATGGATTGGACAGCAGACAGAAGGAATTATTGGCACAATATATTTCATCAGCCTTATTGGGATTAGTGAAGTACTGGCTGAGCCATCCTGAAATGAGTGTTGAAGAATTGGATACTTTTTTTGAAAAACTTTTCCGAAAAGGGATTAGTTGTTTTACCGCGCATTAAAGAGCCAATTGAGTATTCCGTTTCCAGATGGGAAATGTTGGAGTGTTAATTTGAATGTGGATTTGGAAATTTTTAAATATTAATAAAATAATTTTCTTGCATAAAAAAAGTGCTAGTCAATTATGACTAGCACTAAGAACGGCTCCCACGTTCCATTTATTTTATTGTTCTGTGGCTCTCTTGTGGCTCCAATAAGTCACAAATATTCATAATACATAGTAACTTTAAAATCAAAAATGCCGATATACCAACGTTTTGGAACACATAACAAACCATAAGAAACTCTATAAGCGAACTACGAGAATCGAACTCGCGACACTAGCTTGGGAAGCTCGTATTTTACCATTAGACTAAGTTCGCATTTCATAACCCTTTTATTATACAATATTTTGTTTCAAAAAGATAAAGTTTATTTAAAATTGTTCTGCTAATTTACAATATAAATTGATTTTTGGTTTTCATTACCATAAAATCAAGAGTGGTGATAGATTTCTATCAATAAATTGCTTCAAGGAGAAGATTATAATGAAAAAAACATTGGTTACTTTATTGGCCGCTGTTTCATTAATGGGTGGTTTTGCTACAGTTGCTACTGGTTGCTCAAATACAAACAGTACTAAACAAGTAGAACAACATTCTGCTAAAAAGATTACAAAAGCTGAAATAAAGAATCACGATTACGTTGGTGTAAGTGACGGGAACAAGGATGAATACTTAACGTTCTTTACTGGTAAGGATCACAAGACAGTTCAATTTGTTCGTGTCGCAAAAAATGGTTCAAAGACAGTTATTTCTGACTTTAAGAAATCTAAGTTAGTTATGTACAAGAAAGATCCCAAGAAGTTTAAGATCGACGGTTTCAGAGTTATGAGAGAACCTGACTTCAACAACTGGACTTTCGTTAAGGTTGGCAAAACAACTATCAAAACTCCTGATGGCAAAAAATGGAAATTATACAACGGTACACACAAGCAAGCAGTTAAGGCTGTTCAAAAGAACGGTAAATAATGTAATGTAAGGAGCGACAAGTAATTGTCGCTCTTTTTTTGTACTCAACTTTCAAATAAGAATAGGCTTATAAAACGATAATCTTTTTTTAATAAGTAATTGAAGCAAATAAATCTTACAATATCGGCAATTTAGAAAAATAAATTCATCCAGGCCATTCAATTATTTTTATGAATGGTCTTTTTTTGATTCTATTTTGATTTTTTTATTGCGCAAAATATTGTAAATTGGCTTATTTCAGAAAGCACTTGCAATATTTTGTCTGCTATTTTACGTATTTTAAAAATTTATTTTTGATTAAAAATTTTTTAATTAGTTCTATCCCTTGTCAGATATGGCGCCAATCGTGGTTGATTGTAAAATTAAAATATATATATCATGGAGTAAATTAGTTATGAAACCGCTTGCAAAAGATATACCTGTCCGATATAGTAGATGTCGGTAACGGAATTCAAAATTAAGGAGTGATTTTTTATGACAAAACCAATCCATGTTACTTCAGAAATTGGGAAATTAGATGTAGTGATGTTGAAACGTCCAGGACAGGAAGTTGAAAACATTACACCCGACACAATGCCCCGACTATTGTTCGATGACATCCCATATTTACCAATTGCCCAAAAGGAACATGATAACTTTGCACAGATTTTGAGAGATAACGGAACAGAAGTCCTTTATCTTGATGATTTAGCAGCCGAGGCTATCGATGCCGGAAACATCAAAGATGCTTTCGTTGAAAAGATGCTTCGTGAATCTGATTATGCTACTGGTGCCGATCATGACGCATTGAAGGAATTCTTGATGAGTCTCGACACACCAGCTTTAGTAAATCAATTGATGATCGGTGTTCGTAAGAATGACATTGACTTTACCCCGACAGACCTTGTCAGTGCCGCTGAAGACTCAGATTATCCATTCTTCATGGATCCTATGCCAAACCTCTATTTCACTAGAGATCCGGCAGCTTCAATTGGTGAAGGATTAAGTATTAACCATATGACTTTCGCTGCAAGACAACGTGAATCAATGTTTATGGAAGCTATTATTGATCATCACCCACGTTTTGCTGACAAAGGATTACATGTATGGCGCGACAGAAACCACACACACCGTATCGAAGGTGGAGACGAATTAGTACTTAGTGATCATGTCTTAGCAATTGGTGTTTCTCAAAGAACATCAGCAACTGCTATTCAAGATATTGCTAGAAATCTCTTTGCTGAAGGCACATACGATACAGTTGTTGCTATCAGAATTCCACATAACCACGCTATGATGCATTTGGACACTGTATTTACAATGATCAACTATGATCAATTTACAGTTCACCCAGGTATTCTTGGCGAAGGTGGCAAGATTGATACATGGACGATCCATCCAACTAAAGATGGTGATTTGACTATGGAACACAGTCAAGACTTGAAGGGTGTACTAAAGAAGGTACTTAACCTAGATGACCTTGACTTGATTCCAACAGGTAACGGTGATCCAATCATTGCACCTAGAGAACAATGGAACGATGGTTCTAACACTTTGGCAATCGCACCAGGTGTCGTAGTTACTTATGATAGAAACTACGTATCTAACGAAATTCTTAGACAACACGGCTTGAAGGTATTGGAGACAGTATCAAGTGAATTATCACGTGGTCGTGGGGGCCCTCGTTGTATGAGTATGCCATTAGTTCGTGAGGACTTAAAATAGTTTTAATATAATTAGAACTAAGTGATAAACTAATTCTAATACTCACTAGGAGGAATGATTTTGGATTATAAAGGTAAAGAAACTTCAGTATTTCAAGGTAGAAGTCTTTTAGCAGAAAAGGACTACACACCCGAAGAATTAGAATATTTAATTGATTTCGGACTACATTTAAAGGCCCTCAAGAAGAAGGGTATTCCTCATCATTATCTAGAAGGCAAGAACATTGCATTGTTATTCGAAAAGAATTCAACACGTACACGTTCAGCTTTCACAACTGCAGCTATTGATTTAGGTGCACATCCAGAATTCTTAGGATCAAATGATATCCAACTTGGAAGCAAGGAAAGTGTTGAAGATACTGGTCGTGTACTTGGTAGTATGTTCGATGGTATCGAATTCCGTGGATTCTCACAAAAGACCGTTGAAGGACTTGCTAAATTCTCAGGCGTTCCTGTATGGAATGGTTTGACTGATGAATGGCACCCAACACAAATGTTGGCTGACTTTATGACAATGAAAGAAACTTTCGGCGACATTAAAGGAAAGACTTTGACATTCGTTGGTGATGGTCGTAACAATATGGCCAACAGTTTCTTAGTTACAGGTTCAATGTTGGGTGTAAATATCCATATCGTTGCTCCTAAGGAATTATTCCCAGAACAAAGTGTTATCGATACAGCTCAAGCATATGCTGACAAATCAGGTAGCAAGTTCATGATTACTGACAACATTGAAGAAGGTGTTAAAGGCACTAACGTTATCTATACTGACGTATGGGTATCAATGGGTGAAGAAAGTCAATGGGACGAAAGAATTAAATTACTCAAGCCATATCAAGTAAACATGGATATGATCAAGAAGACAGGTCAACCAGATGACCAAATCATCTTCATGCACTGTCTACCTGCTTTCCATGATACAAATACAAAATATGGACAAGACATCAAGGCTAAATATGGTCTAAATGAAATGGAAGTAACAGACGAAGTCTTCAGAAGCAAATATGCACGTCAATTTGAAGAAGCTGAAAACAGAATGCACTCCATTAAAGCCATTATGGCAGCAACTCTAGGTAACTTGTTCATCCCTAAGGTTTAATCAGTTATTGGAGAAGGGGCTAATCATATAATGGTTGGCCCTTTTTTCATTCTGAATTTTTTAAAAAGGAATGATTAGTATGGAAGAAAAAAAGGGTCTATCACTAGGAGCTCTGACAGCAACTGTTGTTACGAGTTCCATTGGCTCAGGTGTATTTACCTTAACAAGCTCACTAGCAGGTGGTGCTGCCCCTGGTCCGGTTTTACTAGCATGGTTGGTGGTTGGATTCGGTATTATGATGTTGGCCTTATCGCTCAATAATCTTTTACTGAAGCAACCCGAATCAGAAGGAATTCAAGCTTATGCACAAGCAGGATTTGGAAATTTTGCTGGCTTTGTCAGTGGATGGGGATATTGGTTGAGTGCGTGGCTTGGAAACGTGGCCTTTGCGACCGTTTTAATGAGTTCGTTAGGTTATTTCTTCCCAATTTTTAAAGGTGGACAAAACATTCCGTCGGTAATCTTTGCGAGTATCGTTTCCTGGATGTTGACCTTTATTGTTAATCGAGGTGTTGAATCAGCTGCGGCAATGAATACGGTCATTACGATCTGCAAGCTGATTCCGTTGTTTGCATTTATCATTGTAGGGATTTTTGTTTTCAAAGGTGGTATCTTCACAGCTCACTTCTGGTCCAACGTGGCCTCTGGGGTGGCTGGAAATACCAGTGTTAGTGGACAGTTTAGGTCTTGTTTGATGATTATGATGTGGGTTTTCGTAGGTGTTGAAGGAGCAAGTATGTTGTCATCACGTGCTCAAGATAAGAATGACGCCGGAAAAGCTACTATCATTGGAATCGTCAGTTTATTAGTTATTTATGTTTTAGCATCAGTTTTGCCATATGGTTACTTGTCACAGAGCGAGTTAGCTCGAATGGATCAACCAGCCATGCTTTATATTTTTCAGGAAATGGTTGGAAAATGGGGTGGCGTTTTCATCGGCGTTGGTCTAGTGGTTGCAATCGTTGGAGCTTGGTTGTCATGGACAATGCTACCAGCTGATACGACAATGTTGATGGCTGAAGACAAACTCTTGCCAGCTTCATTTGGTAAAAAAAATAAGAATGGTGCACCAACCTTTTCATTGGTGTTAACAGCTTCATTGATTCAAGTTTTCCTAGTTGTTCTATTGTTCTCTAAGGAGGCTTATAACTTTGCGCTTTCACTTTGTACGGCAGCTATCGTCGTTTGCTATATCTTCGTTGGTTTATACCAAATCAAATTTTCACTCCAAAATAAAGATATGAAACAACTTTGGATCGGTATCTTCGCAGCTGCTTTTCAAGTAATTGCCATCGTTTTAGCAGGTCTACATTTCTTGATGTTAGTCTGTATTGGTTATTTACCAGGGATTTATTTCTATTATCGAGCTAAGAAAGATTACAACTTAGACGGTGGAAAGCTAACAAATTCGGAAATTATGTGGTCAATTATGATTGTTATTTTCGCAATTATAAGTATTTTCATGGTCGCAACGGGAGCAATTAAAATCTAGGAAGTGTTTGAAATGAAAATAGCCGGATTTGGCGTTGAAGAGTGGTTAAATGTCCACGAACGAGAAGCTAAATATGATTTAGCTCAAAGCACGATCACTTCATTTTCGATGAATGAACTTCAAAATTTAACTCAAGCTGATATCTACGGTCAACTTGATGAACAGAAAATGAATTATGGATGGATCGAAGGTTCACCAACGTTTAAAAAAGGAATTAGCCAAATGTATCAGAATGTTGACCCCGATAATATTCTGCAGACAAATGGTGCTACCGGTGCCAATCTCTTAGCAATTTATTCACTGATCGAACCAGGTGACCATGTCATCAGCGTTTATCCAAGTTATCAGCAACTCTACGATATCCCGAGATCATTAGGGGCTGATGTTAGCTTTTGGAAATTACGTGAAGAAAAGAATTGGTATCCAGATATTGAAGAATTAAAAAGATTGATTCGCCCTAATACTAAAATGATTTGTATCAATAATGCTAACAATCCAACTGGAACAATTTTGGATAGGAAATTTCTGGAACAAGTTGTCGCAATTGCCAAAGAAGTTGGTGCTTATATTTTAGTAGATGAGGTTTACTTACCATTCGACGAATCAGTTGATTATGCACCGATTGTTGATCTTTATAAAAAAGGTATTTCGACAAATTCGTTGTCTAAAACGTACTCCATGCCCGGAATTCGTGTTGGTTGGACGGCTACTAATAGTGAAATAGCCGATATTTTTCGAAAATATCGTGACTATACGATGATCTGTTCCGGTGTTTTCAACGACCAAATGGCCTGTTTAGTATTAGAAAATAGGGATAAGATTTTGGCACGTAATAAGAGGATCGTGTTAGGTAATTTAGCTTATTTCAAAAACTGGGTGGAGGAGACTCCCAAGGTTAGCTGTGTCTTCCCAAATGGTGTGTCGACGTCATTTGTTAAATTAGACACGAAGAAATCAAGCTTAGAATTTTGCCGTGATTTATTAAAAGATACTGGGGTCCTACTTGTCCCAGGTGAAGCATTCGATGTACCCGGCTATGCAAGGTTAGGTTACTGTGCACCGCACGCAACACTTACCAAAGGGTTAGAAGTTTTAGGAGCATATTTACAAGACAATTAAAAATAAATTCGCTTATTCTGAGGAGAAAACGATTATGACAAAAGAACGTATTGTGGTTGCTTTAGGTGGTAATGCTATTTTAAGTACAGACGCAAGTGCAACAGCTCAACAGGCAGCTGTGAAGAAGACTTGTGAATCACTTGTTGAATTCGTGAAGAGTGACAAAGATTTGATTATTACACATGGTAATGGTCCTCAAGTTGGTAACCTATTGTTGCAACAAGCAGCAGCTGATAGTGTGAAGAATCCAGCATTGCCACTTGATACATGTGGAGCCATGACTGAAGGAAGTATCGGTTATTGGTTCCAAAATTCAATGAAAGAAGTCATGCTTAAAAATGATATTAATAAGCAAGTTGTGACTTTGATCACCCAAACAATTGTTGATAAAGATGACCCAGCCTTTAAAGATCCAACAAAGCCAATCGGACCATTTTATAAAGAAGATGAGGTTTCAGGCCTTCAAGCAGATCATCCAGATTGGACAATTGTTGAAGATTCAGGCCGTGGTTACAGACGTGTAGTTCCATCACCAAAGCCGGTTGAGATCAATGAATATCCAGCAATTGAAGCTATTTCAAAAGCGGGCGTTATTCCTATCGTTGCCGGTGGTGGCGGTATTCCAGTAGTGAAAGATGGCGACCGTTTAATCGGTAAAGAAGCCGTAATTGATAAAGATTTTGGTGCCTCAAAGATTGCTCAATTAGTTGATGCGGATCAATTGATTATTTTGACTTCTGTGGGGGGAGTATTTTATAACTTTGGCAAGCCTAATCAAGAAGAAATTTTTGACGTAGCTGCCGACGATATTCAAAAACATATTGATAATGACGAATTTGCTAAGGGAAGTATGATGCCTAAAGTTCAAGCTGCAGTTGCCTTTGTTAAAGCAACAGGCAAACCAGCCGTTATCGGTGCTTTGGATGATGTTAAAGAAATTATTGCAGGTAAAAAGGGAACAGTTATTCATAAATAACGTAATGTGGCAGTTAGATATTCCGTCTCCAGAGCTGTAGCTCTTAAATATCAAATTTGTTGTTATTTTTTCTAATTATCGTTGTATCTAGAAAACGTCTTAGATTGGTTTATCAAGCCTTTTTGAGAGTAATTGATTGACATTAAGTATCAGACAATGATATTAACTAAATATTACTATGAATTAGTTTATTAAAAGAAATTAGTCGTAAGGGTAGAGAATATTTACCAGATGTGGGAGTGGCGTTATGGCTTTAGCCATTACACCACCGGGCGAGTTTGGATACTTGCGGTTTGTGCAAGGATTCAAACCGAGGTCCGAGACCGCATTTTGGCTCGGGCCGTTCCGCATAGCAGGTGAATATTCTCTACCCTGGAGACGGCATATATTAAATAATTATTGTTATTGATGGCGTTATATGCTATCATACTCATGCAAAAGAGGGATTAATTGATCATAAGATTTAAAGCGAGGCTAAGCATTGGTGAGAGTTAGCTATTTCGAAGATCAAGTCGCACCCGTCTTAATAAAATTAAATAATTCAATTAATGAGTGGATATTAATCAATTAGAGTGGTACCGCGGGAAATCTCGTCTCTTTCAATGAACAACTGTTTATTGAGAGAGGCGTTTTTTTTATCTAAAGGAGGAAAATATGGATTTTAAACAACAAGTAGTAGATACACTAGTTAAGGTTTTACCAGAAGACATTACAGAGGAACAAGTTTCAAACTTGATTGAGAAGCCTAAGACTTCAGATCTTGGTGACTATGCCTTCCCAACATTTATTTTGGCAAAGACATTGCACAAAGCACCTAATATGATTGCTGAAGATTTGGTTGGCAAAATCGACACGACTGGTTTTGAAAAAGTCGTTAACACTGGTGCCTACATTAATTTCTTCTCAGATAAAGCAGCTTTCTCAAACAGCGTGCTACATGAAGTTTTAACTAAACAAGATGAATTTGGTAATGCTGATGACGGTAAGGGACGTAATGTTCCTATCGATATGTCATCACCTAATATCGCTAAACCAATGTCAATGGGACACTTACGTTCAACTGTTATTGGTAACTCAATTGCTAAAATCATTACAAAATTAAATTATCAACCAGTAAAAATCAATCACTTAGGTGACTGGGGAACTCAATTTGGTAAGTTGATCGTTGGTTACAAACTTTGGGGTTCAGTTGAAGAAGTTGAAGCTGATCCAATCAACAATCTTTTGAAATACTATGTTCGTTTCCACAAGGAAGCTGAAGATAAACCAGAACTTGACGATGAGGCTCGTGCATGGTTTAAGAAGATGGAAGATGGTGACGAAGAAGCACTTTCACTTTGGTCATGGTTCAAGGAACTTTCATTGAAGGAATTCCAAACAATCTATGATCGTCTTGATGTTCAATTTGATCACTTCACTGGTGAATCATTCTACAATGACAAGATGGATGCTATCGTTGATACACTTGAAGAAAAGGGCCTTCTTAAAGAAAGCCGTGGTGCTGAGATCGTTGATTTATCAGAATACGATCTTTCACCAGCTTTGATCAAGAAGACTGATGGTGCAACACTTTACATCACTCGTGACTTGGCTGCTGCTAAGTACCGTAAAGATACTTTTGACTTCGTTAAATCACTTTATGTTGTTGGTAGTGAACAAGCAGAGCACTTTACTAAATTAAAGATTGTTTTAAAGAAGATGGGTTACGCCTGGTCAGACGATATTGATTACATCCCATTTGGTTTGATCACAACTGGTGGCAAGAAACTTTCAACTCGTAAAGGGAATGTTATCTTGTTAGATGATGTGCTAAACGATGCTGTTAACCTTGCTAAGAAACAAATTGAAGAAAAGAATCCAAATCTTAAGAATAAAGATGCCGTTGCTGAAGCAGTTGGTGTTGGTGCGGTTGTCTTCCATGATTTGAAGAATGATCGTCGTGATAGTTTTGACTTTAATCTTGAAGAAGTTGTTCGTTTTGAAGGTGAAACTGGTCCTTATGTTCAATATACAAATGCTCGTGCATTAAGTATTTTGAGAAAAGCTGGGAATGTTGATTACAGCAATGCTAAAGACTTGTCTGTTACTGATCCAGAAGCTTGGGACACTATCAAGATGCTTCAAAACTTCCCTAACATTGTGGAACGTGCCGCTAAGGATTACGAACCATCAGTTGTTGCTAAGTATGTTTTGAAGTTAGCTAAGAGTTTCAATCAATATTACGCACACAGCAAAATTTTATCTGATGACGAAGGCTTGAAAGCAAGACTTGCATTAGTTAAGTCAGTTTCAATTGTTCTTCAAATGTCATTAGGATTATTAGGTGTTAAAGCTCCAGAAGAAATGTAGGGTGAATCGGTTTGGATAGAAAACTTTTCAGCGAACTATCAGAAATAAAAACAACCACGCTAGACTTAGCATGGTTGTTACTGGCAATAGGTTTTTCTTATCTGAATTATGGAACCTTTAATTTCTTATACGGACTCTTAGGCTTTGTCGTTGTATTCTTTATTCATTTATTTATTAATTTTCATAATAATTATATGGATTATAAAAATTCAACTAATGAAGAGTATCGTGAAAAGATTAGTACCATTGGTATTAATCGCGAATCATTGGCAATAGTCAGAAAATGGATGTACGGTTTGGCCATTTTTCCATTAATTATTGGGGCTTATCTGGTATATCGAACAGGTTGGATTACTTTGGCGATCGGGGTCGCAGGAGTTTTGATCGGTTTGTTATACTCAGCAGGTCCTAAGCCGCTGAACTCAACAATGTTTGGGGAAGCAGCGGTGGCTATTGCCATAAGCCAGCTAGTTCCAACGGCCTACTCCTATCTAGGGCTTGTCGGAACAGCTAAGTTTGATTCTAGTACTGCCATTTCGGTAATCATAATCTGTTTGCCCAATACATTCGCATTCTTCTGTGCGGAGTTGAGTAATGGAACTTGTGATCTAGAAGCAGACGTTAAAAATGGTCGTCACACATTGGTTAGTAAAGTAGGAAAAGCCAATGCATTAAGTTTGTTCAAAGCTAGTTGGTCCTTAGCCTTCCTGCTAGTTCCAATTCTAGCTATTTTAAAAGTAGTACCTTGCATTACACTGTTAATCGTGCTACTTTATCCAAATATCTGGGACGATATTCGTCCTTATCTGAAGGAACAAGTTAAGACAAAAACGTATCCTTTAGTAATCAAAGCTGTAAGTAAATTCTCCGTAACATATATTTTATTAATCGCTGTCGGGGCGGTTATTAAACTAGTTATGTCAGTGATTTAATTACAGCCAGCTCAGAAAAAGTCAAAAAATCACTCCTAAAACTTCTTTCTGAATATAAAAGAAGAGCTCACCTAATTGTCGGGATTAGGTGAGCTTTTTGGTTGCTTTAAAATAGCACATATTAAATTATACATATTTTCGGGCAATTTTGCTTGGATAATTTTTCTTTTGTCGGTAAAAGGTTGGCTAAATGTCAATTTGTGTGCAAATAAGAATAAGTTTCCAGCTTTTTCGTGCGGATTATAGAGCACATCATTTACGATTGGCCAATGGTTATATGCCAAATGAACACGTAATTGATGAGTTCGACCGGTCAATAAATTTAATTTTAACAGTGCAAATTCAGAATTTCTTTCAATAACTTGATAATTAGTTGTGGCATTCAAACCGTCAGCAGTAACCATACGTTTACGAACATCCGTGGGATCCTGACCAATTGGTTGATTTATCGTACCAGAATCCTCAATAGGGGCGTCAAGATTAACTAAGGCTAAGTATTCACGATGAAGTGTTTTGCTACTTAGTTGGCGATTAAATATTGGAACCAAATAAGGAGTTTTACTTATCAAAACTAAGCCAGAGGTTTCCATATCGATTCGATGAACCATGTAGGGATGACCATCTTTAAGATAAGCTTCAACATCATTCATTAAAGAGTCATCCTCAGTTGCCAAATTCGGATGGGTTTTCTTACCGGCAGCCTTATTGACAACGATAATATCTTCATCCTCGTAGACAACCTCGATTGGGTCATGCCCGGGCAAGTAGTGTTGCTCAGTCCGAGGTGGAAAATTAAAGTTCAAAGTTATGACATCTAAATCGTGGACAATAGTGTTAAAGGAATGATATTGACCATTGATAAGCACATCCTCTTGAATGCGGAAAAAATGCTGCCACTTTTTTGGAATTAGCCATTTTTTCAAAAGTTCTCGAATGGTCAAGCTTTCATGGTTTTCACGATGATATGTAATGATTTTCTGGTACATTTTAGGACTCCTCGGGTGAATATATTATGTCGTCCCCAGAGCAGAGAAATATTCATTGGCTGTGCGGACCAGTCTGAGTCAAAAAGTAGACGCGTTTTGAAACTCGGTTTGAATCCTTGCACAAACTGTAAGTATCTACCACTTCCACTGTCCACAAATATTTTTCAGTTCTTCTGACTAGACATGCGATTATTAATTTTTTAATAATACGCATTTTAATTCTGCAAAAACATTATTGAAAGAATCACAGAAGTATAACTTCATATTTTTAATAATAAATTAATAGAGAACAACTAGTCGGAAGAGCTGGGAGTATTCACCAGCAGTGAGAGTGATGTTAGAGCTTTAGCTCTTACATCACTGGACGTGTTGGAAGACTTGCGGTTTGTGCAAGGCTTCCAACCGAGGCCCGAGACCGTACTTTGGCTCGGACCGGTCCGCACAGCAGGTGAATACTCCCAGCTCTGGAGACGGCCCTTTTTAAACAACTTTTTTAAATCTCAACATAATGTGATAAAATTTGTTCTTATACAGAGGTATTTAAACAATGAATAATAACAATGTTTTTTGGGCTTGGCTTAAGCCTAAATTACTAGTTGCTTGGTCTTTTATAAAAAAATATTGGAAGAGATATCAGCTTACAAGATGGTTGATCTTGCTTGTTTTGACATTGATCTTGGTCTTGAGTAGTTATTGGACATACAAGGCTAAGACGAGCAACGTGGACGATTTACAATCATCGTTGCAAACGAAGACGACTATTTTAGATAAAGACGGCGATGACGCCGGTCAATTATATGCTAATAAGGGTACTTACGTTAGTTATGATAAAATTTCTAAAAATATTCAGAATGCGGTAACTTCGACTGAGGATCGAACTTTTTGGACCAATCCGGGATTCAGTATTAAAGGGTACGCTAGAGCAGCGCTTGGATACGTTATTCATCACGGTATTTCCGGTGGTGGTAGCACATTAACACAACAGTTAGCTAAAAATTCACTTTTGACTCAGAAACAAACCTTGGCTAGAAAAGGTGAAGAACTTTTCTTATCGATTGAAATTAATCGAGTTTATTCAAAAAAGGAAATTATTACTATGTATCTGAATAATGCTTACTTTGGTAACGGAGTCTGGGGTGTTCAGGATGCTTCCGAGAAATACTTCGGTAAAAATGCTTCTGAACTGAATCCTGCTGAAGCAGCTGACTTAGCCGGTATTTTAAAAGCACCAAATAATTACAATCCAATTGACAGTATGAGTAATTCAACGGCACGTCGAAATTTGGTTTTAGACTTGATGGTTGAAAATAATAAATTGACGTCTTCACAAGCCACTTATTATAAGAATACCGCAATTGCTTTGAATGACAATTATGAAGTTGGTAGTTCTTACAAGTATCCATATTTCTTTGATGCCGTTATTGACGAAGCTGTTAATAAGTATGGTCTTAAAGAAGATGATATTTTGAATAAGGGCTATAAAATTTATACGACTTTGGATCAGAAAATTCAAAGTTCAATGCAGACGTCGTTTGACAATAGTTACTTGTTCCCAAGCAATTCCGCCGATGGAACCAAGGTTCAGGGTGCTTCAGTTGCTGTTGATCCTAAAAATGGTGGGATTTTAGCGGTCGTTGGTGGTCGTGGCGATCACACATTCCGTGGCTTTAATCGAGCTACACAAATGAGGCGGCAACCTGGTTCGACAATTAAACCATTAGCCGTTTATACGCCAGCAATTGAAAATGGTTACAGTTATGATTCAGAGTTACCTGATAAAATCACTAGTTTTGGTAAAAATAAATATACACCAACTAATGCAGACGGAATTTATCAAGATACATTACCAATGTACAAGGCTTTGTATCAAAGTGAAAATGTTCCAGCTGTAGCTCTGTTAGATAAAATTGGCGTCAAAAAAGGTGTCAATTCAGTTGAAAACTTTGGTATCAAAGTACATAAGAATGATCAAAATCTCGCCTTAGCATTGGGTGGTTTGGAAACAGGTGTCTCACCACTTCAAATGGCACGAGCATATACTGCCTTTGCTAATGAAGGAAAACTTTCTGATACACACTTTATTACTAAAGTCGTCGATTCAACTGGTACTGTGTTGGTTAATAATACAAACAGTTCGACAAAGCAAATTATCAGTAAGAATACTGCTAAAGAAATGACTAGTATGATGCTTGGTGTCTACAATGAAGGTACTGGTAAACTTGCTAAACCGGCTGGTTATCAAATTGCGGGTAAGACTGGTAGTACTGAAGTTCCTGAATCTTATGGTTATGCTGGTACTAAGGATCAGTGGATGATAGGGTACACGCCCGATGTCGTAGTCGCTAGTTGGATGGGTTACGATAATACTGACAAGGATCACTTCTTATCTGGTGCCAATGAGAATGGTATGTCGACGTTATTTAAGAATGAAATGTCGAATATTTTACCAGACACCAAAGCTACTAGTTTTGGTGTTAAGGATGCGTCAAGTTTAGCCGAAGGAAATACTTCTGATAGTGGCAATAATGATATTGCTAAATCTATCCAAGATGGGGTAAACAACGTTAAAAATAAAGCCACAGAATGGTATAATGATGTTAAGAACTTTTTTGGTCAATAGGAGGACTATATGAACATTTACGATAGCGCTAATCAACTTGAACAAGATTTGAGAAAGACAACTGAAGTTGCTGATTTAAAGCTTGCTTTCGAAGCTGTTAAAGCTAATGACTTGGCTTTCAAACTTTTTGACAAGGTTCAAACAAAACAATTTGAACTTCAACAAAAACAAATGCAAGGTCAAGAAATCACGGATGACGACATTAATGGAATGCGTGAATTAACAGACCAACTTTCAAATTACACTGAAATCCAAAACTTAATGGAAAAAGAGCAAAAGATGAATTCAATGATGGATGAATTGAACAAAATCATTTCAAAGCCTATCGCAGAAATTTATCAAGATAAATAACAAGGACTTAGGGCTTAAGTAATTTGCTCAAGTCCTTTTCTTTTACAAGGGAGTTTTAGCATGAAGTTTTTGCACGCAGCAGATTTACATTTGGATACACCTTTTATTGGCATTAGTAATTTTTCAAAAGAATTACAAAAACAACTGCAAGATTCAACTTATCAAGCGGCTAAAAAACTCTTTGAAACTGCGGTGACTGAGCAGGTTGATTTTGTTATTCTAGCGGGCGATATTTTTGACGATACCGATAGTTCGCTTAAGGCACAAATGTTTTTGAAAGCTGAATTTGAAAAATTAAATCAAGCCAAGATCAAGGTCTATTTAATTTACGGTAATCATGATTATTATCGCAATAATTTTGCTGTGGTTAAATTTCCTAAGAATGTGACAGTTTTTGGACCAGAGGTTTCAACTGTTGAGCAGATAACTAAAGACGGTCAGCACGTTGGATTGACTGGTTTTAGTTATCATCAACAACATATCAATCAGGCCATAGGCAAGGAATATCCTAGTCGTGGTGATTTTGACTACCAAATCGGTATTTTACATGCCGGCGTCGGGGATGATAACTATGCGCCATTTCAGGTTAGTGATTTATTGCAAAAAGGTTATGATTACTGGGCCCTGGGACATATTCATAAACGTCAAATTCTTCATGAATCACCTATGGTCGTTTATTCTGGCGATATCCAAGGTCGAAACCAAAATGATATCAATCCGAAGGGTTTTTACATCGTCACAGTTGAGAACCATGTTACTGAAATGAAGTTTGTTAAGAGTAGTATTTACACGTGGGATAAGGCAACGATTGAGTCGAGAACGGAAGATACAGTTGATTCCTTGATCAACAAAATCACCGATATTCTGGACAACCCAACATTATTGTTGACGTTAACTATTAATAACGCACAGAAGTTGAGTATTGATGTATTGAAAACTATTAATCGTAATGAAATTTTGCAACATTTTAATCAAATTCAAACTCAAAGTGTTCTATATAAAATTTATTTGAAATTCAATGACAATCCGCAATTGTCACAAATTGACCAAAAATATTGGGATGAGGCTGAGAAGAAAGCCATTAATTTAGATGATATTAAGGATCTCGATAGTAAGTTGTATTCATCAAGTATTATCCGTGATCATATTAATGATCCTGATTTCTTGAAAGTCATCACGGAAATGACTCGTAATACGATCAATCAAAAATATACTGGAGAGTAATCGTGAAATTAGTTAAAGCAAACATCTATGGTTTCGGTAAGTGGATCGACCAAAAATTTAACTTTGAACAAGATTATCAGGTTATTTTTGGTGACAACGAAGCTGGGAAAACGACACTGTTGAATTTCATTCAGAGCATCCTTTTTGGATTTGCTTCAGCACGTGGCGATAATAAATTTTTACAATATAAACCCCGTAATAGTGGTAAATACGGTGGGGAATTAGTTTTTAAAGATGACGACAATAGCTTTTGGACAGTACGTCGAATTGATGGTAAAGGTGACGGAGAAGTGACGCTTTATCATGATGATGAAGAAGTTCCAGTCAGTTTGTTGTCGGAAATTATCGGTAGTTTTACAAAAACTGATTTTGAGAATACTCATGTATTTGACGACAAAAGTATTTTGTCAATCTATGGCTTAGATGAAACTAAATTAGAAACTGAAGTGATGTCGATTGGTGCTGTGGGTAGTAAAGAATGGTTATCCACCGCCGATAGTTTGGAACATTCAGCTGACGATATTTATAAGCCTCGTGGTCAAAAGCAACCGTTAATCGTCAATTTGAAAAAACAAGATGAGTTGGCTGAAGAGAAATCAGAAATTGAGAATCAGCAAGCAGCTTATCAACGAGTCAAGTCAGAATTGGATAAAGTTGAAAAAGATTTCAATGATAATGCAGTTTTATTGAAGCAGGCTAGTGAAGCTGAAAACAATTTACGTAATTTAGATAAGAAGTGGTCACGTTACGAGAAGTTGCAGCAGAGCCAAGATCCGAACCACACCTCGGGTCGTTTGATTCAAAGCGAAGATTGGGAACTGGTTTTAAAAGCTAATCAAGAATTGAGTACACTCAAGGAAACTTCAACGTCCACTAGGATTGCCGATTTAGATAATGTTGAAAAAAACGTTCTCAAAAATTATCGAATTAATCAAACACGTTTAGATTATGTTCGCAATCAGAAGTTTGAATTACAAAATCTACAATTTCATCGTGACGATATGAATTCCAAACTTTTGAAAGTTGATACTCAAGTGGATCAACTATTCAAAAATCATCCCGAATTGTCGGAGCATATGTTGCCGTTAACTGGGGATGAGATTGACCAATTGACGCCACAGGTCAATAAGGGAAACAATATTCCTTTGATTGTCTGTGGGTTAGCAGTAGTTTTTGCTTTTATAATTAGTCCATTACGTTGGATATTCATTTTGGTAGCCATTGCAAGTGGTGGTTGGTATTGGTATCAAGATCGTGTTAGCAGTGCTAAAGCTGACTTAGGTAATTATCAATTTTTGCAAGATAAGGGTTATGGTGGCCTTTCTAGAGAAGCCATTTTAGGTATTCAAGGAACTGTGATTGCCCTGGATAATTATCACACGACTCAGAACGGATTAACTGATGGTATCAAGTCGATTGAAGTTGACTTGAACAAGTGGCGTAAGATCCTTTTGGAATTAAATGTTGTTGATGAATCTTATAAAGATGACAATTATAATGAACAGATTGAGAAATACTTTGCCCGTTTGGATCAGATTCAAGCCAAGGCAGATATTGCCGAACAGAGTCAGGCCCAAACACAAAAGATTGCCGATAATCGTGAAAGACGGTTAACGCAGTTGAATAAAGAAATTTTTGCGATTTTGCAGAAGTATCAAGCAATCAATATGAATATGTTCACACAGATGCATACACAACAAATCGAGAATCAAAAGACTTTGTCACAAATTAAGCAAGATCAAGATTTCCTTGGAACTGACTTATCAGAGTTACAAAAATATGCTGACCACAATGTTTTGAGTGAAGAGTTGAATCAAGCGACAGCTAAAAAGAATGCTTTGGCAGATAAGAATAATGAGTTTAGTCGTCAGATGGGTTCATTAAAAGAACAGATGCAACAGATTTTTGACAATAAACAGTATCAACATATTGTTAGCGAATTAGCTCAAAATAGACAGGATATTATTGAGAATTATGATGAATGGATTTCGAACAAATTGGCCAGCAGTTGGATTCGAAATATGCTGAACATTGCGACTGAGAATCGTTATCCGAAGATGATAGAAAAGGCAACGCAGTATTTTAGTTTGCTGACGAATCATCATTATATTAAAATTGATTTCAAGAGCCGAGATATTGTAGTTACAAGTGCTAACAAAAATGTCTTCGATGTTCATGAATTGTCGAAAGCAACAACGATTCAACTGTATTTAGCTCTACGTTTGGCCTTTGTGACGGAAATTTCCGATTTGATAAAGTTGCCAATTTTGATTGACGATGCCTTTGTTGATTTCGATCTTTCGCGTAAAGAGAATGTCTTTGAATTGATTCAAGAGATTGCCGAGACGAATCAAGTAATTTATGTAACTGCTAACCAACCTGAAGGGGTTCCAGAAGACCATATTTTAAAATTGGAGGAGAATGAAATTGCCTAAGCAGATAATTGATTTTAATAAAGGTGAAGACATGAGTTTGGAAGTTATTATCAAACGTTCCGACTTTCGTTTAGCCAAGAATGGTAAAAACTTCTTATCATTAGTATTTGAAGATAAATCAGGTCAGATTCCTGGTAAATATTGGGATGCTAGTGAGTCAGATGCCGAAAAATTTCACGTTGGTACAATTGTTCAATTAGAAGGACGTCGTGATTTATACCAAGGCAAACCCCAAGTTAACATTACCCGTTTGGGATTATTGGATTCTGAAACAGTTGATATGTCACAATTCGTTCAGACTGCTCCAATGAAAAAAGCCGATATGGAAAATGAATTCGATGATGTTTTCTTGCAGATTACCAATGGTTCGTGGAACCGTATTGTCAGATATTTGTTCAAAGAGTATCATGACCGTTTCTTCACTAGTGCTGCGGCTAAAAGCAACCATCATGATTTTCAAGGTGGCTTAGCCTATCATACTTTGAGCATGGTAAGGATGGCCGAAAGTATTTCAGACCAGTACCCACAAATAAATCGGGCACTCCTAATTGCAGGAGCATGTTTGCATGACTTTGGTAAAATTATCGAGTTAACAGGAAGCCTAGATATTGAATATACTTTCGAAGGAAACATGTTAGGCCACATTACGATAGTTGATGAAGAAATTGTAAAAGCGGCACAGGAGCTCAAAATCAGCCTTGAAAGCGAAGATATGATCTTACTTCGCCATATGATCTTGTCACATCACGGATTATTGGAATACGGCTCTCCTGAACGTCCCAAAATTTTGGAGGCAGAAGTGTTACACAATATTGATATGATGGATGCTTCAATCAATATGATAACCAAGGCAATTGATAAGACAGAAAATGGCAAATTTTCCGAACGAATCTTTGGTCTTGATAATCGAGCCTTTTATAAACATAGCTAATTAATGCCGTCTCCAGAGCTGAGAGTATTAACCTGCTATGCGGACCGGTTAATACTCTCAGCTCTTTCAACTAAGTTATATCTATTTTAGTAATTGATGAAAATAAAAAAAGAGTTATTTTTACTTGGATTAACCTGATATCCTTAAGTGAAAAATAACTCTTTTTTGAATCAAAATTAAATCGTAATTAAATGTTGAAATAATAGGCAATTTTTTATTTTTATATCCGCTTTGAGAAGAAACCGGAATATTGACCATCTTAAAGTATTTAAAATAATATTAGTTATCATAGTCGCACTAGCTGGAAGGTTGGAGGGAGAGATGTAACCAGCAGTGGTAGTGGTGTTAGGGCGTTTCGCCCTTAAAGCACAGGACGTGTTTTGAAATTCGCGGTTTTTGCGAAGTTCAAAACCGAGACTTGAGACCTTGGCTCAAGTCGGTCCCACAGCCGGTTTACATCTCTCCCTCCAACCTGGAGGCGGCATTAAAAAATCGTGGTCCAAATCAACTGCACATTTAAAATAACTAAAATGACAGCCACGATCCAAGAGAGATACTTGACCCATTTCCGATTAACAAAAGCTCCCATCAATTTCTTATCACTAGTAAAAATAATCAATGGAATCATTGCGAATGGCAATGCTACTGATAGGAAGACTTGCGAGAATGTTAACAGACTTTCAATTTTAGCTTCGTTACCTTTGTAATAAATAGCGAAAGCCAAAACTGGGGTGATTGAAATCAATCGTGTTAAAAGTCTCTGTGCCCAAAGAGGCATTCTCAAGTGGATGAATCCTTCCATAATTATTTGTCCAGCAAGTGTTCCAGTGATAGTTGAGCTTTGACCAGATGCTAATAGTGCAATTGCAAAGAGCATGCTCAACATTGGACTGGCAATGGCACCGACAATTTTCGAATTGCTTAAAGCATTGAATAAATCGACGAAACGTCCTAAATCACTATGAGTTCCATAAAATAAAGCAGCACCTAATATCAATAGCAAACTGTTGACAACAAAGGCGATTGTTAATTGAATATTTGAATCAGCAATTGTAAAGCGAATCGTCTTTTTAACTGAAGCATGATCGTGAATATCATACTTTCTAGTTTGAGAAATAGATGAGCCAAGGTACAAGTCGTGTGGCATAACTGTTGCACCGACAATACCTAGTGCCATGTATAGCATTGGTTGATTAGTTAAAATTTTAGCTCTAGGAACATACCCACCCAAGACTCCTAAGGAATCAGGTTTTGATAGAAAGACTTCATATGCGAAAACCAACAAGATGACAGCCACTAAAGTAGCGACGATTGCCTCAATTTTGTGGAATCCTAAACGCATTAAAAATAGTAAAATCAAAACATCGAAGGCGGTAATTGTAATACCAAGAATCAGTGGAAATCCAAATAGTAATTCCAGCGCAATACCAGAACCAATTATTTCCGCCACATCGGTTGCCATGATAGCGGCTTCAGTAATAATCCAAAGAATGAAACCACCGACCTTTGACGTCCGGTCTCGTGTTAACTGGGCTAAGTCCCTTCCAGTAACAATACCTAAACGGGCTGACATTGCCTGTAAAAGCATAGCAATTAAACTTGATAGTAAAACAACACTCAGTAGGGTGTACTTGAATTGAGCACCACCACCAATAGAAGTTATCCAGTTACCAGGATCCATGTAACCAACAGCAATCAATGCGCCAGGGCCCGTGTATGCTAGCAGAGTTTTAAAATAGCCGGCATTGTCAGGAACATCAATTGAGCCATTGATCTCGTCAAGGCTCTTTCGTTGTTTGCCAGTACCCTCAATGAATTTGCTTTCGTGTTCTTTATCATTCTTATGTTTCAAAATGACAAGACCTCTTTTCGTAGTTTGTTGATCCTACTTGTGAGGTTCCTTTTTTTAACGGACTACAATAACCGAAACAGGTGCTCGCTTAGCTAATCGGGGTCCAATTGCACCACTAATTTTAGAGTGAGGGAATTGAGTATCAGCTCCAGTTACTATCAAATCCGGTTTAAAGTCTGGAATCACACGTTCTAAGATGACGTCGTCAACATCGCCACCCTCATAGGCAAGAGGTTCAACTTTTTCCAAACCATTCTCTTCGGCTGCTTTAACATACTGTTCGACCGCTTGTTTGAGATCATCACGTTTGGCACTGATTCTTGATGGTGTCAAAGAATCAAAAATATTAATATCCTCGCTTTCCATCACCGAAACAATTCCTAGTGTGGCATCGTAGTCGTTTGCTAAAGTAATGGCAAAACGAAAGGCACGAGTATTTGATTCATGATCATCCTCATCGACCGTAAGTAAAATACGTCTGTAAACTAAAGGATCCTGAACTGCATTTTTATCCATAATATATTCCTCCTGATACCTTTATCATACATGTGTCTAAGGGCAGCGCAAGTAGGAGAGACCACAGTCAGGAGCTTCTAAAAATAAATTAAAAGGGTTCATAATTCTTAAGTTAACAGTAGCTAACAAAAATAGTTTAGCTTGAATCTCAAGTTAAATAATAATGTCATTGATGTGTAATTAAAGGTTGAAAGTTTAGTTAAGTATGCCGTTTCCAGAGCTGGGAGTATTCAATTGCTGCGCGGAACGGCCCGAGCCTGGGAAGCGGTCTCGAACCTCGGTTGAAGCCTCGCAAAACCCGCGAGGCTTCAACACGCCCGGTGGTGTAATTGCTGAAGCAATAACGCCACTTTCGCTGCAAATGAATACTCTCAGCTCTTCCAACTAGTTTATTTTTTTAATAGACGGAACAATAAAATGAGGATTTCTGAGTATTTAAATAAATTAGCTCTAGGCCTGTAATAGCAATCGTTAGATTAATTTTTCACCTTTCAACCTTCAGTATGTAATTAATAACATCCTACCCAATTATAATTATTATTGTTGCAGTTGTATCAGTTATTGAGAAAATTGTTTGGTTATTTGAAAAATATTTATAACGGCATTTAACTTTTTTAATAATCAAATAATTAAGTATGATACAACTTATCTTTGTTGATTTTACTATTTAACTCAAGGTTGAAAGTTTAGTTAAGTATGCCGTTTCCAGAGCTGAGAGTATTCATGTGCTGCGCGGAACGGCCCGAGCCTGGGAAGCGGTCTCGAACCTCGGTTGAAGCCTCGCAAAACCCGCGAGTCTTCAACACGCCCGGTGGTGTAATTGCTGAAGCAATAACGCCACTTTCGCTGCAAATGAATACTCTCAGCTCTTCCAACTAGTTAATTTTTTTAATGATGGGAATAATAAAATGGAAACTTCTGATTATTTAAAATCAGGCTTTAAATAAATTAGCTCTAGGCCTGTAACAATAATGGTTAGATTAATTTTTCACCTTTCAACCTTCAGTTATTTAATGATTGACAAAATAATTATTGATATATTTTTATACTTCTATAACCAAATTTAAGAAAGAACTAGTTTATTTATGAAAGGTTTTTCTGTTGTAAGAAATAAACTAGCCGGAGATTGTCAGTAAATATAGTACGCAGTGGAGGTGGCGTTATGGCTTCAGCCATTACACCACGGGGCGAGTTTGGATACTTGCGGTTTGTGCAAGGATTCAAATCGAGGTGCGAGACGAGGCTGCTGAAAAACTATAGTATTTTTTTAATAAGGATTCATGGAATTCAAAAATGGCACGTTAATTGATGTTTTCAACCAATTAGCGTGCCATTTTTTCTATTATTTACTTATTTTCTTTGCTTTTTTCCTTTAACAATTGTTGGATTCGTTTCATATTCACACAAAAAATCGT
>NZ_BJDF01000016.1 GCF_005404815.1 Companilactobacillus huachuanensis
GTAAACGACTAACTTGATCATCGGAAAGATTGATGTGTTGTTTAACAGGTCTGATATCTGATTTCATAAAATATATCCTTTTTTGAATTGATTATATCAGAATATAAAAGTGAGAGCTATACTCCACTAGTTGGAAGAGCTGAGAGTATTCAATTGCAGCGAAAGTGGCGTTATTGCTTCAGCAATTACACCATCGGGCGTTTGAAGACTCGCGGGTTTTGCGAGGCTTCAAACGAGGTCCGAGACCGCTTCCCAGGCTCGGGCCGTTCCGCGCAGCAATTGAATACTATCAGCTCTGGAAACGGCATACTTAACTAAACTCTCAACCTTTAGTTAACAAAATGAGTTGTACCACACCTAAGTGATTCTTTAAGTGTAGTACAACTCATTTATGTAATTACTTATATTTAAATTGGTCAGAAGACCTGACACGACCGACTTTTAACTAAATCAAAGGACGCACCCCGATTGGGATTACCAAGTTCTTTTGATTATATTATTTCACACCTACTAATTAATTAGGCAAATACACGTTTAACACCAACAATGTTTCCACGTGATGAATAGATTGAGTGAACTTGGACGGCAAATGGCCATGATTCAATCATTGTATCTGAGTTTAGTAAAATACCAACGTGCCAAACAACACCAGTTGATGAATCAGCGAAGAAAATCAAATCTCCACGTTGACGATTATTAAAGTTTACACGAGGAAGTCTGTTATCAGCCCAGTAGTCACGACTATTCCATTCATGACCTGGTTGAGCGTGCTGAATATTTGAAATTGGTGATGAATCAATACCAGATGCGTAAAGTGCTTGAGTAACCAATCCAGAACAGTCAACACCATATGATGGCATTGAAGCAGCACCTGAGATCCAAGGTTGACCAAGATATTTGTAGGCTTGGTTGATCATAGCTTCAACATGGTCTGAACGAGTGCTTGTAATATTGGTTTGTAATGGAGCAACATATGAGTCGATACCATACCATGTGCTCTCGACAAATCCCATAGCCTTCCATGTAGCCAAGTTAACAACACCTGTTACAGGAAGACCTTTTCTTGATTGAAGAGCTCTAACACTAGCAGCTACAGAACCATCATAGATTGTATGAGCATTAGAATAACCAAAGTATTTTCTTACTAAATATGTCTTAATACCTTCAACACCGTTGTATAGATCATACCCAACAGCACCACCTGAAGATTGAATTTGACTGTTATGAATTTGTAACCAACCATTTGGATTTTGATATGCAGCAGCAGTTGTAGCATCGTCACTGTTTAGCCAAACGTTGTTAGCAATTTGATAGTAAGTCAAACCATTAACTTTATCAGTTTTGTTGTATCTCCAAACAGAATTAGCTGCTTGGTTTGCTTGACCATTTCTAACAAATCCTTGGTCATTACGTGAAAAGTTAACGGCACCTGATGATTTAACACGAATAACACCATCGGCAGCGTTACCGTATGTCAAAACAACATCTTGGCCGTCGGTGAATTCGTTGGTAGCAACACGATAGTATGTCTTGCCATTATATTCTAGCTTTTGATCAGTATACCAAGCTGAATTAGGTCCAAGTTGACGATCAGTAATTGCAGTACCATCTTGTTTGTAAAGCGTTGTTGCTTGATTCTTAGTTGTGGCTACACCCTTTATTTGAGTGATATTTGAAGCTGTAGAGTCAGCCTGTGTATCAGCATTTTGATCATTAGTACCCGTTGTGGTTGCTTGGTCACTAGTTGTGTCTGCTGTATCAAGTACATTTTCTTGAGCATTGGCTGTATCATCAGTAGCTGTTGCAGGTGTATCAACTGCTTTTTGATCGTCTGTAGTTGTTACAGCTTGAGTAGCTTGAGAAATTGCTTGATTATTGTTAGTTGTGTCAGCCTTAACATTTTGTTGCGTTGTAACAGCCAACATTGTTAGTGCCATACCACAAATAAAAGATAGTTTTGCTTTTTTATTCATCTGTTTATCCCCTAATAACTTATTGCACGTCTATTTTGCGTGTTCCAATTGTTAATAAATTGATTAATCCCCATTTGAAGTGTCTGATCGGTCCAACAGTCATTGTAATAAACATAATTTGGATCGTATCCTGTGACAACCAAAGCGTGGTATGGGAAACCATACAATGTATGCCATGTTACAACTGGATGGCCAATATCAATTTGATACTTGATTGCATCGAAATTTTGACCTGTTAAATCTTTAGCCGTTCCCGCATATTTTTCAACTAGATTCATCAAGGCTGATGGAAAAATTGTGATACCCGTTTGATCCCATGGTTGACCAATGTAACCATAACTAGGATTGCTACTACGTGGCATTTCACGGGCCATTTGCATCTTATTAACTTTGGCACCAGCATACTGAAGCATCATCGTTACGGCAGTAATTTCACAGCCATTTGGTAATTCAGGACGTTGTGCAATCAAAGGTACACCAGAAATCCATTTGGAATCCTTGTATTGACCGTTATTAATAACGACATAATCTTGTGGAACCCAAGTATCATTACCGATTTCATACCATTCTTTGCCGTTAACTTTGGCATAATTGCTTACTTTCCACGTACTACCCGTGGGCACATTGTTACCTTGATAAGTAGCTTTGTTACCATAGTGTAAGAATGTGTGAGCATTGGACCCCTTTTGGTAAACGACCGTTGCATTACCTTGGTAGGATTGAACATATGATGTAAATGTTCCATTATTGCCATTAGCAAATTCATCCGTAGCAACCCGGTAATAATTATTACCATCACTCATCGTCATATGAGTATCTGTATACCAAGCGGTATTTGGACCCAAAGCACGATCAGTTATTTGTGAACCATCGGCACGATGTAAATATGTCAATTGACCTCCAACATTGTACACACCATCAACAGGTTGTGATTGTACTTGTGATGGGTTAGCAGTAGTATCGTTAGATGTTTGAAAATCCCGTATCTGTGTTTGCGTAGTAGTTTGAACTGGTTCCTGTTCCCCTTTTGATTCATCAGTTGTTGCTGTTGCAGCATCCGACGTTTTATCTGTAGCTGGTTCGGTCGCTTCTTTATCAGCAGTTGTCGCGATACTTTGGCTAACGGTTGATTCATCATTGTTAATTACAGTGTCAGCTTTAACAATATTTGTTGAAAGCAGACAACTGGACGCAAATAAAGTTGCATAAAATAGTTTCCTTTTTAACCCCATATATTTTTACCCTTCATTTTAAAAATAAAAATAGATACTTTACTTATCGAAATGACCCTATGACATTTGGAATAAGAGATTATATCAGTAAATTTTTTATTTCCATGCAATGGCTTTTATAAATATTTTAATACAATAAGTATACCATCAGAATAATAAAAAAAAGAACAGCATCCGTTAAAAATCGGAAGTATTCCTAAT
Source organism: Companilactobacillus huachuanensis (assembly GCF_005404815.1). Lineage (GTDB taxonomy): Bacteria > Bacillota > Bacilli > Lactobacillales > Lactobacillaceae > Companilactobacillus > Companilactobacillus huachuanensis. The sequence goes on from NZ_BJDF01000016.1 coordinate 3,407, forward strand.
TTTATGATTTTATTTTCTAACAATCATTTACAATCCATATTATGTGACTATTTGTTGATATTTATAATAATTCAGGTATAATTTTGTTTTTGTTTTGTTGTTTAAGATATATGTTTTCGTAAAACATATATCTTAATATTCGATGTTTATATTCAGTTAAGGTTACATAAGATATTTTTATTGAAGCTGAGAGTACAAAAAATAGGAGTTGATAATTTTACGATTATCAACTCCTATTTTCCAAATTTTTAATATTATTTCTTTTGACTATTTAATCTAATAATTTCAAGAACGACATCAACGGCTTTTTCCATAGCTTCTTCAGAAACATATTCAAAGCGTCCGTGCATATTCTCTCCACCAGCAAATAAGTTTGGTGTTGGCAAGCCCATAAATGAAATTGTTGATCCATCAGTACCACCACGAACTGGTGCCTCATCTGGTTCAATATTCAAGTTCTTCATGGCTTCTTCAGCAATTCTAACAACATCCATGTGATCTTTCATAATATCATACATGTTGTAATATTGATCTTTCATATCAATCTTAACAGTACCCTCACCGTGCTTTTCGTTCAGAGCCTTTACGATCTCAGTAATTTTATTCTTACGAGCCTCGAGACCATCACGCTTGAAATCACGAATGATATAAGACATGTCAGTATGATCAATTGTACCTTGTTCATCGCACAAGAGATAGAATCCTTGATCACCCTCAGTCATTTCCGGAACTTCATCTGCTGGTAACATGCTTTGGAATTCACTAGCAATCAACATTGAGTTGACCATGATACCCTTGGCACCTGAAGGATGAACATCCTTACCAGTAATGTGAACTTTCAAACCAGCAGCACTGAATGTTTCAAATTCAAGTTGTCCAACAGGACCACCATCAACTGTATAAGCAAAGTCAGCACCAAAATCTTTCACATCAAAGTGGTCAGCACCTGTACCAATTTCCTCATCTGGTCCAAAGCCAATCTTAACTTTGCCATGTTTGATTTCTGGATGATTGATTAAGTATTCCATCGCAGTCATGATCTCAGATACACCTGATTTATCATCTGAACCTAAAAGAGTGTCACCACTAGTAGTGATAAGTGTTTGACCAGCATAATTCTTCAATGAAGCAAAGACTGCTGGGTCGAGTGTATACTTACCTGCCTCATCAAGCTTAATAACACTCTTGCCATCGTAATTTTCAACGATTTTTGGTTTAATATTCTCTGAGTTAAAATCAGCAGTATCAACGTGAGAAAGCAATCCCAAAACTGGAACATCATAATCAATATTTGAAGGTAATTCAGCGGTCAAATATGAATCGACTTTGCGAATCTTAACATCGTTCATACCAATTTCCATCAATTCCTCAGCTAACTTCTTGAGAAACTCTGTTTGTCTCTCAGTTGAAGGAATTGTCGTGGAGTTTTCGTCCGAACGAGTATTTTGCTTTGCATATTCCAAAAAACGTGGAATCAATTTTTCATATTTTATTGCCATTTTTATACGCTCCCTATAAAAAATTATATGGTTCTGTATCCACCTCTGATTGTACTATATCTAATTCCAATTTATTAGACCTTTTCCAATCATTTAGGATATTTGCCATTTCTTTAATAAAGATTGCTTCAATATGATGTCCTGGATCAATCACATTCAACCCGTTAGCCATCATATCGTGTGCTGTGTGGTAATAAACATCGCCTGTAATAAAAGTATCGGCACCAGCTTTTAAAACCTCTGGATAGAATTTACCGGCGTCTCCTCCGATAATAGCGACTTTGTGAACCTTTTGACCTAAGTCTGATTTAACATAACGTAAATTTTGGACATGATATGCATCACGAACCATCTTGGCAAAATCCACTAAATCCATTGGTTTCTCAGTTTCACCCATTCGACCAATCGAATAGTCATCATTTTCATCTAAGAAACGGACATTTTGAAGACCAAGTTCTTCCATTAACCAATCGTTCATCCCACCATGTGCCTTGTCTAGATTAGTATGACTAGCGTAGACAGAAATGTTATGTGATAACAAATCACGATACATTTGATTTTGTGGTGAAGCCAAATCTAAATTATGAGCAGCATTAAACATCACTGGATGGTGTGCCACGATTAAATCAACCTTCTTATCGATGGCCTCTGCCACAACACTGGGACGAACATCAAGAGTTGTCATAACACGATTGACCGTCTGTTCTTTGTCGCCAAGTTGAAAACCAGTAGGATCGCCATCCATCTTAATTGATAATGGGGCAAATTCTTCTATTTTATTAATAATATCCTGAACTTTAACCATTAGATAATCTCCTCAATATATTTAATATATTGGTTCATTACATCAATTTTTTCTTGATCAATCTTTTTAGCGTGTTTCATATTAGCGACTGCTTTATGGTAACCGTTTAATTTATGCTGCCACTTAGCAATAAAAGTTGGTGTCTTTTTCTGCATCAAGATGGGTCCCATCAAAAATTCTGCTTCGTTCAAGACGACAGGTGCAGTGACTTTTTGGGCTTTGATAATTTCGTAAACGTGATGATCTTCTTCGACAATATCTTCATCAACAATTGCAAAGTTATTTTCAACCAACCAGTGACGTACAAGCGGTTCACCGATATTAGGTTGTAATACTAAAGTTTTTACATTCGATAATTGCTCAGAAGTTGCTCGGGTCAAAATACTTTGAATCAGAATTCCACCCATACCGGCAATCACTACTGTATCAATTAAATCATTAGCTTTGATAACGGCTAGACCGTCACCCAAACGAACGTCGATTTTGTCACTAAGGCCAAACTTTTCAACATCTTCTTTAGAACGCGACATTGGTCCTGGGGCAACTTCACCAGCAATAGCATAATCAGCCATTTTTTCTTCAAGTAACTCCACTGGTAAATAGGCGTGATCTGATCCAATATCAGCCACTCTTGTATGTTTATCAACCATTTGGTAAACGGCTTGTAATCTCTTTGAAAGTAAAGTCACTTTAACCTCTATTCTGCAGTCTTTTTGTCTAAGTCTGTCATGTATTCACGTGTCATTGGCATAGCAGTACCACTAGGTCCATTCGTTAATAAGAACTGGATAACATCAATGTTACCACTTTCAAATGAGGCCGCACAGGCTTGAAGATACATGTCCCACATACGAACAAATCTTTCACCGTACATTTCATCAACTTGATCTTTAACTTTGTTGAAGTTACGATCCCAAATTTCCACGGTCTTTTGGTAGTGACGACGTAATGGCTCTAGGTCATCAATCTGGAGACCAGCATCTAAGATATGACCAACATTTTCTTTAACATCAGGAATGTAGCCACCTGGGAAGATATATTTAACTAGCCAAGCATCCACGCCGACACCATAATGTTGACCAGTAATACCATGGATCAAAGCATTCCCGTCAGGTTTCAAAAGTTTCTTGACCATTTCGAAGTAACCAGGCAAGTTTTCCTTACCAACGTGTTCGAACATACCTACGGAAACGACATGATCAAATTTTTCGTTAACCTCACGATAATCCTCGAGCATAACTTCCATTTGATCACTGAGATTCTCATCTTGAATTTTCTGATTAACAAAGTCGTACTGTTCTTGACTAAGAGTAACACCCTTAGCCTTCAATCCATATTCTTTTGCTGCAGTGAACATCATTGTTCCCCAACCGCAACCGATATCAAGGATTGTTTCACCCGGTTTAGTATTCAACTTATTCAAAATATGGTGCACCTTGTTCATCTGTGCTTGTTCCAAAGTGTCTTCTGGTGTGCGGAAATAGGCACATGAGTAAGTCATGGTATCATCAAGCCATAATTTGTAAAAATCATTACCGATATCATAGTGTTCTTGAATTTCTTTTTTATTTCCTTCTTCAGTGTGACTGAACTTAGGAATGTATTTCTTCAGCTTTAAACTGGACATGAAACTATCCGATTGTGTATAAGCAGAAGTAATCAATTTTTGAATTGAACCGTCAATTTCAATCTTTTTGTCCATATAGGCTTCACCTAATGTCAAAGTAGCATGCTTAACAACTTCAGAAATTGGAACCTTTTCATTAAACTTGATAGTTATATCAGATTTCCCCTCTGGTCCATAACTATTTTCTTTGCCATCCCAATAAACCACTTTAATAGGAATAGTAAAGGAACGTGAAAATATTTCATCATAAATCTTTTTATCTAACATAACAAACCTCCAAAAAATAGATATATTAATTGTAAATCAAATCTTGAAAGAATATAAACTAAAAGTGCTATTTTTTCAGAAACATATTTACTAAAACGTCTCTTTTATCAAATGTTCTCTATCATGTTATTTATCTGTCCCCATCATTAATTAATTAGATAATTATAAGAATTTTGATTTTCAATAATAAAAAATGAAAATTTACGTCACTTTGAGGCAGAATATTTAGAAAAACAAAAAGGCCACCATAATGGCAGTCTTTTAAAATAAACAAATTTTATTATTCAAGGAAATCCTTAAGTTGTTTTGATCTTGAAGGATGACGCAATTTTCTTAATGCTTTGGCTTCAATTTGACGAATTCTTTCACGCGTAACACCGAACACTTTACCAACTTCTTCAAGTGTTCTTGTGCGGCCATCATCCAAACCGAAACGAAGACGCAGAACATTTTCTTCACGGTCTGTCAAAGTATCAAGCACATTTTCCAATTGTTCCTTCAATAACTCATATGATGCGTGGTCTTCAGGACTAGTTGCATCAGAATCTTCAATGAAGTCACCCAAATGAGAGTCATCTTCTTCACCAATAGGTGTTTCCAATGAAACTGGTTCTTGAGCAATCTTCAAGATATCACGAACTTTACCAGTTGGCATATCCATTTCAGCACCGATTTCTTCAGGAAGTGGTTCCCGACCTAGATCTTGAAGTAATTGACGTTGAATTCTGATCAATTTGTTGATAGTTTCAACCATATGAACAGGAATACGGATAGTTCTAGCTTGGTCAGCAATAGCACGAGTAATGGCCTGTCTGATCCACCAGGTTGCATAAGTTGAGAACTTAAATCCTAGACGGTAATCAAATTTTTCAACAGCCTTCATTAGACCCATGTTACCTTCTTGAATCAAATCCAAGAATTGCATACCACGTCCAACATAACGTTTAGCAATTGAAACAACCAAACGCAAGTTAGCTTCAGCAAGTTCTTGTTTAGCCACTTCATCACCTTGTTCAATCTTCAAAGCAAGGTCAACTTCTTGTTGGGCATTCAACAATGGAACACGACCAATTTCCTTTAAATACATACGAACTGGATCATTAACTTTAATATCAGTTGGTGAGGTAGTTTCTTTCTTAGTCTTGGTAGCTTCCTTCTTTTCCTTTAGAAGCGCAAGTTTACTAGGATTACCCTTTTCGTCAACAACACCAATACCGACATCTTCAAGTTCACTAACAAAGTTAGTTAAGGCATCGCCCTTAAGTTTATAAGGTTTGATGATTTTTTCTTGCAAATCATCTTCGGTGATCTTACCTGTTTTCTTAAGGTCTTTAATAAGCTTCTTTGTTGCTGCTTTTAATTCTTTTGATACTGCTGGTTTTTTTGCTGTAGCCATATATATTTTTCCTCCAGTATGCTTAATTGCTAAGGATTCTTCTTACATCAACCAATTGCTTCACTAATTCCATCTGCAATTTGTTGTCACCGACCATCGCCGCCTTTTTGAGTTGTTCGTTTAGCTCGTCTAACTTAACTTCTAAATCAGAATTTTGGATATTATGTACATAATCATCAATTTCTTGATCATTATATTCATCAGGCATATTCATCATTTCTAATTCTGCCAAAAGATTTTTGTCGCCATTATCTAAAACATTCATGAAATCGGAAACATTAATTTCATCATCGTCGACATCATCCTGCTCCACATATGCTAATAGCGCGTCAAAAATTCGTTGGTAATTTTGATGAATAAAGCTAAAGCCTTCACCTTTTAAGTTAATTCTGACCTCAGGAAAGTTAATCGCCCAATATAATAAGAAACGTTCAGACTTCTCTAAACGATTATATTTAGGTCTAACACTCGAAGTGGTTGTCTCTATGGTACGTTGTTGAACATCTTTATAATTATTGGCTGGTTGTTGAACTGCTTGTTGACGTTTGAGTGCATCTAATTCCTTATTGATAGCTTCCTTAGACACATGCATTTCGTCAGCGACCTTGCCAACATACATATCGATTTCAACCGGTGATTGTAATTTTACTATTTCGTGTAACGATTGATTCAGAAATTCTAACTGATCATGTTCATTATTCAGGTTATAGTTCCGTTTAAAATAATTTAGGATAAAAGCAATTGGGGTTTGAACGCCACCATTAGCCAAATTCTGAAATTTTTCAAAGCCTTCACTCCTGATATATTCATCAGGATCTTTCTTGTCTGGAATACTAATTACACCATAACTGAAACGTTCATCCGTTAACTGAGTTAAAGCACGATATGTAGCTTCAACTCCGGGATCATCTCCATCATAACAAACATTGATCTTATCGGTTAATCGGCTCAACACATAAAGCTGCTGGTCAGTCAAACTGGTACCCATTGATGCAACACCATTGGTAACACCAGCTTTATATGCACTAATAACATCCATGAAACCTTCAAATAAAATTACGTTGCCCTTTTCACGAATCTCTTTTTTGGCATTATTCAGATTGAACAACGTTTTACCTTTATTAAAGATTTCCGTCTCCGGACTGTTGAGATATTTCGCCGTTGAGGCTTCCTTATCCAAAATACGTCCAGAAAAAGCAATGATATTACCTGATTCATCAGTTATAGGAATCATCACTCGGTCGCGAAAACGGTCGAATAATTCACCTTCCTGATTTTCAGCGAATAGCCCTGATTTTTTCAAGACATCTTCGCTGATATCTCGGTCTTTGAAGAACTGTAACAACAGATTATTATTATTAGGTGCATATCCGATTCCAAAAGTCTGAATTAAATCATCCGAAAGATCACGATTCTTTAGGTACTTCAAAGCTGGAGTACCATTTTCAGTCTTAGTCAAAATGTGACTATAAAGTTTAGCCGCATCGGCATACATTTTTAACAATGTTTGACTGTCAGAATTCTGATATTGCGTGCTTCTAGCTTCATATTGATCAGGAACAGAAATATTTCCCATCTGGGCAACTTCAATCACTGCTTCAGGGAAAGTCTTGTTCTCCATCTCCATGATGAACTTATAAACATTGCCACCACGACCACAACTAAAGCAATGAAAAATTTGCTTGTCCTCTGCAACTGAAAACGAAGGAGTTCGTTCTTCATGAAACGGGCAAAGTCCAAACAAATTCTTACCTGACTTCTTTAATTGTACATACTTACTGATAACATCGACAATATCTGTCTTCGAGGTAACTTCATCAATGAATTCCTGAGGAATTCTCGTTGCCATGGCCGTCACCTCCTCATATGTTTATAAAAACAGAGAAATATAATCTAACACATTAGTTTTAGTAAAACAAACATGTTGTATTGTTCCACGAGCGACTAGAAATAAAACAGTGCTCCCATAAAAGTGCAAAATGGGACCACTGTTCTCTTGTCAACTACTTATTATACACGGTTGTTTGTAAAAGTCTATATAAACGACTACAAAATATTTACAATTAGCAATCAACAAATTAAAACAATATTAAGGTGATAACCATCTTCATTACCTAATATGATCAGCGTTTCATTCACATTTTAATTATTTACACAATCTTAGTAAATGCTATACATTCTTAACAAAATTAATAGATGACATGTCGCACACGATGAATGTTTTTCATCGGCATAATTTACTAGCTAAAGGTTGAAAGGTGAAAAACTAATATAACCATTGTTGTTACAGGCATAGAACAAGTTCACTTAAAAGTTTTCATTTTATTTGTTCCTGCAATTAAAAAATAAACTAGTTGGAAGAGCTGAGAGTATTCATTTGCCGCGAAAGCGGTGTAATTGAATACTCTCAGCTCTGGAAACGGCATACTTAACTATAATTTCAACCTTTAGTTACTAGAACAAAGCATTATTTAGTAACAACCTTGGACAAATCACCCAAGTTTTCAATCAAGTGATTTGCAATAACTAATTGTGTCAAACGATTGTTCTTAACACTTTCATCTTTAGCCATGATCATATTTTCATCAAAGTATGAATCAATTACAGGACGTAAAGCAGCTAATTGTTTGAATAAATCTTCGGCATTGTCATCACTGACTTTAGCGACTTGCTCCTTTAATTGTGATTCTGAAGGGTTTTCAAACAACTTTTCATCAACTGTTAAATCATCTGAGTAACCAAACTTAGCTTTTTTAGATAAGTTAACAATTCTGCCAAGAGCTTCCATAACAACCTTGAAATCATCATCTTTAACATGATTTTGAAGAACTTCAGCAACATCGATCATTGCAATTGGATCAACATTTGAGCCAGATGCAACTGCGTCAATAATATCATTTCTGATATCTTTTTGATTTAACAATTGACGTACACGATCAATCATGAATTCATTGATAGCCTTTTCGTTCTTGCCGAGATCAAGCTTAGCGGGAACTGTTAAGTTGACTTTCAAGAAGTCTTGTAAGTCCTCAAGATTTAATGACCATTGATAATTATCAAGAATTCTGACGATACCATAAGCTTGACGACGCAAAGCATATGGATCATTTGAACCACTTGGAACCAAGTCAACGGCATAGAATGTCACTAGCGAATCGATCTTATCAGCAATAGCTAAAGCAGCACCTACTTTACTTGCAGGCAAATCACCTTCAGCTGAAATTGGCATGTAGTGTTCACGAACAGCTTGTGCAACCGCCTTAGTTTCACCCATGATCTCAGCATATTTTTCGCCCATAACACCTTGTAATTCAGGGAATTCGTCAACCATGCTTGTTACCAAGTCAAACTTATAAATATCACTGGCACGTAATAGATCCTTTGTTTCAGTGGCATCAAATTTGAATAATTTTGCCAAATGTTCAGCAATTTGATGAACTCGAGCCATTTTTTCAAACATAGTACCAATTTTAACGTGGAAGTTAACTGATTTAAGTTTTTCAACGTAATCAGCAATTGTCTTCTTTTGATCTTCCTTAAAGAAGAAATCAGCATCTTCAAGACGAGCAACCAAAACTTTTTCATTACCACGAACAACGTTTTCAATATGTTCTGAATTACCATTTCTAACACCGATGAAATATGGTGCAAGTTTGCCTTCTTGGTCACGAACATAGAAATATCTTTGATTATCCTTCATTGAAGTAATCAACACTTCTTCGGGGATTTCCAAATATTTTTTGTCGAATGAGCCAGCAAATGTAGTTGGAAATTCAACTAAGTTGTTAACTTCTTCAAGCAAATCAGGATCAACATCGATATCCCAGTTGTTATCAGAAGCAATCTTGTCGATTTGGTCCGAAATAATTTGTTTACGTTCTTTAGCATCAACGATTACAAATTGTGATTTAAGCTTTTCAACATAATTTTGTGCATCATCGATTTCAACGTCTTCTCCTAAGAAACGGTGACCACGTGTCATGCGACCAGATTCAATATCAAGAATCTTCACTGGAACTTCTTCGGTATCAAGTAGTGAAACTAACCAATGAATTGGACGAATATATTCGAAATCGTATGAACCCCAACGCATTCTGGTTGGGAATGTGATGGCCTTGATAACTTCATCCATATGGCTCAAAACATCTTCAACTTTTTTACCATCCTCATGCTTTTGGATGTAAGCATATTCAACACCTTTTAATTCTTCAAAGAAAATATCGTCAGGTGTCATCTTTTGACCACGGGCAAAACCTTGAGCAGCCTTAGTCCAGTTACCATCAGCGTCCTTGGCAATTTTCTTTGAGGGACCTTTAGCCTTAATATCAATATCAGTTTGTTTTTCGGCAATACCTTTAACAAAAATAGTTAAGCGTCTAGGAGTTGAAAACTTTTCGATTGAGTCAAAAGAAATACGATTTTCCTTGAGAAACTTTTCAGCTCTTTGAGCAAATTGATTAACACTCTTTGTTACAACATGGGCTGGCATTTCTTCCAAACCGATTTCTAATAAGTAATTTTTAGTCATTTTCGTTCTCCTTTACTGCATTGCTATTTGCCAAAAGTGGGAAGCCACGTTTCTTTCTTTCTTCAACGAAGGCCTTAGCAACCTTGTGAGCCATCTTTCTGATTCGTGATAGGAAAGCTGCACGTTCAGTAACAGAAACGGCACCACGGGCGTCCAGTAAGTTAAATGTATGTGAACACTTCAAGATGTAGTCATAAGCTGGATGAACTAATCCTAGATCCATCAAACGATTAGCTTCTTTCTCATAAGCATCAAAGAAAGTGAATAACATATCTTGATTGCTTTCTTCAAATGAATACTTTGAATGTTCGTATTCTGGTTCTTTGAAGATATCACCATAAAGTACGCCATCGCCCCATTCCAAGTCGTAAACAGAGTTAACATCTTGAATATATGAAGCTAAACGTTCAACACCATAAGTGATTTCACTAGTTGTTGGGTGACATTGAAGTCCCCCGACTTGTTGGAAGTATGTAAATTGAGAAACTTCCATACCATCAAGCCAAACTTCCCAGCCAACACCGGCACATCCCATTGAAGGATTCTCCCAGTTATCTTCAACAAAACGAATATCATGCTCCAATGGTTCAATTCCCAGAGCTCGTAGTGAATCAAGGTAATATTCTTGGATATTTTCTGGAGCTGGCTTCATAACAACTTGGAATTGATGGTGTTGGTATAAACGGTTAGGGTTTTCACCATAACGACCATCGGCAGGACGTCTTGATGGTTCAACGTAGGCTGCATTCCAAGGCTCTGGTCCAATTGCACGTAAGAATGTATAAGGACTCATTGTCCCGGCACCCTTTTCTGTATCATATGCTTGCATCAACATACAACCTTTATCACCCCAAAATTTTTGAAGTGTTAGAATCATATTTTGAACATTTAACTTCTTTACCATTTTTTCTCCCTTCAGGCAAAAACACAAAAAAATCCCTTGCAGTGTACACTTAGGCACTTTCTGCAAGGGACGAGTATTCGCGGTTCCACCCTAATTCAGGACCGAAGTCCTGCTCTTTTATATTCAAATTAATCGTACGCCATAAATCTGATCGAAGCTTTCACTGTCCTTCGTCGCTGTTTCAACATAAATCAATATAACCATTTTTTGGATAATTGTCAATTTAAGTTGTTGGTTTTGCTGCCGTCTCCGGTGGCCAAGAGAAGTAATCTGCTGTGAGGACCGGTTCGAGCCAAAGTACGGTCTCGAACCTCGCTTTTGAGCCGAAAACCACGTCTCCAAAGTCGTCCGTGGCGTAAGAGCTAAAGCTCTAACGCCACCTTCACTGCAGATTACTTCTCTTGGCCACCTCCGACTAGATATTACTGGATAAATGTTAAAAGGCGAAAAATTTTCTGTCGCATCTTGAAACCAAACATAGCAAGACTATATCTAATTTTTAGTATTAAGGACTAACGGTCGAAAAACGAAAAATTAATATAGCCATTGTTGTTACAAGTCTAAAGCTAATTTATTTAAATAAGCAGAAGTGTTTATTTTACCGTTCCGCGCAGCAATTGAATACTCTCAGTTCTGGAGACGGCATACTTGAATCGAATCTAAATATGCCATCTTTTCATTTTATCGATAAATGTCTTACTCTTTGGATAATATCCCACTGTTCCAAGATAGATGGAATCAATTGCATGTTGAATCAAATCTTTATTATTCTCTTTGATTTCAATTTTACCCACTTGATCTAAGCCGATTTTACTGAACAGTCTAAGAAAATACACGATGCGTTTGGGAATGTGTAATCGATGAATGTCGCTATCAAAATGTTTTGAACACAATAGGCCACCTAGAAGAACTGAAAAATCAAAGTTTCCCTCGGTTTCTCCTCCAACGACACAAGAATCCATATTTGGTGATACTCCAAAGGCATCCAGTAACTTCATCTGCATAATATTAACGATAATCTGGGCATCATAGCCATTTTCAATGTATAACAAGGCCTTAAATAACTGACGATACCAAACATCGGGTACGGGGTCATCAATAAATGCTTCGTGATATAAATCAAATAAAAATGTTGCATAGGCGTTTAATTCAATATCTTGCATAATTTCATCAAACTGCTTGATATCACTAGCAGAATTTAAGAATGATAATCCATTATCCTTGATTACTCCTGAGTATTCGCCATATGAAAATGTTATCACCGAACCTGATATTTTCGACTTAGCATTCTGTGTTCCTCGTACAAAAAAGGTTTTAAAACCATATTCTTTGGTTAAAATTGTGACTAATGCATCCCGTTCTTTGTAACGTTGGCGCCGAACTACAATACCAAAAAAATTAGTAGGCGTGTTGGCCATTAATCTTTCAAGTCCTTCATTGAATATCCAGCACTAGCCAAAAATGCCTTATCATCACGCCAGTTCTTCTTCACACGAACCCAAAGTTTTAAATTGATCTTTTCGCCAAGCAAATGTTCAATTTTAATACGCGAACCGATACCGATATGTTTCAACATGGCACCGCCACGACCGATAACGATTGGTTTTTGACTATCACGCTCAACGTAAATGTTTGCTTCTACTTGAAGCTTTCCGGCTTCACTACGTTGATTCATTGATTCTACAACAACGGCAATTGAGTGAGGAATTTCGTCACGCGTATCTTCCAAAATCTTTTCACGAATCAATTCTCCGACGATGAAATATTCAGGGTGATCAGTAATTTGGTCATCGGCGTAATATTGTGGTCCAACAGGTAAATGTTGTGTCAAAGTATCGATTAAATCGTCAATATTATTACCATTAGTAGCTGAAATAGGAATAATTTCGGCAAAATCCATCAAATCTTTGTATTCATCAATTTGAGGAGCCATATCATCAGGATTGATCAAATCAATCTTATTAAGTACTAAAAAGACTGGTGCCTTAACCTTCTTCAATTCTTCAATAATAAATTTATCACCAGGGCCTGATTTTTCACCAGCTTCAGTCATGAATAAGACAGCGTCGACTTCTTTTAATGCTGAAATAGCGGCCTTATCCATATATTGATCCAAGTCATTATGTGGCTTGTGGATACCAGGTGTATCCAAGAAGATAATTTGGCGTTCGTCGTCTGTATAAATTCCTTGGATCTTGTTTCTGGTTGTTTGGGCCTTTGGCGAAGTGATGGCAATTTGTTCCTTAATAATGCGGTTCATAAAGGTTGATTTACCAACATTGGGGCGTCCAATAATGGCAACGAAACCTGATTTGTAATTTTTATTATCCATAGTTAATCCATGTCCTTATCACTGAATGCTAGTGGCAAAATTTCTTTAAAGGTATATTCTTTAAAATCATTGGTGTTATTTGCTAAAAATACGGTATCCTCAGATCCCATAAACTCGCTCATAACTTGACGACATGCGCCACAGGGTTTAGATAATTCTTCGGTCCCATTGATGATAACAATTTTAGAAATGTGCTTAGCACCTTCAGAAATAGCCTTGAAGATGGCTGTTCTTTCAGCACAATTTGTTAAACCATATGAGGCATTTTCAACATTAACACCAGAATAGATTTTCCCATCGTCACACAGAATGGCAGCGCCAACCGTGTAATGCGAATAAGGAGCATAGGCATTAGTCATAGCCTTATTTGCTACATCAAATAATTGCTTCTCATTAATTTCCACTAGTTCAGTCTCCTTTTTTGTATATCTCAGTTAATAATTATAATACAGATGATCGGTCAAAAAAAAGAATATCGGGCTTATCGTCCAATATTCTTTTTTAATTTATTTCTCTAAACCATATGCACTCAAAATTTTCTCTTGTAAACCGATCATAACCTTCTCTTCTTCAGGTTTGATATGGTCGTAACCATTTAAGTGCAAGATACCGTGAACAATCGTATAACCCAATTCGCGGTCAAATGAATGTTCATAATCTTGGGCATGTTCATCAACAATTTCGACACTGATGAATAAATCGCCTAAATCAACTGGCAAATCAGGAATTTGTGCTTCTAAGTAATCTAACGAGTCCTCACCATCATTGATAGCGAAACTGATTACATCTGTTGCTCGGTCAGTATCTCGGTATTCTTTGTTAATTTCATGAATCTTATCTTTAGTGACAAAATGGATCGACAACTGCGTGTTGTCCTTTAGTTCCAATTTGTTAAAAGTAAATTGGACAATATCTTTCACCCAATCTTCACGTGCTTGATCAATTAAATTATCATCATTATAAATTTCTAAGTCCATAATAATCCCCAGTAATTATTTTTCGATTTTATCTGATTCATCGTAAGCATCAATAATTTCAGCAACAACCGGATGTCTAACAACATCAGCTGAACTGAAATTAACGAATTCAACATGTGGTAAATTTTTCAAAATTGATTGTGCCTGAACTAATCCACTGCGAGTGTGTCCGGGTAAATCAATTTGAGAAATATCACCGTTGACGATCATCTTTGAACCAAAGCCTAAACGAGTTAAGAACATTTTCATCTGTTCACGAGTCGTATTCTGAGCTTCATCCAAGATAACAAATGCTTCATCCAAAGTCCGACCTCTCATATATGCCAAAGGAGCTACTTCGATAACACCACGCTCAAGTAAACGGCTAGTATGATCTGAGCCCATAATGGCATATAAGGCATCATAGATTGGTCGCATGTATGGATCAACCTTTTCCTTCAAATCACCTGGTAGAAAGCCTAAGCTCTCTCCAGCTTCAACTGCAGGACGAGTTAGTACGATTCTTTGAACTGAACCTTGTTTCAATGCGGCTACAGCCATAACTACGGCCAAATAAGTTTTACCCGTACCAGCTGGTCCAATTCCAAAAGTAATGTCATTATGTTCAATGGCATTAACATATTGTCTTTGACCAAAGTTACGTACTCGCACAGGTTTGCCACTAAAATCTTTGATCAACTCGTCTTTATAGAGATCACCGAAGTAATCCAAAGTTCCTCGTTCAAGCATCTTAAGACCACTGACAACATCAGCAGAACCTAGACTAATTCCAGATTGAGTTAGTTCCATCAATTTTTTCAACAACGCCATTGCATTGGTAACATCACTTTCAACACCAGTTACGTCTAAACGGTCACCGAATGCATGAATCGCAACATTGAGACCCTCTTCAATCAAATGCAAATTACTGTCATTAACGCCAAAAAGGTTAACTGCATTTTGAGGATTTTTGATCTGAATGCTTTTTTTAATTTGTTCAACGTTTTCTGTCAATAAATTTCGACCCTCCCGTGTATCACCTGATATAACAGTACATCAGGTAACACAATTCACTTTTACGGTGCATATCTTGGCACTTATTATTTTACCACTAACATAACACTTGTTCGACTCTGGACTGCCGTTTCCGAATTATATAATTAAGAGCAAAAAAAGGCCTGACAGGCATAATTGCCAATCAGGACCTATTTTCTTAGAAACTATCGATTAACGACGTTTCTTATTGCGCTTACGGGCAGCCTCAGACTTTAACTTCTTCTTGACACTTGGCTTTTCGTAAAACTCGCGTTTTCTATATTCTTGAAGAGTACCACTCTTTGAAACTGAACGTTTGAATCGACGAAGAGCATCATCAAGCGACTCGTTTTCACGAACGACGGTTTTTGCCATATGATAATCCCTCCTTCCGATTTAAAACGTAACTGTACTATTGCTCTAGCAGTTCATATGTTATTATAACAAAAAGAAGCTAATGTTCAAATATTTTTTTACATTTTTTTGGAGGAATTTATTATGAATCAAAAATTAGACGTTTTTGTTCTGTCCGATGGTGTCGGAGAAACTGCTCTGAGAGTTGCTAGAGCAGCATTTATACAATTTCCAGAGATGGATAGCACTTTTACAAAATATCCATTTATAAAAAAAGATGATCAGTTAAAAAACATCTTAAACATGGCAAAAGAGAAAAAAGCTGTGGTTTTACACACAATTGTCTCAAAAGAGATCTGTGAAATCATCAACGAATTTTGCCAGAACAACGGGATCGTTTATTACGATATTTTGAATCCAATCATCGGAACTTTCTCACAAATGACTCACCAAACGCCTTTACGAAAAAAAGGTTTGCTCCATGAACTTGATAAAAATTACTTCGATATGATTTCGGCTATGGAATTTACCATCACAAATGACGATGGTCAAAATCCTAAAGGACTTCTAGAAGCCGATTTAGTTCTACTGGGAATTTCTAGAACCTCGAAAACACCATTATCACTCTATCTAGCCAATAAAAACATCAAGGTTGCTAATCTACCATTGGGACCAACAACTAACCTACCAGAGCAATTATGGGACGTTGACAAGAAAAAAATCATTGGCTTGACTAATGATATGAATGTTTTGCTTAAAATTCGTCGTCAGAGAATGATCGCCTACGGATTAAATCCCGATACAACTTACTCTGATAGCGATGAAATTAAGAAGGAACTTGATTATTCAAATCAAATTTACAAAGAACTTGGTTGTCCAGTAATCAATGTTGCCGACCGTTCAATTGAAGAAACAGCTGCAATTATTATGGAAAAGCTTAATTTTAACGGTTATCAGAACAGCTAAAACTATTTTTTAACAAATACCAAACGAGAGTTGAACAAAATAGGGGCAATTTTCGAATATTAAGACAAATAGGCATCATAATCCGATTTTGAATTATGATGTCTTTTTTAATCCGTTAAATACATCCATCTTAGTCTGTTAGCTTTTGATTATCAAAGCTTAAAACATTTTTAATATAATCTAAAGGTATTCCTGCCATTGACTCCATGGAAAAAAATCCAGCTAAAGGTTGAAAGGTGAAAAACTAATATAACCACTGTTGTTACAGGCATAAAAAAATAAACTAGTTGGAAGAGCTGAGAGTATTCATTTGCAGCGAAAGTGGCGTTATTGCTTCAGCAATTACACCACCGGGCGTGTTGAAGACTCGCGGGTTTTGCGAGGCTTCAACCGAGGTTCGAGACCGCTTCACAGGCTCGGGCCGTTCCGCGCAGCAATTGAATACTCTCAACTCTGAAAACGACATACTTTCAACCTTTAGAAATCCAGCTTAAACCACACTTAAAGCCTTTTGAATATCTATTCTCCAGCAATCAATTTATTCTTCATTTCTGGATCAAAGACATTATTCCGTAACATTTCAATTTCAAGCTTATATGGGGCAACGCCCTTCTTATCGTTTTCATCCTTCTTAACGTAAGGAGTTTCCATAATCTTAGGTACATTTTCCAACTGTGGATGACGCGCAACATAGCTCAATGCATCGAACCCAATAGTACCAAAGCCAATATCATCATGACGATCCTTATGTGAACCCATTTCATTTTTCGAATCATTCAAATGAATCACTGATAATTTATCTAAGCCAATAATATGGTCAAATTCATTCAACACGCCATCAAAATCATTTTTAACATCGTAGCCAGCATCGCTCATGTGACATGTATCCATCGTTACTGATAATTTATCATTTTGTTGGCAGTTTTCGAAGATCTCGGCAATCTGTTCAAAAGTAATTCCAACTTCAGTTCCTTTGCCAGCCATAGTTTCAATTGCCACACTGACCTTTTGGTCCGGCATGATAGCTTCATTCAGTGCTTGACCAATTTGTTTTAATGCCACTTCAGGTTCGGCTGTCAGATGTGCTCCTGGGTGAAAACTGATAGCTTCAATGCCTAATGCATCAGCACGTAAAAATTCATCATGCATAAAAGAAATCCCAAATGGTAGTTTATCTGGTTTAACGGTATTTCCAAGATTAACGATGTATGGTGCATGACCGATAATGTGCTCAATACCATATTCTTTTAAAAGCGCCTGCCCTTCAGGAATTCTCATTTCTGAAACGTCTTTGCGTCGCGTATTTTGTGGAGCACCTGTAAAAATCATCATCGCGTTAGCACCATAACTGTGTGCTTCTTCGGCTGAACCAACAAGCATCTTAGGTGCCTTCATTGCAACATGTGAACCAATTATCATCAAAAAACCTCCCTGACTTAACTACCCGAATTATATCATACGGGATAAGTCCCCAATAATAGTAAGACTAAACTATTTCCATTAAAATTAAAGAGACACCGTAAGCCAAAATAGGATTACGGTGTCTCTTTAATTTTATACTCGAAAGCTGACAATTTTTGTCCCACTCTCGTAATTAATATATATGAGCCTGATAGAACCGGCCCATGACTGTGACCGTATCGGTAACACTCACAAACGCATGTTGATCAGAGAGAGCCATCGCATTTTCCAAATCGTGTAATTCAGAACGTGAGATAACTGTGAAAAGAATCGTCTTTTCTTCGTGCTTATAAGCACCTTCAGCATCATGCACAATTGTTATACCACGGCGCATTTCATTTTGAATTTGTGTAATGACGTTTTTAGGCTTAGAGGTAACTATCATAACTTGAAGTTTTTGATCCTTGTTGTAGATCATATCAATAACTTGACCATTGATGAAAATACTAACTGCACTGTAAAGCGCATGCACCCAACCGAACAAGAATCCAGCACAGACAACAATGAAAACATTGAACATAATATTAATCGTTCCGACACTCTTACCTGTTTTCTTACGCAAAATAATTCCTAAAATATCGATACCACCAGTTGAAATACCATTTCTCAAGGCCATACCCGTACCAAAACCATTCGCAGCAGCACCAAAAATGGCACAGACTAGTGGATCAGCCGTAATTTTTACTGGCGGTAATAAATGCATCATCAAACTGGCTAAGGCTACCGCAATTACCGTGAAAACAGTAAATTTGTGGTCGATTTTACGCCAAGAAAGTACAAATAACGGTGCATTTAATCCGAAGTACATTACCGCAGTTGAAAGATTAAATGGTAACCACCGATGTGAAATTGTCGAGATCAACTGGGCAGCACCGGTAACACCAGAACCATAAATTCCACCTGGTGTCCAGAACATGTTAACCGCAATTGAAACAGCAATTGAATATAAAAATGCTATTGAAATTTTGGATAAGTTCTGATGTCTTTCAATCAGCTTATCTAATTCACCCATTCTAAAAGTCTCTCCTAGTCGTCATAAGTTACCTAAACATATTAGCACAAATAGCAAAGTTTTCAGCTTATTTTTGATGTTTTTTCATAAAACTAGCGCGGCCACCACTCTCTTCAAGTTCAAAACGTTCGGGATTCTTTTTATAAAAGTCTTGGTGGTAATCCTCGGCAGGATAGAAAGTTGTTGCTGCTTGAATTTTCGTCACAATTGGATCTGAAAATTCACCTGAATCGGCCAAAGACTTTTTTGATGCTTCAGCAATTTCTTTTTGAGTTTCATTTTGATAGAAAATAATCGGGCGATAGCTGTCACCGCGGTCTTGAAACTGTCCCATAGCATCTGTTGGATCAGCGATTTGCCAATATAATTCAACTAAATCTTTATAAGTAACAATTTCACTATCAAAAGTTATTTCAACTGATTCCGCATGCCCTGTGGTTTCAGTACAAACTTGTTCGTAAGTTGGATTAGCAACGTGACCGCCACAGTATCCGGATACGACCGAAATAATACCTGGTTGTTCATCAAATGGCTTGACCATACACCAGAAACAACCCCCGGCAAAAATTGCAGTTTCTTTTTTCATCTATTCTGCATCCCCATTTTCAACGTATTCTTTATAATCAGTATATCCCTGTTCATCCATATCTTCATAAGGAATGAATTTTAATGACGCTGAATTAATACAATAACGTAATCCACCACGATCCTGTGGCCCATCAGTAAAGACATGGCCCAAATGAGAGCCAGCTGATTTACTTGTAACCTCAGTCCGCTCCATTCCAAATGATTGATCACGATGTTCTCTTAGCTTAGAAATTGGTTCGGTGAAAGATGGCCAGCCACAACCTGCATCGTACTTTTTAGCAGATGAAAACAAGGGCTCTCCGCTAGTTATATCAACGTAAATCCCCTTTTTATAAAAATCATCATACTTACCAGTAAAAGCACGTTCAGTAGCCGCATTTTGAGTCACTTGGTATTCTTCGTCAGTTAGATTGGTTAGATCTTTCTTATATTCTTCAGACATCAAATCACTCCTTCGCTTATATACAATTTAGTATATGCTTTCACTAAATTATTTCTAGATATTTGCTTATTATTGGTTGTTAAAATTTGCCGTCTCCAGAGCTGAGAGTATTAACCTGCTATGCGGACTGGTCCGAGCCTGAGGAACGGTCTCGTACCTCGGTTTGAAGCCTTACCAAAGATCGGTAAGTCTCCAAACTCGCCCGGTGGTGTAACGGCTGAAGCCGTAACGCCACAACCACAGCCGGTTAATGCTCTCAGTTCTTCCGACTAACTTATTCTTTGATAATAGTAAACTGATTCAATTTATTTTTAAAATTTTGTATCAATCAACAAAAATAGATTGTATCGCACCTGAAATTACCAAGCATAATACAATCCATTTTCATGTGATTAAAAATATAAACTCATAAGAAATCATTCTATTTAATAAAATCAAACTAGTCATACGAACTTATAATATTTACCTGCCTAAGGTTGAATGGTGAAAAACTAATATAAACATTATTGTTACAGGCATAGAACAAGTTTATTTAAATAAGCAGAAGTTTTCATTTTATTTGTTACTGCCATGAAAATATAAAATAGTTGGAAGAGCTGAGAGTATTCATTTGCAGCGAAAGTGGCGTTATTGCTTCAGCAATTACACCACCGGGCGCGTTGAAGACTCGCGGTTTTTGCGAGGCTTCAACCGAGATTCGATACCGCTTTTTGGCTCGGATCGTTCCGCGCAGCATATGAATACTTTCAGCTCTGGAAACGGCATACTTAATT
The DNA here is from genome assembly GCF_005404815.1 of Companilactobacillus huachuanensis. Classification (GTDB taxonomy): domain Bacteria; phylum Bacillota; class Bacilli; order Lactobacillales; family Lactobacillaceae; genus Companilactobacillus; species Companilactobacillus huachuanensis. The sequence continues at coordinate 24,352 of NZ_BJDF01000016.1, forward strand.
AAACTTTCAACCTTTAGTTACCCGCATGATAGTAAATTGAGTTAACTAGTCTTTCTTACTAACTTCAATTCCAAGATCGTCCAATTGTAGTTTTGCAACTTCAAGTGGAGCATGTGTCATTGGTTCAGTAGCATTTGAATTCTTAGGGAATGCAATCACGTCACGGATATTGTCTTTACCTGAAAGCAACATGGCAAATCTATCCAAACCGATAGCCAAACCACCATGTGGAGGACAACCGTATTGCAAAGCATCCAATAGGAATCCAAATTGTTCATAAGCTTTTTCTTTAGTAAAGTCCAAAGCCTTCAACATTTTTTCTTGAATCTTGTAATCGTGGATACGAATTGATCCACCACCAAGTTCATAACCATTCAAGACGATATCATAACTTTGAGCATATGCTTTATGAGGATCTTCGCCATCATTTAGATAATGAACATCTTCTTCATTTGGCATTGTGAATGGATGGTGAGCAGCAGTCCAACGTTGAATTCCTTCATCGTATTCAAACAATGGCCAATTTACAACCCAGATGAATGCAAATTCATTAGGATCGTACAAGTTTTGTTCCTTAGCAATAGCTTTTCTCAAGTAACCTAAGGCGTCAGCAACAACCTTTTTCTTGTCGGCGACGAATAGCAATAAGTCATCGTTTTCAAGGCCAAGACGTTCAACTAAAGCTGCTTCTTGAGGCTTAACGAATTTAGCAACGCCACCAGCTAATTCGTTGTCATTATACTTAGTCCATGCCAAACCTTTGGCCCCGAAACGTTTGATATATTCTTGATATGCTTCAATATTCTTTCTTGAATACTTGTCAGCTCCACCTTTAACAACAATGGCCTTAACTTGACCACCATTGTCAATGGTACCCTTGAAGACCTTGAATTCAGAATCTTGGAAAACATCATTCAAGTTTTGCAATTCCATACCAAAACGAACATCCGGCTTATCTGAACCATAACGATCCATCGCATCGTCCCAGTCGATTCTTGGGAATGGTGTCTTAACTTCGATACCTTTTTCATCCTTCATAACACGAGCAATAAGTCCTTCAGTAACAGTTTGAATTTCCTTCTTGTTCATGAAACTTGTTTCAATATCGATTTGTGTAAATTCAGGTTGACGATCACCACGAAGATCTTCATCACGGAAACAGTGTGCTAGTTGGAAGTAACGGTCAAATCCACCAACCATCAACAATTGTTTGAACAATTGTGGTGATTGTGGAAGAGCAAAGAAACGTCCTGGATAAACACGTGAAGGAACAAGATAATCACGAGCGCCTTCTGGTGTTGATGGTGTCAAATTAGGAGTTTCAATATCAATAAAACCATTGTCATAAAGATATTCATTAACAGAATGCTTGATTTGAGCACGTGTTCTGATAGCCTTTTGCATCTCAGGTCTACGTAAATCAAGGTAACGATACTTTAATTTAGTTTCTTCAGATGAATCGATATCATCTTTAATTTCAAATGGTGGTGTCAAAGATTTGTTGAGAATTTCAACCTTTTCAACAACAACTTCAACTTTACCAGTCTTCATATCATCATTAGTAGCACCTTCACCACGAAGTCTAACGGTACCCAAAATATTAACAACATATTCTGATCTAAGGTTTTCAGCTACATCAAGGGCCTCTTGATTATCAGTATTAAAAACTAATTGTACAATTCCCTTATAATCTCTAAGATCAACGAAAATCAAGCCACCCAAATCACGGCGTCGTTGAACCCAACCATCTAAAGAAACTTTTTTGCCAACAAACTCTTCTGTAATGTTGCCACAATATTCTGTTCTTTCTTCCATGTTTATCCCTCGATTTTTTTCAATTCTTCGGCCAAATTTTCCAACGATACACTGACTTGTTCGCCAGTTGCCATGTTTTTAACACTAGCTGTATCATTTTCCAACTCTGAATCACCAATCGTCACCGTATATTTAGCATTTAGATTGTTGGCGGTCTTAAATTGAGCTTTGATTTTTCTTTGTAGATAATCTTTATCTGCACAGAATCCAGCTCTACGCAAGCTAGAAAGAATTTTCACTGAAGCACGTTCAGCTTTTTCTCCAATTGTTACTAAGTAAACATCTAGATTATTTGCACTTGGAAGATCTTCATCCTTCAACAGCAACATCAAACGCTCAACACCAAGTCCAAAACCGATACCTGGTGTTTCTGGTCCACCTAATTCTTCAACTAAGCCATTGTAACGACCACCAGCTAGGACGGTAATCTCTTTATTGTCAAAAGCAGGATCGGTTACCATGAATTCAAAAATCGTATGGTTATAGTAGTCAAGACCACGAACCATTGTTGAATCGACCTCATAGTTGATGTCTAAATCATCCAACAGATTCTTGAGATATTCAAAACGTTGTGCTGATGCATCATTCAAATAATCTAAAATTGATGGTGCATTAGCAACGATTTTCTTATCATTATTATCTTTACTATCAAGGATTCGTAGTGGATTTTTTTCCAAACGAATTTTCGAATCATCACTTAATTGGTCTTTAAATGGTGTGAAATAATCAACTAATGCCTTGTGGTAGGCTGCTCTTGACTCTGGATCGCCCAAAGTATTGATAGCAACTTTCAAATTCTTGATTCCCAAACGGTTCAAGAATTCCAAACCAACAGAAATAATTTCGGCATCTAATTCCGGAGAATCAGAACCAAAAGCTTCAACACCGATTTGGTGAAATTGACGTTGACGACCTGATTGAGGACGTTCATATCTAAACATCGGACCCTTGTACCAAACTTTGTAAGGCTTGATGTGTTCTGGTCCATAAAGTTTATTTTCAACGTAAGCTCGAACGACACCAGCTGTTCCCTCAGGTCTCAAAGCTAAACGTCTGTCACCTTTATCTTTAAAATCATACATTTCTTTTGAAACAATATCAGATGTGTCACCTGAAGATCTTTCAAAAACTTCATATGATTCGAAGATTGGCGTTCTTATTTCTGAAAAACGATATTTATTGAATGTATCTTGAGCGATCGATTCAACATATTGCCATTTTTGAGATTCTCCAGGCAAAATGTCCATCGTCCCTTTCGGTTTTTGATAACGCATATAATCCTCCTTAAATAAAAAACACCCTTGTCTAAATAAGACAAGGGTGCAGTTTGCACGGTACCACCTAGTTTTTTTGCTGCAGTTAACGCCTGCCAAACGATTAAAAGTCACACAATCAGTCGTTATCTGCTCTCAGCCACCAGATTCTCTGTAAAACGATTTACTTGATTACGAATATACTTATAAATTATCCAAAATGACTCAAATTGTCAAGTTTGTTTAGTTATGTTTGCGTTTTCAAAAATGTTAAAAGTAATAGTTTATTGAAATATGCAGTTTACAGCTCTGTAGACGGAAAGGTAAAATTGTCCAATTCTGAAGATGAGCAACCTTCAAAAAAAGTTATTTTGAGGTACTTAAAACGTGAATTTTTCAATAATTTCGACTTTTATACATAAATATACGAACAATAGTTCTAAAAAGGTAAAATTTATTACAAATTTACAAACTATTCTTTCAACTTAACGCTATATTAAGTAATATATAGGGTGTACAAACATAAGTAATTTGACAATGAAGGAATCAGTTAAATGAAAAAGACTATTAAATTTTTTATTAAAAACCGGATTCTTGTTGCCATTTTGTTATTACTCGCCCTTTCGAGTTGGTCAACAGTGGCTTTAGCTAGTGCTAATGCTGTTGTCGTTCAGTCCGACTCAGTAAATGTTCGTGTTGGTCCAGGATTAGCCTATGCTAATATGGGTCAAGTTAAAAAAGGTGACAAATTGGCCATCTTGGACGAAAAAAACAAATGGTATCAAGTCAGATTATCCGGAGACAAAATTGGCTGGGTAGCTAGCTGGTTGATCGATAACACAGATGTAAGTTCGGCAACCAATAAAGTTGGAATCGTCAAAGTCCCTAACACAACCGTCTTCAAGAATGCCGATGCCGGTAGCAATGTTTTAGGAACGATTGAACAATCACAAAAAGTTACTATTATGTATCAGGAACAAGATTGGACACAAATTTTATACAATGGTACTGCCGGTTGGGTCAAGTCGAGCTTTATCCAAGGTACTCAAGAAACATCAGGTTCGTCCAACTCTTCTACTACTTCCGACAATAACATTAAGAAAGTTACCGTCACACAACCAAATACAAAATTACGTATCGATCCAGATCAAAATGGCCGTGTCATTAAAACAGTTAAAGTCGGTAAGCAATTTGACTACTTAAGTAAAGATGGCAAGTGGTATAAAGTCCGTGATGCTGATGGATCAGTTGGTTACGTTGCCAGTTGGGTTGTAACAATCTCAGGTACCAAGAGTGCTGTGAAGTCTGCTGCGACAAATATTTCAGAAGCTACAATCGTGATTGACCCTGGGCATGGTGGCGATGATTCTGGTGCTGAGTCGAAGAAGAGTACTTATGAAAAGAACTTTACCCTCGCCTATGCTAAAGCAATTCAAAGTGACCTAGAAAAAACTGGTGCTCGAGTGGTCTTAACTCGTTCTGGAGATGACAGTAAATCATTAGGTGATCGAGCTCGTCTCTCAAGTAAGCTTCAAGCTGATGCATTTATCAGTTTGCATTTTGACTCCAGTGCCCAAGCAAATGCCGGTTCTGGTGTCACAACTTACTATTACAACAAGAGTAAAGACGGTACCCTAGCTGATGATTTAAATAATCAACTCAAAGGATTGCCAATCGGAAATCGTGGTACTGCTCAAAAGGACCTCTATGTCTTGCACTACAATAGTCAGCCATCTGTCTTGATTGAATTAGGATATATCAACTCAAAAACAGATTATAAACATATTAATTCTGCTGCTTATAAAGCATCCGTCGCTCAAGATGTAACTAATGGTCTGAAAGAATATTTTAAATAAAATTCAAAGAACTGTCATTTGTTAATTAAATGGCAGTTCTTTTTGTTATTGTCTAAAGGTTGATGTATTATGCCGTTTCCGGACCTGAAAGTATTCATATGTTGCGCGGTACAATCCGAGGCTTTCGTTTTATTTTCGTTAAATTATATTTTTGTACTCCACAGAATCATAATATTTTATTAAATTCATGAGTACATATGAATACTCAATCATTCTTAAAAAACGATGAGAATTCACTTGTATATTCAAGACAAATTTCATAAATTATAAGGATATTCATATTAAATTGCTTTAATCAATTATAAAAAGTATCATATATCCCATTCCCTTTCACAATCAACAACATACAGCTTTATCTAGTTTGATTCTTCTAATTTTTATTTCTATCTGAAAATAAAAGACCCAAGCCAGATGTGAATGTTGATATAATGGTTTTACATCGGAAAGTCCAATAATAATCTCAAGGCCGGAACGGTCAAATTTCAACACATTAAGTAATAATCGGAGGTTTTATCTATGAAAGTTTACTTAATTCGTCACTCTCAACCAGATTTTAAACAAGTAGATCAAGCTGGTTACGTTGGCTATGGGCGCGACTTAACTCGCTTGACCCCCTACGGTATTAAAGTTGCGCAGAAAACGGCTCTAAATCCTATTTTCGACCAAATGCAGTTACTCTTGATTTCTCCATACACTAGAACCATGCAAACTGCCATGGAAATTGTCAAAACTCATCCTGCCTTACCCACCCAAGTTGAACTAATGCTGCACGAATGGCGGCCTGATTTGACTGGTCGTAAATTGACTGGCTATCCTCAGGTCAAAGCAGCGTATAATGATTATTTAAACAATACTCATAATTCGGATATGGATTATGAAACTGCTGAACAGATCATATCCCGCGTTAAATCGGTTCTAGATAAATATAAAAATGATTATGACTGTATTGGCTGTGTAACACATGGACAAGTTATTAGGCGGATGAAAGGTATGGATATGCAGACGCAAATTCCATATTGTGGAATTTATCAGCTTGATTATTAATAGTTTTAACACTTTGTGCTATTTAAGTTTAGTGACTGCAAATTTATAAAACTCACTGGGGGATCAATCATCAAAAACTTTGATAAATCGCTACCTACTAAAGATAGTCGTGAACTTTACGATGAAAAACAAAAATTACCAAAACTTTTTAGAACCTACAATCGACGTCAATTCTTCGAGTTATTGATTGGCCTAGCCACCCTTGTTGTCCGTGGAATCGGAATATTGTTCCTAATTGCATCCCTAATGGATCTGTATTTCTTCTCGACAGTCTACAAAGTCAGAAATATGCACACTGGTGAAACCTTTTTGATGGAACGAAATGAATGGTCACATTATCGAAAATTGTATAAGGAACAGAACAAAAAGGCTTAGTTATAGCTAAAGTCTCTTTAAATTTGGTTAAAAGCTGGCCGTTTTATTAGACATAATAATTTCTGATGAATTCAAATTTTTAATTATAGGCAAATTACATAAAATGAGTTGTATCACACCTAATGGACCAAATAATTAGGTGTAATACAGCTCATTTTGTTAGTTTTAATATTTAATGATTGACACAAATGCTTTAAAAATAATTATTGAAATACTTCTATAACCAATTACTTATTGCTTTTAAATATACAGCATTAAATTTATTTACCAATTTAGTTAAATGGCAAGAGATTACAATTGGACATTCTTATTATTAAAAAACTAGTTGGAAGAGCTGAAAGTATTCATTTGCAGCGAAAGTGGCGTTAGAACTTTACTCTTACACCACCGGGCGTGTTGGAGACTTACCGGTTTTTGGTAAGGCTTCAACCGAGATTCGAGACCGCCTTTTGGCTCGGATCGTACCGCGCAGCATATGAATACTTTCAGCTCTGGAAACGGAATAATGCATCAAACTTTCAACCTTTAGTATGCAGAAAAAAATCATAACAAACTATATTTTTTCAACGTTTTTGAGTAATCGACACATAGGAATATCTTTCAGCATGATACCAAGATTCTGTATATTCCAATGGCTTTTGTTCAATATCGTATAGCGTATCGACAACTTTTAAGGCAACTCCACTTTTTTTACCATACAAGCTCTCAGCAATTTCATCAACAACCTTGGTCGCACTGACAACTTCCTTATCGTACGAAAATTTCTGTAGATATTCTTGTTCCAAAATTCGATAAAATGAATCATTTTCAAAATCATATTTTTCTAAATTGGGAAATAATTCAACTGGCGTATAAATAATTTCATAAGCCACCGGCTGATTATTTGCCAATCTTAACCGCTTAATACAATAGCAACGTGTTTCTTCTGGCATTCCCAACGTTAATCGCACAATTTCTGGTGGTACAACTTTCTTGAAACTCAAGACTCGGCTACTTGGTGTCAATCCTCGTTCTTTCATCAGCTCCGTAAAACTATGAATATACTGACTTTGTTGTAAGATACGCTTATTAATAAAAACACCTTTGCCCTTTTCCCGATACAGCAATCCATCTGTTACTAAAATATCGAGTACTTGGCGTGCTGTCATTCGACTGACCGAGAAGCGTTCCATTATTTCCTTTTCAGTCGCAAATTTCTTATTATCAGCGGATTTCATATGTTCAATTTCAGCATGTAGTTGTTTCGTTATTTGTTTTGTCGAAAGTTTTGTGTTCAATTTAAGTCACTTCCCAGTTTCTTGATAAAACCATTATATATTATTTCCGTATACATTATTGTATAAATTCAAAATTATAGTACAATCAATGTATAATTATTGTATATACAATATCAATTTGGAAGGAACTTTAAATTATGAATTTAATGCAGCAGTATTACCAAACTATTAATCGTGACATGAATTATGTAATTACTAACGAATCAGAATCTATCAAACAGGCATCAGATATGATTGATAGCAGTGTTAATAACGGTCATAAAGTATACTTTTTTGGCACTGGTCATTCATATATTGTCGGTCAAGAAGTCTTTGCTCGAGCTGGCGGCTATGCTGACTTCGTCCCGATTTTGGAAAATGAACTGGGAATGAATCATGCTTTTAAGAGTACTCTGATTGAACGAACTACGGCATATGCTGATGTCATAATGGGATTATATACTTTCAAAAAAGATGACGTTATCGTGATGACATCAAATTCAGGACGTAATGCTCTATTAATTGAGTTGGGATTACGTTTGAAAAAAATCGGTGTTCATATTATTGGAATCACCGCTTTAGAGGCTTCAAAAAATAGTAAGAGTAGACACACATCCGGATTGCATTTGTATGAAATTGCCGATGTTGTTTTAGACAACCGTTCTGTTTATGGAGATGCAAGTATCAATCATTCAGACGACATCAAAACCTGCCCCACTTCAACTATCATGAGCTGCTTCATTGCCCAACTCATTGTTAGCGACTTTGTTGAACGTCAAGTCCAAACTGGAAAAGATGTTCCAGTTTTCAGAAGTAGCAATATAGATGGTGGCGATGAATACAACGAAAAATTATTCGATAAATATAAACGCAGTTAAACGTTGGGATAGTCAAACAGACCGTTAGGAAACCAGAAGAAGCTAGTAATTTAAAGACTCCCCACTTTTTTTGGCATTTCTTTCTTAACTTTAGTTATAGAAGCATCTTATTAATTATTTTAAAAGTTTTTTGTGCCCATCATTAAATATTAGAATTTAAAAAAATGAGTTGTATCTCACCTAATTATTTTTTTAAGTGTGATACAACTCATTTTTTGCGCTCTTTTTTATCCAATTTACTTATAATTAAAAATTATTAAAAATCCAAATCCATCAGAAATTATTTTATCTAATAGAAAACAATTAGTCGGAAGAGCTGAGAATATTCACCAGCTGTGGGTGTGGCGTTAGGACTTTACTGTTACACCACCGGGCGAGTTTGGAGCCTTTCCGGTTTATGGAAAGGCTTCAAACCGAGGTTCGAGACCGTTTCTCAGGCTCGAACCGGTCCGCATAGCAGGTGAATATTCTCGGCCCTGGAGACGGCAAACCTTTAACCAAATTTCAGAAAATACCCTTTTTGTTAATCCTTACATTAAATGACCATATTTAAAAAAGCTAATATGTGCCGGATCACTTATTCGCTATAAGGGTGAATACAATCAGCCAAACGCGACTGAATATAATTTAGTTCTGTGCTTTTCAACTCACGACTCTCTTTAATTGTTTTAACAAGTCCTAAAATGGTTTCTTTATCCATTTCATTACTCAAATCCAAACAATATCCATTGCGACGTAAGAAAAAGTCCATTGCAGCAATCGCTGTCTGGGTATTATATTTATCAAAAATATCATCACAAATAATTGTGCAAAATAAATGTGTCAAATAAACGTTCAAATTGTCGAATTGCTTTAAAAATTCGACGTTACTTTGAAGTCGTTTCTCACTGAAGGTTATCTCTTCACTATCTTCAATGGCCAAATGAATTGCTACGATTTGGTCGTAAGTTAATTTTTCAAGTTTGTTATCCATATTTACATCCATTAAATTATTTTTTCGATTTCTAACAAATCGCTGACCTGATAATCATAATCAAAGTCAACTTTCTCTGAATTCAAGAGAATCGTCTGTGCCCCGACACTATGGCCAAAATCAATATCAATTTTACGGTCACCAACAACCCAAAGATCTTCTTTTTTGAGATCATACTTTTCAATCAAGTAATCTAACATTTCTGAATCAGGCTTACGCTTAAAATCATCAGCAACAGTTACAATTTCCTTGAAGTAATGTTCAATGCCCAAGGACTTAGCCAATGGATAAATTGATTCATCACGATGTGTCACAATAAATTGCATGTAATGTTTATCATCACAATACTTCAAAATATTTTTAATGTGAGGAATCAGGGTGATTCTATCGTGATAGTCCTTCTCATATCGATAATAACTAGCGTAGAAAACCTTAACGGCCTGTTCTACGTCCTCTTGGTCAGCCAATAATTCGGTGACAAATTTTCGTACTGAAGTCTTCTTGGCCTCTTTAAAAATCGTATCTTTAGACAAGCTAATGTCAAAGTTCTCGCGCAGAGATTTCTGTGTAGCTGAGACAATCCCCGGATAACTATTGGCAATAGTATCATCAAAGTCCCAAACAATGCTTTTCATATTTATCTCTCCATTAAAATAGTCACTGGTCCATCATTAGTGAGTGATACTTGCATATCAGCACCAAATTCTCCAGTTTCAACGGTCAAACCGTACCCTCTCAATAAATCATTGAATTGATCATATTTTTTACTTGAATCTGCAAAATTTCCAGCTCCAATAAAGCTAGGACGATTGCCATGCTTAGTATCTGCATATAGAGTAAATTGAGAAATGGATAAGATTTCACCATTGACGTCATTTATCGCTAAGTTCATTTTATCATCAGCATCAGAAAAGACACGCATATTTGCTATTTTGTGTGCCATATATTCGATTATTTCGTCAGTATCAACATCCGCAAAAGCCACCAACAAACAAAATCCCTGATCAATTTGACCAAGGATTTTGTCGTCAACAGTGACTTTAGCTTGAGATACTCGTTGTATTACAACTTTCATTAAGCTACCGTCCTCTTGATTTCATAGACATTCGGGATATTCTTCAATTTTGAAATAATACTATCCAAATGTTCCTTATTATTTACACCAATGCTTACATGAATAATCGCCATTTTTTCTTTATCAAGGCGACCGATCACATTATTGAGCGTATTAGTATTCGAGTTGATTACTTGCAAAACTTCATTGATCAAACCATTACGATTGAATGCATAAATGTCCAATTCAGCTGTATAACGTTTTTCTTGGGTAACATTATCCCAGCTAACATCGATAAAACGCTTCTTTGCTTCTTCACTTTGAACATTTGGACAATCTGCCCTATGAATTGTCAGCCCACGACCTTTAGTGATATAACCGACAATTTCATCCCCAGGAATGGGGCTACAACATTTAGCCAAACGAATTAATAAATTATCAATCCCTTGAACAGAAATGCTTGTATTAGCATTATTGCGCTCTTTTTTTAGTTTTGGACTGTCACTTTGAGGTTGAGTAATCTTATTGTCATCCGTATTAGTGATAACTTGATCCTCAAGCTCTTTTTTCTCGGCTTCTTTCTTACGATCCGGATCTTCACTAACTAACTTGTGAACCACGTTTATTGGTGAAAGCTCGCCATAGCCTACTGCATTGAAAAGTTCATCAGGTTCGGTATAGTTGAAAATCTTCATAGCAATTTCCAAATGTTTCTTATCAAGATATTTTTTGCTCGATAGAGAACGATTCTTCAATTCATTTTCAATTGATTCACGACCAAGGACAATATTTTCTTCACGGTCCTTAGTTCTGAAATAACGTTTGATTTTATTGCGGGCACGAGAAGTATAGACGACATTGACCCAATCACGACTTGGTGAAGAACTGGAATTTGTCAGCATTTCCACGATATCGCCATTTTTTAGTTGATAATTCAAAGGTACCATGCGACCACTGATTTTGGCTCCAACAGAATGATTACCAACCTCAGTATGGACCTGATATGCAAAATCAAGCGTAACCGCACCCTTAGGCAATTCAATAACCTCACCTTCAGGTGTGAACACATAAACTCGGTCATTGAAGATTTCGCCTTTCACTGACTTCATGAAATCAGAGGCATTATCAGAGTTTTCCTGTAATTCAAGAATTTCACGGAAAACATCGATCTTCTGCTCGTTGTCATCTAAATTGACGCCTTCAAAGTTGCCTTCTTTATAAGCCCAGTGAGCAGCAACACCATATTCAGCAACTTGATGCATTTCAAAAGTTCTAATCTGCACCTCTAATGGTTGCCCTCCTGGTCCGATGATAGTCGTATGTAAGGATTGATAGCCATTTGCCTTTGGTACCGCAATGTAATCCTTAAAACGACCAGGGATTGGTTTCCATTTGGAGTGAATTGAACCAAGGACTGCATAACAATCCTTCACTGAATCAACGACAATACGAATAGCCAGCAAATCATATAGTTCAGAAAATTGCTTGTGCTTATCACGCATCTTTTTATAAATCGAATAGATATGCTTGGGACGACCATAAATATCATATTTGATACCTAAATCGTCGACATTCTTCTTGATGTAGTCAATTGCTTCCGCAATATAAGCTTCTCTTTGATCACGTTTGCTATTCATCAAATGAACGATTCGGTAATATTGTTGGGGATTAATATAATGTAGCGATAGATCTTCTAGCTCCCATTTGATCTTGCTAATACCTAAACGATCGGCCAAAGGTGCATAAATTTCCAGTGTTTCATTAGCAATTCGACGTTGTTTATCAGGTCGTAAAGCCTTTAACGTTCTCATATTATGTAAACGATCAGCTAATTTAACCATGATGACACGCAAATCCTTGGCTGTTGCTAAAAGCATCTTTCGGTGATTTTCAGCCAACAACTCTTGATGTGAGTGATACTTATACTTACTAATCTTAGTAACACCATCAACAATGGTAGCAACTTGATCACCAAATAATTCGCGAACATCCCCTAATGTTACATTGGTATCTTCCACGACATCATGCAAATAACCAGCAGCAACAGTGTATGGATCCATGTGTAATGAGGCCAAAATTTCTGCCACTTGAGTTGGGTGAATAATGTATGGCTCGCCAGTTGCACGTTTTTGTTCCTTGTGAACGTAAGCTGCAAACTGGTAAGACTTATTGACAAATTCGACGTGTTCATCATTCATGTATTCACGACAAATATCTAAAACTTCTTCTGGTGTATAATCTTTAATTTTTTTCATGAAATATTCACCCCGTTACAATAAAAAGCACTCAGCGAGTGCTTTTAAGTTTACATATCATTATGATTAACTTATTGCTAATAAGCAATTATTTTTCTTTATCAAATAAGAAATAAATTAAAATACTTAAAACCAAGTATATACCTGCTAAAAAGTATCCATAGCGCCCATATTTAACGAAAACGCTGATAACAAATATTACTGGAAAAATGACTAAATTATAAAAGGATAAGTCATATTTTTTAGAGAACCAACCAATAAAACTGGCAAATAAGATATTAATAATAAAGAACAGCCAGATAATACGATTTGTTCTACCCAGATGGAACAGGTTAAACAGAATCGGCATAATAAATACCAATATGATTGAGATTAATGCGATGTAAGTTGTTTTTGATTTTTCAACTTTATTCCAAATATTTTTCACGATTTGTTCCTCATTTTACTGTTAGTTCGTACTTATATGATAGCACTGATAAGAAGTACATGGGGGCTGTTTCTGCTCGCATGATTCGAGGTCCCAAACCAACTGACAAGAAATTAGCCTGATTTAGAAAATCAATTTCATCTGGAGCAAACCCACCTTCAGGTCCAAAAGCGCATAGAACTGACTTGTAACCTTGATTTAATGTTTGTGCTAATCGACTAATCTCGCCCTGTTTAGCTGATTCTTCATAGGCAACTAGATTAGCTTCTGCCTTATATTTCAGTAAGTCTGTCAAATTATCAACATAAATAACTTGCGGAATAATACGTCTCTTAGACTGTTGCGCTGCATTTTTAGCAATTTCTTGTAAACGAGCCAATTTCTTTTCGACAACATTTTTCTTCCATTTCATAATAGAATACTTGGAATCGAAGAAAATAATCGTCCTAGCGCCTAGTTCAGTCGACTTCTGTGTAATCCATTCAATCTTGTCCTTTTTCGATAATGAACAGGCAACGGTCACTGATACCGGCATTTCGGTACTAGGATTGTCGACTAACTCGACAGTAGTTATGATTTTTGCGTCATCGACATCAATTTTAGTAATCGTTGCCACATATAATTTCTCACTGGTATCAACTAAGTAAACAACGTCACCATTCTTATGCCGCATAACCTTTGCCACATGTTTAAAGGTTTCTGGTTCGTCAATGACAAAAGTATTGCCACTGATAATATTTTTAACGAAGTATTGCTCCATCTTCCGCCTCGTACTCTTCTTTTCTTCTACAAATTAACGTTGACCAGCCTTTCAAATGGAAAGCTTCTAAGACCATAAAGCCTTGCTCTGACATCTGTTCAGTGATCAACGCTTCCTTTTCATTAATAATACCTGATAATACGACAAATCCGTTAACATTTAAATGTTCATCGATATCAGGAATGAATTGTTGAATAACGTCCGCCAACATATTGGCAACTATCACATCAACTTTACCATTAACACCATCAAGTAAGGAATTTTCAAATACTTCAATATCCTCACAGCCAGGGTTCAATTGAATATTTTCCTTAGCTGCACGAACTGCCTCTGGATCGAGATCATAGGCTTTGATGTCCTTAACACCCAACAAACGTGCCTGAATTGACAAAATTCCTGAACCTGTACCAACATCATAAAGTGAATTGGCATCTCCCAAAATCAATTCTAAAGCTTGCATACATGAGTAAGTCGTCGGATGCGTCCCTGTTCCAAAAGACTTACCCGGATCCATAACAATAATATGTTCATCATCATATTTAGGCTGATAATCGACCCAATTGGGTACGACCGTTAAATAACGACTAATTTTTACTGGATGATAATACTGTTTCCATTCATTTTCCCAACTACTATCGTCAAGCTCACTGACAGAGACCTCAACACCGGCTATATTAAAGCCAAATTCAGGTAATTTTTTTATTTGAGACTGTAAATTGTTTAGAATTGATTCATTATAGTTTTTTTCATCAAAATATGAATTAATTTTTGTTTTCACACTATCATTTTCATCATCAACCATTTCAGTTCCATTAGCGCCAACGCGCATAAAGACATCTGAAATAATTTCAGGATCAAAGTCATTCGGAATTGAAACTGATAATTTTTTCCAAAGCATAAACGTTCCTCCATTGTTAATTAAATTGTTCTTTGCCGTCTACAGAGTTGATAAATTGTTCTTTAGTAACTGAGTTATAAAAGTTAATTAAATCAACATGTAATTTTAATTTATCCTTTTATCCCTTATAAAATATGTAAGAGATATTTATTCATAAAAAAGCGTTGATTTCTAAAATAAACGTAAGGCTAAAAGACAAAAATTTACATATCGATCATTATTACAAACCTAGGGCTAATTTATTCAAATAATCAAAAGTCTTCGTTTTATTATTCCTGTCATTAAAAAACAAACTATTTGGAAGAGCTGAGTGTATTCAATTACACCACCGGGCGTGTTGAAGACTCGCGGGTTTCGCGAGTCTTCAACCGAGGTTCGAGACCGCTCCTTGGCTCGGGCCGTTCCGCGCAGCAAATAAATACTCTCAGATCTGGAAACGGCATACTTAATTAAACTTTCAACCTTTAGTTATTAATAAGATTACTAGAAAAGGCACACAAAAAAAAGACGTTACCGCCTTTATTTAATGAAAATATTAATTGAATTAACAAATTCCTCTTGACTAGTTCTTATTTTTGACCGAGCTTCTTCTAAAACCACTTGATTTAAAGCATTGTTCTCGGTATCAAGGCAGTTGAGTGCATCAATCAAATTGATAAAATAATTGTTCAATTTTTCAGCCATCGGACTGTTTTGTAGGTTGTATTTATCGATGTAGGAAATGCACAGCTTCATAAACCGATCAATATTTGAAATATAATTATCAGCCAATCGTGAATAAGTTTCATATCTCAGCGCTTCACCTCTTTCGATAACCTTCATTGTTTTGAAATATTCCATGAAGACCTCATTATATGTAACGAACTTTTCTAAGAGAACATTTGTCTCTAAAATACGATATCTACTTGTCATTGCTGTCATGTGCTACACCTCTTTTTTTCCTTTTTTACATAATATCATATGAATTTAATTATGAAAAGTATAAGTTTATATTTATATACACTTTTCTATTTTTTCGAAACGCTATTCTAACGGTCTTTATATAGAAGCAATTTTTTTAAATTAAATTTCAATGTTAAAAAAATAAGTTAATTGCTTTTAAAATCAAAGCAATTAACTTATTTTTAAAGACGGTCCTAAGGGTTGAAAATCAAAAAATTGATATAACCGTTGTTGTTACAGACCTAGCGTTAATTCATTTAAACAATTACACCACCGATCGAGTGGATTTTGCGAGGCTTCAAACAACCTCAGCTCTGGAAATGACATACTTAACTACGAGTTGTAAGAATGCCTAATATAAGCAACTTCACTCAGGCTGCTCCGCAAATCATTATTCTCCAATGTATTTATTAAATTCATAAATGAAGCATATTTATACTTCTCGTCGTTAAATGCATCCGACAATTGTTGTTTCAAATCAAAACTGATATAAGCTCTTTGTAGCCTGTTGTTAAACTCTTTATCTACAGCGCGTCGATTATCATGATGGGTCTTCAAGGAAATTTGTCGATACTTTGGGATAATATTATCCGGATCATTCACAATCCACTTCAAAGATTCTTCTAATTCATTCCAAGTAAATAAAGTCTTTGCAATTTTATCCCCTAAATGCTCAACCATTTCATAACTGCCATCCCGTCCAGCAAATACTTCCACTTGAATATTAGTTGGCAAATTTTCTAAATCATTCATATAATCAGGATTTGTTACAATCAAGCTTCCCAACCGCACAAATACTGGGATTGTATTGCTATCCCGATAAGTTTTGATAACTGTATCACCACGATATCGTAGATGGCTGAAATAATCGACCCAATCGCCGGATGGTAACCAAGTTTTGCTATAAGCCATTTGTGTTTTATCATCGTGGGGGCTCGTAATTGGTGAAATTAACATCTCTGAACCAAAGAAATACTCATTTTTCATCGCATAAGCTTCAGCTTTTTCCGGATAGTCGTAATAAAGTGGTTTAACTAGCGGAATACCTTCAGTATGCGTTTTATAATTGGCTGTATCGATATAAGGAACTAATTTTGTCCGCAGACGCATAAACTCTTCCTGTGTATTCTCAAAATCAGAGCGATAATTCCAAGGTTCCTTACCACTGAAAGTATTATTGGATGAATGTAAACGATTTATTGGACTGAAAACACCAAACTGTAACCACCGTGTCGCTAATTCACCATCAAAATCACCATGCATGTGGCCACCAATATCATGACTCCACCATGTATAACCAATATTAGCAGCTGTAGCTGTAAAATATGGTTGAAAATCTAATGACTTCCAAGAAATAACTGAATCACCTGAAAAGCCTAATGGATAGCGATGTGATCCCGGGCCTGCATATCGGCTGAGGATTAATCCATTGCCGTTTGTCCGTCGATCATTATCCGTAAAGTGATAATAATTCAGCAACCACAGTGGATCCATTTTTTTTGCATTCTTGGCTAAACCTTGTTGCCAATCCAACCACCAAAAATCAATTCCTTCATCCTCTAATTTGTGATGAACATCATTGAAATACGCTTGTCGAAACTTTTTATTATCCAATTCAAACGTTGCTGGTTCATTTTTTTCTACATTTAATTCCAAATCCTTAGCGACTGCTGGATAGACGTCTTCAAATGCCCTTATACCGGCAGCCGGATGAACATTCACTGTTACCTTTTTCCCGTCATCATGTAGCCATTGCAAAAGCTTTTGATGCTCTGGAAATAGCTCTGTATTCCACGAATAACCAGTCCAACCAGAACCAAATTTCTGCGGAATATCAACTTTATGCCAATCCATGTCTAACACTGAAACATTGATTGGTACCTTCTTCTTGTCAAACTTTCTCATCAAAGATTGATAACCAGCTTGCGTATATTGGTAATAGCGGCTCCACCAATTACCCAAGGCAAACCGGGGCAACAGTGGCGTTGGGCCAGTTAATTGATAAAAATCAGTTAAAGTTTTCTGATAATTACGCCCATAACAGAATAAATAACCATCCGTCACCAAATTATCACGAGCCTTAAAAGAATCAGATTCTTGTTGATAAATAAACGATTTCGAATCATCCAAGTAACTGTACCCGTCGCGTGACATAATACCTTTATCTAGCGGAATCGCCCCATTTGCGTGATCAAGTGTCCGAACAGTTCCCAGAAGATTCTGTTGGTGATCATCATTATCTTCTCCAAAATACCAACGATTTTGATAAACGGAATATGCTTTTTTAATATCAATATAGAGTGATTCGGCTGAAAAATTTCCACCATCATAGTATAAGTGAAAACCCTTTGTATCAATCTCCACTTCATGACCATTGGAATTACGTAAAACACCTACTTCTGGTTCATCAAAATCTCGATTAAGCACAGTTTGCGTAGGTCGATCTTCAAATTTACCTGTGTCATCTTCCTCAATTCTCAATAAATAATCAGTAATAACTGTAAAGCGATAGGTTTTCCCAACAACTACCCTGTTCATATTAATGGTCCTCCGATTTGTAAAAATAGTTACCTTGATAAATTCGAAAAAGAACAATTTTTCAATCTTAAGTTATAAGCTAAAGGTTGAAAGATGAAAAATTAATATAACTATTATTTGCCTAACTATTATTGTTACAATCCTATGCCACGAAAGTGGCGTTAGGACTTTAGTCCTTACACCACCGGGCGTGTTGGAGACTTACCGTTTTTTGGTAAGGCTTCAACCGAGATTCGAGACCGCCTTTTGGCTCGGATCGTACCGCGCAGCATATGAATACTTTCAGCTCTGGAAACGGCATAATGCATCAAACTTTCAACCTTTAGTTATAAGTATAAAAAAAGGGGCACCCATGTTGAACATGAATACCACTTTAGTTTATTACTTATCGTTATTTTGAGATACCCGATTTGGCCCATCAACAACTTTTTTTCGTAAGGATTCATTATCCTTAAATAACTTTTGAGCCTCGGATAATTTTTTAGGACTATTCTTAATTTCTTGAGAAATTTTACTAAAATCATTCTTGGCAGGATCTTCTTCATGTTTTTTGAAAAAACTCATACTAATCGCTCCTTATCCTGTTGTAACGCTAATAATTATATAACAGTATTATGAAAATACACCTGAAAAATAAAATTAATTTTCTAAGTACGAAGGACTATTCACTTTTAAAAATTATTAGCTTTGTTATTATATACTATATAGCGTATCGTGCTAGTTAATGTGCCGTTTCTGGAAACGATGAATGCTTTTTATTTGTTCATTAAAGATTGAAAGTTTGATGAATTATGCCGTTTCCAGAGCTGAAAGTATTCATATGCTGCGCGGTACAATCCGAGCCAAAATGCGGTCTCGAATCTCGGTTGAAGCCTCACCAAAAAACGGTAAGTCTCCAACACGACCGGTGGTGTAAGGACTAAAGTCCTAACGCCACTTTCGCGGCAAATGAATACTTTCAGCTCTTCCAACTAGTTTTTTAATAATAAGAATGTCCAATTGTAATCTTTTGCTATTTAACTAAATTAATAAATAAATTGAGTTTAGGACTGTTACAGCATTGTTTATTTCACATTTCAAGCTTCTGTTGTTCATTTATAACACACATAATTATTTTTTCTATTATACATAAAAATTTATTGAAGGTACATTTATTAAACACAATGGTTTTTAAAGATAAATTACTAACTAGTTCCATACATTAATTAAGCTTAAAGTTTTAGGGGTTGAAGAAAAATGAGTAAAAAAAAGAAGATACAAAAAACATTAGTTGAAAAGATTCTTGATAAGGAAAAAGTTGATTATGTTCCCATGACTTTTCAAACAGAAGCCGATGGTGATACTCAAGAACTTGTAACTGACAAGAGCACTCAGGATGGATACAAAATTTATAAAACCTTAGTTTTAACCGGTAATAAAACAGGTCCATTAGTTGGAATGTTACCTCTCGACAAACACTTAAGTTACAAAATGTTAGCTAAATTATCTGGTAATAAAAAGGTCGGCATGGTTCCTTTGAAAGATTTAATTAAAACCAGTGGCTTTGAACATGGAGCCAATAGTCCGGTGGGGATTCATTCATTGCACAATTATCCGATCTTCTTTGATAATGAAGCTGACCGGTCCGAAAAGATTATTGTATCTGCAGGCAAAGTTGGCCAATCCGTCCTTATCGAACCACATGCCTTAGCAAAGGCCGTTAACGCAACATTTGGTGACTTTGCGGTCGATAATCCAGAGTAAAAAAAAATCGCCAACGACCGAAGTCATTGACGAATTAGTTTCTATGCAGCTTTATTGTTTTTTAGATTAGTGATAGCTTTTTCAATAGTTGTACCGTTGCCAAAGTTATTGCTATTATTAACATCAACTGCGGTGAATAATTGATCATTAAGATCTAATAAAATTCTGTATTTCATTATTCACATCTCCTTTATGTTCCGTATCAAAGGGTAGCGACTGATTGTTATAATACTTGCTTTTAGAACTAAAGTCAAACAAAAAGTTTATTACTTGACTTTATCGTGATTTTGAATAAAATTTAAGTTACCACAAATAAAGGAGGACTAAATGAACAATATTTGGAAATACATTTTGGGATTCTTCATTGCCCTACTACTCTTCTCATTCTTCATCCATGTAATCTTTCCACTGATTGTCATCTTGGCAATCATCGGTGGTATTTATTATCTCTATCGAAGACATCAAAACAATAAGTACACTCCTGATGGTCGTAAAAAAGTTAACTAAGTTTTGCCTCCTTGGCCTAATCAGTTAATCTTTTACCCTTATGGTACATATTGGTACGCTTAATAATTATAAAAATCAAACTTAAATAAAGTACAAGCCAGTAATCCGTATATTCAAAAGATTACTGGCTTTTTTCTGTATTTAACTGAAGGTTGAAAGGTGAAAAATCAATCCATCAATTGCTATTACAGGTTTAGAGTTAATTTATTTAAATAATCAAAAATCTTCATTTTATTCCCGTTATTAAAAATAATAAACGAGTTGGAAGAGCTGAGAGTATTCATTTACATCACCGGGCATATTGAAAACTCTCAGATCTGGAAATGGCCTACTTACTTACTTGGTCTATCAATATCAGCAGTGGCCGAGATCAACAGTAACACTGCTCCAGCAACTGCTGCAGAAATTAAATTAGCATTGCTGAACCACTTGAAAATAAAGCCTAATACTGCCACAACTAAAAGTAAAATACCTAACCAACGGTCAAGTTTCATTAATAAATTCATTTTGCACGTCCTTTTATTATTAATTTTGCGTAAAGAATACTAAAATAGATTATGAATTGATAATTACTAATATTATACATTATCTTGGAGGGCTAAAAATGGATAAAGCACAAAGACTAGGTGTTTTAGATGATTTAATCAAGTTGGAGACAGTTAACGGTCGAGAGGAAATCGTTGCTAACTATCTTAAAGATTTATTTGAACAAAACGGAATTGAAGTTGAACTTAACAAGTATGATGAAAATCGTTATAACTTAATCGCTACAATCAAAAAAGACAACGGAAAATTTCTTGGTTTCACCGGTCATGAGGATGTTGTTGGTACAGTTGATGACAGCAAGTGGAATTATGGTCCTTTTAATCCTAAACATATTGATGGCAAGATTTTCGGACGAGGTTCATCTGATATGAAAGGTGGCTTAGCTGGTATGGCTATCGCCTTGATTGAATTGAATGAAGATTCTAATTTCAAAGGAAATCTAAAATTTATTGCCACTGTTGGTGAAGAAATTGGTGAATTAGGTGCAGCCAAACTAGCCAAAGAAGGTTACGTCGACGATGTTAATGCTTTAGTGGTTGGTGAACCAAGTAACTCATCTTCTCGACTTGTTTTGGAAAAATTAGTTGGTGCTGGTTTAATTGAAACTAACGGTCAAAAGCCTGAATCACGTATGGCTGCCTTTTGTGCCCACAAAGGTTCAGTCACATACAAAGTTATTTCTCATGGACGCGCAGCTCACAGTTCAATGCCAGAGGTTGGTATCAATGCCCTCGACAATTTAGTTGCCTATTACAACAAACAATCTGATTATTTCAAGGAAATCGTTAAAGCTGACGATGACATACTTGGAACAACTAAACCATCCGTAACCATTATGAACGGTGGTAAACAAGAAAATACCATCCCTGATTATGCTGATATGACTGTCAAAATCAGAACTATCCCAGAATATAATAATGACAAGATTATTGATGAATTAAAAGAGATCATTGATAAGATGAATCAAGCTGATCCTCGAATGAACTTGGAATTTCAACTATCCAGCAGCAATTGGCCCGTTAAAACTGATATTGATTCTAACTTCATGAAACTAGTTCGTCAAAGTTACAAAGATGTTCTCGGAATTAATATTTTAACCGTTGGTGCTCCTGGTGGTACTGATGCCTCACAATTTATCAGAGCTAACCAAGACTTAGATGTTGTAGTTGCCGGACCTGGTAATGAATCAGCTCACCAAATTAACGAATTCGTCTTTGAAGATGATTACTTGAAATATATTGATATTTACAAGGCAATTGCTACTAAGTACTTTGAAAAAGACTAATCGATCATTAGAAAACAATAACCGTCTCTCCTATAAATGATTTGGAGAGACGGTTAATTTTTGCCTAATGTTCACATAATAAAAATAATCAAATTATGAAGAAAGAAGTAACAAGCAAATGCTGAAAAAAGAAAGATTCGAGGCCTTCACCGATGCTGTCATTGCAATCATTTTAACCATATTAGTTTTGGAACTTAAATTACCTGGAAATGATCATTCCATTCATGCGTTGATTAAAATATTGCCCAAATTTGCTGCATATATAATGACTTTTATCTTCATAGCAACAATGTGGGTCAATCACCATTTTCTCTTTTCCCAAGCGAAAGGCATAACTAACCAAATCATTTGGACTAATTTTGTCTGGCTCTTCATTGCTTCCCTTTTGCCAGCTACAACTGCTTGGTTAGGATCCGATATCTTTGCACGTACTTCGGCCATATTATACGTGATTAACGTTGTATTATTTAACCTAGCTACCTTACTTTTACGTCGTCAGGTAACCTCCAAAAATAATCTTAATAACATGCAAAATCTAAGCCGTAAGGAACATATTTCAATGGCTGTTAACCTGCTGACTTTAGTAGTCACCTGGTTTTTCCCACCTTTTCCCCTTTGTTGGACTCATTATCAACATCATAGTTTGGTTGCTTCCTCATACTAAAGAAAGTACAACTCTTTAATACAAACTATCTTCCCTATTTGCTTTTTGATGATTGTTTAATCTTAGTGGTCTTTTTTAGATAGTCTACTAATTCATTTTCGGTACCGTTCTCAAAAATAAATTCAAAAACATCATTTTTGCGATAAATAGAATCTAAGAATTTAGCATCTAGCCCATCCATGATTTCAATCATATTAGTTTGAGATAATTGTTTTATTTTTTGTTGTATTGTCGCATCATACTCTTTACGTTTGGAAGAATCCGCTGGATAGCCAACATTCATCGGACCATCAAATAACTTTTCCAATGTGAACTTCAAATTCAATTCACCTGACCAACCAAAATTTAAACCCAATGGAACCGATGCACAATTACCATGATTGATGCGTCCAAACAAATACGCATCGCTTGGAGTTGGCAAATAACCACACGTTACGTTTGGCAAACTGTTACAAGAGATATCCATACCGTTCCCAGAACTGCAACCGGTTACCACATAATCTACCGCCTTACTGTTCAATAACAATCCTACTAATATTGAAACTTGAACATATGACAAGATTGGATCTCCTTCGAAAACGCCAAAGTTTAAAACCTCGTCTGAATCATTGGTAGCAGCTTTGGTAGCCTCAAAAAGCACTTCATTCCTACTCATACGAGTGGTTTCCTGAATTACTGCAATTTTCAAAATCAAGACATCCTTTCTCTAACAAAATTTGCTAATAGCAATAATAATTACCTGTTAAACATATTATAAATTGTTTTATTATTACAAATGACCAGAAACGTACATTATTATTATTGGCAACTGACATTTGACTCCAATCATTTACTTTATGCTTAGAAAATTATTAATTAGACAACGTGTGAGTTATCATTAAATTATTACTTAGGGGCGAACCCATGCAAAAAGTTTTCAGATTATTTTTAATATTACTGTGGATACTATTTTTAGTGTTCTTCATAGTTTCAGGTTCAAAGAATGGCTGGCAGTCGGTCACCCCACTCATAGAGCACAATAGACCACAAGGGATATTTGGTTGGTTGCTAACTATACTGATAACCTTATCTGTAGTTGATATTTTTTATTACAACTCAACAAAATCACAACAATAGATTTAAATGCAAGATGAGAGTTATAAATAAATTATATAAAAATGAGTTGTACCACACTTAATTGATTGGTTCTTTAAGTGTGATACAACTCTTTTTTGCTAATTATAATCTGAAAATTGAAAGGTGAAAAAGTAATATAAACATTGCTATGACAGTCCTAAATTCAATTTATTTACCAATTCATTTAAATAGCAAAAAACCACAATTAGACATTCTTATTATTAAAAAACTAGTTGGAAGAGCTGAAAGTATTCATTTTGCAGTCAAAGTGGCGTTATTGCTTTAGCAATTACACCACCGGGCATGTTGGAGACTTACCGGTTCGGGGTAGGGCTTCAACCGAGATTCGAGACCGCATTTTGGCTCGAATCGTACCGCGCAGCATATGAATACTTTCAGCTCTGGAAACGATATAATGCATCCAACTTTCGGACTAATGAGGTAAATTATCATACCAATCTACAACACCATTTTGAAAACTATCGGATTCAAGTAATTGATCAAGAGTCATTGTTTTCAACACTCCAGAAAAGGCATCATTAGCCTGACTAAAAGTCTTCAAAGTCTGTTGCTCACTCTCCTGAATATGTACATTATCGCCTGGGAATAATTTACGAGCTAAATGTAAATTTGGTAATTGTAAATCATCAATATCTTCAATGGCCTGACAAACATCATATAAAGAGATAGAATCAATCGGTTTCAAAAGTGTAAAACCACCTTCTTTTCCAGCATTAGATTCTATTAACTCTGCCACTACCAACTTTCGAAGGATTTTTTTCAAATATGAATCTGAAACTTCGAGACGTTCACTTAACAATTGACTTTTTAAGGGGCGATGGTCAGTCTGTAAGGCCATCATTAGCAATACATAAATCCCCTGTTCAATACTCTTACTAATTTTCACAATTAATCCTCCCTTATTGCTGACCAGTAATTAATGTGTTGTAGCTAACAACTTCTCTCGCAACTCATCAACAACGTTATCAACTAAAACTGGTTTCATATTGGGAATGATTGTGCCAACCACTTTCAACAGTGGAACCAGTTTAGACATCGAATCGGACCTACCCGCGCCATAGACCAACGTAGGTTCTACAAAAGCCAAGGGAACGCTGCTTTTTTGAAGTTGTTCAATAATACGTGTCTTAGTCATTAGAAATTGCTTTGGACCGAGTTTACCACCAACAAATCCCATTGCTTGAACATGATATTCGGTAGCTATCGTTGCCATCATTTTAGCTGGATCGTCATTAACTGCTTTAGACGCTGCGGGATCTTTTTCTGGTCGTCCAATCAAATCGACAACGTATGCAATTTCTATCGGTAAAATTGCTTTCACTGCTGATAGATTCTCAATATTGACGGCATAATTATGAATCTTCGATCCTGTTAATTGATTTCTGCCTGATCTTGATAAGATCCAAAATTCTGCATCACTATCTGTCTGCTGCCATCTTTTTGTTAGCTCACGGCCAATATAGCCATTGCCACCTAATAATACAATATTTGTCGTCATATTATCATCCTCTTTCAATAGACTTTTAATATCCATGGATATATAATATCTTTAAATATACTTTTAGTCAATTATTTTAACTAATTTGCTAAATCACTTGAAAGGGTTCAATTATGTTAAAAATTCACGTTCAACAATCTATTAAGGCCTCACCTCAAAAAGTATTTTCTTGGTTAGCAAATTCTGAAAACTATCGTCACTCAAAACTTGTCTTTTATTCTAAATGGCAAGATATTAATACTAGTGAGAACGCCATTCGTCAAATCATTACCATTGGCGGTTGGTTTCAAGAAAAAATTAAAACTATCACACCTGACGAACTCATAACTTATGATATTCAGCAATCTTTTCCGGCCATGATTACAAGAGGAACAGGTAAAATTACTATTCGTACCTCCAAAAATCACACAACAATCGTGGATTGGCAACTCTCCTTAAATTTAAAATATCCTTCTTTGACTAATATCATTCGTAAAATCGTTACTAGTTTGTATGCAGACATCCTATTAACTGCCCTATATGAATTAGAGATGACAGACAAATAAACGAAGCTTGGTTGCGACTACATTCTTGAGTAACCGTTTACACAGGTTTACTATTAAAGAGTATGAATAATTAGGAGGTTGAGGATATGTATTCTGCATCAGAGGATCGATACAAAAATAATTCTGTCCGTCACGCCGGTAAAACTGGCTTGATGTTACCACCAATTTCTCTTGGTCTGTGGCGTCACTTCGGTAGTGCTGACCCATTGAGTGATCGTCGTGAAGTGATTTTACACGCCTTTGATAAGGGTGTTTTCCATTTCGACGTTGCTAATCATTACGGTGATGGTCAAGTCGGTTTCGGTAGTTCTGAAGAACTATTAGGAAAAATTTTGAAAGATGATTTAAAACCATATCGTGATGAACTTGTTATCTCAACTAAGGTTGGTTATGAGATTCACGATGGTCCTTACGGAATTGGTACTTCACGTAAATCGTTGCTCCAAGGAATCAATGATTCACTAGCTAGATTAAATTTGGACTATGTCGATATTTATTACGCCCACCGCTACGATGATAAGACACCAATTGAAGAAACCGTTCGTGCTCTAGATGATATTGTTCGCTCAGGCAAAGCTTTATACGTTGGAGTTTCTAATTATGAAGTTCCTGAATTAAAAAAGGCTATCGCCCTATTTAAACAACTTGGTACGCCATTTGTCTTAGATCAAATGAGTATGAACTTATTGAATGACCACGTTGAAACCAGTGGCATAGCTCAAGTCCTTAGGGACAATGGTGCTGGGGTAATTGCTTATGGCCCTCTTTGTGAAGGACTCCTATCTGATCGCTATCTTGGTGGAATTTCAAAGGATTTTAACATTCACCATACCAATGCCAGCCTACTTGACAAGGGACCAGAAGCTCTGGTAGCTAAGTTAAACAATTTGAACAATATTGCTAAAGACCGTGATCAAACACTTAGTCAAATGTCATTAGCTTGGTTACTACGTGATCCGGTTGTTGCCAGCGTTATTATCGGTACTACTAGCACTGAACATTTGGACGAAAATCTTAGGGCTCTTGATAACCTTGAATTTTCAACTGATGAAATTGAACAAGTCAATAAATTAATCAAATAAAACCGACCGTGATTAGTGAGTAATTAAATTTCCGATGGAGATTTAATTGCTTTTTTTATGCATGTTCACGGATTCTAGTTTTATAAAAATTTGCTTAATACTTTCAATAAAAAATTTTTTTTTATGGTTGGCCTAACTAATCAAACAAAAAATAACATCATTAAATTGACAATCAAAATCATTGATGAATTCGGATATACTAATATTTCTTTACGTAAAATGGCAAAAGAATTAAATCTCACCACCGGTGCCTTTTACAAGCATTTCTCTACAAAAGAACAACTTTTCTCAGAGGTTACCGTCAAATTATCAAAAGATATTGCGGCTGATGCTATTAAAAATTTGAATAAAAGTGACATCCCTGAAAAACAAATTCTGCAACTTGCCTATTCTTTCTTAAACCAATATCAGGAACACCCCAATATCATGGAATTCTTATTCTTTAATCCCACATCTAAAAGTACAATTGCTGATTCAACGACTGGTTTTGAATATTTGGATTTAATCAATCATTTAATTGCTAAATTAATTATTAAAAGAAATTTAGATAAAGATAAAAATACTTTGTTCATTCAACTTTGGTCTTTTATTCAAGGATATGGGAATTTGATTAGAAATAATTCAGTTCAACTTGATAAGAATCTTATTAAAACCACACTAAATGATTTCTTAAGGGAGTAATTTATATTATGACAAATTATCTTATTATTTATTGTCACCCATGGAATAAAAGCTTCAACCATGCGGTCTTAACACATGTTACACACAATCTAGATGTTCATCATGCCCATTATAAAATAATTGCTTTATATGCCGGACATTTTCAACCAATCTATAATGAAGCAGAAATGAGCTTATTTCATTCTGGGCAGACCAATGACCCAAAAGTAACTGAATATTTATCTGATTTGCAAACATCCCAGAAGTTGATTTTTATTACGCCTATTTGGTGGAATGACGTCCCTGGTATGTTAAAAGGATTTTTTGATAAAGTTATGAAAGAAGGACCCGGTTTATCACATATTGTAACTAAAACTGGTATCAAAGGTTTACTTACTAATTTATCTGAAGCTTACGTACTCACTACTTCGACTTCTCCAACGTTTTATTTAAAATTATTTTGTGGTAATGCCATTCAAAAGGTTTTTGTTAAAACGACTTTGAAGCAAATTGGCGTACAAAAATCACGATGGATAAACTTTGGTAATATTAGTAATTCAACTCTTACAAGTCGCCAAAAATATCTCCAATATATTGAAAAAATTGATTTTTAACTAAAGGTTGAAAGCTTAGATAAGTATGCCGTTTCCAGAACTGAGAGCATTCAATTGCTGCGCGAAACGGCCATGTTGAATTTTATAAGAATCAAATCTTAGTTATTATCAAAAAAAATGAACTCGAAACTGAATTATTCAGTTTCAAGTTCATTTTTTCGTTCGAGCAAGAATTCAAAGTCGTCAAACTAGATTTTAATTCTACTATTATAACTTTAATGGAATCTGAAGATATATTGTTATTTTGGTAATATGGAACGGCTATCATTTAATCCGTAGGTTCAATTACAAAATAAATTTATCAATAACTTCAGCTAAGGCATCTTGATTATTGTTGGCCTTAGTCACATATTTTGCGGCATCTTTTACCGTGTCAATACCATTAGCAACACTGACCGGCAATCCAACTGCCTTCAACATTGGTAAATCGTTACTATTGTCACCAGCTGCAATAATCTCTTCTGGTTTAATCCCTAATAACTTCCCTAACTGAACTGAAGCACTACCTTTATCAATTCCAGCTGGATTAAATTCAACATAGCGTCCAGATGAAAAAGTCACCGCCAATTTACTTGGATCAACTTTACTTTGAACAGCAGCACGCATAGCTTTACGTTCATCCACAGTTGGTAAGGCCATGATAACTTTCATAATATTTTGATTTTTGAATTGATCAAAATTCGGTGTCTTCATAATTTCAAATGAAACACCTCGTGTCTTCAAATAGTTAGAATCATCCGGTGTCGGATTATAAATATATAACACATCTTGAGTATAGACATGAGTAGCCGCAGAGGAATCGTCCGCCCCAACTTCAAAAACACTCTTAGCAACATCAAATGGCATCGCATTAACAATCAGTGGTTTATTATTCTTGTTTTCCAGAACTAAACCACCATTATATGAAATTGAATACTGATTGGATTGATTACGCAGATGCATTTTCTCTAAATCATTTTGAAATGACGTGTAGCTCCGACCAGAGTTAACTACAAAGTGAACTCCTTTAGCCGTAGCAGCTTGAATAGCAGCTGCATTTTTTTCAGATAAACTTCCATCATCGTTCATCAATGTCTCATCAAGATCGCAAACAATCATTTTATACATAATAAAATCCTCTCAATTTTTAGCACAATTTTTTAAATACTACCTATCCACTTTATCGAACTACTCATGTAAACGCAACCACCTGAGTTTATTATCCTTTTTCTCAGGCTTAAGATAATTCATTGGACTATTTTGTCACAGTTCCTTTTTTAGTATAATTCTAAAGGTTGAAAGTCTAATTAAATTTGCCGTTTCCCGAGTTTGAAAAAGGTATTATTACAACTCAAAAGGATTCACCGTTAGCACCTGGACGAAAAAGCCAGAGCTATCAATAGCAAAGCCAAAAAAGTATCCATTAGCAAGAAAATGAAGAAGCCGATTTAATCGGTTTGGCACGTCCAATTGTTTTGATATCCGATTTACCCAATCAATTTGAAATTGGAAATTTTACTAAAATAAACTTACATCATCTCACAACAAAAATTAACAGTTTAGATAAAAAAGTTGGTCCTTTAGTTGGCTTAAGCTACTATCAACAACAAATGTTCCGGACTGCTAAAGGTTTACCTGTACAAATAACTGACAGTGCCTGGAGTTCACTAGGATTTTCTTTCAAACGACGAGGACTATCTGCCCTAATTCCTCAACGAGGATAAAAACATTCTAGAACTTGTCCTTAAACACGCTACATACATGTACGAAAAGAGTATTTACACTTAACCAAAGAAACAGGATAATCCGATTTTGGATTACCCTGTTTCTTTGGTTAATGCTTGAAAGTTGACCAGGTTTGGTCCAACTCTTTAGATCAGGCGACTCAAAACATTGAGTACACCCTCGTCATTATTGGATTCAGTATGATGATTAACTGCACCCTTAATTTTATCTGTTGCATTAGCCACAGCATACCCATAGGGTGTCAATTCCAACATGCTCAAATCATTTTCATTATCACCAAACGTCATAATTTCATCGTCAGCAATATTGAATCTATTTTGTAATTCACGTAATCCGGCAGCTTTATTGACTGAGTTTTCGCTGATCAATTCCGTATTGTAACCAGATGTTTGACTGGATAACCCGGCTGGTAAAGCTTGACGTAACTTAGATATCACGGCTTTAAAATCGACTTGGTCTGCAAATGTCACGCCAATACTAGTAACTTGATCTTGTAAAACTTTCGGCGTCACGGTTGGCAAATTATTAACACGTTGCAAGTGATTGTAATAATGATAAGTTAAATCAAAGGCTGCCTGTGAAATTGTTTGATCAACATAAGCTGACTTAACTCCAACAACCAAATGTTCAGCAATATCAGTTGGCTCAAATTGATGGTTAATAATATCCAAGGTTGCTGTCACAGCCTCTGCTGGCATTGCCTGAATCAATAATGGTTGACTGTTGCTGTAAACTGCCGCGCCATTTTGAGAGACAAAATCCATTTCTGTTTTAAATTCGTCAAATTGATCTAACAAACGCTGATATTGCGAGCCACTGGCAGCGACTACACGAACATCCTTAGCTCGTAATTCTTTTAAAATCTCACCAAAGCGTTGATGATTATATGTATTTTGATCATTTAGGAAAGTTCCATCCATGTCAAAAGCAACTAATTTAATGGTCATAAATTTATCTCCTTAAAAATCATTATTTTATGATATCACAAAATGCACCATTTTCCGAAAAAAGTCAGCTGCAACTCTTTACTTTGTGCGTTTAATTAACTACCATTGCTCAGTGAATTAAGTGTTACTTTAATACTTATTTTTATATTAGAACTATAATTACGTTAATGAACGGGATGAAAATTTTCTAATTTAAAATCCAATTTCATTGTTTCATGAGGGTTTTTTCAAAAAAAGATGGTGAAAAAAATGAAGGACATTCATGTACAAAATTCTAAAGAAAATTACGCTACTGAGTCAATTGAACAATTACTGAACCACTTGCAGACTACTACAGAAGGCTTGAGTCAAAACGAGGCCACTAAACGACAAGCAAAATACGGACCCAACATGATTCACCACAGCCAACAAAAGTCACAGATTAAGGCTTTTTTGAAAAATTTTATTAGTCTGATGGCGATTCTTTTGTGGGTCAGCGGTTTGATTGCCATTTTTACTGGCTCGGTCGAATTAGGTATCGCGATTTGGCTAGTTAATATCATCAACGGTATTTTCAGCTTTTGGCAAGAGCATAAGGCTGCCAAGGCAACTGATTCTTTGATGGCGATGTTACCAACATACACTCAAGTATTTCGTGATGGTGCAGAAGAAAAATTAAATGCCACTGATTTAGTTCCTGGTGATGTTTTCAATTTACAAGCTGGTAACTCTGTCCCTGCTGATGCTAGATTACTCGAGGCAACCTCGATTCAAATTGATCAGTCAGCCTTAACTGGTGAAACAGTTCCTGAATCTAAAAATGTTAAATTTTTACCCGGTGAAGGTAAATTTTCCGAATCAAATTTAGTCTATGCTGGAACTACTGTTGGGGCCGGAACCGCCAAAGCTGTAGCTATCACAACTGGTATGCAAACTGAATTTGGTAAAATTGCTTCACTAACTCAAAAACAAAATAAGGAAATTAGTCCACTACAATTGGAATTAAATCGATTAACAAAGCAGATTTCACTAATTGCCATGGGTATTGGTGTGGCCTTTTTCGTGGCTGCAATTCTCGTTGTACATAACCCTGTTGCACAATCATTTATCTTTGCCTTAGGTATGATTGTTGCCTTTATTCCCGAAGGACTTTTGCCAACAGTCACATTATCATTGGCCCAAGGTGTCCAACGAATGGCTAAAAAACACGCTTTGGTAAAGGATTTAAATAGTGTTGAAACCTTAGGTGAAACTACCGTCATTTGTTCTGATAAAACTGGTACTTTGACACAAAATCAAATGACCGTTAATAATATCTGGTTGTCTTCAGGCGTATATACAGTCTCTGGTCAAGGATATGTCAATAACGGTACTATTCAAAGAAAGCAGCAAAAAATTGATTTTCAAAATGATCCGGATTTGAAACAATTACTGACCATCGCTGCATTTAATAATGATACAACCGTTGAATATGCTAAAAATACCAAAAAGCCGAAGATTTTAGGTACACCAACTGAAGCTGCACTAGTGATTTTGACCCAAAAGGCTGGCTTTCAAACTAAAGAATCATTGAAAGAGAGCCCTCGGCTAAAAGAATTACCCTTCGACTCCGACCGTAAGCGAATGACCACAATTCACCAACAAGGCAACCAATTATTATTTGCAGTTAAAGGATCTCTGAGTGATCTTCTAAAACAATGTTCGACTATTCAAGAACACGGAAATATTCGTCCCATAACAAGTGCCGATCAGACCGCTATCAGCCAAGCTAATCGATCATATGCTACTAAGGGGTTACGTTCATTGTCATTCGCCTATCAAACAATTCCCTACAATGGCAAAGATCAACTTGATGATTTGACCATTGACAATGTCGAAAAGAACTTAACTTTCGTTGGTTTAACAGTCATGGCTGACCCCCCTCGTCCTGAAATTTATGATGCTGTCAAGAAATGTCACAACGCTAAAATTAAAATTATCATGGTTACTGGCGATAGCGAAATCACTGCCAAATCAATCGCCGTTAAAATAGGTATCACAAGTGACAAAGCCCGTGTCGTTACTGGCTCTGAATTAGATCAAATGAACACAGATGAATTAAAGAAGGCTCTCGAAGGTGAAATCATTTTTGCTAGAGTCGCTCCTGAACAAAAGTACAAGATTGTTTCGACCTTACAAACAATGGGTCAAATTGTTGCTTCGACTGGTGATGGTGTTAATGACGCTCCAGCTTTGAAGAAAGCTAATATTGGTGTCGCTATGGGTGTCACCGGCACAGATGTTGCCAAAGATGCTGCCGATATGATTCTAACTGATGACAACTTTGCTTCTATTGTGGCCGCAATTGAGGAAGGTCGGACAGTTTATAGTAATATTCAAAAGTTCTTGCTATACATCTTCAATTCCAATGTACCCGAAGCTATCCCTTCAGTCCTATTTTTACTCAGCCGTGGTTTGATTCCATTGCCATTGACAGTTCTACAAATTTTAGTTGTTGATCTCGGAACCGATATGTTGCCAGCTTTAGGACTAGGTGCTGAGCACCCTGAACCAGGTATCATGAATCAAGCCCCACGTTCTCGTAACTCTCACTTACTTGATAAACATTTAGTTTTGACAGCATTTGCTTGGTATGGCGCGATTGCTTCACTAGTTTCAACTCTGGCATATTTCTTCGTCAATTTCGAAAATGGTTGGCCTGCTCAACACTTGTTATCATCAGGTATCGGTTATAATCGTGCAACAACAATGACTTTAGCAGCAATTATTTTCTGTCAAATTGCTGCAGCCCTTAATTGTCGAAGTAAATATACTTCAGTTCTCAAATTGGGATTATTCAGTAATCACCGAATCTGGGCAGGTATTGTCTTCGAAGTAATTTTGTTGGCAGTTCTCGTCTATACACCAGGTATTCAGGGCGTGTTCAATACCGCTCCATTACAAGTCAGAGATTGGGTATTCTTGTTTATCGTTCCAATTCCAATCTTCCTGATTGAGGAATTAAGAAAATTGATTGTTAGATATAGACATCCACAAACTGCATAGTTTTTCTGGAGTCAAAAAGACTGAATTTACTTAGTTAAAAAAGTAAACTCAGTCTTTTTTTAATCAAATTGGCTCCAAAATTTTACTCGATAATGTCTCAACAATAACCAAGATACAACTAAAATTACCGCTAAAGCGATAATATTAATCATTGCAGCCCAAGGTGTATTAATTAGCAACATACTGTACGCCACGACAATAATTACACTGATAAATACTGATGCAAACATGGTTGCTACCATCCCTAGATTACCGCCGCCACGATTGAATAATTCGGTTACATTCGTCCAATTGGTCAACCTTAAACGATAATCACGGCTGAAATAATGCAAGCTCATCAAATAAGTACCCCATGCAGATCCACATATTAAAGCCAATGCCATTACCAAACCAGCTTTCAAAACTACTGACATAATAATGACTATCACAACATTGAGAATAATTTGCATTAAATAACCAAATAAAAATTTTCGATGTAAATATTGTTTCATCGAAATTGGTAACGATCTAACAAATTCAAAGTTAGCTCTATCTAATGAAATTA
Source organism: Companilactobacillus huachuanensis (assembly GCF_005404815.1). Taxonomy (GTDB): domain Bacteria; phylum Bacillota; class Bacilli; order Lactobacillales; family Lactobacillaceae; genus Companilactobacillus; species Companilactobacillus huachuanensis. The sequence goes on from NZ_BJDF01000016.1 coordinate 59,197, forward strand.
AATTACTCACTAAAGCCGACTGATTAGTTGTAAAACTGCTGAACGCAATCCCACCAACGAAGAAAACCCCAATCCACTTGAGTGGAAGGTTACTTGGTAGTTTGGCAAACGAAAATGAAATAATAAAAATTACTGGAATCATAATTGAATTCATTACGACTTGTAATAATAAGTTCGGCTCTTTCAATAATTGCCAATTATAAGAATCTAAATTGGCATTCAATCCTTGACGTTTAACGGCCTTTCGTTGGTTTGATCGGTTAAGCGAGGCTGAATTAACAGTTGTCAACTGCTCACTCAATTGCGGCACAATCAAATACTTTAAAATTCCACCAAACACGGCTAACAGAACCAATAGTCCTAACCATGAAATCCCGCTATTTACGGAAACAGGTACATTAAAAATTTGGAATATTGGCATAAAAATACTGATTACCGAGCGATCGTATCTTGCTCCAGTTGCAGTGTAATTGTTACTGTTATTCATCAACATAATTCCGCCAATAGCGATTACCATCGATATTCCCATCAAACCATTCATAACTAAATTCTGATGTTCACGAAAAACCTTTGTCTTTGTTAATGAAAAGACTACTAGTGCACAGAACATGAAAATAATTGTCATTATAAACAGATAGACAACTAGTGACATTATTAGCGATACTGGAATCATTATCCCTGAATGCCATCCCGTTAAGAAAAATGCTATCAACAAGGGTAATGTGAACGGGAATACATTGAACGCAACAATTAAAACTTTGCTTAAGAAAATTTCATTTTGACGAAACGGTAACGGCAAATAGCTATTGATATCTTTTCCAGCAAAGAATACATTATACAATCCAGAAATACTCTGAGATATTCCTAATAAAACAAATAATCCCACATAAAATGTAAACATTCCTGGCATCTTGCTAAAGTCAATTGAAAACATCGTAAAACCATAAATAGCCAAGAAAATAAATGTATTGGTCAAAAATTGTAACTTCAGTTTATTTGTTAATTCTGTACCATTCTTACCTTTCTTACGATAGCGGTCAGTTGCCTGCGGATTAACCAAGCGTAAATTGACCGCCAATAAAGCCCCCAGTTGTCGTTTATTCATTGATATCACCTTCGATATCATCAACTAAGTGACCATCTCCTTGGCGACCAGCCATCTGTAAATATATTTCTTCAAGTGACTCGTTCTCATATTGAGCTAACAAATTTTTAACTGAACCGTTATATATCAGCTTACCAGTCTTTAGAATAGCCAATTCATCACATAATTGTTGAGCAGTATCCAAATTGTGAGTTGAAAAGATAACCGTTTTACCTTTTTTTGCATGAGCTTTCATCAATTGTTTCAAATCATAGGCTGCCTGTGGATCCAGTCCTTGCATAGGTTCATCCAAAATCCAAATATCAGGTTCAGACAATAATGCTCCGATTAAAACAGTTTTTTGACGCATACCATGTGAAAAACTAGCAATAGTTTCATCCACATGTAAACCCATATTAAATAACTCAACCAGCTTTTGACGGCGTGCTTTAACCTCGCTCTCGGACAAATCATAAGCCGCTGCTAACAAATCCCAGTATTCTGCCGCAGTTAACTGTAAAAAGATATCTGGAGTATCAGGAACATAAGCAATCTTTTGTTTAATTTCTTGGCGATGTTCTGATAATTCAAGCCCATCAACTGTAATAGACCCACTCGTGGGTTGAATAATACTAACTAGATTTTTGATAGTAGTCGATTTACCAGCACCATTATGTCCCAAGAATCCGAAAATCTCCCCAGGTTTAATTTGTAATGTTAAATGTTGTAAAGCCTCTTTATTGCCATAGCTCTTTGATAGGTCGTTGATATCAATCATATTTGCACCCCATAAATATTATGTTAGTAATAAGCATAGCAAAGTTTTGTATTGAATTCAGGATATTAAAAAAATTCCAGATAATTTATTTGCTATTTTTAATTGACAAAATTTATTTTGCTAAATCATAACTTGCTTGCAAACGGTCAAAAATTTCTTGATTATCAACTGATCCGTCTAACATAATCGTGTACCAATTTTTTTTGCTCATATGATAACCGGGGAAATATTTGCGATTATCGACCAGCTTATCAATTATTTCAGAATCTGCGCGCATATCCATTACCGTAATACTTTTTTCGGAATCCAGTCCTAATTTTGATTTAGGAATTACCGATAATAGTCCAAACCATTTATTAGTATCGCCACGGCGCCAAATAGCATTGTGGGGAAATTTCTTCCAAAGATACTCCAATTGACTATCATATGTATCATTTATGTAATCAATAATATCTCTGACCTGTGGTTCCTTAAAGACGTCTTTCTCGTAACAAGCAGCCTGTATTTTATCCAACACCGATTGATAATCATTGGAAACTTTAGTAACAAATTTCCCAGTTGCACCAGGTTGTAAATGCAAAACATATTCCGCTTTAGTTTCGGAGTCAATTACTTTAGTTTCTATATTACCGTCTTTATTAACAGTTACTTTAAGCAAAAATTGATTATTAACAATGAGCTCCTGATATTCATAAACTGCGCCGTTTTTAATAAAACCAAATTTTGCCAACTTATCAAGATTAACTTTACTATCTTTGAACTGAATTGTTGCCATTATACTCTCCCCTTCAACCCATTTGACTTCTATTATATCAGAGCAGATGTATTGTCTATTTGGAAATAAAATGTCAAGCAATTATTACAATTAAACTTTTAATTATTTAACATAATTGATGGTTTTAATTGGACTTTTCTTCTACATTTGATTGGTAAAGATTAGTACATCCCACTTTCTAGGAGAAAATATGAATTATAAATTAATCGCTATCGACATTGACGATACTCTTTTAAGTAGTGCCAAAACCATTTCAGATAAAAATAGACTTATGATCACAAATGCTTTAGCACAAGGTATTAAAGTTGTTCTTTGTTCAGGACGACCACATAAGGCGATGGAAAAATATGCCATGGCTCTTGGTATCAATGGAACAGAACAATATATGATTACTAACGGTGGTGCCATTATTGAAAATATGCATGGTGAATTTATCATGCAGAGAACACTTTCAAATGAATTTTATCGCGAATTTGTTGAATTCACCCAAACCAATGACCTTTCCTATTGTGTTTTTGACGTTAATGGCAACATTTATACAAGCAATAACTATGATATCAATCGTTTTACAATTGCGATGGCCTTTGAAGGCAACGACGACTTACATATCAGACGACCTGAGGATTTGCCACTTAATTTCGAAATTACTAAAGCTGTCATTAATGCTAAAGAGTCTAAATTAGATGAGATCGCACATTTTATCAAAGCATCATTCACCGATTACTTTGTTGTACGTACTGGTATCGGTTATTTAGAAATCTTCCCTAAAAGCGTAAATAAAGGTAATGCCGTGAAATTTCTTGCAGACAAATTAGGAATTAATATGGAAGAAATTATTACTTTTGGTGACCGCGATAACGATATTTCAATGATAGAAATTGCTGGAACTGGAATTGCTATGGCTAATGCGACTGAAGGCGTTAAAGCAGTTGCTAATTACATAACTACCGACAACAATCATGATGGTGTTGGCAATGCCATCGAAAAGTTTATTGAATAAAAAATTTGAGATATAATTTTTTTTGCATAAAACGAATAGGAACTGTAGTCCAAAATCGGATTACGGTGCGTATCCGTATTTAATTTAGAAATTTGTCAAAAAGAGTCTGTTTCTCATAACCAAAGTTGAGAAAGAACCAAAAAAGACACTTATCAGGTGTCTTTTTTATTTTAAAATTAGTATTTTATTTATTTTTTTAAGCATTTTTGAATTCTATATCAATTGAGATTTAATAATCTTATCTAATTTGTTTTTATTATCAATATATGTTTCTCCGTCCATGAATTCTAAGAATGTAATTGCCGACGCCTTCGTTGTATCATCTTTTAGAGTAACCACCATAGGGAGAGAACTCCAAAATCTTGATTTACTACTGACGGTAATATATAATAATAGATGAAAAGAGATCACAGGAATTGGACTCCCATGATCTCAAACATCGAATGGAAAATGGTTGAATTTTGGTAAGACTAATCTAAATGATTAGTCTTTTTTAGTGTCTTAGCTTCGACGTATATGTAATACGCTTTAGCTAAGTAATACACACTAATTGCAAGCTCAAAGAGCTGCAAAGCAAAACCTCCAAACTTATCCTTGCTATCATAGCCATACACCTCCATCTAATGGATTAGTTGAGGGGTGTTGCACCCATATAACTGTTCGACTACAACCAACAAGGGTAATTACTCCTCGAACGCTTGGCTGTATACCTAGTATATCGAAGATTGATAATGATTTAAAATTTATATTTCTATTTACAATAATCGAAAAATTGTTAAATTAAGAGGTGTTGATACACACATTCTACAATCAAGTTCATCTTTCTAGTGGCAAATTGTACGGGACGTGAACTACTTGGCAATGAATTACCGAGCTTTCTTAATTAGCAACTTTTGTAAAGAAGAATTCAAAAATGAAAGAAACTGATTTATCTAAACTAGCAGTAGCAGCTAAGGTAAGTAAAAAATAGTTTACTGAAGTTGGGTTAGTATTCATCTACTTAATTCGTGGTAATCAACTGTTCTTCTTCAGCAAAAACTCCGAAAAAAGCTATTCCAACTGAAGAAACAAAAGTTAATTTTTCTCCTACCGGAGTCTTCTCTACGTTTAATCCTGCTTCCTTGCAATGGCGTTATGCCAACTGTCTCTATTCGCCTTTCTACTTGAAAGTTACGCATTTTTTGTTTCACTCTTTTTGTTTTTCATCCATCACAATTTCTAGAACTTGCTGATAATTGTTAGCGATAAAAGTTGGTTGAATTTCAGAATCATTGATTTGATTATGTGGGTTGAACCAAATACTATTCAACCCAGCTCTAGTTGCACCTAAAATATCGGATTGTAACCGATCACCAATCATCAATGCATTATCTTTATTCAAATGAGGATGTCGTTGAAATACTGGTTTAAAAAATTCAGCACTAGGTTTTGAAAAACCAATATCTTCAGAAATAAAATAATCATCGAAATACTTATCCAAGCCTGATCCCTTCAACCGTTCCAATTGAGTTATTTTAACGCCATTAGTGCCTACAAATAATTTTATTCCAACAGTTTTTAAATTTGTTAACAATTCTGTAACATTTGGAATCGTATAAAAATTATGATTTAGCATCTCCCGATATTGAGCTTCCAACTTCACACCATCAGCATCAATGCCAAATACAGCCAGTGTTTTTGAAAACCTAGTATTTAACAGGAGCTGTGGTGATGCCCCAGTTTCAATATTTTCCCATATTTTCTTGTTCAATGATAAATAAGCCTGTAACGCGCTTTGAACATCTGGAACACCCTGTTGTTTCAAAATCTGAGTAACTCCCTCAATCTCGCCTTTATGAAAGTCGAGAATAGTATCATCTAAATCAAAAATCATGTACTTTATCATTTATAATTCCTCAATCATTTTTTAAACTTAAAACTAATGTATAAACATTGCTACATCAATAAGTACAGCACCTAAAATAAGGACCACCCACCAATTTTTACTCATATAATCCCAAAAATTCATTTTACCGTAACGTCTTACATAGGTATGTGTCTGGGGATCCATGACAAATTCTTCATCGTCAACCTTTGTCTGATCAGTCAAACCAAAGACTAGTGAATCAAGACTTACATTGAAAATCTCAGTTAATTTAACCAAATTATTTAAATCAGGAGTAGATTCATCGAATTCCCACTTTGAAATGGCTTGTCTAGTTACGAATAATTTACTGGCCAAATCATCTTGGGTGATTTCTCCGTCTGTTCGATACTTTTTCAGCTGTTTTGCAAATTCTGTCATCATTATCTCTCCTTTACACTCTTAATTAATCCTTACCTACATTCTGTTATAGATTAACGAATTGGACAAGCAATTTTTCAAGTAATTATGTATCAAGTAGAGTACGATTTGCGCAACTAATATTTACTAATTTTCCCGTAAATCCTGATTTAATATGGCTCATGTGGCTGATTAAATGTAACTTTATACTAACAAGTACAACGCCGTTATGAATTTTGGGATAAAAAAAGCGTTATGAATTAAGCTTCATAACACCATACTTCGATTCTAAATCTTTTTTTCAGATAGATTTCTCTCGTAGACATAATAGTAAACCAACGCTAATACTGCACCGATGGCAACTCCGATTCCGTTAGCAAGAACATCATTGATATCACAGACTCGATTAATCAAGAACGTATGTGATAAATAATACTGTGTCAATTCAAAGGCTGCTCCCATCATAAAACCAAGTGGAACTATTAGGATTAGTGACATATTTGGAAAAACCTTCTTAATCAAAAATCCCAAAGGAATGGTTAGAATAATATTTTCAATGAATCCCAAGCCAATATAAATATAATGCAAATTAACTCTTCCTATTCCCGCTGGCATGATATAAACGGCTATCCCATCGAAAGATAACGGCGTGAACAAAATTACTCCTAGAAAGGTCAAATAAGCCAATCTAATTAAAAATATGCTCCGACGTTTTGCATCATCAATACTGCCTAGAATATGAAGTCCGCTTATAAACGACAGGCTCAGTATTACTAATAAAGGTATCCAACGCAATTACATCGCCCCTTTTTTATTCTTTTACCTTTCAAATTATACTGTTCTTTAGTTTAAACAATCCGAAGAAAGTGCGATTTTTTTGTGAAGAAAACAGGATTGATTCCTTAAAATAAGTCCTAATGCATAAAAAGGGCCAATGGCAAATTTGCGTAAAAAGGGCCAATTAATAATCATAGAAACTGATTACAATCACAACCCGCAATTCTTCATCAATATAAGCTTAACAAAAATGAGTTGTACCACACCTAATTATTTGGTTCCTTAAGTGTAATACAACTCATTTCTTACATAATTTTCTATAATTAAAAATTATTCTGTTTCATAAAACTATTCTCGGCTCTGGAGACGGTCAACTTTTAATCAAATCTAAGAAAGAGCCGATTATCCTTCATAACGCAAATTAACTTCAAATCCACTTTTCCAAGGACTTTTTCTCATAAACATAGTGGTAAACCAAGACTAAAGTTCCACCAATCACAATTCCGATTCCATTGGCAACTACATCACTGATATCGCTTGTCCGATTGATCAAGAACATATGTGACAAATAATACTGCATTGTTTCAATTGCCGCACCAGTCATTAATCCAATTGGAACCATGGAAATTAAAGATATGTTTGAAAAGGCTCGCTTAATTAAGAAACCTAAAGGTACGGTCAAAGCAATGTTCTCAATAAATCCTAAATCATAAGTAATATGGTATAAATTTACACTTCCAATTCCCGCTGGCATGATATAAACCGACGTACCGGTAAAAGACATTGGGGTAAATAAAATAGTTCCAAGAAAAGTTACATAGATCAAACTGACTAACGCCACACGACGTCGATTAAATTCTTTAATATTGTTGAACAGATAGATTCCGCCTGATAATGACAAAATCAAAATAATAAATAATGGCATCCAACGCATAAGCAACACTCCTTCGTATAAATTTACTTTTAAGTTTTTGATTGTTTTATATTTAATTGATACTTCAATCTTACTATCAGTAAATTTAAGGAAGCTTAAATCAATGCGACTTTTTTGTGATAAGTGTGAATAAAGTATAAAAAAGCCTGATTCTAATTTAAAGAACCAAGCTTTCCAATTAATCTTCTTCGTCTAATTCAGCAATTTGTTTTTCAACTTGCTTATTCAATCTGAATTCATCGTATGTTGTATCAGCACGATCAACTACACCATCGTTTGTTAAATAAATCAAACGGTTAGCGATTGTTTGGATAAACTGATGATCATGTGAAGCAAAGAGGATTGAACCTTTATAGTCAATCAAGCCATCATTCAGTGACGTAATTGATTCCAAATCCAAATGGTTAGTTGGATCATCTAACATCAAAACATTAGATTTCAATAACATCATCTTTGAAAGCATAACACGAACTTTTTCACCACCGGAAAGTACGTCAACATGTTTTGTGACGTCGTCACCAGAGAAGAGCATGCGTCCTAAGAAACCACGTAAGAATGTATCATCATCCTCACCCTTTTCAGCAAATTGACGTAGCCAATCAATAATTGGTGTCTCTTCATTGAACATAGCGTTGAAATCTTTTGGCAAGTAAGCTTGACTAGTTGTCACACCCCAAGTAATTGTTCCAGAATCAGGCGTTAAATCACCAGATAGAACTCGGAATAAGGCTGTTGTCTTCATATCGTCTTTAGCCAAGAATGCAACTTTATCGTCTTTGTTAAGAATAAAACTAACATTTTTCAATATTTGTTTGCCATCAATTGTGACAGACAAATTATCAACCTTTAGCAAATCATTACCGATATCACGATTAGGCTCAAACTTAATAAAGGGATAACGTCTTGAACTTGGTTGGATATCATCTAGTGTAATCTTATCAAGCATTTTCTTACGTGAAGTGGCTTGTTTAGATTTAGAAGCATTGGCTGAAAAACGTGCAATAAAGTCTTGTAATTCTTTAATTTTTTCTTCTTTTTTAGCATTTTGATCTTGTTTCATACTTTGAGCAAGTTCAGATGATTGTTGCCAGAAATCATAGTTACCGGCATAAAGTTGAATCTTACTGTAATCAAGATCGGCCATGTAAGTACATACCTTATTCAAGAAGTATCTATCATGGGAAACAACGATAACAGTGTTTTCAAAGTTAATCAAAAAATCTTCTAACCAGTCAATTGATTCAACATCTAGACCGTTAGTTGGTTCATCTAATAATAAGACGTCCGGTTGACCAAACAAGGCTTGAGCTAACAAGACCTTAATTTTTTGACCAGCAGTCAAAGTATTCATTTTAACTTGGTGTAACTTTTCAGGGATATTCAAACCTTGAAGCATTTGTGAAGCTTCACCTTCAGCTTCCCAGCCACCCATTTCACCAAATTTTGTTTCCAAATCAGCAGCACGTAGTCCGTCCTCCTCATTGAAATCTGGTTTAGCGTAAATAGCATCTTTTTCTTGCATGATTTGATAAAGTTCAGTATGACCCATCAAAACAGTTTCCATCACTGTGTATTCATCATAATCATAATGATTTTGTTTCAATGTTGCTAAACGTTCATTGGGTCCCAATTTAACGGAACCAGTTGAAGGTGCGATTTCTCCTGATAAAACCTTTAAGAAAGTTGATTTTCCGGCACCATTGGCACCAATTAAGCCGTAACAATTTCCTGGTGCAAATTTGATATTTACATCGTCGAATAGCTTTCGATCAGCAAAGTGTAAACTAACATCACTAACAGTAATCAAATATATAATCCTCATTTCTTCGTACTAGTCTAGCTTGCATTATACGGTGTATTGCCATGATACGCAACGGTTTCTTTACTTTTCCAGCCAATCTGTTCCAGCTTGTACATTACTCCAAGCAAGTGCCTCATATTTGTTTGTTTCTACGCGAGCCCAATAATACAAATCAATCAATGACTTGGGAAAATCTTTTGGACTCTCAATATACTTGATACTAATTTCTTGAAATAACTTAGGTGCTAAGCGATGCAAATCTTCATTTTTCTCAAGTATCTTAATATCCTGAACAACAATGGCTTTTAAATCAGGTCGCTTTGCCATGGCAGGATCATTAGCAACCTCTTTCATTTGTTCAATAAATTCAGTAATAAACTCATCAAGTCGCATATCTTTAACTTGTCTATTCATGCTTATACCTTCTAAAATTTTTATCAATGAAATTCCACCCATAATATATAGGTAAACAAAATTTCTAGCTACAAAAAAAGACAATTATTTCGGAAAAAAAATAAGCCCGAATTTTCGCGCTTATTGCTCAAGTTAAAGCTGTTAATAAATAGTAAACCCCGCTGATACCAATGAATCCATAAATACAATATGTCATAACTTTCAAATTCAAATGTTTAACAAAACGATTAGCCAATATCGTTCCAACAATCGCGCCAACCATTCCCACTAGAATATATTTGAAATTGCCCAGCGTCAAAACACCACTAGCAAATCGCATCGTAGTAATAAAAATTGTATCCATCAAAAAAAACGTCTGAATACTAGCCAAATAGTTTTCTTTCGAATTCGAAATTGTCAAGAAATACAATGCCATCAACGGTCCACCAATTCCAAACATACCATTGAAGAAACCAGAGACTAATGCGAAAATCACCATCACATAAATTGGAATCGTCTTCAACTTAATAGAATGAATGTTCATAAATAGATAATACAAAGCAAGTGTCACTAAAAGTAATCCTAGAAGGATTTTTAGATATCCGGTCGCAATAAATTTGCTTAAATAAACTGAGAAAATAGCCATGCAAATATAAATTATGAATGGAACAACTAATTTTTGCCATCTTAAAAATTTCCGATAATGCCAAGCAACCATGATAATTGCAACAACCATGGTCAGGGTTGAAACTCCAGCACTTTGATTGATCGGTAATAAACTTGGCAAAAATATCATCATAATAATACCAGAACCAAATCCGGTCACACCTTGAACAAAACCCGCTACCAATGCGGCAAACAGCATTACAAATACCCAACTCACGATAGTAATTCCCCCTTACTTACTATCATAACCTAAATTATTGAATACACGAAAAAGCTGTCGAATTACACCTAATTATTTCTGATTAAATTCTTGAGTCATCCCACTAATTCCTTTATCAAAAGTCGGATTGACAACTAATTTCTTGGCTGCTAGTGGATTATTTAAGTAAAATTCTTTTTCATTTGGTTTCTTAACCCAAAGATTGAACTCAGGCATTCCTAAGACATAAGTCTTTTTAAAATCGAATTTATTATTTTTGATTGCTCTCATATAATCTGATGGTTCACTTGCATTGGCCGGCAACAATCCAGTAATTATTTGAGAACCTATTTCAGGTATTGGAAATTCATCATATTTAATAAATACCTTATGATCTTCGTCTTTAGGGCTTGGTAAACCAGCATACCACTTGTCAAAAGTTGTTACTCCACCGTTAAATGCAACGGTAATAGTCTTCCCATTTAAAGATTTTTTACCATGAAGGATTTTATCAATTTTAATAGTCGCCTTAGTCAAAGCCATATTATTTGGATTATTCATGCTTTCCAATTTAATAATCGTCCCTTTAACAACCAATTTATTGACTTCTTTAAGCTGTGACATTGAGTAGGCAATATAGCCACGACTGTCAGCTTGCCCGTCCATATCAATAATATCAGCATCTTTAATCGACTTTTGCCAGATTTTATTACTGTGTCTGATAACAGAAGTAGTACTCTTATGCACTGTTTTAGTTTTCAAATCAGTTTGGTGTTGAAATGGCCACGTAAATGCGAATAACGGTAGAACAAATACCAGTAGACTTAAAAGTATTAGTTTTTTTCTCAACGTAATTTACCTCGAATTCCATTATCTCATGAGGTAAAACATTGTTGTAGCGCGTTTTTTTAATATAAATTATAAAGGAAAAACTAGAATCGCTATTATTACATTCATATCAGTCATATAATTATATTAAATAAAGGTTGAAAGCAGTTTAGTTAAGTATGCCGTTTCCAGAGCTGAGAGTATTCAATTGCTGCGCGGAACGGCCCGAGCCAGAAAGCGGTCTCGAACCTCGGTTGAAGCCTCGCAAAACCCGCGAGTCTTCAACACGTCCGGTGGTGTAATTGCTGAAGCAATAACGCCACTTTCGCTGCAAATGAATACTCTCAGCTCTTCCAACTAGTTTATTTTTTAATAGCGGAACAATAAAACGAGGATTTCTGAGTATTTAAATAAAGTAGCTCTAGGTCTGTAATAGCAATCGTTAGATTAATTTTTCACCTTTCAACCTTCAGATATTAATGAAAATGATAATAATAGGAGGATTAATACTATGTCATACTTACATAAACATTCTTTCTTTCTAATAGTTGTTTTTGTAATTGGGATATACGGAAATAGATATTATTTCTTAGATTTAAATATGTTTTCTCAATGGGCCCTTAGCATCATCCTGACAATATTGGACCTATTGGTTTTTATTCCACTCATGTGGTTTTGGACTGAAAAAAGATTAGAGGCCAAACAATATAAAAGCGCTAGATATTCAAGCATTCTTCGTGCCTATCCCTATCGTCTCTCACTACAATATTTTGTAATTATTTCAACTAATCTAGCTGCCAACAGGCTTACTCATTATCCTCTAACAGTCATCCTACTAATCAGTTTAATTGTGCTAATTATTTTAACACCAGTATACTTGGACTATTTTACAAACGCTGATTTGTTTCATTTTTCTAAATTTGCAGCATAAACGTACAATAAAATAAAATCTTCACGCAAACAGTGGCTCTTTATCAAGTTTGGTTATAAAGGAATCTGTACGCGTATTTAATTTAAAATTTGTTAAAAAGAGACTGTCTTCCACTTGAAATAATTCCAAGTGAGAAACAGCCTCTTTTTCTCATAACCCAAGTTGAGAAAGAACCAATAATTTGGAGTGATACAACTCATTATATATAATGAAAAAACTGGCCTAAGGCCTGAGGACGGACATGTTTTATTTAATATTACCAATACTCTGATCATTTTTGCGGCCATTCTGTTGATTTTGTGTTTTATCCAAAATATATCGATTAATTAAATCAATAATCTGAGAATTTTGTGGTAAGTCAGAATGTTGAGCATCGGAACCAGAAACTGATACCGTTGTAAAATGCTTAACTTGTCCCTGATAAATATATTTTCCAGCCACAACACTGCCTAAAGGAACTAAGCCATCGGAATTATACGTCTGAGTTCCGGCAACAATATACATGTCTATATTCTTAGGTATATTCTTCCAATCATCAATAAAATCGGATAACATTTGCGTTTTATGGTGAACCGATTGTTCATTAAAGTTATATGGTGAACCAATGGTCATCAAACGTTTAATCGTAATCTTAGACGAATAACTACTATAGTATTTTTCCAAAAAGGCCGTATAGATCAATCCGCCGTTGGAATGTCCAATTCCCTTAAAGTTGTTAAATTTATACTCATTGGCCAGCGCCTTGAATGCAATATTAAACCTGCGTGCCTGTTGTTTGATATTGCTATATCCATCATGATTATTTTCAAAACCAACAACAATAATTGGCTCATTATCACCCTGTCTAATTTGACCAGTAATATGTAACTTGTCATCATTAGTAACTCGAACCTTAACCAAACTATGTTGATTTTTAAGAGCTTTCCCTTTATTTAATTTTTTCACTAACGTGTCAAATCGATTAACTGTAGCCGAACTTCCGGGAATCATAATGACAGGCGACATTTTCGAATTGTGCCATTTCATTAAATCATCAACGTTATTACGGGACCACTGTAACGACATGACAATCAGCATAATTGAAATTAAAATTCCGATCCCGGTCCAAATCCATTTGTTAAATTTCTTCATCATCGTCACCTGCTTTTTCAACCACTTGATCAGCTAGTTTAACAAATGGCATGTAAATAAGGACGTCCAAACAAATCAAGAATGCTCCAAAAATCAACGCCAACCAATTACCATTAGTTCCTATAAATGCAATCAATGGTCCTGGCGTACCCGCTGGAACTGGATATGCTGCCGCTGGAATCCAATGAAGTGCCAATAATATGGCCGCCAATATCATATTAACTAGTGGTGCTAATAAGAACGGAATCAATAGAATAGGATTAAAGAGAATTGGAATTCCCAACATCATTGCGTAATTATTATTAAATATAGCCGGAAAAATAGCCCATTTTGAAACCTTTCGATTATTAACTTTTTTTGAGAAAATAAGAATTGCTATAATCAATGCCAAAACCACACCCGTCCCACCAAAATTGGCGAAACTATGATAGAGCGTTGTGTCGGTAAATTTAAATGGAACATTCCAAGATGAACCTGCTTTTAAAGCTGCATTCATATTTGATAAAGAAACGCTGTCGCCAAACGTTGGACTATTGGTAAATGGACCACCAAACGCCATCCAGGACAACAGATTAGTCAAAACTCCCATTCCCAAAACGTAGAATAAAGCATTAATTTGAGTATGTTGAGAAACAAAACTCGCAACATATGTTGGTATTTCGAAACGCCCAATCAATCCTAATATCATATTTACAATTGCCGAAAAAATAATTATTATGGAGACCGGTTTAATCAACTGAAACAATTCATCCTTTTTGACATTAACTAATTTAACCATGATCCGTCCACAAAGATAACCTACGATTAACGAAAGCAACATTCCTTCCGACATTAAGCGAGGATTAAAATCAGGCATACCAGAACTATTTGGTTGATAAGAAATAATCAAAAATGATAATAAACCCGCAACACCTGCCGCTGCTGACTTTCTGCCATAAACCTTAGCCGTATAATAAGCAGCTCCAAAAGCTCCGTACAAAGCTATCATATCAATTGTACAGTGAAAAATAACACCCATACTCCAAGCTAAGTCACGATGAAATGGTAACCACTTAGTAATATTAAACAACGTGGCCATAAAACCCGTTGGTGTTAGAAACGCCGCTTTTATTACCTCCGCAAAACTCCCCAATAACATGATTGGAAACATCACTTTTAAAGTATCACGTAAAATCAGCATCGCTTTACTTCCATAAACCCGGATTGAGACTCTCAATAATCTATCCATGCCCAAATCTCCTCAAATTTTTAGCTAGATTTATTATATAACCAATTTTTCGATAAAAAAATACAATCGTAAGGTATTTTTAATATCCTTTACGATTGTGTATGTTTTATCAAAAAATTAGGGCAATTAACATAATATCAGTGTGAATTTTCAAATCCGATATTGGCCTGACTGACCATAGTGTCAACCTTCAGTAACTTTGTTATCCTATCAGATGATATAGCCTGATCAAGAATCGAACTTATTTGTGATACCTGATTTTCCCTCAAAAGTTCCAAACAAAGCCATTGTTTTTTAACTGCGTCTACTGCTGCTACATAATAAGTCCCACTAATAGAGGTCTTAGCTAATTTTTCAACCAACTTCTGGACTGTATCACTTGGCGATGTGAACGTTGTGAGCTCGATAAAATAATCATTTTGACCACTCACCGCCATATTACTGTTACTAGTTTGAATATATTGTGGCTGTAATTCCTGCAAGCCCTTATCTTTAACAACTTTTTGAGCCACTTGACCATAGGCTTTAAACTGTGACGAATTAGCATGAATTTGATATTGTGATTCATCTTGATAAAGTTCAAAAACATAATTTTCTGTTTCTTGACCGTTTAAATGTGTCGCGTACATTGCCAGAGTTCCAATTTCATTTTGATGTGACGTTAATAAATTTTGAACACCGGCAGTTTCAAAAACTTCACGTTGCGATTCGTCAATAGTCAGATGATACATTCTCAAAATTGGAATTTCAGTTAACCTCATGATTATCCTTCTTTCAAAAGTAATTATTTTAACGGTGCTAAGCGTTTTATAACTTTTGCTGGAACTCCACCAACAATACTATTGTCTGGCACGTCCTTAACGACGACTGCACCAGCAGCGACAATAACGTTATTACCGATATGTACCCCTGCAATAACTGTCACATTTCCACCGATCCAAACGTCGTTGCCTACCGTAATGGGTTCCGTATATGTAATCAAATAGCGACTGCCATCAGGACGAATTCCGAAACGTTTAGTTGCGTCAATATCATGTTCACCACAGTAAAACTTCGTATCAGGAGCAACAATAACTCGATCACCGAAAGTGATTAAATTAGAATCTTGAAAAAAACAGTTCCCATTGATAAAGTCATCATCTCCAAAACTGATATGTTTGCCGTAAATGGCTTCAAAATGACCATTGATAGTCAACCTTACACCGATTTTATTAAATAATTGTTCCGAAATAGTAACTTTTTCAGCTGGATCGGTTGATTCATTGAGCCGTTTTACAAGCTTGCGACCATTACTCAACATCGTTTGCAATTCTGGATCACGATAATCATAATCTTTGCCAGCTAAAAGTTTCTCATGTTCTGTCATTGTCATAAAATAATTCTCCTCATTTAATTGTCTAACTTAAGATTGAACGTTGAAAAAATAATATAACCATTGTTGTTAAAGGTCTAGAACAAATTTGTTTAAGTATGCAGAAGTTTTCATTTTATTTGTTTTTGTCATAAAAAAAAAACTAGTTGGAAGAGCTGAGAGCATTCATTTGCAGCGAAAGTGGCGTTATTGCTTCAGCAATTACACCACCGGACGTGTTGAAGACTCGCGGTTTTTGCGAGGCTTCAACCGAGGTTCGAGACTGCTTTCTGGCTCGGGCCGTTCCGCGCAGCAATTGAATACTCTCAGCTCTGGAAACGGCATATTTAACTAAACTTTCAACCTTTAGTTGTCTAACCCTTCATCAATCAAATCCATATAATGTTTGGTACTGCCGAGTGTGTGTCTATTTGGTGAAAGCCATTTATTTTTATTCAAAATCGCCAATTGCTGCATCTCTGACAAAGATAAGTCAAAATTCCAAATATCTAAATTATCACGCATATGACTTTCTTGAACAGATTTGGGAATAATTACTGCGCCGAGTTGCACTAAATAATGCAATAATATTTGTGCAGTAGTTTTGTGATATTTTTCGGCAATTTGTACTACGGATGGTTCTTGTAAAATTGAGCCATTCACTTCACCTAGTGGAGCCCACGCTTCAATTATAATTTGTTTTTCAGTTTGATATTTTCTTAAATCATCTTGTTGTTGATATAAATTCAATTCGACTTGATTAACTGCTGGTGTAATCTGCATTTGATGCGTCAAATCCATCAGTTGTCCAGCATCAAAGTTGGACACTCCAATTGACCTAATTTTACCTGCTACAACAAGTTTTTCCAAGTCGCGATACGCCCCATAATAATCACCATAAGGTTCATGTAACAAGACCAAATCCAGATAATCTAATCCCAGACGTTGCAATGAATCTTCAACAGATTTTTCAGTAACATCATCACCAAAAAAAGGCAACCACACCTTGGTAGTAACAAAAATTTCTGAACGCGGAACAGATGTCAATTTCAAAGCTGCACCGACGGCTTGTTCATTTTTATAAACCTGTGCCGTATCAATCAAACGATATCCCATATCTAATGCCTTTAATACGGCATTTTTACATGTTTCAAAATCTGTTATTTGAAAGGTTCCAAAACCCTCTTGAGGCATCTTTTGCCCATTATTTAACTGAATTGTCGGAATCATTTGTTTTCCCCCTTTCATTACCATATCTAGGATAATCCTTACCTTGTTATATGTGAAAGGCTTATAATGAATATATGACTATACCTAAAGCGTATCGAAAGGATTGGAAATATGGAAACAAGAATCCTCAACTACTTCTTAACTATTGCTAAATTAGGAACCGTCTCCGCAGCGGCTCGTGAATTACATGTGGCTCAACCAACACTCAGCCGACAAATTCAACAGTTAGAATCCGATTTGGATACACCATTATTCACAAGAGAAAGACATCGTATGGTTCTAACAAAAGCCGGTCTGGCCTATCAATTACACGTTCAACAAATTTTGATTGAATTAAATCGAGCCAATCAATTGGTTAGAAACATCAATAACGATGAATTGACTGGTACCCTTGGTATTGGCAGTGTTGAATCGACAATAACTAAATTTCTAACGCCACAGTTAATAAACTTTCATCAAGAAAATCCCAATGTGATTTTTGACTTATTTGACGCCGATGGAACGGACATTAAAGAACGGCTTGATCAAGGAATATTAGAAATCGGATTTGTTTCAACGCCAATTAATACAGCCAAATATCACTATTTAAAATTGCCAATTGAAGATATCTGGGGTATCGCGGTCAATCAAAACAGTCCTTTTCGTCAGCATAAGAATATTTCCATTAGTGATTTAAAAAATCAACCGCTAATTATCCCACACCGTCAATTGGTTCGTGACGAATTAAACGATTGGTTGCAGGGCGATGGGATTTCCTTACAAATTGTTGCCGAATATAATTTACTGACCAACGCAATTTATCTAGCACAAGCTGATTTAGGCTCGCTAGTTTGTATATCAGGCGTTGAGTTACCTGCCGATAGTAAATTAACATTCATTCCATTCGAACCCAAACATGAACTAAAGCATTTTTTGATTTGGCGTAAAGGTTCACCTTTAAGTGAGGTTGCACAGACTTTTATCAATTTTCTCAAGGCACAATTATCGATACAGTGATTGATAAGGAGCACAGCCAATGAATATTTTCCTACTCTGGAAACGGCATATTTAACTAAACTTTCAACCTTAGTAATAAATAGATGTAAAATTATATGGCAATCTAATCAACAGACTAGGAAGTGTATTAATGAATAAATTAATTCCCAAAAAAGTTGAATTGACCGAACTGTTTTACGATTTAGTCTTTGTTTATGCAGTTTCAAAATTGACTGGCTTGATAAGTCACCTACCAGAAGGATCATCATTTTTTCAGCAATTTGTTATCTTCTCTATTATGTTAATTGTCTTCATTAACACCTGGATGGTTGAAACTGTTTTTACAAATAGATATGGTAAGAATTCCATTGAAAATATTCTGTTTTTCATGTTTGACATGGCCATCGTCTTATTCATGTCGAATAATATCGACGGTAATATCCAACAATGGTTTCGCCCATTCACTTTAGCAGCTGCTCTCTTATCAGCAACTTTAGTTCTACAATACTTATTGGTCTACCTACGAAGCCACAAACAGGTTGACAAGAATCTTACAAGATTGTTTGTTTATATTCTGTCACTCCGAACAATATTACTGTTAGTTGGTGCTTTATTGCCATTCAAAATCGGTCTAACAATTGCCCTGATTGGTGTCTTAAGCAGTTGGATTCTACCCGGTATTTTCACTTCGAAGATGACTGGACGAGCAATTAATTTCCCCCATCTATTGGAAAGATTAACGGCACTGATTATCATCAGTTTCGGTGAAACGATTGTCGACATTGCTGATTACTTTAAAATAAGTGAATTTAATATTTTTTCTGTCCTGATTTTTATCATTATTTGCGCTTTATTCATGGTCTATATCACCCAATTCGATCATTTCATCGATGAAAATAAAACCAAACAGACCGGTAATCGACTGATCTACCTTCACTATCCAGTCCTCTTTGGAATTAGTTTAATTACCGTATCATTGGATTTCATTGGTGAAGAAGAATTTTCAAAAACAGCGGCTACTATGATTCTTTACGCGGGATTAATATTATTTTATCTGGGGATTTTCCTGGCTGACATCTACAATAAATCCAATATTAAAAAAGAACGTCACGTTAAAATAATCTTTATTGCTTCAACATTATTAGGATTATTATTTTGTAATTTATTCAAGAATTTTGATGCTATCGTGCTTATTACAACCCTTGTAACGGTGATTAATTCATTTACACTCTCTGAAAGTATGGTTCGACAAAGTCGTTTTTGAAGCTAATAATTTGTCAAAAGAAATTTCAAGAACTAAATTGTAATTAAGAAATAGGTTTTACACGAGACAATTTTTCAAAACCAATTATGGAGGCTTCTTAATTATGAAAGCAAATTTCAAACCAGAAGCATTACAATACCTAGCTAACAAAATTCCAAGTGGCAGTTTTGTCATTTTAACCACTGACGATGGTTCAAATAAATATTCTAGTATCGGTGCTACATGTGAACTAGCCGATAAATTTCAACTGATAATTTTAAATCATGCTGATGAACAATTTTCCATCAAACTTGAAAATAATGCTAACTACCAATTAAGCATGACCGCACCCGAAAAATATCTAGTCAGTGATGAGATAACCATTGGATTCGATCATGGGACATTAACATTGAGAGATAAGAGTGGAATTCTCGATAATGCTCTAGCGGTTATTGACTGGCGTAATGTTAATCCAGAATCCGAAAGGGACCGTCTAAATAAAATGGTTACCCTAGGTGATCAAATTTGTTAAGGCACTAAAAAAACAGTTGTTATTCACCCATAAATATTACATGAGGTGAAAACCAACTGTTTTTTAGTGTTCCTAACTACAGATTAAAAGTTTAAACTGTTCTAAATATTAAAACTATTTTTTTACCCATAGTCTGACCATTCACTAACATATCCTGTGCTGATGCAGCCTGTTCCATTGGAAGTTGTAGGATTTCATCATCTAATAAGCTCCCATCAGAAATACTATCATTGACTAATTCACTAGCATGTTGCAGCTGTTCTACTGATGCATGACTGATGACAAACCCCTTTACCGATTGCGCATTCATATACATTGAACGGACGTTAAACGCAAACTGATTCGTTTTTGGGGCTGTAATCAGGCCAACTTGACCATGTACTGTCAATTTACTTAAATTATCCTGCAATTCGACTTTACCCGATGTATCTATAATGTAATCGAATTTGCCATTAATCTCTGATACTGGAAGATGATAATCATACAGTGTTCTGGCATTCAAAGATTTTAGTTTGGAAAAATCACGAATATTACTGGTTGTTGATACTACCAATCCTAATAATTTAGCAAGTGCGACTAGCTTTGTTCCAACATGACCAGCAGCACCCTCAATTAAAATCCTCTGTCCTTGCCTAACTTGTAATATATCAGCTAGCAAAATGGCAGCTGTTGCAGAAGAATGGACTGATGAAACTAGTTTAATCGGGTCAACACCTTGAGGAACCGAATACAATCTAACTTCAGGAACAGCTACAAATTCACTTGTGGTTCCCATTCGTTCCTCATATCCCATACTGTTGGTCCAAACTAGTTCATCTTTATGAAATCTGGAAACATTTGTACCAACTGCAACCACTGTCCCAACAGCATCACGACCAATGACAAATGGAAAATCCATTGCCGTTTTGAATCCACCAGAACGGACGAATGTATCGACAAAATTTACAGATACTGCTAAAGTTCTGATCATTACTTCATTATCATGTAATTCAGGCATTGATATTTCACCAATTTTTATTTCATCAATTCCGCCAACTTGATTTATATATGCTGCCTTCATTATTACTTCTTAGCCCCACAATACCCGTCGCAAGCACACTTTTCTTCACTGATCATTGGACAATGGCAAATTCCATCCGCGCTTGAACAGTGACAACCATCGTGGCAAGTCATTCCTGCGTGGCAATATGGATTAGTTTCATTTTTTTCAGACATAATTTTTTTCTTTCATCCTTCAGTTTTAAGATTTCTATAAAAGCAATTGCGCATGGTGCTAGTTGATATTTAATTACAAATATTCTCATCAATAATATTTTCCAAATTAAAATTTAAAACAGCCTAGATATAAAATAATTGAGCTTTTTTATTCTCAATTTAGGAACGATTAACTAGCACTACACGTTATTTCAAACTAATCGCTAATTCATTGACACGGTCACCTATCTCATCTCTAACCTTGCGAAAAATTTTCATTTTCTCATCAGTACTACCAGTGGCTTGAGCTGGGTCCTCTAATGGCCAGTGCATCTTCTTAACGCTCGGAGGTGTCATTGGACAGCGGTCTCTCGCATCTCCACACAGAGTCACTACTAAATCACATTGACTCAGAAATTCGGGATCAATAATCTTTGATGTGTTCTGTGAAATATCAATATCAACTTCATCCATACTCTTAATTGCCAAAGGATTGACCCCATGTGCTTCGATTCCGGCACTTTCAACTTGCCAATCAGAACCAAAAGCCTTTTTTGCAAATCCCTCCGCCATCTGACTGCGACAGGAGTTTCCCGTACAAATAAAATAAATTTTTTTCATATATTTACCTCGTTATTATATGAAGATTATTGACTAAAAAGTCGTAGGATACAATCATTTTCTTGTCGTAGGCAAATTAGTTGTATCTTCAATCAAAGTGCTGTAAATTATATATTGTAATAAAGGTTTTGTACAAGTTAGTTTTACACAAACTAATAAATAATTGTAGCAGAAAGGACCTTTAAAAATGAAAATCAATATTAAACCAGAAGCAAAAACATATTTAGACAATAAAAATGTTCCTACAGATGCGGTCATCCTCCTTACAACCGATGATGGTTCAAATAAATATTCCAGTCTTGGTGGCAGTTGTGCTATCGGTGACAAGTTCCAACTTGTAATTCTTAATGAAGCTGACCCAAATTACACTATTAAAGTTGAAAATGACGCTGGTTATAACTTGAGTACATCAGAAAACGATGCTGACTTGACAACCAACGGTTTGAATATCTCCGTTTGGCACAATGCCCTAGCCTTGAAGGATAATAGTGGTATCCTTGATGGTGCTTTGTCAGTTGTTGACTGGAGAAATGTTAAACCAGAGACAGCTGCAGAACGTCGTGAAAAGATGCTTAGCTTGGGCGATAAAATCTGTTAATAATTTTATTTGATAGTAAATAGGACTAAGAAATCATTGTAGATTTCTTAGTCCTATTTTTTGATATAAGTAATTAACTGATTGTTTAATTAAATTATGTCGGCAAATTTTATAATCAAGTTAGCCACTTGAAAAAAATTGAATAAAAAAACACCAAGACGAAAAAATCAGGTATCATTGGAGTTCCGACACTAACAATG
>NZ_BJDF01000017.1 GCF_005404815.1 Companilactobacillus huachuanensis
CATTGTTAGTGTCGGAACTCCAATGATACCTGATTTTTTCGTCTTGGTGTTTTTTTATTCAATTTTTTTCAAGTGGCTAACTTGATTATAAAATTTGCCAATAGAAATTAATCCTCCTCTTGGCGATTTTAATTAATCATTATTTAAAATCATGAATAATTGGATTTAAATGATTAAACGAAAACTCAAGGCCCTTTTCAACCTCTGCGTTGTCCGCAGCAAAACGTCTATCTTCATGTTCAATACTCAAACAATCATCATATCCAATTTCTTTCATAACATCATAAAACTGAGCCCAATTAATATCACCTAGTCCAGGAATAACCGGGGTCCAAAAGCCCAAATCTTCTGGATGTTCACGATTCAACTTTTTACCAAAAATTCCATAATATGAAAACTTTTTATCATCCACAATCATATCTTTAGCATCGATATGGAATATTCGATCTTTATAATCTCTAAGTGCCTGTAAATAATCAATATGTAGCCAATCCAAATGTGATGGATCAAAATTTAGACCAAAGGATTTGCTTGGAACACGTTTGAACATTTCATCCCAAAGCTCAGGAGAATAGGAAATAGTGCCTGGTAACCCATCCTCTTGCCATCCTGGCATTGGACAATTTTCAATCATCAATTTTACATTATGGTCCTCGGCATATTTTACAAAATCAGTAAATATAATCTCAAACTCATCAAAATTCTCACTCAACGACTTTGTTTGATTCTTACCAATAAAGCAACCAACTAATGGAGTATTCAATTTCTGTGCTGCAGAAATTACTGCCTTCAAATGATCAGAATAATTTTTTCTAACCTCTTCATCAGGATATAACATATTGTCATAATAAGCTAAAGATGAGAATTTGATTTTATATTTGGATTGGTCTGATTTAATCTTTTCAACCTCCTCATCTGTTAAATTTTCAACATCAATGTCACTACCAGAAAAATCACGTGAATTATCTCGTGGCCAACACGATACATCCAATGATGTAAATCCTACTTTATGAGCATAAGCCATTTTTTCTTCCAAAGTCATTCCTTGTAAGCATCCTGTTAAAAATCCAAAGTCCATTTTTTCCACTCTCCTAAAATTTAATTACTTCATTATTATCTGAAGATTTAAATATTTCATTTATAACCTTCATAGTTCGCATTACTTCACTATTCTTTACTATCGGTTCTTCTTTTCCATCGATCCAATTTACAAAATTCCTATAGAAATCACGAACATCAACATTCACTTTGGGCAATTCATGTTCTTGGGTACTGCCATCATTTCTCGGAGCCATCGTTTTTGTAAAACCTGCCCCAGCTTCAATCGGAACAGTATCTTTAGTTAATTCACCTTCTAAAGTCACATACTTTCCATTAAGGTCAAAATCTTCAATTTCCATTGTCCCGGTCGACCCAACCATGTACCATTCAGGTAATTTGATGAAATTAGATGTTCCAACTCCTAATAATACCTTCAGGCCATTTTCAAAAAGTAATGTTACCTCAAATCCGTCATCGACGTTGTGTCCTAATGAATAGCTTAAATTAGCATACAGACTTTCAAGTTTCACATCATTGTTCAACCATAAAATTCTGTCTAATAAGTGGACACACCAGTCATAAACCATGCCGCCACCCTTCTCCTTTAATTGTCTCCAATCCTTTGGGATTCCTCTTGAGCCCTGAACATAATTTCGTATTTCATACACGTCACCAATAGCATGATTATTGTATATTTTCTTAATCATATTGAAATTTTCATCCCAGCGCCTATTTTGATCAACCATAAAACATTTATTATATTTCTTTGCAACTTTCAATACTTCTTCAAAATCCGAAACTGATAGAGTTACTGGCTTTTCACAAATAACGTGTTTGTCATTCTTCAATGCTTCAATTGCAATATCCTTATGAGAATCATTCGGAGTAGCAATTAGAATAATATCAACGTCTTTATCTAACAATACATTTTCAAATGTTGAATAAACACGATAACCTGCCCTTTTAGCTTCTTCTCTCTTAACCCTTTTGATATCGTAGACGCCTTTTACATTGATTTCTTTAACACTTTGCAACCTTTGAAGATGACGTGTTCCCATTCCACCATATCCGATTAGAACTAAGTTTTTTACTGTATTACTCATATTTTCACATTCCTAATTCCACAATTTGATGTAGATATTTGTTACTTTCATTTAAAGATTTAATTTCTAACTCGTTTTGACCTGCTTCTCTCGCATACTCAACTTCCAAAGGTCCATTAAAACCTTTCAACCTAAGAATTTTTAATAGTTTAGGCCAATCTATATCACCATATCCTGGTTGAACCGTTGAGTAATATCCAAAATCAAACTGATGTTTCTTATTTGTCTTCTTCCCATACAAACCAACTCTATTAAATCTATATTTATCCGATCTAACATCTTTGACATGAACACTAAAGATTCTGTTGGAAAATTCTCTAGCAAATTTAAGATAATCTATTCCCATCCAATACATATGAGATGGATCGAAATTTAATCCAAAGTTCTTATTTGGCAATATTTCAAAAAGCTTTTTAATAAGCTCTGGTGAATAAGTAATTGTAGAAGGATATCCTTCAGTATTCCACGAAGGCATAGGACAATTTTCAATTAAAACATTCACTCCTAGAACTTCTGCATACTCCAAGATAGGTTCAAAAATATCTTTTGCCAAAATAAAGTTATCATTCATTGAAATCATCGTATTTTTACCAATATAGGTCCCAACATATGGAACATTTAGTTTATGGGCAAGTCTAATAACATTTTTAAGATGAATAATGTTTTTCCGTCTTTTATTAATTTCTTTATCTAATATATTGTCATAATAAGCCAAGCAACTAATTGATACATTGCCATCAAAAAGTTTGTTTTTAATATTTTTTATTGTATTTGGGTCATAGCTATCTGCATTAATATCACATTGCTTCGGGTGTCCTGTTGGCCAACAGGCAACTTCCATCGTTTCAAATCGTAATCTAGACGCAATCTCTATTTTTTCTTCAAATGGTACAGACAAACAGTTAGTCAAAAAGCCTATTTTATTTTCTATTGTCATTTCATCAATTTCTCTCTTTTCTATTAAGAAACATTTGCATAAGTACAGCGGCAATAATAATTGCTCCTTTAACAGCGCCAACCCAAAATGCATTCATTCCTAAAAGATTCATAAGATTATTGATAATCCCAAGTGTCAAAGTACCAAATGTTGTGCCGACTACAGATCCTTTACCACCCATCATTGCCGTACCACCAATTACCGTAGCGGCAATTGCATCCATCTCGTAATTAGTACCAGAAGATGAAGAATTCATACTTCCCAACCTTGAAGCTTCTAAAATTGATGCAATTGCAACGAGTACTCCAGCAATTACATAAACAAGAATTAATACTTTTTTTACATTGATACCTGCTAAAAAACTTGCTTTAGAATTACTTCCTACAGAATAAATATGTCGTCCAAATGCTGTCTTGTTAACTAGAATCGACACTACAATGCTGACGACTAACCAGAATAAGACTGGATATGGAATTCCAAACACATTTCCATTGGAAATTTGAGTAAAGTTATTGTTTCCTGTAGCTAAAATTCCCCCACCGTTTAATCCATATTCCGCTACCGAACGATAAATTCTCATGGTTCCCAAAGTAACAATAAAGGATGGAATGGCAAATC
This sequence comes from Companilactobacillus huachuanensis, assembly GCF_005404815.1. Lineage (GTDB taxonomy): Bacteria > Bacillota > Bacilli > Lactobacillales > Lactobacillaceae > Companilactobacillus > Companilactobacillus huachuanensis. The sequence goes on from NZ_BJDF01000017.1 coordinate 3,700, forward strand.
TAGCAACTAATGTTCCCGTAAATAGCCCCAAAATAGATCCCACTGCTATGGCTGAAGCTAAGGATAGAAAAATACTTCCCGTACTGTTAAGTACAAATACGTCAACTATCCCCGTTACCGCCAATAGAGATCCAACTGATAAATCAATACCACTAGTAATAATTATCAACATCATTCCCAACGCAATAATTCCGATGATAGAATTATTTAGAAGAATATTCATTATATTATTCAGATTAAAGAAGGTACGTCCTTTAACGACCATGGCGAATAGAAAAAGTGCAAGAAAAGCCATTAATGGACTATTATTTTTTATAAAATCTCTGTTATTAAATTTAAAGGACCTTATTTTCTTCATAACCTTCATCCTGATTCCTTCCGCCCATAGAATAGAACAACACCTTTTCTTCAGTAAGTTCTTCATAAGTTAATTTTTTTTGGATTTCACCCTGGTACATAATATAAATTTGATCACACAATTTTTTAATTTCATTATATTCATTTGTCAAAATCACAAATGTTACACCCAAATTGGATAATTTCTGAATATATGAATATATTTCAAATTTAGAATTTATGTCTACACCCTGGGTTGGGTTATCAAGGATTACTATTTTGGGAATAGAACTTAGTGCTCTGGCTATGAGAATTTTCTGTTGATTTCCACCGGATAATGACGTTATCCGATCATTCTCATCTCCAAATTTTATGTGCAGATCCTGAACCATTTCATTAAATTCAATCTGTTTTGCTCGCGTGTTAATCAGACCATATTTAGATAGTTTTGAATAAATCGGCATTAACAAATTGTCTTCAACACTTAAATCCTTGAAGATACCGTTTTCTTTTCTATTCCTAGACACATATGTTAATCCTGATAAAAATGCGTTTGATGTGTTTCTCGCATTAATGGGCTTGCCATTCACTAGAATTTCTCCTGAATAGGGATAATTTGAACCTGTGACTGATTCAAATAATTCACTTTTCCCATCTCCATCAAGACCGGTAAATCCAACAATCTCACCACGAAATGCAGTCATATTAATATCTTTGAATTGACCCGTTTTACTCATATGCTTTATCTCTAATGTCTTTTCATCTGAATGTGAATGCAATTCTTTACTAAACATGGACAACTTTTTACCTACCATATAACCACTCAATTGGCTTTCAGTGGTTTCTTCAGTTACTGGTCCACTTTTAATTGCTCGACCATCTCTCATCACGGTAAAACTGTCACAGATTTGAAGTACCTCATTTAGTTTATGAGAAATAAAAATCAAGGTTTTTCCATGTTCCTTTAGCTTTTTCATAACTCTAAACAAAGTCGATATCTCTACATCATTAAGTGATGATGTTGGTTCATCCAAAATGATTATCTCTGCTTTATGAATCAAAGACTTAGAAATTTCTACCAGCTGTTTTGATGAAATTTCTAAATTTGCCACTTTTTCTTTACAATCAATTTTTAAATCCATTTGGTCAAGTATTGATTGAGCTTCTTTTATCATCTTTTTTTTATCTAGCAATCCACCTTTTAATATTTCATTACCTAAAAAAAGATTTTCATAAACACTTAGATCATTTACCAATGATAATTCTTGATGGACGAATGATATTTGAGATTTCCATTTAAGATTTTTATATGAATATTGCTTATTAAAAATTTTAATAGTACCTTGATCTGGTTTAAGCAAACCATTCAGAATATTCATTAACGTGCTTTTTCCGGTTCCGTTCTCCCCCAGAAGTGCATGGATAGAGCCTCTATTTATTTCTAAATCAATATTTTTCAAAACACTATTTTTACCAAATGATTTAGAAATGTTTTTCATTTCTATTGCTCTCTCCATATCCAACACCTCCAGATTTAACTAATTAATATGGTGATTTTGTATTAACAAATTTTTCGACATTATTCTTCGTAACAATATTGGTTTTAATAACAACGTTTTTCTTTACTTTTTTTCCTTCCATAATGTTATGTGCAGACTTTACGGCTTCTCCAATCATAGATGGACTATATGTGGCTGTGAATAAAGTGATGTCTGTTTTATTATTTTTTATTTTCTTAAAGTAATTTTGACTCCCACCAACACCAGAGATATATTTGATATCATTCCGTTTTGATTCCTTTACAGCTTGTAGAATTCCCATCGAAGATTCATCATCAATGGAGAAAATGGCATCTACTTGTTTGTTTGCACTTAACATATCTTTTGCTGTTTTAAGTCCATCCTCTTGTGTGAAACTGTCGGCTGTCATATCGACAAGTTTGATATTTGGATATTTTCCCTTCATAACTTTCTTAAATGAACCAACTCTTTCAGAACTAACCGATCCTGAACTTGGTACATTCAACACAGCAATGGTTCCCTTACCATTTAAGTTATTCCCCAAATATTCGGCCGATTTCTTACCAATTTCAGGGTTTGACCCTGAAATAAATTGATTATAATTGGCCTTTACTTTTCTATCAAAAACAACCAATGGAATCTTTGCATTAACAACCTTTTTCGCTGATACTGAAACTTCGTCAGTGAACGGTTCCAAAACAATTGCACCAACTTTTTGACTAACCAATTCTTCTAATTGTGACGCCTGATCATTAACGTTATTAGAAGTAATAACCTTATAATCTTTAAGGCCAAGATCTTTGCATTCTTTTTGTGCATAATATGAAACTCCTGAAAGCCAACCATGGTCCGCAGCAGGCAACACAACAACCAACGTTTTAGAATCCGTTCCGCTGACCTTTTTACTCTTTTCAGAAGAATTGGATTTACTGCCGCCGCAGGCTGTCAGTACTACTGTTAAAAGTAATGTCATAATAATTATTAAACTTTTTTTGATTTTCATTTTTATCTCCCCTACCTTTTGTTCTATATCAATCAACAATTAAATTATAAATTTTATATACAATATAAAATATTTCAAAAAAAACCAAAAAGTATCATAATTTTAACCTTATAGAATCGAGTAAAATGTAATTTTAATGATTAATGTCAAAAATATGGCATTAATCATTAACCTTAAGTTAATAAACAAAAACATTTTTCTTACTTCATTTCCAATAGTTAAAAAAAAATAATAAAAAAACGCTCTGCCCCACTTAATTCAATGGAAACAAAACGTTTTTTATTTGAAGGAAGCATTTAATTATTTAATAATAGCGCGTCCAATCGAAGAGCCAGTGGAAACTGTTGTCTCCTCATCAAAAATCAATTTCTTTGCAATTCTATTATTGGTAATAATAAATAAAATATCATCTGGTCTGTCAGCCTCTTTCAACTGCTTCAAATCGATATTTGCAATTAACGATCCAGCCGATACTTTATCACCGGACTTTACATTAATTTTAAATGGTTTACCATTCATATCATATGTATTAATACCCATATGAATTAAAATCTCAAGACCATCATCTGATTGTATACCAATAGCATGTTTTGCCTTAAATACGGTTATGACAGTACCATCTACCGGTGATGTTATTTTTCCATCATTTGGCTTAACAGCAAATCCAGTTCCCACAATACCTTTTGCAAAAATTGGATCGTCAACCTTACTCAAGGGAATCATTTGACCATCAGCCATTGAATAAATATCTACAACTTTTTCATGTTTAGATACAATATTATCTGTATCACCACTTGCTACTACTAACTGTTAATCTATCAAGAATTTTAGCAGCTGCTTTTTCATTCAATGGATAGAAGAATAAAGGTATTAAACATAAAATATATAATATTGCCATCATCATGTTAGTTGAAAAATTTATACCTGTCATTGCTGCGGCAGATTGTTGTGAATTAGCAACATATCCGGCTGCACCCATGATAGCAATTGCTGCGGATACACCAATTGCTTGTCCCAATTTAGTTGAAAGAGAAACGGTGGCATATGAAGTTCCGTCAGATCTAACACCATACTTGTCCTCACCATAGTTAATGGCATCCGTTACCATTGCCATTGGAATGGGAAAACTAAAACAGAAAAATCCATACAAAGTATTCAATGCAATCAATAATGGTATATTACTATATCCGATTGTTTGACCTACAAAGAACATGATTATCAAACAAGCCGAAGCTCCAATATAACCTATAGCTGCCATCTTCTTCTTACCAACTTTAACAATATAATTCTTTGTGGCAAAAATACCAATAACTGTAGCAAGCGATGGGAGCGACATGAATAGTGCCATTACTCCTGTATTTTTCACATTATACAAACAGTAGTAAGCCAAAACTCCCATTCTTCCAAAGAATGCTGTCATTGCTAATAATTGAATTGCGAAAATTAGCATTAATGGTCCATTCTTTATGACCGTTTTTACTGTCTTACTTAATTTAACTTTCGTTCCATCATCCACAGGATGAATTCTTTCCTTACAATTTAGTGCTGTAAAATAGAAAATTGGTAGGGACATAAGTGCAAATAATATAGCAACCATTGTATATCCATGAGATGTTATTTGTGATGACCCTGAGAAGAAAATTAACAATGGAGGTGTAACCGCATTTAAAATAACTGCTGACAAGTTAGTTCCAATCATTCTAAAACTATTCAATTGTGCGATATCCTCAGGATCAGTTGTCATAACAGTTGATAATGAACCATATGATAAATTAACAACTGTATATGCAAAACCACAAAGTAAATACGCAATGAAAGCCATTGTGGCAGTTCCGGTTCCACCAGAACCCCACATTGTAAAGCATAAAACCGTTAACAATGCTAAAATGGGTGCCCCAAAAAGAATATAAGGACGGAATCTTCCATATTTTGATCTGGTTCTTTCAGCAATTGCACCAAAGACAGGATCAAAGATACCATCAGAAATACGTGCTAACATCATTAAAACAGATGCCAATGCTGGCGCTAAGCCCAACGCATCTGTATAAAATACACTTAAATATGTTCCAATAAAAGTCCAGCACATGTTACTAGCAAAATCACCTGCACCATATGCTATCAAAGTTAATTTGGAAAGTTTTAACTTTGATATATTAGGATTGACACTATCCATAATTACCCTCTTTTCCGAATCCTTTTTAAATTCTCACAAAAATAACTGTCCACTTGATTGATCAATTTCAATTTTCCAGCTAACTTCTTAATGCCCCTTCATAAATGCATTTACAAGCATTCAAATGTAAGCGCTTAACCACTTGATATGGTTATTATAGGTTATTACTTTTTTTCTTACTTTAGTAAAATCTATCAGTTTATAGTAAATAATTGACCTTCATCAATTGGAATTAAATTATTAATGTGAATTCATGTCATATTTGTGTATAAAAAAAGTTTTTGAACAAAACCATAAAATGATTGTTCAAAAACTTTTTATTTAAGATAGCTCAAGGATATTAACATGAAAGTATTGGCTTCTATTGTCTCTTCAACATTTATCACATTATCATTTACATCTTTTCTGGTTACCTGTAATTCAGGTATACTCATGTTCTTCAGATAATTTTCATCATCTAAAGTAAGATGAGATGAATAATTTAACATTTTCCATAGTCCCAAGATATTTCCATGATTTTGATCAACCGTTTGCTTTCTTATTTCGTAGATACCATTGTTAACGTTATCTAGCTGAATTTTAATTTCCGTTGGTTCAACATCAAGAAATATTTTGTCATAATCATCCCTAGACACATTGCCTTTATTTAGATAATAGTAGTTATTAAATGGTTTTGAACAATTCAATAAAATAGTAAATGAATCCATTCCATCTGTAGAAACAAAGCTGTTATTGTCACTGTAAAGTTTCTTATTCAGTAATTTATTCAAAAATTCGAATGCATAAAAAGATGGTTTCTTTATATCGTTCTTAGTAATTATTCCAGACGCACCATATAATATTTCTGACGAATCAGAATATTCTGAATAAATGTCTGATCCCATCCAATAGGCGGTCTCTTCGGCAGACTCCAATTCATTTGTAATATTCTGAATCATATATGCACCTTTAAAAGTGGTATCATTCAAAACATTCCGATTCGAAACGGTTAGATTCCACTCAGTAACATAGATATCTATATCAGGATAAAAACGTTCAAATGTATCTCGTGCATTCTCAATAAAATATTGCAGTTGATTCATTCGAGTCGAAATACCATCAATTTCATAGGGATAATCAGAAATGGAAATAAAATCCGGTTCAAACTGAATCTCTTTCCAGACAGAAACAATTCTTTTTATTTCATCTGTTGTTTGGCCCTCGTACATAACGAATTCACAGCCACCTATCTTAGCAGCATTGATAGAGCTTTTCAAAACCTTTATCGTTGTTTTCATCCAATTGATATACCATTCATCTAGATAATCATTCTCATAAATTTTGTCCCATTTATTAGGTTTCCAAATTTCGAATAACCAACTTGAGATAGCTCTATTGCCATACCTAAATCGGATATGGTCGACCCATTTACTCAACACACTAAACCAGGAATCGCCTTCTTTTGATAACATTTCCTCGTTTGTTTGATAATTTAATGGTTTATTAGACAAGTTTACAGTTAATATGCGAGGCTTGGGTCCTAAAACAATAAATGGTTTCATATCATTTTCGAGGATAAAATCAATAACCGTATCTAATTTATCAAAATTGACATTATCAGTATTTTCATCAACATCAACAGATTCAAAAATATTCCAAATACGTAAATATTTAAACCCTAAATCTTCATGTAAACGCTTTGCAGATTTTTGGACTCTTTCTTGCAATAAGCTCATAGCATTACCCATATTGATAATGGATTGCCAATTCTTTCTAAAGTTTGTATATTTTCTAGAATCAATCTTCACTTCATGAGTAGATTTTGTTATTTTGGGAATATCATCTGAATGCTGTTTTAAAAATAAGAACGTTTTATTTTTGATCAATTTTTTATTCTTATCAGATTCATTTTTATTACGATACTTATTTCTATATTCTTTGGGTGATAATCCATATTCCTTTTTGAAAAGTTGATTAAACCCGGATATACTATTAAATCCATTCTTCATTGAAATATCAGTAATTCCCATATCTGTATTAATCAAATCATTTACCGTATGATACAATCTAACACTGTTCAAATAGCGCAGAAAGCCATTACCTAATTGTTTTTTGAAAAATCTAGACAAGTACCCTTCCGATATAAAAAGTTCCTCTGATAATTGAGTTAACGTCAATCGTCGCATGTAGTTTTTTCTGATATAAGTTCTAATTTGTTGTGTGCGCACATCCCCATTGGAATAGCTCTTACCTTTGTCCATTTTATACAAGTAATTCTTAACTAAAAAATCCATCAATTTGTAGAATATACTAAACTTGAAAAAATCATTTTTACCTTCAACCTGCAAATCATAAAAAATAAGTTCATTTAATAAAGACTTCAATACGACAACATTATTGTCGTTCGTCCCATTAGGATCTATCCATAGAAAGTACAGGTCTGTACCTATAGATTCATTAAATATCTGAGGATTAAAACAGACTGAAACAAGTAAGGCTCCATCATGAGAATTTACACTATAATATCTACCTTCATTAACTATTAAAGGCATTCCTTTCTGAAGGAAGTAATCTTTATTATCTATTCTTACTGTACTTGTCCCATCCAAACAATAAAGTAATCTAACGGAATCATTATATTGATAACCCGAATTATATAAAATCTCTGACTCTAGAGAGAAATCCTCATTATTACAGCCTACTTTAACCATTTGTTCACCTCATTAATTCCAAAAATATCCAAAATTAATTAATTAAATATCTCCATAAAATACCGCATATGCATCACCTAAAATGCCCGCATCATTACCCAAATATGCTTTTTTTAGTGAGTAATTACCTCTTATCTGTGGAAATACATTCTTAGCAACTTGTTCCCGTAAAGGATCCAACAATGCATCACCTGCATTAGATAGTCCTCCACCAATAATAACTCCCTCCACATCAAGGGCATTAATGATTCCAGCAATCGCCAGTCCAAGACGTTTAACCGTCAAATCCAAAGCCTCTTGGGCATACTTATTTCCTTTTTCCAGATCTTCGAATAAATCAACAGAAGTATATTCATTCTTTTCAATATTATTTTCTTCAAAAATTTTACTAATAGTTTTTACTAGCCCATTAGCTGATGCAAATGTTTCCAAACAATTAATATTTCCACAACCACAAACTCTGTGCTCATCAGACTCTACTGGGATATGACCTATTTCACCACCTGCAGAATGAACACCATTTATAACTTTTCCATCGATTACAATTCCACCACCAACACCAGTTCCTAGAGTTATGAAAACAAAATTACTTTTATTTTGAGCAGCGCCTTTCCACATTTCACCCAACGTAGCAGCATTGGCATCATTTAGAAGAACAACCGGTAAGTTCAGTTTGGCAGAAATTATTTGTCTTAATGGGACATTATTCCATCCCAAGTTAACTGCCTTCAAAACATTTCCACCGTTATTGGAAATTGGACCTGGTACTCCGATACCAATACCAATAATTTCATCATTTTCTGTATCAACGGTATTCATTTTTACAGAATCAACAATATCATCCGGTAGATGTCCACCATTATCAGTTACATTAGTATCAATGTTCCATTTCTTTAAAACTTCGCCATTCTCACTAATTAATGCAAATTTTACGGCAGTTCCACCGATATCAACTGAAATCACTTTTTTCATTAGTAAAACTCTCTTTTCTCATATTTGAATTTTACTAGTATATATATCTATATATATACTAATATAATTTTGTTTGTACTACTACTTAATTCAACAAAAAAAGGAGAGCGAAACTTTTCACCCTCCCCAACAATAAACGATATATTATAAATTCTTTTCTTTTACCAATTTATTTTCCATAGCAATGTGGCGTTTAACCATTTCCACACTATGGTGAGCTCCTGCGTCTTCATATTCTGTCATGATAAATCCATCAAATCCAGCCTCAGCAACAACTGGAAGAATTTCATTATAAGGAATACTTGCTTCCATCAAATCCTCACTGACATAATGACACTTACCATGAAGTTCAAAAGTATACGGCATAATTTGTTTCAATCCTTCTAGGGTTTCTTTAGCACTCTTCTTGAATTGAACAAATCCATACATTTGTGTAAGAACTGTCATAGCTGCAGGACTATCATCGATTTTCTTAACTTTCTCAGTTGCTTCTGCTTGTGGCACTTCATCATACTTCATTTGTGCCATCATCTTCAAAGTACTTTCTGCAACACCATCTTTTAATGCCTGATCCCAATAAGGTTTGTTGGGTCTTGTGGCAAAGATACCAAAATCTGGGATAAATCCAATGTACTTAGATCCACTGGCTTCAAAAGCCTTACGATACGCCATAATCATTGGTGAAGTTGGTGTTTCAGGATTATGAATTTCAATACCAACCTTGATTCCATATTCTTCGGCCAATGGTGCTAATCGTACCATCGCCTCTGGAGACATCAAGAATTGTTCACGAACAATCTTACATCCCAATTTATGAGCTTGTTTTAAGTCATTAACGGCCATTCCATACATTTCATCTTCAGTAAGATCACGATCTTTACGCATACCACGATCCATATTTGCAGCGTAGCAAATTGGACCAATGCCATATTTACGTTTACATTCTTCAATAAATCCGACAAATTCATCTGATACATATGGATAAGTTGGAATCATTTGTGTAGCAACAATTTCATATCCTTGTGCACCTACCTCGGCAGCTGTACGAATACAATCTTCTAGTGACAACTCGCCTCTAATATATTCAGTACCAAAACTGAATAGAGTTGCACCAACTTTAAATTTAGCCATTGATTCTCATTCCTCCTTAATCGATTACTGGCAATGTTTTCTCGCCACAGCTGTTATATTCCATATACTGATGGTTGGGTCCAATAGGCATATAAGGTGCTCTAAAGAATAAAGTAACCTTTACATTGTGATCTCCTGAATCAAGACCACCAACTTTAAGAACTTTAATAGTTGCAGGTTTTAAAATTGGCCAGAACTCTGTGTATGCTTCAGATAGTTGCCATGGTGCTAATTCCTTACCATTTAGACAAAATCTAATTTCATCATCACTTACTTTTTTCCCATCAACTTCAATTCCAAATTCGTCAATTACTGAAAGGAAATGTCCTCTGTAATAACTTAAACGAATGTCAAATTGATAACCATTTTTCTTTCCATCAACGTATGTGTTTTTCAAACTATTATCTGGTACAACATCTACGAAGTTCATTCGTAATGCAAATGTCATCTGATATTCCTCCGTTTCAAAATAAATACTATTAATAAGTAATCTTAACTAATTCGCCAGTTGCAGCAGCCTTATAAATTGCATTAAGAATTTGTGTAACCTTATATGCTTGTTCTGGTTTAACTAATGGTTCACCATCATTAGCAACTGCATCAAGCCATTGACCTGCTTCAATAACTTCTGGCTTATTATTACCACCATCAAAGTAATCAATGTTTCCTGAAGGACTAAGTTTTTCTTCTGACAATAAGCCGTTATGTGCACGATTGAAAATCAATTGATCTTGTTGATAACTCATGCCTGAAAGAATTTCAGCCCCGGCTTTTGTACCACATAGAGTAGTAGCAGCTTCTTTAGAATCACGGACATTCAAAGCCCATGATGATTCAAGGTAAATAGTTGCACCATTTTCCATCTTGATAAAACCAAATGCTGAATCTTCAACTTCAAACGTCTTAGGATCCCAAGGTCCAAACATATTACCTTCTGTTGCTTCTTGCATGTGACCTAATTTTTCAAACACTGATCCATCAATAGAAACTGGTTTGTAATTATTCATACACCATAGAGTAATATCCAAAGCATGTGTACCAATATCAATTAATGGGCCACCACCTTGTTTAGATTTATCTGGAAAGACACCCCAAGTAGGAACGGCACGACGACGAAGAGCATGTGCTTTAGCAAAATAAATATCACCTAATTCACCATTCTCACAAGCTTTATGTAAAGCTTGAACTTCTGGTCTAAATCTATTTTGATAACCAATAGTAAATTTCTTACCTGACTTCTTCCATGCCTCAATCATCTTTTTGGCCATTTCTGGTTTATCTGACATTGGCTTTTCACAAAATACATTTTTACCTGCTTCAAATGCGGCAATGGTAATTGGTGCATGAGCAACATTTGGAGTTAGAACATTGACAATATCAATGCTGTCATCCTTTAAAAGTTCATGATAATCTGTATAAACTTTGGCACCTGGGTCACCAAAGTTCTTTGCTGACTCTTCAGCACATTCAGGAATAATATCACAGAATGCAACTAATTCAACTTGATCCTTATAGTGAGACAAAGCTGGGAAATGTTTTTGATGTGCAATACCTCCACATCCAATAATTCCAATTCTCAATTTCTTAGCCATTATTTTAATTCCTCCTAAATTCATATCATGGTTAAATTATATTAATAAAGCGCTTTCGTGACTGTATCGTATATTTACCATTTATTATCAAATTCTTTACTTGTTCTACTTCGTTAAAACCTTAAACTATTAAAAAAATGACCTTTTACCATGTAAAAAAATCACTTACATCTATTTCTATATATTTTGGCTATTATGACAAGAAAAAGAGGCTATTTCTCACTTAGAATTACTAAAGTGAAAAACAGCCTCTTTTTGATAAATATCTAATAAAGACAACTTATTGCCTATTTATATGTTTAATTCGCAGTTACCACTTGACCAACCATATCTCCAACTTTTATATCACCTAATAATTCATTATCTAGTTGTTTATCAGGTTGAGTCAAAATTACCATAACAATAGGATCTTTCTTTTCTTTCTTTATCATATCTATGTTCATATCAGCGATAAGATCACCCTTTTTAACGTGGTCACCCTCTTTTATTTTTACATCAAAGGGCAAACCATTCAATTCTACAGTGTCTAGTCCCATATGAATTAATACTTCATTTCCGGAATAAGATTTAAGACCTATCGCATGCTTAGTATTTGCTACCATTGAGATTATTCCATTGACAGGACTGTAAACTCCTCTATTATTTGGTTCTACAGCAAATCCATCTCCTACTAATCCCTTAGAGAATACTTCATCATTAACATCAGAAAGTGGTATGACCTTTCCACCAACAGGTTGATAAATATTTAAATCATTCTCACTTGTGCTATCTTTTGATCCTACCATTCTTTTTGTAATAACGTATGTGAATCCAAATGATAATACAAAAGACATAACCAATGTAATTACTGACATATAGAAATTAGAATCAATTTTGCCATTACTTGCGTGAATAAATGTAGGTAATGCAGCGATTCCTGGCGAAACGATTGCATATTGTTTTAAAGAAACTAAACCAGCAAAGGCTCCACTGATACCGGCAGCAGCCATAGTACTCAACAAAGCAATTTTGTTCTTAATTAACACACCAAAAATTGCAGGTTCAGTAATACCCATTACCCCGGTAATTCCAGCTGACAATGCTAATTGTTTCTTCTTACTTTCATTAGTAGTTATAGCAACGGCAAGTGCAGCCGCTCCAACAGCTACATTAGCAGCCAACATTCCCGGTAAAACGAAAGCATCATAGCCTATACTTGCTACTGATGCAATACACAATGGGAACAATGCCTGATTAGTACCTGTCATAACTAATAATGGCGTTAAAGCACCCATCAAACCAACTGAAACCCATCCTAATTTTAGATTAATAAAGTTCAAGACATTTGCTATTACTGTACCAATTTGGAATCCGAGGGGGCCAAGCCAAAGCAATGTAACTGGAACAACAATCAACATTGTGATTAACGGTTTCGTAAAAAATTTAATACTCTTCGGTGTAATCTTATCCATACCAACATCAATTAGTTTCATAAACAGAACACCTAAAAGGATTGGAATAACACTAGTATTATATTGAATCTGTGGTACTGATAATCCTAAGAATTCAAGTCCTTTAGCACTATCAATTGTTTTATAAACGAGCGTAGCACCTAAGAATGCTCCCATCATGGGGTTCATATTTAATTTCTTTGATGCACTATATCCTAAATAAACAGGTAAAAAGTAATACCCAGCTTCATAAATACCATTCAAAATGGTATATGTGCCGCTCTTCGTGCTTAGTCCGAAGAATGTAACACCAATATTAAGTACCGCCGAAACCAATCCAGCAGCAACCAATACTCCTAGAATTGGTACAAAGGTTCCACTAATAAAATCGATTATAGTTTGGCCAAGATGTTTCCATGTGAATTTAACTTTGGCGGTTTTATTATTTGAGACATCCCCTATTGATTTGACAAAAGCATTGTAAACATTAGCAACATCAGTACCAATTACAATTTGATATTCATCGTCTCTAATTACGGTTCCAGCAATGCCTTCAATTTTTGATACAGAATTGTCATCAATATTATTCTTATCTTTATATTGAATTCTCAGCCTTGTAGCACAATGGTTAACATTTATAACATTATCTTTGCCGCCAATATCTTTTAGGATATTGTTAGCCATGTCATGATAATTACTCATTGGATTTACCCCCAATTTTCACCATTTGATTTAACTAAATCTGAATACCAATAATATGAGTCTTTAGGAATACGTTTAAAATCAAGTTTATCTTTATCTGTAGTATTGATAAAAACAAAACCATATCTCTTTGACATACCATTACCTGTGCTCAACAAATCTAAGAATGACCATGGATTATAACCAAATACTTTACATCCATCTTGAATCGCCAAACCTACTTGATAAATTTGATCTCTCATAAACTTAATTCTTTCAGGGTCATGAACTTTACCATCTTCAGAAACGATTTCATGTTCACCAAATCCATTTTCACAAATAACCATTGGCAATTGGTAATGGTCCCAAACATAACGAAGCATGTATCTCATAGCTACTGGATCAATTTCCCAATCCCAATCGGTTGTATCAACATACGGATTTTCAACTAATTGGTACATTCCAGGAACCTTAGGAAACTTTAAGTTACCTTTCTTACCAGACTTATTTAATTCATATGGTTCCTCTTTTTCATCAGGTGAACAATATTTTGCTGTGTTAGAACGATAACAATTCAATCCAAAGAAATCAATATTTGCTTTCCCAATTAATTCCATATCACCAGGTCTAATATCAGGATCAATATTATTCTCTCTCCAGTAACTCTTAATAAAGCCATTGTATTTACGATGGGCATATAAATCATCCCAAATTTTTTCTGTCATTTCTTCAGCATTCATGGCAGCAATCTGATCTTTGGGATCACATGAGTATGGATAAATAGGAACATATCCGGGAACTGGACCAATTTTTCCACCAGGAACTAGTTCATGACAAGCAATGACTGCTTTAGCATGGCACAAGTTCATAATATGATTTACCTTCCATTTATCTTCAAGCCATGTATCAGGATGTTTATCGATGCCCAACCAGTCACCGTAACAAATTTGCATATTCTGTTCGTTGATAGATAACCAATATTTAACTCTATCTCCAAATTCTTTAAATAAAGTACGCGCGTACTTATCAAATTCATCTATAATTCCACGTCCATACCAACCATCATATTCCTTGTCAATCCAAACTGGCATATCGTAATGATAAACAGTAACAATTGGTGTGATATTGTATTTAATAAGTTCATTAATTAAATTATTGTAAAATTCCAATCCCTTTTTATTTACCTGGCAATCTTTTGATGGATAAATACGTGCCCATGATATTGAAAATCTGTAAGATGTCATTCCAGCATCGGCCATCAATTTAACATCTTCCTTATAATGATGGTAATTATCCGAAGCAAAAGTATCATCGGTATATGGTTTCTTAGTACGTGTATTTAAATCCATTAATGATAGGGTTTTTCCGTCCTCTTCTACGGCACCTTCGACTTGCCATGAAGAACTTGAACCTCCCCATAAGAAATTATCTGGAAACTTAGGATCATGATTATAAAACATATTTAAGTACCTTGCCCTTCTCATTCAACTTATATACCAATTTTAGCAAAGCGCTTACATGCGTGCGTTACAACCTATGTCCCTTAAACCAAAATAGGGTACAAACGATGCACCCTATTTACTTTTTTAATAATGATTTTGAATAATATCTAAGAAATAATGTAATCCATATGCCCGATATATATCTGCATTGGTGGAGTGATCCAAATGGCTCATATAATATACATGATTGAAAGTATCTCCAAATTCTATTATTCTATTTACCGTTATCAAATCTTTGACACAATCAATTTGATTCATCTTTTCCGCCACTGATTTAGCAAATAATCCAGAAACTGAAAGAGTAATAATATAGTCATCCTTTTCAATGTCATCGAAAATCGTACTATCCAAATAGCCTTCTGAAATAATATAAGAAAGTTTTCCTTTACTCGCCAGTTCTATTTGAAAATCCTTAGCATTAGACATACTTGTACGTGAAGTTAAAATAATCATTTTTTTTGATTTTTTAATTCGATTACAAATCACATCGATTTCATGAGTATTCATGCGCTCATCTAGTTCACTAACTATTCGAATCAAATTACCTGTTAATAATTCACGATAATTTTTATCTGAAATATTTATTTCTTCAGGCAAATGATTCTTGATGGTCTTTTTTATGTCCGCAAAATTCTCAAAACCTAATCCTTGGGAGAACCTTCTAATACTTGCTCTTGAAACACTACAGTCTTCAGCCATTTGATAAATGTTGGCCTTTGGTATTTTATTAAAATTCTCGATAAAATATCTTGATAATATAAAATTAACACTACCAATTTCATTTTTATCTAACTGATCATTTAATGAATATAAAAGATTATATAAAATATTGTCCATAAGTAACCTCTTTCACTTTTTCTTTTATATCATAAGTTATTTTTGTTCTACTAATATACCTTTTTTACGCAACTTAAAATAAACGAACTTAAAACAAACTAACGGGGCTAAAATAATCTTATATAATTACATGTTACTTTGTCACGTTTAAGAAAAAAAGTAGTTCTGCTTTTCACAGAACTACTTTTTTGTCTATTTCCAATTTATCATCATTTGTCTTTATTGAATATGCACGCTGTTTTTTTTATTTCTAATAAATATTAATAAAATTCTTCAAATTATCTATTTTACTTCTTCTCAATCACTGCCTTTTCTTCAAATCCACTGTACTTATCTCCTTGATATATTTTGAATAATACAACCCCTAATCTCTTATCACTAATAATAATTTCTTCTAAACATTCAATAGTATCTATCCTCGACTCTTGATTATTAATCCCTATATTTTCCCCGGTTTCATACTGTTGCTGCATAGATTTATGGAACCACATAGCTAGCCAGTTCCCAAAACTTGAATACTCTTTTCCATACTTTTCGAGGATATATTGCTTTTCTTTATCCATATACAGGTCAGACATTGCAACAACATTAGAATATTTCATACTTGAAATAATAGATTCTGGTTTCTCTGCCTCTTTTATTTTATTCAATGAAGCACTACTTACTCCTGTAATTTTACTAATTTGGCTAATCGATAGATCTACTTCTTTGACCAATTTAATAGCATTCTTAACTTGATTTAGCATAATATTTTTACCCCTGCTTAATATTTTGTTAAAACTTTTTACTCCTCTATGCCTCGATGAAGAATCGCCCTAATGCACTAAATAGACTCGGTAAATCTGCTTATGATTAATGAACATGTTGAAAAAGCAATTCTAACGCCCTTGACACTTACCAACAGCATTACTTTATTTGTGAATTAAAAAAGCCATTACTAATAATATAGTAGTGGTTTTTATAAGATTCATCAAAGATTACCGTATTATATAGAATAAAGTCTATGGAACTCCAGATTATAATGGAATACTTATCTTGTATACTATAGATTTTTTTTTATTTTTTTACAATAAGTCAGTTAATCGAGAAATGAATTCTTCATAAGTTCTTGTTTTGACTAATGATGCAATATTCTTTGGATCAACTGCGATTTGAGACAAATCGTCAAATATGTTTCTATATGATTGCTTATTCTCCTTATTAACCGCAAGCAGAAACATTAAATTAACATCATTATTTTCACTATTCCAAGAAATACCTTTGGGAGCTATCACCACGTATCCTTGCGTCTTCAATGCTATCATCTGCATGGAATGAGGTATTGCAACACGACCAAAAGCTGTACTGGACATATTTTCTCGTGCTTTTAATCGATCAGCAAAATTTTCAGGAATCACCTCTTTCCCCTCCAATTCACTACATACAATCTGAAACAAGTCATCACGACCTACCCGATCATCAAGTACTTTAAAATTCTCTTTTGGAAAGAATCTCTCTAAATTATTGGTAAAATTAATTTTTTTCTGCTGATGTTTGTGACTTTCAATTAATTGATTAATTCGTTTGTAATCTGTTTGCGTCATAAATTGAGAAATATTAGCATGACTTATGCCAGGTAATTGATACTCTGAATTTACTTGTATAATAAAATCTACCTTACGTGGGTAATCTTCCTCTTCTATCATCTCTGGATTGTGAAGAACACTACCAACAACTATGTCCTGACTAAACAGTCGCTCTAATCTACTAGTAAACTCATCAGTATCATTTTGATAATCAGGCATCAAAACAATTACATATAATTTATGTAAGTCATTAATATATTCTGAAACAGAATTACCTATATGCATAGCTATATAAGCAATTTCATCATCTTCCAAACTTACATTTTCAATTTCTTCCATTCGATTTGAAATCAAAACCGCACATTCATAAATTATTGGTGAGGACTTCCTTATACTTGAAGTCATTGGATTTCGCTCCACATATCCCCGTGATGAACGTTCAAGTAATCTTTGAATATGAATGGCAAATTGTTCCCTAAAATTCAAAACTCTTAAATCAATATTTAGCATCGCGTTAACATATTTTATTAAGTCATCAACCAATTCAACGGTACTATGTTTAACAGTATCTTCCAAGTTTCGATGTTTACGTGTTATAGAGAATTGAATAATTAATTTTAAACTTTTTCGTTCAGCCTCTGAAAACTTAACCGCTTCATTGCTCTCAACACCGTCAATCAACTTGTTTCCAAATTCATTCTCCTGAATAGTCTTTTCATCTGGGAATGCATCTGCTTGTAACCCATATTTCGAATTACTATCAGTTTTCTGTGGTTGATACCCATTTTTTACCCTATGTGTAGCAATCGCTATATGTAACAAAATATTATTGAAATCAAACGTATTCAAATAAATATTTTCCAATTGTGTTAATTTCTTAATTGATTCTGAAATTCCAACCACATCTATATCTGGAAAGCTTTCCTGTATAGTCTTTGTTCCGATAAAAGTCTGTTTAGATTCACGATATAGAATATCGCTGATTAATCTTCTTTTATTCATTTCGCTTCCGGCTAAAGACCAATCGTCACCATCCTGTCTTAGCTCAAGTTCAAAAGGCCTTACATAGTCTTGAATCTCTTGAAAAAGTTTTATTAATGTCGATTCACTTAAGTATAATTGGTCAACAAGGTCATACAGGTTTAATTTTTTTTGTTGAGTGAATTCATTAATCAAAACTCGTTTAATACTTTCATAATCCGAATTCTCATTTTTGGAACTATCTACTTTTTTCTGGTTAAATTTATACC
Source organism: Companilactobacillus huachuanensis (assembly GCF_005404815.1). Classification (GTDB taxonomy): domain Bacteria; phylum Bacillota; class Bacilli; order Lactobacillales; family Lactobacillaceae; genus Companilactobacillus; species Companilactobacillus huachuanensis. The sequence goes on from NZ_BJDF01000017.1 coordinate 22,382, forward strand.
CTTCACTGCTAACAAAAATAGCTGTAGAATCGATTAAATCTTTTGCGTAGCGTCTAATACTACGTTGAGATACACCAATCACTACAGCTAATTCATTAGAAGTATGCCATCCAGGGTTATTTTGTAAATAGTCCCATAATTCTTTTTTATGGTCCTTACGCAAATAACTCATCTCCGTATAATTCTTTTATATTTCTTTACCATTTGATAAGATAACGTTTTTATACCAGTAATAACTGTCTTTCAATAGTCTCTTACCACTACCATTACCTTCATCATCTTTATCTACATATATAAATCCATAACGCTTTGACATCTGTTGAGACGAACAACTAACAATATCAATTGGTCCCCAAGCACAATATGCAATAACCTTTGCGCCATCATGGATTGCTCGACCAACTTGTTCAATATGCTGACTTAGATAGTCTGAACGATATTCATCGTGAATTTTACCATCTTCAACTTTGTCATACATCCCAATACCATTCTCAGCGATGATAATAGGTTTTTCATAACGATCCCAGTATTGACTAAGAGCATTGTACAGTCCTTGTGGATCCACAGCCCATCCCCATGGGCTTTCTTTCAAATATGGGTTCTTACTATTATCAGAAGGACGATATCCATTCTTAGAGGCATCAACCATCTTTGAATAATAATACGAAATTGCTAAGAAATCCATATGGTTATTTGCCAATAATTTCATATCATCATCTTTGATATTAATTTTGTCACCACGTTCTTTGAAGTAATTTTTAGCATATTCAGGATAATAACCTCTAAATTGAACATCAGTGAAGAAGTATTGCAAGCGATTTTGACGCATTGTCAAAATCACATCGTCAGGTTTACAGCTTGCGGGATAAGCTGTTCCGTCCGCTACCATAGTTCCGATTTGAATATCAGGATTATTTAGGGATTTAGCATATTGCTTAATCCAAGCAGCAGCCACCATTTGGTTATGAACAGCCTGATATAAAGCCTCTTCTTCGTTCTCATATTGATCTGCACAAACCCCGACAGATAGGAAAGGTTCGATTTGTACCATATTAATTTGGTTCACAACAATCCAATATTTAACCTTTTTGCCAAACCAATCAAGTAAAGTTTTTCCAAATCTTTCAAACATTGGTATTACTTCTCTATTAGGCCAGCCACCATACTTAACTGTTATATTGATTGGAGTTTCATAATGATTCATAGTAATAATTGGTTCAATACCAAGATCAAGCATTGCATCAATCATTTTATCATAATGCTTCAAAGCTTCCCTATTTGGTTCTTTTTCATCACCATTTGGAAAGATTCGTGACCAATCTAAAGAGGTTCTAAATGTTTTAAAGCCCATACCAGCTAACAGTTTTAAATCATCAGGATATGTATGGTAGAAGTCAATTCCAAAACGTTTTGGATAGTAGTTTTCAGTATCTTGCATATTGGCTTTAACTTGTGAAAGTTGCATCCCAGCTGTTTCTAATTCCTGAATTTTTTCATTAGACAAATCTTTTAAATAAGGTTGTACATCAGAAGAATTTAATCCTTTACCATCTTCTTTATAGGCCCCATCAGCTTGACTAGCCGCCTGGGCACCTCCCCAGAGGAAGTTATTTGGAAAGTATGGATATTTACTATCTTTCATAATTGCACTCCTTAGTTAATTTTTTGATCACGTTTCTCAAATACTGCAATAAGATGCTTAGCCAAGTTATATTCACTCATAATTGTCATTAATGTATCTTGTGCATGAGTAAAAAGTACAGAATATTTAATATCTTCACCTTCTGCTTCTTCTTGAAGTTTCTTGGTTTGAAGTCGATGTGCAACAACCAATTTTTCATCTGCCTTTTTAATATTATCTTTGGCAGAAACATAATCGAAATCGCCTACATTGTCTAATGCATCTGCCACAAACGCACGAGCGTCCCCAGCATTAATAATGATTTCCATTGTATCTTTAACTGATTTATTATCAAATTCTTCCTCTGACATTGATTTATCCTCCTAAATGTAAAATCCGTTAATCTTGCGTACTTGCTTCTTCTTTTAATACTTGACCATCATAAACTTTAAAGAATGGGAACCAAATGACCCAAGAAACCGCGAAAATAATAGCTAGTAAAATCATAGCACCTACTGATGGGCTAATAAGCCATGTTGAAATTGGGAAAGGAATGTACCACATTTGCATTACTGCTTTCGGAATTGCAGCCAGGCCCATTTTTAGTCCTGTCCAAGTAATAATTGGAATAATGATCCCGTTAATCCATAGAGGAATCATCAAGTATGGGTTCCAAACAACAGTACCAAACACAAGTGGTTCATTAATATTGAATAGTGATGGTACAATACAAGCTTTGCCTAATGCTTTTAATCGTTGAGATTTAGATATTAATAACATCATCAGAGCTAATGGCATGGTACAACCAACACCACCAATAAATACCCAACCACTAAAGACTGCTTCACTGGTGAAAATATGCGTTGCAGAATTTCCTGCAGCAACCGCAGCTACATTTGCTGCAATCCCACCAAGCATTAATGGTTGTGTAATTGGAGAAATTACCCAACTAGAAATACCCATTGAATAAATAAATGTGTAAATAAATAGAATCAAAGTGAAACCATAAATTGTATCGGCCCCAGATGCTAATGGTGCAAAAATTGATTGAATTGCACTAAATAAATTAAAGTGAATTATATCTACAATTAACCATCCTGCTGCAATACTAACTCCAATTGGTAACATTGAATCAAACCATGATGTAACAAAATCAGGAATAACAGTATCTTCACTGAAGAAAGAAAACGTTCCAAATAATTGCATAATCAAGCTTACAAAAATTGCTACAATGATTGCTACGAACATACCACCAGCACCAAATTCACTAAAGCCAAAGGAAGCTGTTGCACCTGAATTAGTGAATTTGGGATTGATTAGCATCATAAACAATGCAATAGATGTTAATCCTGCAATAATTCGTTGTCTTTTTAACTTTTTCAATTCCATGTAATTAAATGGTACTAAGAATGCTATAAAGATTGATAATAATCCAAAGGTGAAATTACTAATTGGTGTAAAGTTAGGCCACCAACTCCAAAAGTTACCTGGAATATTTAATAAACTAACTATTGATCCAACCAGAATGAATGGTAGCACTTCAAGAACTGAATTCTTTAGAGTGACAATCCATTGATTATTCCCCACGACTTGCGCTTTTGGCGCAAATTTAGTGTTGAGAAATTCCATAAATTTATCCATTTTGACACGCCCCTCATTTATTTTTTTAACAGTATGTTAGTCACCAAGTTCGTTTTGTAAATGTGCAATTGCGCCCTTACCATCTAGAATTGAATAGTAGTCAGCATGCATTAAAATAACTTTGACACTTTCAGGAACACGTTCTTTAATACCATCAAATTCTGCCTTCAAATGTGGTCCAACCATCAAGGCATCAATATCGTCCATGTAATCACCTAATTCCGATTCACTACGTGCCTTGATCTTATAATCTAGCCCCTCTTTTTTTGCAGCCTTTCTCATATTAGCTGCCATAAAACCTGATGATGCTCCAGAACCACAAATCAATAGAATACTTTTACTCATAATATATTTCCTCCAATAATTTCTTAACAATTTATTTTGTTATCTGTTCCTCTTTACATTTATATAGTAGTTTTTAATTGTATCCGTTTACAATTAGTTTTGTCACCCCTGGGGTGACATTTCCTTTTATTGATTATAATTTTTAATTCTTGGACAACAAAAAAACAGTTTATGTGCTTTCATAAACTGTTTTTTTATAAACAATATTTATAAACATCAATAATTATTTTACAAATGCCTGCAGAATCATTACTTCATCAGAACCACAAAGGTTATCAACCAACACATCCTTACAATATTCAGGAACAATAAACGTTTCACCATAACTAATTATTAGAGGAGGGAAATCATTAGTTTGACTATAAATACGAACCTTTTTCCCCTCAACTAAGTTAAGCATGCTGACACTGTCGTGATTTTTAATAAGTACACTGTTCCTAAACGTGTATCTATATGAATTAATAAATTCTAGATCACACAATCCTGTTTTCTCCACCAATTGTTTTTGCCCTTTTTCAATAACATCATTTTTAGCAAAAAGGTTCTTCTTAACATAATCGGTATCAAAACGCATATCAACATTATTTTTTCCATGCTCCAAATGTATTGGTCTTGGTTTCCCATCTAATCCAATGCGTCCCCAATCCCATAATTTAAAGGTAAATATATATGGAGTAGCACTTATTTCCAAAACCACCGTTTCTGGGCCACCACAATGGATAGCTCCGGCTGGAATAGAATAGTGATCGTGCTTTTTAACTGGAAAACAGTTAATAAATTTCTTATGATCGAACTCTTCTTTTGTTACAGTACTTAATTTTAAATTTTTGTTATAAAATTGCGCTGCTGAAATTATGCTAATCATCGCTTTGAAATTATTTTCATTTTCTTCGTTTTGGAAAGCCCTTACAGCCCTTTTGTTGGTACAATAAGAATATGAAAATAATTTATATGAGGTGAATCAATTGAATAAATTCATTCAAGTTTTAACAATTGCAGGATCAGATTCTGATGGTAGTGCAGGAGCCCAGGCTGACCTAAAAACTTTCATGGCATGCGGGGTTTACGGAATGTCTGTATTGACAGCAGCAGTAGCTGGAAACTCATACGGTATTCATGACAATGTAAATATGCCTATCAGTTTCATAAAAAATGAAATTAAGGATATTAAAGATGACTTTAAGGTTTCAGCTTTTAAAACCGGTATGTTATCCGATTCTGAAATAATCACTACAGTTGCTAATGAGATTAAGGACAAACCTTTTGGTAAATTTATATTAGACCCTGTTATTAGTACAAAGCATGGTGCTATGTTACTAGAACCAGATGCCTATCAAACATTGATTGATGAGCTATTCCCACTGGCTGATTTAATAACTCCAAACTACTATGAAGCACAAAAATTATCAGGATTAAAATTAGAAAGTAAAGATGAAATTATAACGGCAGCCAAAATGCTTCGAAAATTAGGACCTAAAAATATTATGATCAAAGGTCAACACAATGATAATAATATAAGTACCGTTGAAGATTATGTATTATTAGAAGATGGGACTTCATTTTGGATTTCCGAACCATATGTTGAAACCACCCATGTAAATGGAACTGGTGATACGCTTTCCTCATGTATCGTTGCAGAAATTGCAAAAGGACAAACTATGGATCAAGCAATTCGAACAGCCAAAACATTCACTTACGAAGCAATTAAAAACGAAATTGATGTTGGTCATAAGTTTGGGCCAGTAAATCATCTAATAAAAATTTAATCTTTTTTTAACCTTCTAAATTAATTTGGTTCATCCAAATCCCTTGTTAGATATGTGTTTCCAAGAATAAATCTAAGACATATTACATTGTGTAAATAAATTATTAAATATTTTTGTTGACAATTCATTAACTTGGTCTTAGTATAAGAGTCAACAAAAATAATTCGTCCATAAACCAATGAGATGGAAGTCAAGATTATCGTGCACGCCCAGAGAGTTGCCGGTGCTGAGAATGGCAATCGAACGCAGATAGTTAAATGGACCATCGAGGGTCTCTCCGAAAAGTAATGAGTACGGGAGAACGTTAGGCATACGTAAGTTGTCGGAGGGATGTTGGTCCCTCGCAAAGAGTAATGGAATTAATTTTGAGTGTATTTTTGATATACTCTATTTCAATCCATTAAAAAAAGGTGGCACCGCGGAAAATCCGTCCTTAAACGTTAATACGTTTATGGGCGGATTTTTTGTTTTCAGGAGGAACCTAATATGACAGAAAAACGATGGCAGTATTCAAATTAAGATAATAAATATTATAAATTAATTTGGAGGAACCTATTATGAACAATACAAAAAACGATACATATAAAATCAATGAATTAAATCTATCCAATGAATTAGCTAAACTTGCTAAAGATTATGACAACTATAAGGATGACGCCGAATTTGTATCCGACTTGCACGACTTGATTACGAGTCACGAAGATCATTCATCATTGATATATTACGTATTACACAGATAATGAATGTTTTAGCCCGTTTTTTTAGCAATTTAAATAAAAAGACATTAGTTAAAAAGAATTACTACAGGAGGCTCTCTCTTATGAAAGAAACAAAACGATGGCAAATTTCAAATTAAGATAATGAAAAAGTATAAATATTATAAATTAATTTGGAGGAACCAACTATGATTGAAAATACTATTGAAAAGATTACTAAAAACGAAGATTTGACTTACGAAGAAACAAAACAAGCATTTACTAATATTCTAAACGCCAATGCTACACAGAGACAGATCAGTGATTTTATCACTGCCTTGGGATCAAAAAAAGAGACTGTTTCTGAAATTGCCGGAACAATTGACACTCTTCATCAGAATACATTAAATACAGAAGACAATAAAAATACACTGAATAAATTGGGCCTTCGTAATGATTACTCAAACTCACTTAATTTCTAAACAATTATAAATAAATAAATTGGCGTAATTCGCCATCAAAATTCTGGAGGAACCAACTATGATTAACAATTCTATTAAAAAAATTAATGACAACAAAAATTTAACTTATGATGAAACAAAACAAGCATTTGATGAAATTCTATCTGGCCGTGCAACTACTAAACAAATTAGTGACTTTATCACTGGATTAGGTTTTAAAGAAGAAACTCCTACTGAAATTGCCGGAACAATTGATGCAATTAACTCGCATATACAAGTACCTGACAACAGTAAATACGTTCTTAATAAAAAAGGACTACGTAAAGACTATTCAAACTCAATTAACTTTTAACTAAAAATTAAATCAATCTATTAACCGGAGGAATCAATTATGATCAAATCTAATAAAATCGACACTAAAAAGACTACTTCTCTTCTAAGTAAAAACGGTCTTCGTAAAGACTATTCAAATTCAATTAACTTTTAACTAAAAATAAAATCAATCTATTAACTGGAGGAATCAATTATGAACGAAACTAATAAAATCGATGCTAGAAAGAGTACTTCTCTTCTAAGTAAAAATGGTCTTCGTAAAGACTATTCAAATTCAATTAACTTTTAATTAAAAATAAAATCAATCTATTAACTGGAGGAATCAATTATGAACGAAACTAATAAAACCGATACTAAAAAGATTACTTCTCTTCTAAGTAAAAACGGCCTTCGTAAAGACTATTCAAATTCAATTAACTTTTAAAAATTACTTCTCTGGACTCTCTGAATATAGTTCAACAAATATTAATATGATCCGAGCTTCATATTAATAAGTCCTCCCAAACATCCATTTTGGACCAATTGCACACTTTACTTCCTATATGTATCCCTAATTAAAACACCTAAACTTCATTGTAGAAGCTTAGGTGTTTTATTATTCAAAAAATCCGATATGAAATTTTACCGTCTTAATCCCCTCAATATTCAAATCGCAAATATTCAAATGGCCCTTTCATGTATATATCCTTAATTACAATTATTTTAATATTACTATTGATTAATAAAGATCAAATGTGTAAACTTAACATGAGTTCAGATGGATATGAACATATTTTCATTTTAGGGATATAGTTTAAAGGTAGAACTACGGTCTCCAAAACCGTCGGTGTGGGTTCAATTCCTACTATCCCTGTATAAAAAAATGCATTAGCCAAAAGGCTAATGCATTTTTTTAATTTCGCCAACTATCCAATGAAATTTCGTTAATTCTTTCAAATAAATTCAAAGAAATTCCTACTCTATTACCAGCCACATCAAAGAATCTTAGGACTCCATCTTTATTCAACTTTAAATCAGGAGAATTACTTATTTCAAATGTAACCATTCTATCCCAATAATGATTTTTACTATTTTCTTTAACTTTAAAATCTAATTTTTCCTTACTTGCCACATCAGATTCTTTGATTTTTGATAATAGATCAACATCATATATTATATTTTGAGAGTTTGCTTCAGACATCACTATATCCTCCCTTAATTGGATAAATTCACCATCGTATTAATATCCCTAATTAAAGATAATAGACATGCATAGACAGTGCGTTTCCTCTTTACATCACACTCTATTCAAACTTTGATTTATAAAAATACACATAAAAAGGAATCATATTACTTTTCGTATGATTCCCTCTATAAACCTAATTTAAATGTATATTAAAAGTATTTACGTAGGAAAATATTTTTTAATTTTTTTAAAATAAGAATTTTAGACTACTTTTAAATAATATTTTTTGAAGGATTGATTATTTGGCCTTTTTAGACAACCTTCTTACTTTAAAACAAATTATTAATTGTCCCCGCACAATATTTTTATTTGGAAAATACTTGGAATACTATTTAAAAATGTAACAATGCTTTAGCAGCAAAGAAAATAATTGGAATCAATAGTGCCGGCATCATATTGGCAGCTTTTAAATCTTTCAATTGAAGTAAACTCAATCCAGAAGCAGCAACCATGAAACCACCAAGGATAGCAATCTCTGTAATGAATGGATCTGTTAAAGCACCTCTAGCAAATGTTGCAATCAAAATAATGATAAATTGGTAAACAAAGATGATAGGTGCACAAATCATCATTCCCATGCCATCCGCTGCAGCCAAAATGGTTACCATTACAAAATCAAGTGATGCATTAACGAACAAGAATGTGAAATCGTGTGATGTAGCAGCCATAATACAACCAACAATTGGTAAAGCACCCAAAGTTGAAAGTATTACTTCTGTTGTAATTGATTTACCCAATCCTGCAGATTTACCTGCTGTAAGTCCATTAATTTTATCTTCTAGGTTCCAATAAGTACCTAGAGCAGTACCCAAAACCAATGCAACAATGAATAAAATTGCATATTTAGATTTTGGCATATATACTGCCAAACTTTCAAACCCAACACCAAATGCAATAAACCCTAATATTGCAAGTAGAATATTTTTATACTTACCACTCATCTTTTTACCGATAAGGCTACCCAAAATTGAGGCAATAATAACGCCCCCGGCATCGACAAATGTACCAGTTAAACTCGCTAACATGATAATCCCCAACCTTTGTATTTAGATTTAATTAAATCAAAATTATTACTAAAAAAAGGAGAACTCTAGTTTGAGAGCTCTCCTAAAAACTGTATTTGAGCTACTTTTCATTATTCAAAAGGATTTCATGTAAATTAAAGAATGTTTTCATGTTCTGAAATTAATTCAAATTTACCTTGAAGTGCTTTTGTTATTCTTGGAGCCCAGTAATTAAATGATTTATCATCGTAAATCCAAGGTGACATCATGGAAGCACGTAAGATTTCCATCTTACCTTCGGTATGATATTCTGATCCATCGATTCCCAACGATTCGATGAATTTAACGGGAGCATCTCCGTATGTTTCAGGACTGAAGTTACTATCTGAAGTTAATAGATCAAGATTATACAAATCTCCACCCTTTGATGATGATGTATATTCGAACAATGCTTGTGTTAAATCATTCATTGATTTAAGACTGTCATTGCCTTCTTCTTTATATACCCAGTCAATCATATTGTAATCAGGTTCATAAACAACGTGAGATACAATAGTCTTTCCTTTGACTTCAAATTTTTGTCCATCAAATAAGTCTGCAAAACGACGAGCAGCAAATAATGTACGTGCTACCAAACGACCGTATCCAGAAATATTAAGTGGGATCATACGATTTACTGTCCATACAGCTGCGGCTGAGCCAGCTGCTTTAGAACCTTCAAGAGTGAATTGTCCGATTGATGCAGGTACGGCAACTCCTTCTTGGAACGCATAAGGTGCATAGTATGTAAGGGTATCTTTCATTCTTGTATCTGCGATTGCCAAACCACCAGCATCGTAAGGTACATAACCCATCTTATGAGGATCAATTGTTACAGAATCAGTATCACCAATTGCTTTATAAGCATTGTAAACATCTTTCTTTAAGAATTGGTTGTTTTCTGTAAAGATACCATATTTCTTAAATGCATCTTCCAATTGATCATATGGCATAAATTCACCATTTTCATCAATATAAACTGTTCTACCATAACCACCATAAGCAGCGTCAACGTGAATAGCAAAATCAACACCTTGCTTACGGAATTTATCTCTAATCTTTAAGAACTTGTCAACATGATCCACAGCTCCTTCTTCGGTTGAGCCAACAACGGCTACTACACCCAAGATAGGAATATGCTTATCTACATTCTCTTGAATAATGCTTTCTAGTTTATCTGTATCAACTCGGTAATGATCATCTACAGGTAATACGATAAGGTTGTCTTCACCAACCCCAGTAATATCAAGTGCTTTTTGCCATGAATAGTGCATTGTTGATGGTACAAGCCATTTGCCTAATTTTTGTAGGTTTTGACCACTTCTTGCTGAACGTGCCTTTACATCATTCTTCTTTTCACCAGTAGCATCTAGTAAATCGAGGCTGTCTTTAACAGACATATTCTGAAGTTCCCATTCAGTCTTTCCTTCAACTAGTTCGGGACAAACTTCTTTAACAGCAAATGGAATTGAGGCAACGTTTCTTGCCATCCAAAGAGCACTTACATTGGCAATAGAACCATCTGTTGCAACATAGCCCCATCCGTTCTTCTTATAGCCATTTAATTTAGCAAGGTCTTGACCAACTTCTTCTTCCATAAGAGTTGAAGCGGGACTACCTGCCCAAGCAACACCATTACCATTCCATAAAATTGCAAAATTATAAGCCAAAATTGCTGGCATCAAAGTTTCATTATCCATTTGTGCCAAATAACGTCCAGCTGTAGTCCAAGGAATTGAACCGCCACGCATTTTTCTGGATAATTCATCCAATGTTTCTTTCATGTTTACAACAGCATTGTTAAATTCTGGTGTAATTTTTTCGGATTCGCTGATTGAATTTTCATCGTCAGAATTGAAGTTTTGACGATAACCAATGTGTTCATTAATTAGCTTTTCAGTAAGTTCCTTGAAAAGATCTGCATTTTCGCCTTTTGGTCCAATAAAGTAAGCAGATAAATCCATATCTTTAAAATCTTTTTTATCCATGATACTGTCTCCCCTTTTTTTAATTCATTTGAAATCGCTTACGAGTAGAATATTATCACTTTTTTTACATTCGTCAATGCTCCTCGTGAAATTATTTTCTTCTGAAAAAATAATAAATAATAGTTTCCTATATATATGGATTGTTTTGTTTATGATATTTTTTATTTTACTTCCTTCTTTAAACTGCAATTTATCTACTTTTTTTATATTATTTGGCCTAAAAAAAGAGCCATACCTTAAAAATAGGTATGGCTCTTTTTACTATTGATTTAACATCCAATGACGTTAAATATAAATTTCCAATTCCAACGCAATTATGATTTTATCAAACAATTACTCACCAAATTGCGTATAACAAAAGGTTGGTGAAGACAACCTTTTTAATGTGCTTACCTGTAGATGATCATTACCGAATTGATACATATAGGCCGAAAGCATTATTCAGGAGAATATAGATAAACAAATTTAACTATGATATCATGTTAAACGTTGGAATTTTTTACTCAAATTTAAATCATAAATCAACCATCTTCTATTTCTTAAAGTAGTTGATTCCCATTGCATCCTTTACTTCTTGTAAAGTTTTATTAGCAACTATGTTGGCCTTTTCACTGCCTTTTTCTAACATATCATAAACGGCTGCTGGATCTTTAGCATACTCAGCACGTCTATTTCTAATTGGAGTCAATTCTTCGTTAATTACGTCAAACAAGTAATTCTTGATTTTAACGTCTCCTAGTCCACCATGACGGTACTCATCTTTCATTTCTTGTATTTTATTCAAATCTTTTCCGAAAATATCCAAGTAAGTAAACACTACATTACCTTCAATTTTTCCTGGATCTTCTACGTGGATATGATCTGGATCAGTATAAATTGACATAATTTTTTCTCTCAATGTGTCTTCATCATCTGAAAGATAAATGGTATTTCCTAATGATTTACTCATTTTTGCATTTCCATCGATACCAGGAATTCTACCTTGGCCCTTTGGTGGGAATACTCCTTCAGGTTCAACTAATACATCACCATAAGTTGTATTAAATGTTCTAACAATTTCTCGAGCTTGTTCCATCATTGGCTCTTGATCATCACCAACTGGAATCAGGCTTGCTTTAAATGCCGCAATATCAGCAGTTTGGCTAACTGGATATGTCAAGAATCCTGCAGGAATCGAACGATCAAAATTCTTTTGTTGAATTTCTGATTTAACGGTTGGGTTTCTCTCTAATCTAGAAACAGTAACCAAATTCATAAAATACATATCTAATTCCGAAAGTGCAGGGATTTGAGATTGGATATAAATAGTCGTCTTTTCTGGGTCAAGTCCTACTCCTAAATAGTCTAGGGCTATTTGTAGTATACTTTTTCTTACCTTCTCTGGGTTTTTTGCATTATCAGTTAGTGCTTGTAAATCAGCAATCATAACAAACATGTTATAATTACCTTCATTTTGCATTCTCACACGATTACGTAGCGAACCAACGTAATGTCCAATATGTAATTTACCTGTGGGACGATCCCCTGTTAAAACAATTTTTTTATCCATAATTCTCTCTCCCTCTTTTTAGTTATAAAAAAAGCCATCCTACTCTATAAAAGAATAGGACGGCTTAACCGCGGTACCACCTAAATTGTAATTACAAAGCTTAAGCTCAATAATCACCACTTAATATTTTTTTATTAATAATACTTTTTTTATGCGAATGACCCAATTCATTCTCGACTTCCATTTCAGTTATTTGGAAGTTCCCTGTACTGAATTACTAATATCATTCTTTAGCCACATTATAGCCACAAGCCATTTACTTAGTCAAGGACTTTTTGAAATTATTTTCGTTATTCTATGAACATTATTTCTTCGCAGTTTAGAGATGTCCTCAAATAATTTTTATTTGTTATTGCAATTGACATAATACACAGGATTTTTTAATATGTCAACTCACTTTTCTAATTTATTTAATTTAGTTCTAATTCTGGAGCAACTCCTGTGCTGTAAAATTATCAGTTATTAAATCAGTTGCGTAGCTACCCTTCAGTGCCGCCTTTATTGAATCAACTTTATGTTCTCCACCAGCAACTAATATCGAATGTTCTTTATTTTTAAGATTATCCAAAGAAATACCAATAGTTCTCTCGTTTATCTCTTCGTTTGCAATCTCGCCATTAGAATTTATAAATCTAGATCCAATATCACCAACGGCATCCTTTTTAAGAGTTGCTATCTCATCAGTATTTAAATAATCTAGATTAAACATCATGTTATCGTCTTTTACAGATCCAACGGTAAATACTGTAATATTTGTATTGTTAATTCCATCCATCAAACTCTGGGTTTGTGCATCTTGCTGTACAAGCCTGCTGGTTTCTGCGCTTTCAAAAATTATCGGTAATGGAAGGATTTCTGAAATAGTATGAAATGCCTCCGCAAATTTTGAAATCACATCAAGTGCAAAATTACTCATTTTAGAATGAGCAACGCCACCCTTTATCTGAACAACTTTAACATTTTCTTGTGGGTTGTTATTTGGAGATAGATTCTCTGCAATTTCATTCAATGTCCTTCCCCATGAAACTCCAATTGAATCACCATCTTTAACAATAGTTTCTAGATACTTAGCCGCTGCTTTACCAATGTTTTGAATAATCGGTTGATATTCATTTGATGCGGTATAAGTAACAATAACATTCTTAAGTGAATATTTTTCTTTTAATCTATTCTCCAATGATTGAACATTACTTAACGGATCTATTATTTTAATTTGAATATAGCCATTATCCTTAGCAAACTGTAATAGTCTAGAAACCGTGGGACGAGATAACCCCATCACTTTAGCAATTTTGCTTTGATCATAATCATTCTCGTAATAATATCTTGATGCTTTTAGTGTATTTCTCATGCGCTTTGATTCAAAATCCTCCATAAGAAAGACTCCCTTCGTTTTTATATCAGCTCCTCTACACAGTTATACGCAAATTTATCCATATTCGCTTATATATTGGCGTATTTTAAATCGGATGTCAAAAGTAAGATAAAGAATTGCTAAAATTCATTGTTTGGATTATTTATCATTTCACTGTTATATTTACTTATTTTCATATTTTTCATTTTATTTATTTGCTTTCATATTTCTATGATTTATTACACGGTTTTCCCCCAATTTCAGATTCAAATAATCTTTTCATTTTAAATGAAATATCATTGTTGAAATTCCTATTTAAATGTAATGGTATCTGCATCACCCCATTTGCCTGTCGCCACTCGGTACATCAACTTTGCATTCATACTTATATGACTTAATTACTTATTCATGAGCCTGCACAATCGCCCATAATGTTTCACTGGAAACCCTTTGCCTACATGTACCGTGTCGTCTGTATTTCGTAATTAACTTTGTCCAGGTCTTATCAGGACACAGCACAGAATCAATATAGTACAGCAGCATACCTTTCTCCTCCAACTCTATTGCTAAATCCAATGTCGTCACTAAATAATTCTCATCTCCATAAAAAGTTAATCCATTGCCCGAAGTAAAATCCTCCATACACGATTTCACCTCAAAACAAGTGAACGAACTGTAGTGGCATCAGCAACCATCCCATGAGCCTTGAACCCCACAAAATCGATTCTTCGTTCAGTACTAGTACCCTTATCAAAGTTAACTTCAGAACTCCAATACATACGTTTTGAATTAAGCCGTTTTTTTACTAATTCACTCAAGTTTTTTGTTATTTCTGGCCTATTAACCATCAGGAACACTCCAATCTGATAATATATTTATCTTCAAATCTTTAAAATTTAATTGAATAACCGTATCTATCAAAAAGGCACATCCCCCTTAGCCACTTAGGGATGTGCCTTTTATTAATCTCTGTTCAACAATTGAACTTTTTAGTAAACATCCGTTGCTAGTAAGAATTCATTAGTTGCCACACGATAGTATGCAGCATCGTTAATTATAACGAATTTATCGATTAACCAGTCAGTATCACCAGAAATAATGCGGTCTGTGATTCGTTGACCTTTAGCATTTACTAATGCAGCATCTCGATTTGTTCTAATTATCGAATCAATCGCACGATACTGGTAAACGTCATTTGCGTTGATCCATTCGTTGGTAGCAACGCGATAGTAAGTCACACCATCAATTGTTACCTCCTGATCACTGAACCAACCAGAATCGGCGCTTAACTGTCGGTCAGCTACGGAAGAAATAATAGTTCCATCAAGTTTGTATAGTTTTACAGTTCCACTTGTTGGGAAAGTTTGTACACTTCTACGAAAGTTTTTAATTCGGGCAGTCGTTTTAGTATAAGTGATTGTTTCCTTAGTAGTAATGGTTCCATCATCATTAACTTTTGCTAAAATATATTCTTTATCAGCTGTATATCCCTTTACATTTGGCACATAAACTTTAACTATTTCTCCGACTTTACCCTTGATTCCTTTGATAATGGTTGGCTTACCATTTTTATCAAGGTTGGTTTTCACGGAAAGATTGGCAGTAACTGAATTTAGAATGTATTTAACTGTTTCTTCAGTTGTAGCAGTCCCATCATCGTGAATAAATGCTTTTACAGTCTTCTTATCAGCTGTATATCCCTTAATTTCAGGAACCTTAACCAACACTGTTTCGCCAGGCTTACCTTTTACATTGCTAACTTTCTTATCACCTAAATTAGTTTTTATCACTAGTTCAGCTTTAACAGCATTCTTAATATATTTAATTGTTTCTTCAGTTGTAGCGGTCCCATCATCGTGAATAAATGCTTTTACCGTCTTTTTATCAGCTATATATCCCTTAATTTCAGGAACATCAACCAATACTGTTTCGCCAGGTATTCCATGGACGTTCGCAACTGTCTTCTCACCCAAATTTGTTTTAATTTTTAAAGTTGATCCAGTAGAAACACCTTCCGATTCTACAACGGAAAATGTTTTAGTACCATACATACTTGTTCCATCATAATACTTGGCTAACGATTGACCATTTGAATCAATCGCTGAGAACGACAGCTCACCTGTTGGTCGTCCATTTTCATCAACTGACTTCCAAGTTTTGTCATTTTGACTAGGTAATGTATCGGTTTTGGCGAATTTATTTCTTGCTCCCAGAGTTATTTTTGTCAAATTAGTTCCATTGAACATCTTTGAAGAATTAGTAACTTGTCTCATATCAAATTTTGAAATGTCTAATTTTTTTAGTCCAGTACCTGCAAACATTTCGGACATATTAGTTACTGTAGAGGTATCTAATAGAAACATATCTATCGTCTCTAAGTTCTTATCCCCTTTAAACATCCCGGCCATATTTGTTAGTTGATTATTGGTAAGATTCCAAAATAGGCTAGCACCTACTTCTTCTAATGAAGTCATATTTGAGAACATATTCGATGCATCTTCGATATTATCCATATTAATCAATCCACTTTCAATTCGAATCACTCTAGTAAATCCATCTGCAAACATAGAAGAAGCATTCTGAGGCATTTCTACTCTCCCATCACCTGAAGCAGCAATACGAATGATATGTTGACCATATCTTTGTCCTATTACTTGAGTATCCTTTACAGATAATTCGCCCTCTGAAAAATACAAAACACCGCTTTTTGAAATCACGAATGTAGAAGTTCCATCTACTCCATGGGCAAATACATCATTTTTCCCTAATCCATCAGGTAATTTAAAGTCTGTCTCCTCATTATCATCTGTATTTACTGTATTATCTCCACCTATACCATTAGCATCCCCATTAGCATCCCCATTAGCATCCCCATTACCATCCGAGCCATTATCTGTTGAGGTTGTTGCTAATTCATAGTCCAGAGTATCCGTCGTTGACGCATGACCATCTTCGTCGATAGTTACATTGACAGTAAGTTGTTTTGGTACGTACTTTCCAATTGAATGCGTTTCAACTTCAACGGTCTTTCCTGGTTCTCCAACAACAGTTAAAGTTGTTTCCTTTAAGTCCGAACCTGGCAAATTGATTTTAACGATAACTTTTGTTGTAACAACTCCATCTGGTAACCATGTTTCATGTCCTGAGGGTTGGTCCACTCCACCAGTATTTACGGTACCATTATCGGTAACCGGGGTTGTAACTGTATCTTTTTGGACTTTACTTAGCTTTTGTCCCTGTTGTGCTGATTGTGCAGTTGACACTTCACTCGGTTTCACTGTAGTGGCGTTAACTGTAGTTGTACCTAAAATAGAGATTCCAGCAAGTGCTAGAGAGGACGCTACAACCCAGTTCTTACCCTTCTTATACATTTTCTTTCTCATAATAGTATTTGGGTTCTTTTTCATTTGATTGAATCTCATGGCTATTCTTTCCCCTTCTGGTTTTGAAATTATTTATGTAGTTTATAAATCCCAGAAAGTATATCAAAGTTCTTTTTTTTTAGTTTGCACAAGTCCGAAACTTTTTCCATTTTTTTGAGACAAAAAAAGCGGACAAAAAAAGTCATTAACCCTTGTTAGATTAATGACCCCTTTTTATCTGCAGAATAATTTATTGCCGATTAAATTCTCTGATATATCACACTTCCAGAAGCTTATTAGCAAAATTCTCTAAAACAGACAGTTTATTTTGACAATCTTTCTTCGCATTACCCACACATGAAATATAAATCTTTATTTTAGGTTCTGTTCCAGAAGGACGAATGGCTAGCCAAGATTGATCTTTCAAAATAATCTTAATTACATTAGACTTTGGTAATTTCAGTACTTGAACAGAATCATTGAGAATATCAAATTGTTCGGATTTTTCAAAATCTTGTATCTTTTGTACTACCATATTTCCTATCGTTTTAGGATGAGAATTACGTAATTCTGCTATTTTACCAACTAAAGTGTTAGCTTCCGCCTCACTTGTAAACGTCTTAGTTATTAACTTGTCTTGATAAAAACCGAATTCACTATAAAGACTTTCAAGTTGTGTCAAAAGATTTTCTCCGTGCCGTTTGAGACTAAGTGCAATTTCCGCAGTAAGCAATGCCGCTTGAATAGAATCCTTATCTCTAACGAATGGAGAAATTAAATATCCATAGCTCTCTTCATAGGCAAACAAATATTTAATATCATCAGCTGATTCTTCTATTTCTTCTATTTGCTCTCCGATAAACTTAAATCCCGTTAGTGTCTCCCTAACATCGCAATTATTCTTTTTTGCAATTTCGGCTCCGAGATTAGATGTAACTATAGTCTTTACCACTTGATAACGACTATGGTCATTTTGGGATATGTGATTTACCAAATAGTTAACCATTAATGCTCCAAGTTGATTACCTGATAATAATCTAAATATTCCGTTCTCATCCCGTAAGGCAACTCCAAGACGATCGGCATCCGGATCAGTTGCAATTAAAATATCGGCATCTTCCTTATAACCTAATTTAATTGCTAAATCAAAGGCGCTAGGAAATTCTGGATTTGGAAATTTAACTGTTGAAAAATTTGGGTCCGGAATGGCTTGCTGCGGTTCAACAATCACATTAGTGAATCCTGCCGCTTCCAGTCCTTTTGTTACTAGCTTCAATCCAGTTCCATGTAATGGTGTATAAACAATTTTTAACTCATTACCATACTTTTCTATCATCTTTGGATTTCGGGTAACTTCTTTCAAATGATGTAAGTAAAGATTCTCAACATCCTCATCAAGAATGTTCACCAATGGACTATCAGTTAATTTAGTATTTACAGACAACTCCAAATAGTTCCTACACTTATCAATCTCCACACTGATCTCATTAGCAGTATCAAGTGTTATTTGTCCTCCATCAGAATCATAAACCTTATACCCATTATAAATTGCTGGATTGTGACTCGCAGTTATCATTATTCCTTGTCCAGCTTCGAAATGCCGAACCAAATACGATAATTCTGGTGTTGGAGTGACATGATTACAGATATAAACTTTTATCCCATTTTGAGCCAGAATATTAGCTGAAATTATGGCAAAATCATTGGAATAGTTTCTTGTGTCAAAACTAATTACAACTCCTTCGTTCTCACGTTTATTCTTCAAAATGTAATTTGCTAAACCTTCTGTTGTTCTAGCAACTGTATAATAATTTAATCTTGAAGTCCCGACGCCTAACTTAGCTCTAATTCCCCCAGTTCCAAATGTTGGAAATGCTGAAAAACGGTCTTTTAACTCTTCATTATCATTAATTTTGTTTAATTCATTTTTGATATTTGAATCAAGCTTCTGATTATTTTCCCACATTTGAAAATTATCTTGCCAGTTCATCCTTTTTAATTCACCGCCTTTTATAACAAAAAAATCATTTCATTATTTCATTTAATATTTCCATCATTGAAAACTTGCAGACAGCCATTGATGTGTCAGCAACACCATAATAAATGCTTAGAACATCACCAGTCAGCGTAGCACCACAACTAAAGACAACCTCTCCAAAGAATCCATTTTTTTCATAGTCTGTTTCCGGTCTTAAAATTGGTTCTGATAGTCTTTTAACTATCTTTGTTGGGTCATTTAAGTCCAACAACATTGCTCCTAGACAATAGCGTGACTTTGTATCTGCGGCGTGATAAATCTCTAACCATCCGTACTTTGTCTTAATGGGAGGCAAACCAGCCCCTACTCGTCCATTATCCCAACCATCTTTTGAACCCGTGAATAGCCAAGTATGATCACCGAAAGCCTTGAGATCTGGAGAAGAGCTGATCCATACATCATTATGTCCAGTTGATTTTACGGTTGGACGATTAAGTGCATAGTATTTTCCGTTTATCTTCTCTGGGAATAGTGCAACATCCTTGTTATCAGGATTAAAGATTCTGGAAATATGTTTATAACTCTTAAAATCTTCAGTTGAAATTAATTCAACACAAACCCCATGAGTTGAAACGGCACTAAAATTCAAATAATAAGTGTTATCAATCTTTGAACAACGTGGATCTTCAACACCAAACGTTTCATATTCATTGTGTGGGTATACAAAGGGCTCATCATCAATAACAAAATTGATTCCATCAGTACTTCTGGCAATTCTCAAATATGAAATCGAGGTTAGAAAATCGAATTCATTTTCCTTACCAATTGTTGAAATCACACGGCTATCGTCAAAATTATACTTGCCACTGTTCCTGTCTAAACCAATTGTTTTGGTTTTATTAGTTTCACAATCGAAGTATGGTGCTAATTCAATATTGGGGTCATTACTAATTGGACGTTCTGCAATTCTAAGGATAAGTAAAATCTCACCCTTATATTCGGTCACAGCAGCATTAAATGCCCCAACCACTTGATAACCTGAATTTATAGGTTTAATCATGTCCGGTGTTATAATTGGATTTTTTTTATAGCGTTCGACTTTAATCATAAACTTTAGTACTCCTTACATTCATTCGATTACTTCAATACATTGTTCCTCACAGTCACTAGTTCCACACAACAACCATTGTTTCCCGGTTGAATCTTCATTAATGCCAGACGTAAACACCACGTCTGCTAAATCATCTCTTTTAGTTGGACCTGCCAAAAAATCCTTTCGTTCAGCAATAATATGTTCATTGAAAATTTTCTGAGCCATTAGATCAACAAAAAATGAGATTGAATAGTAATGAAGTTTATTATTAATTTTTTCAGCTATATGTCCAATTACCTTAACAACATTATCTGAAACCTGTGTAATTTGATTGGCTCCACCCCAGGTTCCTTCTTCAAAATTATTCTTTAATAAAGGTGCATTTTCAATTTCTTCTTCTTCAAATTCGGATATCTTTGATCGAATAAGTATTCCAATCTTTCCGAATGATGCTTCTCCACCCTGTGGTCTTGTTAACATCAAAATTCTATTATTATTGAGTTCTAGCAAACGAATATCCTTCATTTTCAAAGGGCCTCTAAATAGAAGTTCCGCATGTAAATCATCATAAAGACGATAGAATTCTGTTCTCCAGACGGGCTTTTCAGGAACGGTCCAATCTACCTGAACTCCACCTAGCACTATCTCATCCTTGTTTATTACTGTAATAAATGGATCTTGTAATGATAGTGAAAATTCTGGTAATAATTCGAATTTATTTTCATCAACTTTTTTAAAAATTCGAGTTTCTGACTTCTCTGAATTTCGTTTTTCAACTCTACCCGCAATCATCGTTTCATGATTCAGCTCAAAACAAATGGACGTATTATAAACATCAAATCCATCAACACCTTTAAATTCAATTTTCATTGATTTTCCGGAGTTATTATTTCGATGATTGCTTAACAATTCTTTTATTTCTTTCATAGTTCCACCTTTACTTAAGCGTATATTGCATACCGTCTTGGAAATTCTTTGAAAATAATAGGAACAAAACTATTAATGGAAGTGTTAAAAGAACTGATGCAGCGTACATGGGCCCTGGATAAGTACCATAAGGTCCGAACATCTGTGAAATTAAAACATTAAGAGTAACTGTCCCATCGCTTTTAGAAACGATCATATCCCACAATAGTGTTGTCCAACGTTCTGTATATAGAAATAAAAAGATAACAGTTGTAATTGATTTAGACATAGGTATCACAATTTTGAACAATATTTGTAAATCCGATGCCCCATCCAATTTTGCAGATTCAATTAATGTATCTGGGATTGCCTTAAAGAAGTTTGTATACATAAATATTGCCCACATACTTACTGCAGTTGGAAGAATCATCCCAGAAAAACTGTCAATCATTCCCATTTTTGTTACTAACAGGAACTGAGGGATTAATAAAATAATCGCAGGGAAAAACATTTGAAAGATGATAAAGTTATCAACCAGTTTACGACCACGAAATCTTACTTTTGCGAGCGCATAAGCAACCATAACAGCGAATAACATCATTAAAGCTACACTTATCGTTGTTACTAAAAATGTGTGAAAAAAAGCAGCTATCCATGGTGCTGGTGCAACCGTGACACTATTACTAAATAACCATTGCCACGATCTCAAAGTATAACTAGTAGGGATTAAATGCTTATCAACTTGATCCCAACTTGCAAAGGAATTCAAAATCAGGTAAATAAATGGAAATATCATAATAAGCAAAAATACTATCGTTATTGCATAATTTAGAGCAACTTTATAAGGTTTATTTTTAGTTCCAACCATAATGATGCCCCCACTTTTCAATTAAGTTTCGTAATACACCTATAGACAAGAATGTAATTACAGCCGCAATAAGAGCAACTGCTGATGCATAACCAGATTTCAGATTGACAAAGGCTTGATTATAAATTTCCATTTGCCAAGTATTTGTTGCTCCATTTGGTCCACCACCAGTCAATTGATAAACTTCAGTAAAAATACCAAAGCTTACTCCAATTGCCAAAATCAAAACCGTGTAAAGTGATGGATACATCATTGGAATGGTAATCTTCCAAAATCTTTGCCAACGGTTAACTCCATCCAACGCTGCTGCTTCATAAATTTCATTGTTAATACTATTTAAACCTGAAACAAGAATTAACCCGTAATATCCAGACATTTTCCATGCAATCATAAATGAAACTACGATCAAGGCAGATGTTGGAGATCCCAACCAATCGATATCTAAGCCAAATGTTGTTCTTAGCCAAGTACTGATTGGTCCATTATATGAGAGAATTCCTTTTACAATAAGTGAAGTTACAACCCCACTTGATAAATATGGTAAGAAGAATGCAACCATAAATAATCCTTTAAATCTAGGTAATCTATTAACTAAAATTGCAACTAACATTGATAAAATTAATGCTAAGGGAACAAATACAAGCAAAAATTTATATGTTACCCAAAAAGCTTGATGAATTGTAGGACTTGTAATTGCAGTAACAAAATTACTCAAACCTACAAATTTAATATCTGGTGAGATTAAATTCCAATTCGTAAGAGCTAACCAGAATGACCATAATAACGGTAACAAGAAAAATATTATGGTAAAAACAAGATAAGGGCCGGTAAAAAGCCAGCCCAATTTGTTATTCATGCGTTTCATAATTATAGTTCTCCTTTAATTGCCTTAGACATGTCATTCCAAGCAACTTCAGGTGTCTTTTGTCCTTTAACTGCTGGGATCCAACCTTCATTACCTAATTTTTCTTGTAAGGTATTGTAATTGGCATTATCCATAGCAGGGATAGCATTAGGTACATTCTTTGCATATTCTTTCATTTCAGGGTTCTTTGCAAAGTAGGCATTGAATGCTTTATTCGTTGCGGCATCATCACGAGCAGGTAATAGTGAAGTTTTGTTCAATAGAGTTACATCATTATTAACATCACCCATAACAAACTTCATAAATTTAATAGCAGCCTTCTTTTGTGGAGCAGTTGCTTTTGCATAAAGAACTACACCTTTTGCATCTGCATATGTTTTGACATTTGTTGCATTGGCCATGCGATCAGGAACAGGTACATTTGTAATTGTGTAATTATCGTTATATTTCAAGTTTGGATACTTTTCTGCCCAATTTGGGAAAGTCCAAGGTCCAATAATATTCATTAGTGAAAGTCCTGTTTCAAATGGATCTGTTGTCTTCTTAGTTACAAATTGTTTGTTCTTATATAGGTTTTGGACAAACTGGAATGTTTCAACTCCGGCCTTCTTATCACCAACAAACTTGTTACCATTGATAAATCCAGCGCCATTGCTTGCTGCATCATAGAATGGGAAGAAATCGAACCAACGTTGATATGCTGTCGGATCAACTGAATAAGGGTTAGCATAAACAACTTTTTTAGAATTTGAGCTCTTAAGTGCTTCTTCTACTTTTTCCACATCACTATATGTCTTGGGAACAGTAGTAATTCCAATTTTCTTAAGTTCATCTAAACGCCAGCCAACTAACATTGGGTTTGAATATAGCGGAATAACATATTGCTTACCGTTTGAGAATTTCCAACTGTTAATTGTATTTGTCATATTACGGCTAGTTACTAACTTTGCCATATCAGATTTTGTTGTTGAATCCGTATTTAATGGAACAATAGCCTTACTTTTTGCCAATTGAGCAGCAAAACTACGAGTAATATTTTCTGATAATGTTGGCGCTGTTCCTGAAGCAATTGCTGATTGAATTGTTGCCTCAGATGTTGGGCTTTCTTTCATCTGCGAAACCTTAACAGTAATGTTAGGATTCTTTTTATGAAAATCAGTAGCCATTTGTTTCCAATATTTTACTTGTGGTGGATTAGGAGCCGACCAAAATGTAATTGTGGTCGAGCTTCCAGAACTAGAAGCCGATTTATTCCCGCAAGCTGCCAAAGGAACTAAAGCCATAGATAGGATTGCAGCAATTCCAACAATTTTACTTAATTTACTAAATTTCACAACGAATCTCCTCCTTAATTTGTAAGCCTTTTCATTTACGCTGTCATTATAATAACATTACTGTAATTGTGTCAATAACATTTTAGTAATTTATCTTATATTTGTGTATTGTCTTTGTTTAAAGCTAGTTTTATACTTGCAGTAATGTATAAAAGTAATTAATAATGTGAGATTGGTGGAAATAATAAATATGAAAATAACGATGCAGACTATTGCAGATAGATTGGGTGTCTCTAAAAATACTGTTTCCCAGGCCTTACGTGGTAAAAACACAGTTAGTGAACAAACAAAAAAAGACGTACTGCGTACTGCAGAACGTCTAGGATATAAATATGAAAGCTCTACTAATAATGAACCAGTCGTTAAAGGGACTAGGTTTGCATTAGTTGCATCAGACTTGACCCTATCTCTAAATAGTTTTTTCGGAGTCATTTTGAATCGTATCAAGGAACAAATACTAGCAAACAATCAAGAATTAGATTTATACTCTATTACTTCCCAGGAAGAAGAAAAATTAATAATTCCTTCTAAATTAAAAGGTTCAGATTATGATGGAATCTTTATTTTATCCTACCTTTCTTCTAGCTATTTAAACGAACTTTCCACGATAAAAACCCCTAAAATTCTAATAGATCATCATCAACCAAATCTCAATATAGACAGCGTACTAACGGCAAATGTAGATGGCACAATTGAATCATTATATTATCTGAAAAAAAATAATATCCAAAAAATTGGCTTTATTGGCGATAACCGTAGATCACCAAGTTACCAGGAACGCTTTACTGGTTTTAAATTAGCCATGGACGCTTTAAACCTACAAACCAGTCCTGATTGGATAATAAATCAACTTCAAGAAGATCAAAATTCTTTATTTGTAGCACTGGAAAAAATAAAAAATCCACCTGAAGCATGGTTCTGTGTCAATAATGGTTATGCATTATCATTAATCAATTTTTATCAAAGCCATGGTAAACAGATCCCGCAGGATATTAAAGTGATTTCGTTTGACGATACTGATCTTTCTCGGCTTACAAATCCAGGTATGACCGTAATGGCAACTAATCTAAAGGAAATGGGTACAACAGCTTATGAACTATTACAATATAGAATTATTCATCCACATAGTGATATTCGCCAAATCAGTTTAAAACCCCATTTAATAATGCGAGGAACAGTTTAAATAAAAATCCCCTTAATAAATTGCCAACACACTAAGTCAATTTATTAAGGGGATTTTTATTTAATTTTGATTATTTGAATTTTTAGTTTTATTTTGAACCCGACTTTGATGAAAAAATAATGGTTTGGAGTAAACCACACCATTATTTAAGTAATCTGTTATTTCAACAGTAAAAAACAGAGGGCTAAATCCTCATGATTTTTCAAATCAAATCCCGTTGTCTCGTAAAATTTTTCAATTCTGTATTGTAATGTATTTCTATGGACAAAAAGTAGTTTAGACGCCTTTGCCATATTTGAATCACATTCATACAACGTATTTATCATATTGGAAGTAGCCATATCAATATTCACGCGTCTGTGTAAATTCTTGAACAATTTAGATTTTCTTAGATTACGATCTATTAAGTAATCTAAAATCACAGTTGATAAATCATTTACATTATTTTTCAGACGAATTGACGAGTAAAAGAACTCTCTTTCCTCATTAAAAATATCAGATAAGTCTTTATCTGCAGACCAAGGCTCTCCAATATACATATGTGTATTTGTATAAAAATCAGAATCCAACAATTCTACCATTTGTTGCACATAAGCTAAATCAACATTGGCCTTATTCTTTTCCTGTATCACTATACCTGCATTTGGCCCAATGAAGAAAGAATCAATAACATTATCTATCGTATCTTTAAATACATTTAGCCATTGTTGTGACTGTTCTTTTGATTGTGCTTTATCTATTCGAAACTGAAATACCTTAATGGTTATTCCCTTTTGGGGTGCCTCTTGTTTTTCCTCAGTTAATTTTTTCCACCACAAATTTTTAATTGTATTTTTGCTTTCCTCTTTATTAATTAGCGACAGCAAAAACTTATCATGCTCATTCAATTTGCTCTTAGCAATGGTAACCCATTGATTAGAAATAAGAAAATTCATATTTTCATCAACATTAAAAGGAGCATTAACAATTTCAGCACTGGGATATAGATCTAAAAATTTTGAAACATTTTCTTCCACGATTTTATAACCACCAATTTAATATATTGCATCTAACGAACTATCATCAAAGAAGTGTGCCTTATTTAAATCAAATGTTAGATTCACATTATCTCCAGGCTTATGATAATCACGTGAATCTACAATTGCGACAAATTCAGTATCGCCAACTTTAGAATATAGCATTGAAGTTGAACCTAATAATTCAGAAACAATTACATCTGCATTAACTGTTGAATTTGGCCATACTTCTTCCATCGCGCCCTCCGCATGAATATCCTCAGGACGCAATCCCATCGTTACCTTTTGTCCATTGTATCCTCGTTCATTAAGCACTTTAGAACGTCCTTCAGGTACCTTCAGGCTCAATCCTTTTCCGTCATTAATCATACCATCCCTATAAGTAACATCGAAAAAGTTCATAGATGGTGATCCCATAAATCCGGCAACAAATTTGTTCTTCGGGTGTAAATAAACTTCTTTCGGAGTTCCAATTTGTTGAACTTCTCCCATAGACATGACAACAATCCTATCAGCCATAGTCATTGCTTCTGTTTGATCATGTGTTACATAAATTGTTGTCGTATTCAATCTTTGATGTAATTTTGCAATCTCAGCCCGCATGCTGACACGAAGTTTTGCATCCAAATTAGATAGTGGTTCATCCATTAGAAAAATAGGAGCATCTCGTACAATGGCTCTTCCTAAAGCAACACGTTGTCTCTGACCACCTGATAATTCAGCAGGTCTTCTTTGTAAATAATCCTCTAGTCCCAATACTTCAGCAGCATATTTGATTTTTTTATCAATTTCAGTTTTATCATATTTACGAAGTTTGAGCCCAAACGCCATATTATCATAAACCGTCATATGTGGATATAAAGCATAATTTTGGAAGACCATTGCTATATCACGTTCTTTAGGTGCAGTATCATTTTCATATTTACCGTCAATTATGAGTTCGCCTTTTGTAATATCTTCTAATCCAGCAATCATTCGTAAGATAGTAGATTTTCCACATCCGGAGGGTCCTACAAATACAATAAACTCTTTATCCTTAATATGGAGATCAAAGTCTGAAACTGCGTAATCGCTTTCCTTAGAATTATCATATTTCTTATAAATGTGATTCAAATCAATTTCAACCATTTTTATTTTCCCCTAATCATCTACTATTTATAAGATAATTGTATCAAGTAAGCGTTTTCTACAACTCGGAGATTGTTACAACTTTAATCAATTTATTTGTAACATACTAACAAAAAGAATTTAAATAAGACAGCTATCTAGAATATATAACTATTTCATTTTCATCTTTATATACTCCTGTTTAGTTCCGCCTTTTTGTTCTTGACTTGTGCCAATGGAAGTCAATTTGCGAACGAAAAATATTATTAATAACGATAAACTCAAATTTATAAAACGGCGAAATTTATAAGCCCTTCGCACAATCGTCATTTTCTTTACGTGGGCTTCGCCCACACCCTAACCACAACGACTTTATTATTATCAATTACTTCAACACAGCTTAATACCATCATTTTCGTTAATAGCCTCATAAGTCCTTTTGCTCTAAATAGTCATCTGACGTAAAATGTGATACTTTTCTGTAAAATATCATACTGCGCATTGAAAAGGAGCTATTTCCTACTTGTTGGTTTGAACCAAGTGGAAATAACTCCTTTTATTTATAATCAATTTTGACAATGACAGCCAATTCAACTCAATAGTCTTGTTTGATTTAAGCGGGATAAATCATTTTTCCTGAACTAACACGATAAACATTAATGTATAGATAGTAACTTACCAAAATTTACTTCATTCTAATCTTCTGGTTTGTATCCTTCATCAATAACCAAAATAGGTTTGATTGTTTTACCACTTACTGAATCTGCATCGGCTTCATTGATTTCATCGAAGTGATACATTTTTTCCGTCAAGTCGAATGGGAATACACCCATTTGATAGAATTTGATTAAACGTGGAATATCAACTTGTGGGATTGCATCTCCCATATTAACACCAACAACTTTTTTGTCATCAACACATAGATCATTCCATGTACTAATTTCGATGTTATGAGGTGTTACGGCAATTGTTGCGGTTGTTCCACCTTGTGTAAGTGCTGCAATAGAATCTTTCATAACAGAAGCTACACCGGTTGTATCAACAGCCCAATCTACACCTAATCCGCCTGTAATCTTCTTAATAGCTTCAACGGAATCTTCATTCTTACTATTAACTATATCAGTTGCTCCCATTTTTTTAGCTAATTCCAAACGTGAATCAACAATATCAACAGCAATCACATTTACACATCCTGAAATTTTACCTGCCATCATAGCAGCTAATCCAACAGCACCTGTTCCAAATACAGCAATTGTGTCACCAGGCTTAGGTTGAAGTGTATTGAACACAGTTCCACTTCCTGTTACATAACCACAGCCCAGAGGTCCAAGTTTTCTTAAATCAAGATCATTAGGAACTTTCACAGCATTACGTTTATCGATCACAGTATGAGTTGTAAATGATGATTGATTAAACATGTCACTAACATGGTGCCCATCTTCCGTGAAATGATCTGATCCGTCTGGACGAGTCCCAGAAAGATTAGATGCAGCATATTTACGACATTGTGTTGGCTTTCCCTTTAGACAGTTATCACATTCGCCACATGAATAGAATGACATAATAATGTGATCACCTGGTTTAAAGTTCTTTACATTCTTACCAACTTTTTCAACAATACCTGAACCTTCATGTCCAAGTACAACAGGAAAACTGAATGCAGCATCCCCTTTACGTAAAGCCTCATCTGAGTGACAAATACCCGAAGCAACTACTTTTACTTGTAGTCCATCATCAGTCATTTCAGCCAACTCAACATCATCTTTAATCACAAATGGATCATTTACTTTATCAACAACAGCAGCTTTAATCTTCATAAATAATAACCTTCTCTTAATTGATTTCGTAACGCGTAATTATATATTAGTTAGTAACCTTCATTGGAAATAGTCTTGGATTAGGAGTTACATTAAATGACCTAGCCAAATCCATCAAATCTTCATCTGTAATACTTTGTAGAATCTTACCACCTTGACTTTGAATTGCTGTATAAATCATACATGCCTTTTCAACCGTTTCAATTAGTCCATATACTTCATCCATAGTGTCACCACAGGCAAAGATTCCGTGATGTGGCCACATAACAACTCTAAATTCTTTCATTTTATCTGCAGTTGCTTCACCAATTTCATTTGTCCCTGGAGTCATATATGGAATAATTCCAACACCTTCTGGGAATACGACCATCGATTCGGCTTGCATCTTCCACAATAATTGACTGACACTAGCTTCATCTAACTTATGTGTGAATGAAAGTGCTACCCAGTTTGTTGGGTGACAATGCATTACAACACGTTGATTTGAGTCTATCTTTTGACGAGAAATATGTGTCATTAAGTGTGCTGGGAATTCACTTGTTGGTTGACCCCCATCATTAAATCCCCAAACTAAGTCTACCGAAGTACCATTCTCAGCAATTCTTACAAGACCGGTATCACGTTCTGGAAAATTATGAACATTCTTAAAATAGCGACCAGTTCCTGTTACGAGATAATATTGGCCTGCCAATGGAGTAGCATCGAACTTAATCGGGATGTTTCTCAAAACATTATTAAGATCCTCAAATTGATCAACTTCTGATTGGGTGAGTCGCATACTTACATTGCCACCGTTTCTTTCATCCCAACCATGTTTATATAACTCATTTGTAATTTCTGACATCTTGCTAACATATTGCGAATCGATAAATTTCATAATACTACTCCCTTTTTGACAAACATTCTTATTTCTCATTGTTAAAGCTAGTTAATTTTTTCTGTTTCGTAACTGTTCAAGAATCCATCAGTGTCTTTTCCATTTGATTGATAATGATCGATTAGTCCAAGGGCCTTAAATACTGTTTGTTGATAAGCAATCTTAGCATTCCATTCAACTGTTTCTAGAATTCTTGTTGCTTCATGTAGGTCAGTACATGTAATCAAAACACCATGGCTATTTAATAGGAAGATATTTTCTAGTGCACCGTCTCCAATTTCAACCAAATTTTCATGTACAACATCTGCTAATTCCTTTGAACATGCGGGTGCATATGGTAAACAGTGAATTGTCTTCAATGGCATAGTATCGGATGTAATTTCTGTCACATTAGGCATATCTTGTCCCAAAGTTGCCCAGAACATTGATTCTTCAGCATGTGAGTGGTAAACACATTTAATTCCAGGATTTGCTTCATATGCTTCAATATGCATATTGATCTCTCTTGTTAGGCGACCAACACCATCAATTTGTTCACCAGTTTCTAAATCAATGACAAGAATTTGAGAACCATCTAGCTTAGCAAACCATGCTTCTGACATCATTGTTGGTGTCATAATAATGTAATCATGACCTTCTTTAATATGAACTCGTCCAAAATCAATGTCTTCGGCTGCTGTAATCTTTACGGAAATATTTCCACCGGCAACGTTTGTATTCTTACGGTTAAACATTTCTCTACAAACCATTGCTAAATCTCTACGTTGTTCTTCAAATACATATTGTTCTGTCATAATAATTTCCCCTTTTATTTACTGGCTTCTAAAGCACGTTGCTTTAAAATTTCTTGTTTTCTAATTTCCCGTTTTTTTCTTCGTTTGGCATCAAATTCTCCAAATAAATATTTATTTCCTTTAAAGTAAATGATTTCACTCACGATCATAACTACTAGACAAGCCCATATATTATTAGTGCTCAAGGCCTCAACGAAAAGTAGTACATCTAAGAAAAGAAGTAATGACCATAATAGTTTTTTTGTTCTAAGCTTGCCTTTGGTTTCCATAAGTTTCACCACATTTCCTATCTCTTATTCGTATTACCAAAATCCATTCCATCAATATCATCTAGACCTGTTTCTTTTTTTGTTGCTTTATTACTTTTTGATTTACCACCAAAGTCCATACCATCCAAGTCATCTAAGTCCAGGCCTGTTGTATCAGCTGAAGTAGTAGTACTCTTTGTCTCAACTTTAGTACTGCTCTTTGCCTCTGTTGATCCATCTGGATAAGCATAACGTTGACTTGGCAAAGCAATCTTGCTTTGATCAATGTATAACCATACGAATACTAACAACCAAACAATAGATGCACCGATGGCCCATAAGTCACCATTAAATGCCTTGGCAAAGAATAATCTGAAATCTGGTCCTTCAAATGTTGACCATGATAATTGTTGACCTGCTTGAACCTTAACGGTACCAGTAGTTTTAGCCAAATTCGTAATGATTGGAGCGAAGTATGTAGCACCATATAGGAAAATTGGTGTTGTGATAAGTCCTAATACAAGCATACGAAGTAAGTTAGCACCTGTTAGTAATAGTGCAGCAACAACGAATGAAAGGTTAATGATTCCGGCAAATGGTAGAACTGTATTTCCTGGTAGGATCATAGCGAAAATTAACATTACTGGAACAAGAAGGATAACTGTAACCCAAAGTTCATTACGTCCAGCAAGGATAGGCCAATCAACACCGATGTATACTTCACGGTTATTAAAGTGTTTCTTCATAAAATCACTCATAGAATCAGCAATTGGTGACAATGCTTGCATAAATAATTTCGAAATCATTGGGAACAATGTCATAGCAGTTGCGGCTTGAATAGCCAAATTAAGTGATTTTGAAACTGAATATCCTGCAGCAAATCCAAGAAGTACACCAATGATTGCACCCATAACAGTGTTATCACCGAAAATACCAATCTTCTTTTGTAATGCAGCTGAATCAAATGGGCGATTGAAGATAGGAATGAAATCAAGAATCTTATTCAAAGGCATAAGAACTACAGCGAATAATGTAATAAAGTGAGGAACTGTAACTCCGGGCATTCCTGTTAGATCTTCAATGTGACGTTGGAACATGTCACCAGCTTTTAATTCAAGAACAATTTGGATACCAGCAACGATAAATCCATAAAGTGCATTTTTTGTAATATATAGAACAACAACATATGTGAAAATCTTGTTCCAAACGTTCCACATATCAACGTTCAAAGTCTTTGTCCATCTGAATGTCAGCATAATAAAATTAATTGCTAACAACAGTGGGAAAAATAGAAAGGCTGTCTTGTATGACCAAGTGATTGCGGCAACCCCTGTCCAACCAGCATCAATAGCATTTAGACTTAAATGAAATGCTTGTGACATTGCTTTAGCAGCTGGTGAAATTGAATCCATCATATAATTAACAACCAGTGTCATGCCACTAAACGCAACCCCTAATGTTAACGCAGCCATTACAGACTTTTTAAGCTTTAAACCAGCGATGGTAGCAATGATAAACATAATCAATGGAACAAATACCGGGCCACCAAGGTTCAAGATGTAATTAACGACATTCTTTAGTATTTCCATGACTAAATCCCCTATTCATCAATTTAGTTTGTTTGTAAGTTTTTAAGAGCCATAATAATTTCTTTATATGAAGTTTCAGGTTTTTGACCTGTAAAAATTGGTAACCCATTTACTGAAGCAATATTGTTGTCATCGACAATTCCTTGAATTTCTTCACTAGGACGTGCAATCCAAACATAAACGTCATAACTAGCTAAAATGTCAGGTAATTTTTTAAAATCAGTAGCATCTACAGTTACACCTGTAATACCATGATCCTCAAAGAAATCATCAATGTGCTTTACTACCAATTCACTTGAAGCAACTCCACTTCCACAAGCTACAATAATTTTTGCCATAATATATACTTCCTAACTTTTTATTTTTTTATTTTACTTCTGCTTCTGCAAATCTCTTTGCAATGTATTGATACATCTCTGATTCATCAGAAATGCTTTCAAAATCTGCAACAAATTCTTTATCCTGAATCAATGCCATAAATTCTTGTAATAGTGTTAATTGATCATCTGAATGTTGAATACCCAAGAAGAAGAATGTCTTTGCTTCCTCCTCTGTGTTGTATCCCATTTGAAGCATCTTAAGTGGTTCTTTGGTAGTAACTACAGCGACGAACGGTTTATTAATATTTTCTGGATTAGCATGAGGCAAAGCAATTGAGATAAAATCACTTACAACTCCAGTAGGAAATTCATCTTCCCGTTTGTTTAAGGCTGCTTCATAAGAATCCTTTACATAACCAAGTTTCATAAGTTTAGCTGCGACTTTACTGTAAAGATCACTTCTATCCTTAGCATCAATGTTTAGAAATACTAATTCTGGTTGTAACATTTCTTTGTAGTCCATGAGTAACCCTCCGATTAATAGTTTTAAAAGCTTGGAATGGAATCTGGAATTAATATTTCATTGGAATTTCGATATATAATTGCTAAAATTATTTATGAATTCATTCTCTCAAACAAATTTATTTATTTAATATCTGATTCGTTCCTTGCTTTCATAAATCAGTATATGGCAGCGCTTCCATTCACGGAAGTCAATTCATTTTGATTTGAAATTAATTCACAATAAACCGATAATTTGTTCATTTAGTTGAACGAGTTGCTATTATACCGGGTTTCCCAAAGGAGAAAAAATGAACAAAAGTGAACGATTGACAAAAATATTGAATATTTTGGATAATCACAAAAAAATAAGCGTAAAAAGTTTATCTAATTTAGTAAATGAAAGTGCATCAACACTGCGAAGAGACTTAATTGTTCTGGAGGAATCTGGCAAAATTGACCGTTCTTTTGGCATGGTTTCTCTGCTACCAGATTCAAATATTGAATACACTTCACTTTTCAGGATGAATGAACAAGTTAATGAAAAAAAATTAATGTGTAGACTGCTGGTAAAACAGCTTAAGGATAACCAAGCATTATTTATTGATCCAAGCACAACTTTATCTCATTTACCCAATTATTTGTCCGAATTTCATAGTTTAAATATCATAACGGATAACATTAGATTTGCCTTTTCAGCTAACCAGATGAATAATCTACACGTCTTTATTACTGGAGGTCAGTTAAAAACCAACTCCAATTCAATAATAGGAAGTCATACTTTACAAGATATTGCTATGTTCAGACCCCAGCTCGCTATCATGTCATGCAGCTCTGTGGACATGCACGGTGCTTACATGGCAGATTTGGAACAGGCAAATATAAAACGTCAAATGATGGCCAATGCACGTGAAAGTATTCTTCTAGCAGATTACACTAAATTTAAAAGTGACAATTCAGATTACATTAAGTTAGCTGAACTAGCAGCGTGGTCCACAATAATTACCGATCGAAAGCCAGAAATCGATTTCTTGATTAGACTCAGAAGACTAAATGTAAAAGTCATTTATCCTGACAACAAATAAATTTGCAAATCAGAAATATAAATGAAATACTTCAATTGATTTATTAATCACTAATTATGGAGGTTGTTATGGTTGAATTATATGTAGTACGACATGGTGAAACAGATACTAATCATGAGGGTAGAATCAATGGACATGCAACAAACTTGGATCTTAACACTCAGGGTGTCCAACAGGTCAAAGACCTAGATGAACACGTAAACATCAACTATTTTGATGAAGTTTACTCTAGTCCTCTGAAAAGAGCGATTCAGACAGCTGAAATTTTAAATCATGGAGTTCATCAAATAATAATTGATGATCGTCTTTCCGAAATAAATTATGGTTCCTGGGATGGACTGAAAATGATTGAAACAAAAAGGAAATATCCTGATGCATTTGACGAAAATGCTTACGTATTACCAAATTATACGAAGTACGCCATTGGTGGCGAAGAAAATGAGCATGTTTATTCAAGAGTTAAAGACTTTATTAAAGATATGTCAAATAAAGGTGATAAAAAAATACTCATCGTTTGCCATGGATTTATAAGTAGATCATTTTGCAAAGTAATTACTGGAATCCCTAACATCTCAGATATTGTTCAACCAGATAATGCCGGTGTTTCGAAATATAGAATTAGTTCAAGTGGTCACGCTTATTTAGTTTATTATGATTGCGTTAATGACATGCACTCAGTCGTCAGAGCCAACGACATCCATAGTTTATAGAATATATAGATTATTAATAATAAGAGCCCCTAATCCTCCAACCATTGATTAGGGGCTCTTATTTATTATTAAATTTGCAAGCGATATTATTTAAACCTCTTTTTTAATATAAATAATCATTTTCCCTATTATTGGATATATTCATTATTCTAACAATTGTATTTTGATTCCTATTTCTTTTTATATTTTTAAATGTTTTAAATTTCTGAAATAATTTATATAAACTTTATCCTCAAATCTAAAATCACGGATATGGGCTATACCGGTTGATATAACAGGGTTTGTCATTCATTTTTTTATGTTAATCGTTTACATGTTGTAGTATATTGTATTTATGTATTACAAATTATATGATATTGAATATTATTAATTAAATTAATTGTTCAAATTAGATTGAGGCCTTTTATGCGAGTTACTATTAAGGAAGTGGCTACGGAAGCTCAAGTATCCATTGCTACCGTTTCTAGAGTTATCAATGACAAAGGATACATTAGTTCCAAAACTCGTAATAGAGTTAACAACGCAATGCGCAAACTAAACTACAAACCTAATATTGCTGCTCGAAAACTTCATGGAAAGCAAAGTAAAACAATTGGTATTATTATACCGACATTAAATAATCCTCTCTTTTCGGAGCTATTTGATGATATTGAAAAACATTTAAATACATATGAATATCAAACTCTGCTCTGTACTACTAATAATTCTCTGGAAAAGGAAAAACAATGTTTTGAATTATTGAAATCTAATCAGGTTGAAGGCATAATAACAAGTTCACACACGGACTTTCTTGACAATCACACTTTTGATGGATATCCAGTAGTTTCCTTCGACAGAATAACTTCAAATCGAATTCCAGTCGTTAAAAGTGATAATCTAAACGGTGGTAGAATTATTGCTAAAAGAATACTTGAAATGAACAAATCATACGTCTTAATACTATCAGGTACTAAAGACGGTTTTTATAAAAATGACGAGCGTATTAAAGGGATGCTCTCAATTTTTAGGGCTTCAGATATATCCATTGGAAAAGCGGCAATATCTTTTGCTAGTCCTACAAACAGAAAGTTGGCATTGATTGAACAAATACTTTCTGGTAAGAAATATGATGCTATTTGCTGTACCGATGACGTCACAGCCCTTCTTGTTAACTTAGTTTGTACTGATATGAATTATCATCCCCTAGTAACCGGATACGATGGTTCTAAGTCGGTACGGACTCTTTTCCCAAATCTAATTACTGTCAAACAACCAATTGATCAAATGGCAAAGCTAATGTGTGACATCCTTATTAAGAGAATTCAATATCCATATTTTATTTCTAAAGATGAATATTCATTTCCTGCCACATTGATTAATTAAATCCACAACCAAATAAAACACTCCATATACTCTTCATTTCGAAGTATATGGAGTGTTTTTATTTGATATTAATAATGGACCAAGAATCATTTGGAAGATTAATGGAAAGTATATTAGATTTTGTATCTATTAATACACTATTATTATCTTTCAATACGACCCTATTAGGATTATTTTCTGTGTTCTTTGCCAATGGATCATCATCATGTAAAGTTTTTGCCTCGACTATTTCATTATTAACTTCGCATCCTGATAATTCGACTTCAAAATTGATACTTTTATCAATTGAACGATTAACCATAATTATAGCTAGTGATCCATCCTCACATTTAACAGTTACAGAATTAACCATATCTGTTTCACCGTATTTTTTATTCATAATAATAGGTGATTTTGCTACAGTTTTAAGTACCAATCCAGATTTTACATACTTTGCTGTTTCAGCAAATGGATAAAATGTTGTTTGACGATATGCTTCTCCATCTTCAGGAGCCATAATTGGGCCTATTACATTTACAAGTTGGGCAATCGATGCTGCTTTTACTCTATCAGCATGCTTCAAGAGTGTAATCAAAAAATCACCAACGACAACTGCATCTGTTACAGAATAAACATCTTCTAGTAAGTGTGGTGCAACTGGCCAATTATCGATACCTTCAGGGGTCTTAC
Source organism: Companilactobacillus huachuanensis (assembly GCF_005404815.1). Lineage (GTDB taxonomy): Bacteria > Bacillota > Bacilli > Lactobacillales > Lactobacillaceae > Companilactobacillus > Companilactobacillus huachuanensis. The sequence goes on from NZ_BJDF01000017.1 coordinate 60,087, forward strand.
TTGGTTCTGATCCTTGATACCATACATTCCATTCATCAAATGAGATATTAACAATATGATCTGATTTGGCGCGTGCCTTACCGGCATCAATTGAAGAAATGACCTCACCAATAAATCTATCCATATCCACTGCTGACCCTAAGAAAGTATCAAGTTCTCCAGGATCCGCATGATAGTATGCATGACAACTGACTAAGTCTATAGAATCATAAGCATAGTTTAGTAATGTATCCTCCCATTTTCCGAATGTCTCCATTCCATGGTTTGAAGATCCACACCCAATTAGCTCTAAACTTGGATCTAATTGACGCATACCTGCTGCAACCTTAGAAACTTTCTTAGCGTACTCTGTGGCGTCCAAATGACCTAATTGCCACTTACCATCCATTTCGTTGCCTAGACACCATAAGCGAATATTAAATGGTGTTTTAGCACCATTTGCAATTCTTTCTTCTGACAATTTTGTTCCATTAGGGATGTTTGCATATTCTAGCAAATCCAAGGCACTTTCCAGACCACGTGTTCCCAGATTTAGTGCTTCCATCAACTCTAGATTGCCGGCTTTTTTCAACCATGATTCCATTTCATGTAATCCAAATTGATTAGTTTCAGTAGAATGCCATGCCAAGTCCAATCTTCGTGGTCGTTCATCCTTTGGACCGACCCCATCCTCCCAGCGATAACCAGATACAAAGTTTCCCCCTGGCCATCGAACAGTTGTTACGCCTAATTCTTTAACCAGTTTTAAAACATCTTTTCTAAATCCATCACCATCAGAAAATTTAGAATCCGGGTCATACAGTCCACCGTATACTCCTCTACCTAATTGTTCAATTAAGGTACCAAAAACACGTGGTTCCACTTTGCCTAATATATAATTGGAATCAATTTTTAATTTAGCTTCACCTGTCATTTTTTGCTCCTACTTTTTATAGTTGGATTTATGATTGAACTTTAGACTTAGAACCATAATCCATAACGTTATTATTACCCCAACACTTTTCATACTTGAAACCAGTGAGCGATTCAACGACTTCTTTAGTTTCTGATTCTACTTCGTCCATTGAACCCCCATTACGCAATCTTTTTACTTCTTTTACTAATACTTCATGATTCTCAGTACTTAATTTGAAGAAATGAGAAATGATGATACCAACTACGGCCAATACAATTGGAACCACCGTATACAAAATCAATAATGCTTCAACGGTTCCCTTACTCTGTGCATGTGATTTTTCAACAAATCCTGTGGCCTGAAGAAGAATACCTAAAATTAATGTTTCCAATGTACTAAAGATAATATTCAAAGTATTATTAACACCTGAATATTGACCTTCTCTTCTCTTACCTGTAACCATTTCATCGACATCCGGAATAACTGTAAAAATAAATTGAGTAGAATTTACAACACCTGTCTTACCAAAATTAAGTAATACTGTTAAAACAACAAAGATAATTTCCATATGAGCAGGTTTAAAAATTGCTAATGCCATAATTGCCAATGAGACAACGATCGTAGAATAGTCACCAACTCTATAAGTAAAGGGACCATTTGTTTTTCCAGTAAGCCACATGAAAAACATTAGGAACATCATACCGAAGACAAATCCTACACTTGTTGAAACTGCGACTGTATTTGGAGATAACAATAAAACAAAAATAATAAAGTAAGTATTGATATTACCCCATAATGCTCTAAACATTTGCTCTGAAAGATACATCCCTAAATATAGAACATATGACTTTAATCTTAGACAAGAGACAAAATTCCAGAATACTAATGAAATACGTTTAACTCCATGTTCTTTCTGTTTCTTACTCTCTTCCTCCATAACGGTTGATTCGTCATAAGGACGTTCATAAACTGACTTATAGAAGATAATCAACATAATAAGCGCAATAATATCGTAAATAACAGCGGCCACAAAATAACTTTGTGGATTATTTTGTCCCATCATTTTGAAAATCCAAGTGATGAACAATGATGCAAAAATACCTGCAACTGCGGCAGCGGCTTGATTAAATCCAACTAATTGAGCACGTTGTTTCGAATCTTCAGTCATTTCTGACATGAATGTCAATTGAGGCATTGTTAATAATGGTTGTGCAAGATAATACAAAATAAATAGGATGAAATACATATAAGTTGGCATTCCTGGAATCCACATCGTAATGTAGAGAACGAATTTCAAGGGAATACCTATTAACAGCATTGACTTTCTACGTCCATGTTTACGGCCGAATTTAGTTTGATATAGTCTATCTGAAATATAGCCATATATTGGTGCCATAACAGCTCCAAGAACTTTAGCAACAGTAAACATTAATGTTACCAAAAAGATACTAATGCCCAAGTAAGTTGTATAGTAAAACATTTGCCAGGTGTTAACCATAGTTTCAGTTACACTAGCTAATTGATAAGCAGAAAATCCTAATTTTTTTAAAAATGGGATTTTTTTTGTTTCGTATTCAGCATTATTATCCATTGTTATTTCCTTCTTTTTTCTGTAGCAATTTAATTGAGTCATACATTACATATCCATTAGTTGTAATTGAAATAATATTATTGGACTCAATCTCATCTACCGGAATTGACACCTTCCATAGGTGGTATGCTCCACTTTTCATGGCTGAACGATAGGCTGCTCGATCATTAGAAAAATATTTATTTGCTAAACTTTTATTATTCAATTTCAAAGATACTAATGTGCCTTGAGTATCTTTCATATTCTTTTGAGTCACTCCGGCAAATGCCAGTTGTAACTCAATTTGTTTACTAGTATCTAATTTGTTTTTAGTGAAATGAATATTCCATCTGCCAAGGTCATTTTGCAAATAGTACCAATCCGTACTTTTACCAATGTAATAGTCTAAGTTATCTGGAACTAACCCTTGCCAATTATAATTTCTTAATTCATGACTAAATTTAAAACCATCCGTTGTATGTGTTCCCTCGCCAATTTGCCATATAGAATCAGAATCACGTTTAATTCTAAACGAACCCAATAAGGCATCGTTAGAAATATCTATCTCTTCCAAAAAATGAAGTTCTAAATCTTCAGAAATATTTGCATATGCATAGACCCAATAATGGCCGGCCCTAATATTCGTAACTTCAAAAAATCCATTTTCATTTGTACTCGAGTAATATATATAACCTGATTTTTGCTTGTTAATTGGTTCTTCCCCATTATTTGTATCTGTAACAATAACCGTATAATCATAAGCCCTATATTCAGACTCTATTTTTCCACCTAGAGAGAATAACTCATGCTTATAATCGGACTCATCAACCCAATCGTAAGGCCACTGTGTTAATTCATTTTTTGATCTAGAATAAACATCATCTTTATTTCCATCATTTAAGTATATTGCCCAAGGGCCATATGTTTTATGCCAATCTTTAGGTATGTAAAATAGATCTTTACCAAAATGCTCACTATCAAGATAGTTCAAAGTTATTCCATCATAATGAACCATCAAATCCTGATTCAACGGGCCACAACCATATGCACTTTTGTCTGGAACAACTAGCCAAATACCAAGCTTATCTCCGTATTGACCCCAAAAATCTGTATCTTTTAAATATCCAGCATAATCATATTTAGAATAGATCATGCTGCTGTCATATAATGATCCGTCCTTCATTATATAAGTTTCATCTTGAACCTTTTGACCTGTCATCATATGTTTAGATGATGGTTGTAATCCAGTTCTAACTCCATTAAATCCTATTGGGAAAAGTGATTGATCAACACGATAAACCGTCCTCAATTCATTTATTGGAAAAACTTCTGAATAATTGTTCCAAGCTTTCACGTACGAATAAATACCTGAATCATTCACATTAACAATAATGTGATAAGCAAGGCCGAGTTTCCCAGTATTATCAACATAGGCAATATGTTTTCGCTTTGATGAATCCTCTAATATTTCCAATTTATCTGGATTTAAATTAACCGTTTTTCCATCCATATGATAGTCACAATAGAAACTATTATTTTTATCTGGATCATTAGGCTCACCATTTAAATTTTTCAATAATTCTATATCTTTATATTTTAATGAATCGGCTTTTCCAGCACTGTTAAATGAAATTTCTAGTTTTGAATTAGCGATTTTTGCCAATTTATTTTTTAAATCAACTTCTAATTTAAATTGATCAATCATAATATTTCTCCTCACTTTCGGCAAATCAAAGAAAAAGAAAAGACTAGACAAGGCCGCGACCCTATCTAGCCTATACAAGAAAGCAGTAGTCTAAAATATGTTCATTATTTAAATTTTCTTGCTATATTAGGAGAATAATTGATAATAATCTCGGACAAAGCAAGGTAACATACTCCAAGGATTCCGGCATCATTACCTAATGAAGCGAGTTTGATTTTTGTAACACCCACATCACTCTTAAATATATGTTTGCTTACTGCTTTTTCAACCTTTTCTCTTAAAAATTCACCTGCGTTGGATACTCCTCCGCCGATAATTATTTCATCCAAGTTCAATAAATTAGTAGCATTTGCAAAAGCAATTCCAAGGTAATCACATGCCTTTTCAACAGCAATCAACTCAAAGACTGAGTCATTTTCAGCATTATTGAATATATCCTCAGATGTTAATGACATGTCTGCCTTGTCCTTTGCAATATCCCTATACAAATGAACTATTCCAGTTGCCGACGAAACTGTCTCTAAACAACCGTAATTAACACAGGTACAAAGGTACCCATCAGGTTCAACAACAACATGACCAATTTCACCTATTGCACCAGAGGCTCCCCTGATTAATTTATCATCAAGGATTAACCCAGAACCAACACCCGTTCCTAAAGTAACATATAGAAGATTGGGTTTTGTTCCAGATCCTTGCCACTGTTCTCCAAGTGCTGCTGCATTGGCATCATTTTCCACTATTATGGGAACATTAAATTCCTCACCCCAAAAGGGTCTAATATCAACGTCTGATTCCCAGCCCAAATTATTAGCATCATAAACTTCTTTAGTTTCTGGTCTAACGGAGCCAGGTACATCAACTCCAATACCTATAAGATCTAAATCATCGATATGTTCTTTAATACTAGAGATGATTTTTCTCATAGTATCTTGGACATGGTCCTCTACTTTAGTCGGAATTGACCATTTATTAATAAGTTGACCATTTTCACTAACTACGCCGAACTTAGCCGTAGTTCCACCAATGTCGATGCCAATTACAACCTTCGTCATTTCTTCATCGCCTATCTACTATTTACTCTACAAAATCGCCAGTTTTAAGATACTTTGCTGTATTTGTAGGTACCTCTTTATCATCTACAAATAGCTTCTCAGTTTCAACCCTAAATTTATGTCCATCAGCCTCAACCTCACGATTTGTATCATCAACTTTAAAACGATTCAAAAGTTCAGATTCTGTTGGCAATTTACCGTCTACTGTGAAACATGTGATAAATACGAAATGTTTAGACCCATCACTGATAAACTCTCTATTAGTTTCAGGACCAAATTCAGTCTTCTTGATGCTGTTTGAGAAATGAACAAACCCTGCAGCGTTACCTTTACGAAATGCTACATAATGTTCTCCGATAATTTCTTCATCGAATTCCCAGTATGGATAATACATATGGATAAACTGTAGATCGTCTTCTGTTAATTCATATGACATAAATTGATAATTCTTATATTGATTAATCTGTGGTTCACGATTATTTCCTGCCCAATAACTTGGCTTATGATCCCCACTAAACTTACGTTCACCAGGATTGTTAATCCAGATATTATTAAGCATACCCTTCAAAGCAACATTCATATTGTGTTGTTGCACACCATGTAATCCAACTTTATAGTTAATTACCGCAGCCATTGCGTACTCTGAAGTCTTATAAATATATGAATGAGCTTTATTTACACCTTGAATGTATTCGAAATGCAAAGGTTCCTCTGGCTCAAAAAGACTAGCCAATTTAGGATTTGGTTCATAATCTGACAATGCGAATGGAACAACATCCCTTAACGCATCATTGAAACATCCAATATCAAAAGCAACCTTTGATAAACTTGCAATTTCACTTAAAGCAATATTCTTCAAATTATGTTCGTAAACTCTACCGTATGTAGAAGCGTAGTTCTTACCAAATGAGTTCATAGCAATAATTTGGAAACAGAAGTCTAATCCTTTTTTAGCAAGATCCTTAATATTCTTATCTGGTGCGGAATTGTATAGTACGAATAATCCGATTAAATCAATTGGCATATAAGTTAATGAATTCCATTCGGCTAAGCCATATTCGAAAAATTCATCAAACCAATCTTCAATTTGTTTCTTTCCTAATTCATATTGTTGTTGACCAGTATGACCACTAACCTCAAATTTTTCATTAGGATACAAATGGCCAGCTAGGTATCTAGCAATATGGAATAAGAATGCATGGTTCTCACTGAAGTACCACATTACATCATTACCAGGCTCATCAATCCAATAACGGAACTTAAGACTGGTTTCTTTCAATGTATCTTTAATTTCTTGAGGTACTCTGTCTGGGTACTTAGTTAGGAACATTAATAATGGCGCAAGAATAAAGTCAGCACAATCACCATGACTATTTACTAAATTCAAAGCACTTTCCAATTCAAACGGTAGCTTATGGCCATCTTCATATTTAAGCTTTTTACCTAAATACATTTTTGTCATTGCAACGTTGATATCATCCAAATCTTGCTTGGAATAATATTCAAGTGCTTGTTCTTTTCTGTCTTTAATGGTTTTTGCAGTAATAACAGATTGATAGTTTTGAGTATTGTAAACAGTCAACGTGACAATTCTAGTAACCCATGAATCATCTGGCATCTTCAAACCAAATTCAACATTAGTTAAAGAAGCAAATTGAAAATCAAAGGTATTACCTAGAACATAATTATGCTTTCCAGTTTTAATATCAATTTCACGATCACCATGTTTGAATTCAGTAATATCACCACTTTGCATATCACTGTATGGATCTTCTGTAGGTGGATTAAATCTAATTCTCAATTTATTGGCTTCATCAGAGTCAGTAAAGAATTTAATATCACCTTCATCATAATAATCACTTAGGAAATAAATAGATGACAAAGTATTTTGTGCATTTACTAAGACACTTGCATCATAAGACAATGGCAAATGACCATTTAGAGTATAATTTCCAAGGTTAACCATTGAAAAAATGAAATCTACATCACGTTCACCTAAATCATCAAAATAAACGACAATTTCATTTGTACCCTTATCTAAACTAAGTTCAATATTTTCTGACTTTGTTGTGTTACGTGTGTAATTCTTATAGGTAACTTCTAACTTACCGTTAACCCAAATTTTCATTCCACCAGGTGTCGAAATTTTGAATGGAACCTTCTTATCAGCATCTGTATCAATGAATGTCTTTGCCCAACAACGTAAAATGGTTGGCACTGGAAGTTCACTTGATAATGTTACAAAGTCATCTTCAAATCCAGAGTATACTTTTGAATACTTAACATTGTCATCTAATTCTTGATGATCAATAACTTTATGATGTAAAAAGTAATCTCTTCCCGGATATTCATTATCAATTCCATCCATTTCATATTCATATGGACTTGGGCGTAAACCCTCTTTAAATTTTCTAGGAGGTACTGTTGATTGACGCTCATAATTAATAGGTGATAACAGAAAATCCGTTAAAGAACTGTCCTTTAATACAACAAATCTCTTTGCATCCATATTGCATTTATCTCCCAACATTCAAAATATTAGCCGAAACCGCTTCCATGTATTCAATCTAACATGGACTGACGCGTTTTCAATATGTAAATACGCACTTTTTACATACCAATTTATCGAAATTTGTCTATACCATTGGGGTACATATTCAGCTTTATCAGTGCTTTGCTAGTATACATTTAGACCTATACCAATGTGTGTAAAAAAAATAAATTGAATAATTTCTAAAAATTGACTTGCATATGTTTTAAAAACTCCTTAAAGTTACCCTTGAAACCGCTTCCTATTATCTTGATGAACATTCTTAGCCGGTATTCATCAATTATTTATTCAAATTTTTCTATACTAATAGGGGCGCGTACAATGGATAAACTTTCTAAAAGAATTTATACAAAACGCAAGATCAACTTGTGGACAGCCATTTGCTACGGTTTAACAGACTTTAGTAGTGGTGGTGCTCAAGCTGTACAATCAGCATGGATGTTGTTCTTCTTCACTTCATTCTGTAATTTATCTGCTACTCAGGGTGCATCAATTATCGCCATTGGTAGTTGGGTAACTGCTTTATTCGGATTAGTTGCTGGTGGTATCACTGATAACTTCTACCATACTAAACTTGGTAAGATCTTTGGTAGACGTCACTTCTTCCTCATTTGGGGATCACCACTAATCCTTTCATATATTTTGCTATGGTTTGGTGGACTTTCATATTGGTACTACTTCTTTGTATATCTTGGTTTCTTATTGATTCAACAAATGATTACAGTACCTTATTCAACATTACCTAACGAAATGACTACTGATTTCGACGAACGTACCTTGCTTTCAACAACAAGATTAGTTTTCGCCGCATTCTCTAACTTCTTTGCATCATTTATTCCTGCACAATTGTTCCACGTTTATGGTCAACACAGTGCTATGGCTTTGACTATTAATGGTATTTTCTTCGCATGTTTCTATCTATTCGGATTATGGCTAACAGCCTTTAACACATGGGAAATGCCCGTTAAGGATATTGAAAATGCTGCTGACAAAGCTGCTGCTAAGCATCTTGAGGAAACTGGACAAAAAGAAAAAGGTTCATTCTGGAAGCTACTTGGAAAACAATTACTTGGTTACCTACAAGTCTTCAAAGTTAAAGCTTACACACAACAAATTTTCATTTACCTTCTATCATTTACTGGTTTCGACGTTATGAACATGGTCTTCACATACTATGTAATTTATTGTTTACACAGTACTGCTTCAATGGCCGGATATATTATGTCCTTTGCCGGTCTTGGTTTCATCGGTACTATTATCGGTGGCTGGGCAGTTGTTAAATTTGGACCTCGTAAAATTTATGGTATTACCTTTATCATCGATTTAATTACATTTGCTGTTCTTTACTTCTTAGGTAAGGTTCACCCACAAAATGCAATTGTCATGTTAACAATCATCATGCTTCTATTCATCGTTGCTAGAGCTATTGATTGGTTCCTTCCTTGGAACATGTATCCATTCATGCCCGATCTTGGTGAATTGGTTGACGGTGAAAACCGTGCCGGTACTTTCCAATCCGTTGTCAGTTTTTTCCGTGGTGTTACATCTGGATTATCTGGTATCGTTATTGGTATGTATCTTGACGCCAATGGATTTATGAAGAATGCAACAACTCAATCTATGCACACTCAAAACGCAATTTTAAATGTTATTCTCTTCGGTAGTGGTACATTAATTCTATTAGCCTTTATCATTTCTCTATTCTATAAGCTAAATAAGAAGAACCACAAAGTTATCGTTGATGAAATTTCTAGATTACGCGATGGTGGTTCTAAGGATGATGTAACCGATGAAGTTAAACAAGTAACTAAAGACGTTATCGGTCTCGACTATTCTAAAGTTTGGCCAGATAAGAAATAAAAAATAATTATTATAAAACATTAAAAACCAGGAAAAACAAATTTCCTGGTTTTTATATATAAACATAATAGGAGACTAATATGGATAAAATTAACGCAATTATCACTCAACCAAAATTATCATGGTTAGAGGATCCTCAAACGTTCTCAATAAATCGTTGCCCAGCTCATTCTGATTTCAAATTTTTTAAAAATAAACAAGAATTGGCAACTGGTAAAACCGATCTTAAACAAAGTTTGAACGGGACATGGAAAGTAATTGTTTCAGATAATGTTTCTTTGCATCCAAAGGAATTCTATAAAACTGATTTCGATGATTCACGTTTTGATTTTGTTAAAGTACCTGGTCAATTGGAGCTTCAAGGTTTCAACAATCCTAAATATGTAAATACTCAATATCCTTGGGATGGGCATGAACAACTTGTTCCTCCAGAATTCCCGAAAAAATTTAATCCTGTAGCTGCTTATATCCGTAACTTTACTGTAAATGATTCACTAATCGGTAAAAATATCACACTGTCCTTCCAAGGTGTACAAACTGCCTTTTATGTTTGGGTAAATGGTAAATTTGTTGGATTCAGTGAGGATTCATTCACACCTAGTGAATTTAATATTACAGACTTTCTGATCGACGGAACTAATAAACTTGCTGTTGAAGTTTTCAAATATTCGAGTGCAAGTTGGATTGAAGACCAAGACATGATTCGCCTTTCTGGAATCTTTCGCGATGTTTTTCTTTACGGAAGAACTAAAACTAACGTTCAAGATATCTTTTTTAAACCTACACTTAATGATGATCTCTCGGAAGGTTCTTTAAAAATTAATGCAAGAATAAACAATTCTACTGAAGATACTACATTTGGCTTAGAGGTCCTGGATCACGATGGAGCGGCGGTAATTGACAAGAAACTCACCTTATCAGAGCTAAATAATTCCAATTTAAATATTAAAAAACCTAAATTATGGAGCGCAGAATCACCTTCACTTTATAAGGTAGTTCTAAGTATTTTGAACAACGACTCTGTTCAAGAAGTTATCTCTTCACATATTGGTTTTAGAAAATTTGAGAAGAAAAATGGAATAATGTTCTTAAACAACAAACGTATTATTTTTAAAGGTGTAAACCGTCACGAGTTTGATTACAAATATGGTCACAGCGTCACTGAAGCAGATATGTTATTCGATATTAAATTTATGAAACAGCATAATATTAACGCTGTACGAACATCCCACTACCCTAATCAAACTCTGTGGTATGAACTCTGTGATAAATACGGTCTATATATGATTGATGAAGCGAACATCGAATCACATGGTTCTTGGCTTCAAATTGATGATAAAGGTAAATCCTGGAATGTTCCTGGTGACTACCTAGAATGGTTACCTAACGTTCTAGATCGTGATAATTCAATGTTCCAAAGAGATAAAAATCACGCTGCCATTCTCATATGGTCATGCGGTAATGAGTCATACGCCGGCCGTGATCTTGTCCAAAGTGTTAAATGGTTCCATGAACATGATGATTCTAGATTAGTACATTATCAAGGGTTCTTTAGAGCTGGATTTGATCAAGAATATTCAGATATGGCTACTGAGATGTACTTCAAACCAGATGAAGTAGTTTCATTTATTAAGGAACATCCAAGCACACCATTCATTCAATGTGAATACATGCATTCGATGGGCAACTCAACCGGCGGAATGAAGCTTCACACTGATCTTGAAGATCAATATCAACAATACCAAGGCGCCTTCATATGGGATTACATCGATCAGGCCCTGCTAACTACAAATGACCAAAATAAAGAAGTAATCTCATATGGTGGAGATTGGGATGACCGCCCCAGTGATTACGAGTTCTGTGGAGATGGCATTTTATTTGCTGATAGAACAACTGCTTCACCAAAAGCCGCCGAAGTTAAACAGGATTACTCAAATATTAAATTAACAGTGGATAGTAATGGATTCACAGTTACAAATAAGTATTTGTTCATTAATACAAACAATCTAGTTTTTGTCGCGAAAGTCCAAAAAGACGGTAAATACATTTGGTCTAAAGATTTCGAATTGGACATTGCACCTCAAGAAACTCAAAGTCAGAACGTTGTGTGGCCTGAATTCAGTTCTACTGGTGAATACTTAACTGAGGTTTCAGCTCAACTGAAAAATGATACATTATGGGCAAAAAAAGGATATGAAATCAGTTTTACTCAGAATATCTTGCAAAACATTACGGTCACCCCAAAAATCGAAAAACCTATTAACCTTGTTTTGGGCAGTACCAACATCGGTATTAGTGGTGAAAACTTTAGCATCCAACTATCAAAAGCTCAAGGTGGATTAACTTCTTATAAATACAATAACGTTGAATACATCACAGATGTACCTATGACAGGCTATTGGCGTGCAACCACTAATAATGATCAAGGATATAATGGGGGATTTGAATTCGGAAGTTGGCTAACAGCTGGAAAATATCAAAAATTAACAGACACTGTAATTAGTCATGATGAAACATCCGTCACTGTTACTTTCAAGCATCAATTAGCTCTCCCTACTAAAGCTTTCAATACAGTAACATATCGTGTTACACCGGACGGTAAAATAACTATCAAGGCAACGTTCAAGGGTACTGATGCTCAGCCAATAATTCCATCATTTGGTATGGACTTCAGAATACCCGAAAAGTATGACAATTATAAGTTCTACGGATTTGGTCCTGAGGAAAACTATTTAGACCGTAAAAATGGTGTAAAGTTAGGAATTTATTCTGGAACTGCAGCAAGTAATTTCACACCTTATTTGGTCCCACAAGAAAGCGGTAATCACTGTGAAACTAGATGGTTAGAAGTTACTGATAATGATGGCAATGGCCTGAAATTTGCTGCACTAGATGTACCTTTTGAACAAAGTGTATTGCCATTCAGTGAATATGAAATTGAAAATGCCAAACATCGCTATGAACTTCCAATTCCATATTGCACACGTATTAGAATACTATCTAATCAAATGGGTGTTGGTGGTGATGATTCTTGGGGAGCACCAGTACATTCTCAATATCAAATCGATTCAAGTAAAGATTTATCACTTTCATTTACTTTACAAGGAATCTAAAAAGTAATAGCTCACTAACTAGAATTATTTAAACCAAACTAAATTAAAAAGCTGGCAAATCAAATTGATTTGCCAGCTTTTTGTGCTTATTTGCTTACAAAAAACTATAAGGAATCACGTCTGAGAATGGTATATGGAACAATTTGATTCTCAGCATTAAAATCATTTTTATCTAATTTGTCTACTATCTTATCTACGACAGCATCATTGTCTAGTTTAACCGTGGTTAATGACGGAGAAACAGTTCTTGTTTCATCGTAATTTTCAACACCAGATAGTATAATATCTTTCCCAGCAATAATGTTATTTTCTGACAAATACCTAAATACTCCAAGTGCCAGTTTGTCGTTTGCTGTAATCACTGCATCATAATTAGAAAAATCCATTTTCTTCGCCATTTCATATGAAGCATCAATGTCACATGCGGATTCCAAGTAATGGTAAGTTACGTTATGCTCTGTCACAGCCTTCATGAACCCATCAAATCTTTTATAACCCACCTCAATATCATCTTTGAAAGTACCTACGTACAGAATACTGTGAGCACCTTTATTAATAGCAATGTTTGTCATCTCATACATCATCTTAGAATTATCATAATTTATATTGATACAATTACCATACACTTGCCCGTATGAAAAGATTGGAGTTTTTGAAGTATTTATAACTGCTTGAACATCCCGTTTAACTTGCCGTGGTTTATATATAACAGCCTTATAATTATGATCTAACACATATCGTAAAAGGTCTGGTTCTTCCATCGTAGAGCCCTCTACCGTGTAATAATCTACTATAAATCCCATTTCTAACAACCGGTCATTTAATCTTTGGATAAAATCAGCCGTAAGCATTGCATCAAATCTTGGAATCAATACGCCAATTTTTGCAGAATTGTTTTCTTCAGCAAGCTCAACTGTTGTAGTTTTATATCCCATTTTTCTGGCTGTTGCCAAAATCTTTTGCTTGTCATCATTATTTATTGCACCACTACCACTGATTGCACGTGAAATCTTTGAAATTGAATATCCCGTCTCCTGTGCAATATCTTTCAACGTTATCTTACCCATCCATTTTACCGCCTTACTTGTAAAGCACCCATTGCACTGCATAATTAAGCGCTATCTTCTATAATGTATATTGTACTCACTTTGTGAAATTATTGCAATTATTTTCAGTTTTTGTGTTTTAATAAGTTTTTTAACAAATTCTTTTTTTCACAATATACCAACATAAAATGAAAAAGCATCCTTTTAAGGGATGCTTTTCCTTCATCTATTTAAAAAAATCTATAATATTTTGTGCAGCATGTAAACCTAACTTATGACTAGACTCAACTGATTGTCCGCCAACATGTGGTGTCCCAATCACATTATCTAAAGTTAACAGTTTGTTTCCAATCGGTGGTTCGCCCTCGAACACATCTAAACCTGCTGCTTTTACTTTTCCTGACTTTAAAGCAGAATATAATGCATCCTCATCAATTAATTCTCCACGTGCAGCATTCGTAATAACTACACCATTCTTCATCTTGCTGATGGCTTTTTCATTAATCATATGATGATTTTCCTTTGTTGCAGGAGAATGGATTGTTATAAAGTCTGATTCTTTCAATAATTCATCCATTGTAACTAATTTTGCTTGAAAATCATCCTCATCAATCTCATCTAAATTGATAAATGGATCATACGCTAAAATCTTCATTTTAAATCCAGTAGCAATTCTTGCGACTGTTTTACCAATCGCGCCAAATCCAATAATACCAATGGTTTTACCGAATAGATCATTTTGAATTGTCTTTGCACCGTAATCACCATTATTTTTCTTCAATTCATTCGATTCATGATAAAGATTTCTATTAGCGGCCATCAACAACAACCAAGCCATTTCAGCAGTACTTTCTCTATTGGCTCCAGGTGTATTTGTCACTTTAATTCCACGTTCACGTGCAAGGTCAAGATCAACATTGTTCAAACCTACCCCTTGTTTTGAAACAATTTTAAGATTGGGACAGCTATCAAACACTGTCTGACCCACTTTGTCCGATCCAACGATTACTGCATCAGCATCTCCAATCATCTTGGCAATCTTATCTTCGTCGTATACATCAAAATTTCTATTAATAACTACATCAAAACCTGCATCTTGTAATTTTTTTATAGGTTCATTACTTAATTTAGCAAACGAGCGGGCTAAGCTAACTACTTTTGTCATAATTCAAAAACCTCCAAATATATTTATCCAACAATATTCAAAATAATAATTAACCAAATAGGAATGGTCAGCGCCGAAAGTGCCGTAGTGAATGTTATTAGAGACGCGGCTAACTCTTTGTGTATATCGTATTGTCCTGCAAGAATACCACCGGTTGCAGCAGTTGGCATAGCAGTCATAACGACAGGAATAGCTAAAGTCCACCCCTTGAATCCAACAGCGGATAATAAAAGTAACATCAATGCTGGTACTCCAAGTAGTTTCATAACGGCAAAGTACCATACTTGCTTATCTCCAAGCACTTGGCCAATTTTAGAATCAGCAAGCATTCCACCAATAACCACCATCGACAATGGCGTATTACATGCTCCAACTGCCGTAAAGACATTCTTAATTGGGGTTAACACAATATCTGCACTTGTTGGAACTAAGGTCTGTAACAACCACCAAGCATATCCGGCGATACAAGCAATTATGACAGGATTTGTTAATGTGTTAAGAATTCCTTTCTTATTCATTGGCTGTTTAGTAAACTGTGCAAATCCAATTGACCAAAGATAAATATTGAATGGCAAATTGAAAACAGAGGCGAAGAATAGACCACTGGCACCAAATAATGCTTGCGCAAATGGATATCCCATAAACACGGCATTTGAATATGTAGTGTTAAATTGAAATAATCTTTTCTTCTCATCATCTTTAATCCAGAAATACATTATTTTAGTGACAAGAAATTGCATTACCGGGTAGAACAGAATACCCGCAACGATTAATACGAGGGATGTCTTTGCCTTTCCCCAATCAAATGGTGTCAAAAAAGCGGAGAAAACAGAGAATGGAATAATAAATTTAATCAAAAAACCATTTAATCCTTTTTGAAGACTATCTGAAATTACACCCTTTTTCTTTAAAGTAAATCCAACAAGAATTAATAATATTATTGTAGCGATACTTTGATAACCACTAACCATCTTAACGTGCATTGGTTCCACCTCCTATAAGAGCTGCAAACTCACTGGCATTCTTATTTACATGGAAATCAGTGGAATTATAGAATTTTGCTAAATAATTAGCTGTCTCTCTCCATTCACCATAGGCACGTACATACTTCATTGTCGGATTATAAACCTTTACTAAATATTGGTTCTTACTTGGTTTTGATCCTATTGCTTCACCCGCAATATAGGCTGCACCATAGGAACCAAGATAATCAAAATCTTCTAGTATTCCCATCGGAACGGGTAAAGTTCCAGATAAATACTCCATTAATATGTCTGATTTTGCTCCACCCCCAGCAACAACTAATGTTGCTTTATTCTCTTTCACAACCTTATATGCCTCGCTGTACATGGTTGCCAAGGTAAAGGCAACCCCTCTAAAAATTGATGCACGGTAATCATTCATCGTGGAATTTGAATCTCCGCCTAACATTGTTTCTTTCAAAGAACTTGACCAATACGGAGTTCGTTCGCCATATTTCCAAGGAAAAAACTTAACTTTTTGATCAGCTGTTTCCGGTTTCACTTCCCAATCCTTTATCACGTCAACATCCCGGAAATGGTCAAGTACCGCAGAACCATTTGAACTTATTCCACCAACACACCATGTATTGTTATCAACTACATAAGTCCAAACTCGATGAAAATCAATTCCATCAATGTTATGAACAAAAGCTCTAACTGCCATTGAGGTACCAATATTTGCAGCCATTGATGATGTTCCGGCAGATGCATATGAAGCAGAGGGACCATCACCCAAACCGCAAGCAATAGTAATTGGATCACTTTGAATAATTTTGGGGTTATTGGTCACTCCTACTGGGTCATTAAATTTAACAAGCTTAGGCATTTCCGCCTTGTTAAATCCAGCTAATTTCAACAATTCTTCATTCCATTCACGTTTGCGAACATTAATAAATCCATATGACGAAACATTACACCAGTCACCAACAATTTTACCTGTCAATCTATTAATGATTGCTTCTTGCAGCCCATAGGGCTGTATTTCACCTTTAAAATTTGGATCCTTTCGAGCAGCCAATATCTTATAGGATGGAAACAATGTATCAACAGGACATCCAGAAATATCTACAAATCTTTCCAATATCTTCTCAACTTCAGCATCTTTATGCCAAGGTACATTCCATTGATATACAACTTCCTTTTTATTTCTAATTACAACAAATGAATACATTTGCACCGATAGTGCAGCAGATTTTACCACATTTTTTTCACTAATTGCATTCAACGATGAAATAATTGTATCTACAAATCTATCTACAGTTGAAATACCTACATCAATAGCAGGTTCCTTATACTTAGAAACAAAATTTTGAATAACCTTCTCTTTTGACAAGGAATATACACTTACTTTTAATCCTGATGTACCAACATCAAGGCCTACTGTAACAGCGTCCACCATGGACACCTCCATTCATCCAATGATATAAGAATAGAAATCTTTAAATTAAATCTATAAGAAAGCGCTTTCCTTATGCCAATATACTATATCCATGTGAAATGTTTGTCAATATAAGACTGAAAATATCGTATTTTATTTTTCACTTTTTATGTTGACTATTGAAATATTTTTCACTATAATTCGAGTTGTGAATTAGGAAACGGTTTCATAAAAACATTTGGAGGTTTTAAATTATGTCTAATATTCATGGAGTTATTTCACCTTGTATTACATTATTTAAAGAAAATGGATCTGTTGACGAGGCTGCTACAGCTGATCTTTGGACGTACTTTTTCGAAAACGGAGTTGATGGCTTATTCGTTACTGGTTCATATGGACTTGGTCCACTTATGACTAATGAAGAACGTGTTGGTTTGTTCGAAGTCGCTGCAAAAGTTCGTGAAAAATTCCCAGATCGTAAATTAATTGCACATGTAGGTGCTGCTGATACTGCCTCCGCTGTATTACTAGCTAAATCTGCAGAAAAGTTAGGATTTGATGCAGTTGCAGCAGTTGCCCCTTGGTATAACAAATACTCTGAAAATTTGATTTTTGATTACTTCAAATCAATTATCAAGTCAGTCAATATTCCCACTTATGCCTACAACAATCCCAGTACAAGTGGATTCATGTTCACTTTAAATTTTGTTCAACGTCTCCAAGCTGTCGGATTAAAAGGTCTGAAGGATGCATCTGTTAATTTCAAATTCTTATCAGCTGTATACTATGATGCAAAACAAAATAATAAAGATTTTCAAGTAATTTTAGGAACTGAAAATTGTTGGTTAACATGGTCACAGATGGGTGCCGACACTATTATTGGTGGTATGACAAACTATGTTCCAGATGTAGATTACAAATTAAAGAAGATTTTCGAATGCGACAATTACGATGCAAAAGTTGATGCATACATCCTTATGAGCAACTTCCGTAAACAGATTTTGTACACCGATTCGACAATTTCATCCCATGTTGCTCTGAAGGCTACTGGTCATTATGCTGGTTATACTCGTGCTCCAATGGAAATCGAATATACTGAAGAACATATCAACAACGCTAAAAAATTAATTGCAGGGATTAGAGAAGATATAGATTCCCTTATCGACAAATATAGTCTCGAAATCACTGACCCCAAAGCTTTAGTGTCTTCCCATTAATGCCGTTATACAGTCAGGAAAAATAATATTAGAACTGTAGTATCAATAAAATATAGAAGGAGCCCGAGCCAATAAATTGGCTTGGGCTCCTTTTTCAACTTTAATATATCTTTTGTGTATATTAATACTGTGAAATATTTTTCAACGTAAAATCATATGGGCTCGGAGTTTTCATTAATAATCTAAAGTAAATGAAATCACCCCATCACTACCAACGATAAGTAACACGCATAGTCAGATAATGACACTAAAAATGTATCAAATAAAAACCACCCGTCAAATTAAAGTGGCTTTTTCTGAGGCTATAAGCCTCTGTTACCAGTCAGCGTCTCAAGGCATGGCTTCGGCGTGCCAAAACAATATCTGATTTCTCTTGAGCTCTAATATATTTTTGTACAGTCGCTTCATTAAAGCCTACCGTACTTACATAACATCATTATGTATTCTTGTAGGTCGCGTCGATATTGATTATAAATGATTTTTCTCCTATACTTTGGAACGAATACGATATGGTACTTACACACATCCATTTAGTATGCGAAAAACTATTGAGTTTATTCGCCATAAAAAACGTCTCCTTTAGTTATTTTACAATGTTGGCTTCGGCACCTATATTTTAAAACTAATGGAGCCGTTTTCGTATAACGAATTACTGCCACCCGCATAGCAGGTGGTTTTTTATTTCGCGCGATTATGCACACTCAACCAGGCCTAAAGGCTGAATAAAAAAGAACTCTTCACAATTAAGGGTTCTCTTTACGTAAATTCCTTAATAAAAAGTATGATTATAGTATTTTAAACTGATATTATCATCGAAAGCTAACTTTGATACGGAAACATTATCGGGTACAGCGATGATTCTTTTAAATGGAGCCGATTCCAATAATAGCGCACTTAGTCCAATGGAAATTGAATTACCATGCGATACGAAGACAACATTCTGATAGTCGCTTTTCGCATAATAATTAATAGCCGCTACCATCCGATTTGCCACTGACTGAATTGATTCGCCACCTTGAGGTGTCATTGTTGGATCATTTGTATAATATCTGGCAACTTCACTGGGAAATTCATTTTTTACTGATTCAAGTGATCGTCCTTCCCAAGTTCCAAAACCAATTTCTTGAATCTTTTTATCAAATATTTCATTTTCGGTATTCAAGTGTAATCCTTCAGCAGTCTGTTTAGTTCTAATCAAAGGACTGCAGACGAGTAAATAACTGGATGGCAAAGCGTTTTTCATTCCGGATGCAGAATCAGCCAGTTGCCTTTTCCCTACCTCATCCAATTCGGAGTCAGTTTGACCACCTTGAAAGAGTCTTTTTCCATTTAAAACCGTATGTGCATGTCTGATAAAAAATAAATTAGTCATTTTATATGAGGAGTCCTATCTGTTTATTTGTATGCAAATTATTTATTGATTGGGTATGCTTTAATACTAGCACTCTTATATATTTGTATATGATATTTTATATTTTTTAAAAATGTACTTGTTTTCTATAGTATAAAAAATTGACAAATTCATTTTATTATTAAATCTTTATATCTCCCCTAATCATAGAATATATAAATATATCAAAGTCGAATGGAACGCCTAAATTCTTATGGATATAATAACTAAATACTAAAGGTTGAAAGTTTAATTAAGTATGCCGTTTCCAGAGCTGAGAGTATTCAATTGCTGCGCGGAACGGTCCGAGCCTGGGAAGCGGTCTCGAACCTCGGTTGAAGCCTCGCAAAACCCGCGAGTCTCCAACGCTGGAGTGAACCCATGAGGTTGGACACATGATCCAAACCTGGAGGGGTTCACTATGATTAAGTACAATCTGGATTTCAAAGTCAAAATAGTAAATGAGTT
>NZ_BJDF01000018.1 GCF_005404815.1 Companilactobacillus huachuanensis
CAGGCGAATTCCAGAAATGGAACAATTAAAACAAGAAGTAGCAGCATGGTGTAGTGAACGTAATGCTAAAAATTTATCAATAGATTGGCAATTCACAACTGCAGATGCACGTATAAAATTACATTCACTTTATCCAAAACTTGAAGGTTGATTAAATATAAATATGAGAGCTACTCCCCACTAGTTTAATTTTTTGTGGTAGGAACTGTAAAATTAAAAATTTAAATTAAGACTTCTGATTTATTTAAATAAATTAACTCCAGATTTATAATCCCAATAGTTATATTAATTTTTGTCTTCCAATCTTTAGTTTGTTAATTTTATTATTTAACGATTGACATAAAAACTCTAAAAATATTTACTTAGATACTTTTATAATCAATTTAAGGAAGAGATTCTATTTGCGATTATTCGTTTCTTTTGTATTTTGAAGTTGATGATATTTTGACGTTCTGTCTCCAGTATTTCGGTTGAATAAACTTGTATCAAAAATAATCTTGTACTAAGATAAATCATATAGTTTTACCAGTGTCACGGAATCCTTAGTCCTTACTAGGTCATGGAATTCGTGACATTTTTTTTAGGAGGTGATTTTTTGTTTCGAATCGTAATGCAACATATCCATGGTAAAGCCCGATTATTCTTTTTTCTTGCGCCATTAATTATGCTGGGTGAGGTCTTCAGTGACTTGCAACAGCCAACTTTAATGTCACAAATAATTGATCAAGGCTTAGCAAAAGGTGATTCATCATTTGTAATTCATCATGCATTGTTGATGTTAATGTTTGCAGTTATTGGGGTAACTTTTGGTAGTAGCTGTGGTTTTCTTGGAAGTTATGCTTCTTTAAAAATGGGTGAATCTTTGCGGAGTCATATGTTGGAGATTGCGCTTAAAAACCGTCAGGCTAATGGACTGGCACCGGCCACACTAATTACAAGAATCACTAATGATGTAATACAGATGCAAAATTTAGTCATGATAGTTACTAGAAGCATGGTTAGAGCCCCAATGTTACTTTTGGGAGGAATAGTCATGTCAATCATCGTTTGTCCTGATTTAGCTCCCATCTTGCTTGTTATTATGCCATTTCTAGTTATCTTTATTTTACTTATCGTGCGACGCAGTATTCCGAAGTATACAAAGATGCAACAGTCAGTAGACCAGGTCAATCAAGTAATGCGTGAGAATTTACAAGGGGCTAAAACGGTTAAAGCCTATGTTTTGGAAAATCATCAATTAGAGCAATTCAGCAGACAAAATCAAGAACTTCAAAATAATTCGCAATCTGCCGCAATGGCGACTGTTATTCTGTCACCTATAATTCAGTTGATGTTAAATCTTGGAGTCGTAGTTGCCTTGGCATATGGTGGAGATTTAGCAATCAGCAAGACTATCAGTGATGGTCAAATTATTGCTTTCGTCAATTATATGATTCAGATTACAAGTGCCATGATTATGACGGTTAATATTATCACATCCTTTTCACGGGCAATTACTAGTTCTGCCAGAGTTCAGGATGTTTTGGATGAATCAGAGTCCGAGGAACTTCCAGTTGTAAATGATGAAAAGCCAGCTGACGATAGTATTAGTTTTAAAGATGTTTCATTTGGATATTCAACCAGTAAACCAATTTTAGATAAGGTCAACTTTCAAATTAAATCTGGTCAGTGGCTTGGAATAATCGGAGCAACTGGGTCAGGAAAGAGTTCATTGATCAACTTGTTAACGAGGCAATTTGACGACTATTCCGGTCAGATTAAAATAGGTGGCGTCAACATTCAGGACATGAGCTTGGACAGTGTTCATCAAGAAGTTGCGGTAGCCTTACAAGATTCATTATTGTTCTCTGGAACGGTGAAAAGTAATCTTATTTACGGAGGTGCTGCTAGTGATACAGTCCTTAAACGAGCCACACAAGTATCACAGGCGTTCGATTTTATTCAAAACCTACCTAAAAAATATTTGGCACCAGTCGAACAGGCCGGAAAGAACTTTTCTGGTGGTCAGAGACAGCGTTTAAACTTGTCCCGTGCCATTGTTCCTAATAGTAAAATCTTAGTCTTAGATGATGCGACAAGTGCTGTTGATCAATCTACAAATGCTCAGATCAAACATAACTTAAAGCAATTACGGACCAATAAGACAACGTTAATTATTTCTCAGCGAGTTACTAATGTTATGGATTGTGATGAAATTATTGTTTTAGAGGATGGAAAATTAACGGCCAGTGGAACTCACAAAGAATTGTTAAAAAAGTCGAGTTTTTATCGTAGTTTAATTCAAACACAGTTAGGGGATGTCGACTTTGATGCGTAGAAGAGTACCTCGTAATATTCACCGTGAAAAAGTTTCCCTAACCGATTGGAAAAAGACTGTTGCTCGAATAGGTGGATATTTAAATGTTTATCGGTTTAAATTATCTCTAGTTTTTGGATTTACAGTTGTTACAACATTAACGACCGTAATTGGTAATCGAGTTAACGGGATTGTTATTGATAAGTTTATTAGTAAGAATAGATTGCATGATTTGTTAGTTATTTGTGCCATGTTGGCGGTAATGTATTTGATTTCGAGCGTGTTTACTTATTTTCAGAATTCAGTAACTATTAAAGTAGCTCAAGCAGTCAGCACCAAAATTCGCCAAGACGTCTTTGGGAATTTACAGCGTTTGCCGATGAAATATTTTGATACCCATGATAACGGTGATGTTATGAGTCGATTAACCAACGATGTTGACAATATCAACACAGCTTTAATGCAGACATTTGTGCAATTATTTACCGGAATCATCAGTGTTTTGGGAATGGGTTTGGCAATGATTATTTTGTCACCAATACTTACGGGTATTACATTGTTGAGTACCGTTGCAACATATTTATTTTCCAAAGCAATTGCTAAACTCACTCAAAAAGCATTTATGAATCAACAAACTAGTCTGGGTGAGTTGAACACCCAAATTGAAGAGTCTGTCAGTGGTAAACAATTAGTACAACTATTTAATCACACCGATTCGACTATGAGTAAGTTCAATGATGTAAATCGTCAATATACCAAAGCAGCTTATAAGGCCCAGGCATTGTCTTCAATTATTGGACCATTCAATAATATGACGAACAATATTGCTTACTTATTGATAACAGCCGTTGGAGCTATTTCCATTGTCGGCGGTTATGGCAACATCACAGTTGGTGTCATCTTTACTTTTCTAATATATCTACGTAATTTTACCGGACCGATTAATAATGTTCTCGATTTAATTAATACGCTGCAATTATCATTGGCCAGTGCTGAGCGTGTCTTTGAATTGATTGATGAGACACGTGAGAATGATGATCCAGAAGCAGTTGGTTTGGAGAAAGTTACCGGACACATTACTTTTGATCATGTGTCATTCGCATACGATCAACGGTTAATACTTGATGATGTCAATTTGACCGCTGACCCCGGTGAAGTAGTAGCGTTAGTTGGCCCCACTGGAGCCGGTAAAACTACAATCATGAATTTGTTAACAAACCTTTATCCCTTGAAAAAAGGTCGAGTGTTGTTAGATGGTCAAGATGTTACCAAAATCCGTCGCTTTGATTTGCGAAAAAATGTAGCAATAGTTCAACAAGAGTCATTTCTTTTTACAATGAGTATTAGAGAAAATATTCGTTTGGGTCGACCTGAAGCAACAGATAAGGAAGTTGAGATTGCTGCTGAGGAGGCTAATGCTGATACCTTTATTCGTCAGCTACCATTGGGTTATGACACTATGTTGAGTGAAAATGCCTCACAGTTGTCACAAGGGCAAAGGCAATTATTAAGTATTGCGCGTGCCTTTATTACCAAGGCTCCGGTATTGATTTTGGATGAAGCGACTGCCTCAATTGATAGTCAAACTGAAGCTGATGTCCAAACGGCCATGTCTAAATTGATGAAGAACAAAACCAGTTTTGTGATAGCACACCGTTTATCGACAATTAAGAACGCTGATCAAATTCTTGTTATTAAAGATGGCAGAGTAATTGAACAAGGTAACCATCAGAGTTTGCTAGAAAAAAATGGTTTTTATGCAAAGTTGTACAATAGTCAGTTTAGTTAAAATACTTTATTGGAGTCCAATGTTTGAATGTTAGAGTTGTTCAAGATTATTTTGATAAGCCTTTCAAGAATAAGAAGTTCACTAAGCACTTAAATTGTGAGATAATTTAAGTACTTTTTCTTTGTGTTTTTTTAAAGATGGACATGACGATTATCGACTGATTATTTCAAAAAGTAGTACGAAAATTGTACGAAACATGATGAAAAAATGTGAAGTAAAAAATAAAGCTAGTTTTACTTAATTGCAACAATCGTTGCTGTAGAGCTTGCCTATAATAAAAATTGTGTCTAAAATAATCACGAATAAAGGAGAATTATTATGCCATTAGTACATATTGAACCTACTGGTTCAAGGTGAGGTCTCCGACAAACATTGATAAATCAACGTTTGTAACATGAAAATATTGTATGAAAATAGTACGGCTATCCTCTCAAAAAGGATAGCCGTTTTTAGGTAATATATGTTTTATATCGCTCAAGATTTTGTCGATAGGTATTCTTAATTTATAATTCACTGATGATATAATATTAATAATATTGAAGTTACAATAATTAAAGGAGGTTAGAAATTTGAATACTAATGGTTATTCATTAATTGATTCCATTGAAAAAATTGGAGAAAAAACATTCTATACTATTCCACTTAATGCAATGAAGGAAACATCTGTAACAGATAATATTTTGTCTGAAATACTTCTACCTAGTAATGCAAAAGCTGATTTGATTTACTATGATGATTCCTATAAGGAAACGGGCAAAAAGGGACCGTCTACGAATAATAAGACCCGTACTTGTGCGGATTATGTTTTATATATAAAGGACAAGAATAAGAAAATTCATAAATATGCATTTCAGGCAAAAAATGGTAAAGAATATGACGGTAAAGGAAATGTTTATACTGAAATAAATCATAAGATCGGTAATAATGGAGATTATCAGATTGATGGATATGATGAATTTTTGAAAAATAATCCATATATTTCTGGTTATTATATTTTTTATAATGGCAATTATAAAAATGTAAATAATACAAACTCAATTAAATCGTTGAATGGTCAAAGCTTTTGGATTATCGGAGAAGAAAGAGTGAAGGGACTAATGGGAACGGATTATAATGTTATATCTATAGATAATATTATTGGAGAAAATAGTCACGTCAATTTCATTAGTTTTTTGAGAGGACTTGTTTAGAATGACAGACTATTTAAGCCTAGATGGTGTAAAAAAAGTTGTGAGTGATAAAGAAACAAGATTTAATTCTGTTATAAATCAGCTTACAAAGGCAGTGAAAAGCGTTCATAGAATTGATGAAATAACAAATTTATTGGATTATAAAGCAAATCTGAAGGATAATTCAAATGCAGAATTTGATAGAATAAAGTTTTTACACGAAATTCAATATGAATCTTTGAACAAAAGGTATGAACCAATCACGCAAAGAAGTGGTAGAATGTCAGTTTTCTTTGAAAATAAAGAGGATGTTGTTAGTAGGTTTAGGGCGGCAGGTATTGAAAAATATAGAACTACAACTGTTGAAGTTGTTCAAAGTCCTGGTGAAGAAAGAAAACCTGAAATATGGAGGGAGATTTCTAAATCTTGGAGTAAGAAAATGCTCGAATGGCTTGATAATCAAGAAGGAAATTTATCACATGATGAAAATGCGATTAAAAACCTTGATTTTAAAATTTTAAATGATAATCCCTCTAGTTTTACCAAAGAGGTTTTAAAATCATTAAATGAAGATGATGATTTTAAGGTAATACGGTATCATAATGGTCAGGTTGATGAAGCTGTTCAAAATATAATAACTATAGATTTATCTGAAGAAACAAATTGATTTACTTTACTTTAAAACCATTTAACTGAAAAAGGTAGTATACCAAATCTATTCATGAATAGATTTGGTATACTTTGTCTAATCGAAGTTTAGGCATAAATTCATTGATAGCAATTAGACCGGCATCTCCATTCAAGCCGCTACTTTTGTTATTTACTTTGATTTTTTTATTGTTAAATATTATTTTTTCATGTACAGTTGTCATTGGGAACTCCTTCTTTGTAACGTTTTGTTGTGGTGACTTCACGTTAACATAGTGGAGTTTTTTTTTCACCCAAAGGGTGAAAAAAATAAATGAGCCAATACCGCACCGTCTAACGACGTCAATGGTATTGGCCTATTTATGTGAATATATTGGGTTTTACAGTCACAGTTTTACAGTCACAGAAGAAGAAGTTAAGAATAAATTGAATACTATAAATAGGAGATATAAAGAATAAGCAGTTTGAAAAGCATCTAGATTATGAGATAATTTAGGTGTTTCTTGTTTACAAAGTTTACTGAATGGACAGGACGACTTTTTGATGAATTCTCGAAAAATAGAGGACGAAAAGAGGACGATACTAAGTCTTCAGGTTTGAAGCGATGTGAAGCAAAAAAATTAGGACAGTTCTACATAATAGATTCAAGCATTGATGTAGAGCAATTTAACACTAAAATAAGCGTTGTAAACGCTGATGAATAAAGGAGAATTATTATGCCACTAGTACATATCGATTTGATTGCCGGACGTTCCGAATCTCAGTTAAGAGGAATGGTCAAAGATGTTACCGATGCTATTGTTAAAAACACCGGTGCACCTGCAGAACATGTTCATGTTGTCTTAAACGAAATGGAAAAAGAACACTACGCTGTTGGCGGAGTATTAAAGAGTGACGAATAGTTGACTTTGGCACACCTTGAGGGTGTGCTATTTTTGTTAGGAGATAAATATGCTAGATTCTGTTTTACCTGATAAACATCTGACCGCGGAACAACAAGATGTTTTTAATGAAATATTTGATTTTTGCCAAGATAATTTACATAACCGAGAAAAGGGCCTATTTCAATTAAATGGGGATGCCGGTACCGGGAAAAGTGTCATTTTAACGCAATTATTTCTTCGTCTGGAGCAAATTGCTAAAGAGAACAAAACAGACAATTACTTTTTAGTTAATCATCCCGAGTTATTAAAGGTCTACCAAGCGAACGCAGGGAGTTATCCAGAATTACGTAAGAATCGATTTTTACGCCCAACTACGTTTATCAATCGAATGAATAAGGATGATAAAACGCCGGACATAGTGGTGATTGATGAAGCTCATTTGTTATTAAGTGAAGCCGATCGTTACAATAATTTTGAACAAAATAATCAATTAGAAGAAATAATTAAATTGAGTAAAGTTGTCGTAATAGTCTATGATGAACGACAAGTCTTAAAATTAAAGAGCTTTTGGTCACAAAGGGTTATTGATAACTTAGTTAAAAGATTCCAATTAAATTATCAAGAAACAACATTACACGTTCAAATGCGTATGCAAGCACCTAAAAAAATCGTTCAGTGGATTGACAATTTAACAAATAATTTACAGCTCGAGTCCGTAGAATATAATAATTCTGAGTTCTTGGGTGGTAATCATAATGGCTATGATTTTAGAATTTATTCTGATGCTGAAAAAATGTATCAACAACTGCGAAAGGATAATACAATTTATCAGAAATCGCGTATCGTCGCAACGGCTGATTATCCATCAACCCTTGATGGTAAGAAACACTTTGTTAATGAAGGTGAATTTCATTTACCGTGGGATCAATATAATTATTCCAATGTTACTTGGGCCCAAAAAGATTCAACAATTGACGAAATAGGTTCGATTTATACAGTACAGGGCTTTGACCTCAATTATGTAGCAGTTATTATCGGCCCGTCAGTTGTTTATAATGGTAATGGTGGCATAAGAATTGATATTACAAAGTATGAAGATCAAGAGGCTTTTAAGAAACGTCATCAGGCAGATTTGAATGATGTGGATTCCGCTAAAATAAAAATCATTCTTAATTCAATTAATGTTTTACTAAAAC
Source organism: Companilactobacillus huachuanensis (assembly GCF_005404815.1). Classification (GTDB taxonomy): domain Bacteria; phylum Bacillota; class Bacilli; order Lactobacillales; family Lactobacillaceae; genus Companilactobacillus; species Companilactobacillus huachuanensis. The sequence goes on from NZ_BJDF01000018.1 coordinate 7,983, forward strand.
GTGGAGTTAAGGGTGTTTATATTTATTTTCATGATTCACGTATTTATGATTATTTAACTGAAGGTTGAAAGGTGAAAAATCAATCTAACAATTGTTATTACCGGTCTTTTAGCTAATCTATTTAAGTAACTCAAAAGTCTTCATTTTATTGTTCCTACTATTAAAAAATAAATTAGTTGGAAGAGCTGAGAGTATTCATTTGCAGCGAAAGTGGCGTTATTGCTTCAGCAATTACACCACCGAGGTTCGAGACCACACCTTGGCTCGGGCCGTTCCGCACAGCAATTGAATACTCTCAGCTCTGGAAACGGCATACTTAAATAAACTTTCAACCTTTAGTTATTTAAAAGAAAATCAATATAGAAGTATCAACAATATTTACAAACTAAATATTGTTGATACTTCTTTTTTAGCACACAAAAATAGCGATAACCAAACGGTCATCGCTATCATGGTAAACTACAAATATTGTCTTATTGATGTAGCTTAATGTATTCCAAAATTGACTTTATTTCAGCTGCTGTAGGTTCATAGTCGCCTGATTTTAGATTATGAACACGTTCTACCGAAATGTGACTTTCAAAAGCAAATTGTGTATCTGTCATATCTTTATCTTTTTCGTACTGAATAATCATTTCAGCAATATTTGGTTTATCCATGAAAATACCTCCAATAAGTTATCTATTAACTTCGATTTAAAAGATTGCCCATCTATTCAATGGCCAGTAACGCCACTTGACCTCACCAATAACACTCTTCTTATTGATGAAACCAATGATTCGACTGTCTTTGGAAACGGTTCTGTGATCTCCCATTACAAAGTAGGTACCAGCAGGAACTTTATTAGTCTGTTCGATTTTCTTTAGGTAAGAGCTACTGTAACGTTGTTGCCATTCAGGAGAATTCTTAGCTAAAGTACTTAAAGTGAAATTATACGTATAGCTGTATGGCTTACCCGCATAGAGACTAGTGTCAGGTTCCTTAACTTTTTTACCCGCATTGAGGAAGTCCTCTTTATATAGTTTACCATTAACATAAATTTTGTTGTTCTTAGAAACAACAGTATCGCCAGGTAAACCAATAACTCTCTTAATATAAAATGATCCTGGTTCATCAGGAGCCTTCAAAACGATAACATCACCACGACTGATACTAGAATGTCTCGTCGCAATTACTTTATCATTATTTTCAAAGGTCGGCTGCATGGAAGGTCCAGAAACTTTATCGTTCGAAAGAATGAACTTGAATCCAAGGAAGAATACAGCATAGATTGCAATAGTTAAAGCAATGGTTTGCAACCAAAATTGCCAACCGCTTTCTTCTTTCTTTGGAGCCTGTCGCCGTTTATTATTTTCTGACATATTTCACCTCGTACATGTACTAACTAAGATATTACACTTTTTCGTTATTATTGGAAATAATTGTGATATTTTCAGCATTAAAATTTAATTGAATATTAATAAGTAGGTAGTCTCCAGGGCTGAGAGTATTCATTTTTTCATCCTTCAATCTAAAGGTTGAAAGTTTAGGTAAGTATGCCGTTTCCAGAGCTGAGAGTATTCAATTGCTGCGCGGAACGGTCCGAGCCAGAGGGCGGTCTCGGACCTCGGTTGCAAATGAATACTCTCAGCTCTTCCAACTAATTTATTTTTTTAATGACAGGAATAAAATGCAGATTTCTGATTATTTCAATAAATTAACTCTAAGCCTGTGATAGCAATGGCTGGATTGATTTTTTACCTTTCAACCTTCAGAGATTCAATTAATAACTTTTAACTAGTCGGAAGATCCGGGATATTTAACGTCATAGTTAATCCTTTAAGTATTGGCAAAATTCTAGTAAGATAATTGTCGATGTATGCCTGAATTATCGATAAATTTTTCTGGAGGGATCAAATGAATTATATTGATGGATTACGTGAAGACACTGTTGTTTTACCGAACGGAATGATGTTTAATGCGCGAATTAAATTTATGGAACGAATTTGTTTAGCTTTGAATAACAATGAGCTTCCCAAATATCACTTCCCACAATTTGAATTAACTGAAAAAGAAATAACGTCTTACATGGAAAATAACGTCACTTTGGATGAGGTCGAATTTCAGACAATGTCGGCACATTTAGAAAAATTTGATCACGATTTGGGCGAATTTAGAACATACTTACAAACTCGCTTTGGTTACTGGGCGTCAGTCACTCAGGATTTTACTGCTGAAATCAAGAAACAATTTCCGAATGAAAGCTTCTTAGAGTTGATGGCGGGTAATGGCTATTTGTCGAAAGGTCTCCGTGATATTGATGTCGAAACATATTGTACTGACGACTTGAGTTGGTCAAAATATAATCAAACGGGGAATTTGCAGATGACTGAGATCGAATCATTGGATGCTTTAGCTGCTTTGGATAAATATGGAACTAAAGTTGACAATGTGATTGTCGCCTGGAGTCCTGATCGTGAAAATATTGATTTTCAAGTTTTACAAAAGATTCGTCAATTGGATGTTAACTTCTTAGTTATTGGTGAAAAGTATGGGGCGACTGACAGTAAAGAATTTTGGGATGATGCTAAAATAATTGAGGATCCAAGAATTGATTCAGTCAATCAAGTATATTCACATTATGACCTGGTTCAAGATCAGTTGTATTTAATCAAATAAAATAATCAAGGCTGGGACAATATAAATTATGTTTCAGCCTTGTGTGTTGTTATAGTTTAAAGATTGAAAATTTATGCCGTTTCCAGAGCTGAGAGTATTTTTTAATAGCGGAACAGTAAAATAAAGACTTCTGCTTATTTAAATATATTAACTCTAAGCCTGTAATAACACTGGTTATATTAATTTTTCACCTTTTAACCTTCAGTTATAGTGTAAAATAGATTATCAGTAGAGCAATGTTGTAGTTGAATATTACGTCTCCAGATTTTAGAGTATTTTAATGGTCGGAATAATAAAATGAAGACTGATGATTACATCAATTTTTACCTTTTAATCTTCAGCTACTTATTAATTTATTTTTAAAAGTGCTTTTTATTTAATAAATTTCTAGGCATAAAATAAAAATGTAATTAATTGTCGTTTTAAATTGATTCCATAAGTTATTACTAAAGAACCATTAGTCGGAAGAGCTGAAAAATATTTGTGGACAAACCGAGGTTCGAGACCGTTTCTCAGGCTCGTACCGGTCCACACAGCCAGTGAATATTTCTCGGCTCTGGAGATGGCATATATTCAATAAACATTAACAGCAAGACAAACTTATAGGTGAGATTTTTATGAAAAAAATAATTTCGAGTATTATTATTTTCCTGTCAATTCTTTTGGCTGGAGTCGCTATCTCCAAAAGTGATTCCATCAAGTATAATAATACGATGAATCGTTTGGGTATGAGTGAAGATGCAGTAGTTTTACATACTAATTCTAAAAAGAATTTAGTTACAGCTATACAGGAATTAAATCAAAAAAAGAAGGTTTCAAGCTATCAATTGATCTTCTTTGAAAAGAGTAATAGTGATATTGGCTATATTTATGGTCACAACAAGGTCAATAAATTACCAATAACATCAGGTCGTTACTTCTCGATGGATGATTTTACTTCACAGATTCCATTTGCGGTTCAAGGTAAGTCGTCGGAAATTGAAGCATATAAACCTCAAAGCCAGTCATATATCAAGGTTGATAATCGATATATTTCTGTCATTGGAAATGTTGGTTTTGATGGTGCCGATATTTTGAATTTACAGACGTTGGTATCACTTTCTCCTAATCAACCGAAGTCGAACTATCATCTTAATCAGGTAACGACGGTTTTGGATGGTCGGGCATTGTCTAATAAAGAGAGTCTTAATAAAATCAAAAAGGTTCTCCATGTCAAATCAATGCACAAATATGTTCCTCAGACGGATGATTTTACCAATGCCGAAACAAGCAATAATGGTGAATTATATCTTGTTGGAATCGTATTGTTATTGTCATTGATCATTGCAATTGATTTTTACATCTTAGTGCCATTGAAATTTGATTTATCGAGGTCAAATTTAACTGGTGACTTGAAGAATAATTATCGTAATGGATTATTGATCCGTTATCTAATTTATACTTTGTTGCCATTTGCAGCAGGTTTCGCAAGTGTAAACTGGAAAATTGTTATTATCAGCCACGGTACCTTCAATTTGTTCATGACGGTCGCAATTTTAATTACCATTTTAGTTGGAGTGTCGCAAATATTCTTTGTAAAACGGAGTGAATAGTTTAATGAAAGTCGATTTAAGTGATGACTTTAAAGAAAAATATCGTAATTTAATGGGAGATCGTGCCGAAAAACTTTTTACCGCTATCCAAACAGATAGTCAAGAAGCCTTTCGACTAAATCCGCTCAAGGCTAATTATCAGAACGTGTCGTATCCCTTAGATAAACCACTGGAATATAGCAATATTGGTTATTTTGGTGAAATCAATGGAAATTCGATCGATCATTTATCAGGGTATGTTTACAGTCAAGAGCCAAGTGCAATGTATGTTACCGAAATTGTTGATCCACAAGTTAATGAGAAAATTTTAGATCTCTGTGCTGCTCCAGGAAGTAAAACTACGTATATTGCCTCAAAAATGGCCTCTCAAGGACTTTTAGTCAGTAACGAGATAAATGCTAAGCGTGCTAAAGTCTTGTCGTCTAATATCGAAAGAATGGGTATTACTAATACAGTTGTAACAAACAATTCTCCCAAAGACTTCGAAAAGAAATTTGATGATTTTTTTGACAAAATTTTAGTTGACGCACCGTGTTCCGGTGAAGGAATGTTTCGGAAGGATCCAGAATCTGTTAAATATTGGTCACTGGATTACGTTGAACAATGTGCCAATCGTCAGCAACATATTTTAGACTCAGCATATAAATTATTGAATCAGGGTGGGGCGCTAATTTACTCGACATGTACTTTTTCCCCTGAAGAAAATGAACAAAATGTAGCCTGGTTTTTAGACAAATATCCAGATATGCATTTGGTTGAAGTTAAGAAATATGCTGGTATGGAAGATGGCCGTCCAGAATGGGCCAACGGTAATCCTGAATTGAAAAAGACTTTACGTATGTTCCCAGATCAATTTAATGGTGAGGGACACTTTATGTGTAAACTGGTTAAAGATGGTGAGGCTGTTGAACCTAAAGAACGCCAGATCAATGATGGTCTCAAGAAAGATGATTTCAAATTTATACAACAATTTGCTAAGACCAATCTTAATTCTTTGAATCAAACTAACTGGCTAAAAATCAGTGATTTCTTATATCAGGCCGCAAGTTTAGACAATCGTTTCAAAGGATTACATATTTTGAGAAATGGCTTAAAGTTGGGCGAATTCAAAAAAAATAGGTTTGAGCCTGATATCGCAATGATATTGGCACTCAAACCTAATGATTTAAAGACAGTTTATGAATTGAGTCAGGATCAATTTGAAAAATATTTGCATGGTGAGTCAGTAATTCTAGATGTTAAACCTGATTTTGACAACAAATGGATCGGTTTATCGTATCAGGGTAAATTATTCAGTTGGGGCCGGTACAGTAATCAGCAAATAAAAAACGTCTATCCCAAAGGGCTTAGACGTTAAAATTTAATATTTCTTTGATTCATATAATTGATTAAGTCTTCATCGAATACGATGGGGGCTTTTTTTATTTCGGCTATTGATTTTGCACCAATTGCAGCCATGATCAATCGTAACTGTTTAGTAAATTCATTGAAGAAAGCTTCTGTTTCACTGAGAGAAGATTTTTGTAAGTGATGGAGCACTAAACCAGACATTCCTACCGCACTGGCCCCCAACCGAATGGCCTTGATTACATCCATGGGTGTTATGATTCCCCCGGAAGCGAAGATGGTCATTTTATTTTGAAAGGGAAGTGATTCCAACAATGATTCAACGGTTGATAGTGAGAATTGATTTAGGTAGGTCAAATCTAATTCTTGATTTCTGGCACTTTCAATTTGAGCAAAGTCAGTACCACCAGAGCCAGAGACATCAACGTTTCTAACTCCTGCCTTATATAGTTGAGTCAAGTTCTTTTGTGAGATTCCAAATCCAACTTCTTTAACAATTACTGGAACAGAAACATTACTGACAATATTTTTTATATTATCTAACCACAAAAAGGCCTGATCACCCTCGGGCATAGCTAATTCTTGGATAGCATTGAGATGGATCTGCAAAGCATTTGCTTGCAATAAATCAATCGCTTCTTGAGCTTGAGCAGCATTGGCTTTTGCAGAAACATTTGCAATGACAAAGCCATCTGGATTATTCTCTCGTAAAGTCGTAAACGAGGTTTTAGTTTCAGCCGGTAGACGTAAATAAACGCCCATTGAGCCACTAGAAACAGGAATCGACAACGTATGTGCCAATTGCGAAAGCTCTTTATTAAAGTGAGCCGATTGATTAGAACCACCAGTTATCGCATTGAAATAAATTGGCAGAGCCATTTTACTGCCCAAGAAATTCGTCGAAAGATCAATATCTTGTAAACGTAATTCTGGTAAGGCATCATGCAAAAGTCTAACGCCATCGAAATCAGCAAATGATTCGTCAGTAAAAAACTTTTCGGCTAGGAAAAGATGTTCAACCTTACGTTGCATTTGTGCATCCTGTTTAGGCATGAGCAATTGTGTCTCCAATTTTTAAAGTTAATGGGGTAATTCCAACTTCTTGCCATTCTTTTATCAATTCCGCTACATCGAGATTCTTATCACTCAAAACAATTCCGCAGTCACCGCCACCAGCACCAGAAGTTTTAGCTGATCCACCGAGATTCTCGGCAATATCACAAAGTTTTGTTAATAATTCAGTCTCGATATGAACATCACTAAACTCAGCTAAATCTTTTAAGAGTTCGCGATACTTACTGAACATTTCCTTAATTAAAGTTGAATTGTCAGTCTTAAAGCCATTGATTAAATTCTCAACGCTCTGACGGCTTGATTTTAAGAAATGTTGATACTTTTCGACCTTTTGAGCTTTGGTCAAAGCAATCCGGTCAACTAAAATTGAAGTTGATGCCGGAGAACCAGTCCATCCAACTGTTAGTTCCAAGTCGTTTGGCAATTCCAGACTACTGATTTGTAATTGAGGCCAATCAAGTGCCAAAATTGCGGTAATACTGTGATTTCTAATCATATTGAAGATCCAGTTACGGTCAGGAGAATAATAGGCTACGATACCTCCAAAGGCACTTGCAGCAATATCACCGAGACTTCCGTTACCTTGAACTGATAGGTGAGAGATGGCCGATATTTTATAAATATCCATTGCTGTTAAACCTAAGTTATAGAAATCACCTAGTGTCTTGACTACGGCAACTGTTACGGCGGCTGAAGAGCCTAAACCATATTTTTTACCATCTTCAGAATCAAGTTCGCTTGTTACAAGTAAGTCGTAATAACTTAATTTTCGGTCACTTTCAAGTGCGTATTTTTCAACGAACTTGATTGCCGCCAATATATATTGTAATTGACTTTCCGAATCATCGAAAACTAATTCTGTTCCTTGACGATTCCAATGAATCAACTCTTTATTTAAATTTTTCGATTGGATCGTACCGCCATTTTGAGACTCGTTCACTGTCACTGTAACGTATTTATTCACTGAAGTTAGGACAGCAGGGAAGCCCGTTTCAACAACGGCGTACTCTCCAGCCAAATATAATTTTCCAGGTGCTTTTCCTGTAGACAAAAATATCATACCTTTCAATTTGTATCAGATGTATTGAATACCGGGGCCAATATTGGCCACAACAGTAGTAACATCCGATAATTGTTGTTCGATGTATGTCTGAACCTTAGGGAGCGATTCTTTCGTACAAATAATCTTAACATTTGGACCGGCATCAATTGTAGCATAAGCAAACAAACCTTTTCGACGTAATTCCTGAATTAATTGAATTATTCGAATAGTTTCCGGTGCAAAATATGTGAACGAAGGATCGGCTGAAAGAGTCAGAGCATGCATACTCATCGCATTGTGTTCCGAAATTTCACCAATTTTTTGAAGATCTTTTTGAGCAATTGCTTGCTTAATTTCTTTTATCTCTGAAGACACCAGTGTAACCCAATTTGGATAAAAAGGGGAGCTTTTTACGCTATTTTCCATTCCAACTGTTGAAGAAATCTTTTTACTATGTTGATTTATTACTACTGAAAGCAACGACAAATCAATATCTGGCGTTTCGTCAATCGGTACAGCAAATGACGACGCATTATCATGGCCTGCTTGCCATTCAACGAAGCCACCATAAATTGAGCGACTTGCGGAACCTGAGCCATTTCGAGCCAGAATCGACATTTCACGACGACTTAAATTAAGCTTTTTTGTTTCATTAATTGCTGCAGCTAAGGCTGCAAAGCCTGAAGCCGATGAAGCAAATCCAGCTGAAGTTGGAACATGATTGACTGAATCAATTTGAAAATGGTCAGAAAATGAGTAAAAATTTCGAATTGTTTCTAAATAATTTAAGATGCGTTTATTTTGCGTATTATCGAGTAATTTGTCGTTCAAATAAACAATATCTTTATCAGCGTTGATAATTGTTGCCTTAGTATCGGTATAAAACCGATCAAGTGTTAAAGAGAGGCTATTCGTATAGGGTAATTTTAATTGTTGATTTTTTTTACCCCAATATTTGATCAAAGCAATATTTGTATAAGCTCGAGCTGTTCTAGTCAATGTCTGAGTCCTCCGCATAAATTGATAAGGGTTGAATCCAAGTTTGTTCGGCTCCAGCTTTAATTAATGCCTTTTGGATCATTTGCGCGTTTTTTAGGTTTCTGGCTAAACAGATGATACAGCCACCACGGCCACCACCGGTGATTTTACTACCTAATGACCCAGCGTTGTTAGCTGCTTCAATCAACTTATCAGTTTTGGGAATCGATAAATTCAATTTGGTTAAAATTTCGTTAGCTAGTGAAAACACTAAGCCTAATTGTTTGAGATGGCCAGTTGTTAAATAATTACTAGCTGATGTAGCATAGTCACCCAATTGCTGTAAGTAAGAACCAACTTTAATTTTATCTTGGTCATACATTTTTCTAACATCGGCAACAGTTTCTTTAGTCTTACCTTTAACACCAGAGTCGGCAATTACGATAAAGCCGTCAGAATTAAAATTAAAATGTTTTGGGGCAACGTCTTTTCCAAATTTTATTGGATCTTCCGAACTAACCGTTAGGGCATCTAAGCCACTAGCTTTACCATGAGTGATGGTTTCCGATTTGTTGACGTAATCTAATAATAGCTGGTGATCAAGTGGCTGATTGAAACAATCGAAGAAAGCTCTGGTAATTGCAGCTGCGATGGCAGCCGACGAGCCCATACCACGTTCAATCGGCAAGCCACTGTCAATACTGATCGTATAGTTAATATGGTCATGATTTAACCGTTGATCCAACTGATCAATTAAATATTTGACACCTGATAATGAATCAGGGATATGGTCGATTTTTCCAGCAAAGTACTTTGAAGTTAACGAACTTGCTTGACTTTGTTTAATTTTAACGATCACGGGAGTACTCAAAAGGGGAATGGCGAAGGCAGGGTAGCCATAAACTACCGCATGTTCTCCCATAATAATTGTTTTTCCGTGACTTTTACCTATTCCTTTAAGCACATGCTCACCTCATATTCTCTAAGTCTTTATTTTATACATCTATTCCAATGATTTCCACTTTCTTACAATTAACTATGATAAAATTTTTGCGGGTGATTAAAAATGACATTAAATTTTGTACTTGGTAAAAATCAATATGACCACCATCAAAAGATGATGGAATTATTTCGAGAAGATTTTCAAAAAGATCCTCAGGGGCAATTTTTCTTCCTTGTTCCCAACCATATTAAATTTGAATCGGAAATAAATATTCTCAAATCATTTGATCAAGGGGACGGGAAGATTGTGGCAACTAATAATGTTCAAACATTCTCCTTCTCACGTTTGGCTTGGTATTTTTTGCGTGACAGCAGTGATTATAATTTAGAAACCTTAACGCAAACTAAATCTGCGATGTTATTAAAAGAAATCGTTCAATCTCATCAAAAAGATTTGAAGATTTTTAAACACATGATTAATAAACCTGGGTTCATTGACCAGATGATTTCTCAATTTGATGAATTTTTGAATGGACAAGTCCAACCAGAAGATATTGGTGATGTCTTGGCAGCGAATCAAACAGATGTCTTCGCTGATAAAATTGCTGAACTAAATCTAATTTACAGTGCATATTTACAAAAAATTCAAGGTTATAAAACTAACGATTTTCAACTCAGTGCCTTAGCCGATTTTTTAAATCAGAGACTTGATACTTCACACTATCATTTTTATATTGAAGGTTTTTCGACCTTTACAGCAGCTGAACTCGATTTAGTCAAGGCGATGGCTATTAATAGTCACAATTTGAATGTTTCATTAGTTTTGACCAGTGAAGTATTGGATATAACTGATGATTCCGAGTTTTTCTTTCGACCAGTCCACACGTATCAGCAGCTACGTGAATTTGCTATTGCTCAGAAAATGGCAACACACAACTACTTTGCTACTGACTTACGTATCAATCAGGATTTGGCAAAACTAGAAGATTATTGGATTGAATCCAGCGGTGTCGGATCAATTAAGGCTAGTGTTCTCGATAATAAGAACTCAATTCAAATATGGAAGGCAACTGATAAACAGACAGAAGTCTCAGCTATTAGTTCATATATCAGACGATTAGTGGCCCGCCAAGATTATCGATATAAAGATTTCTTGATTGTGACTCGTAATTTGTCCGAATATGGTTCCTTTATTGAATCATTCATGGAGAATAATGAGGTGCCATACTTTATTGATCTGCAGAAGAAAATGGCCAATCATCCCTTCAAACGCCTCTTGGATCTCTTGTTTGCAATTCATGATCATGGGATGCAAGAGGATGATGTTATCAGTCTTTTAAGAACAGAACTCTTGATTCCTGAAGAGTTTGCCAATGATATTGAAGGATTTAGACAAGCAGTCGATTTAACTGAAAACTATGCTTTGACTAGCGGAATCACTAAACGTTATTGGTTGGGTGATGCCTTTAGTCCAACTGTTAAATTGGATGCAAAGACTGATTCAGTTCGTTTGAATGAATTTAAGCAAATTAACGTTATCAAAGTGTTTATAAAAAATATTTTCCAGCAGTTGACGATGTTTTTAGATGATCCAGCTGACTCAACAACTAGTGCGGCAGCACTTTATGAATTTTTAAATAAAAATGGTGTCTTTACAGTGCTTCTACAGTGGCAACAACAAGCAACAGAAGCTAAAAATCTCACGTTAGCTGACCAACCAGTTCAAATTGTGAGTTTATTCAATCAGATTCTTGATGAATACGTCTCGGTTTTTGGTGAACAGATATTTGACTCAAAAGATTTCATCAGTATTTTGGATTCTGCATTTGAAAGTGCTACATATTCTCAAGTTCCATCAACTTTGGATGCGGTTAGTATTTCCGAAATTGGGATGATTCAGCCAGATAATCGGAAAGTTACTTTCATACTGGGGAGTACTACTAACAATATGCCCGGGGCAACCGTTTCTAATAATCTGGTAACTGACGATGAGCGCGGATTTCTAAATCAGAATTTAACAGATGGAAAATTCTTGAAGGATTCAGATGAAGTCGTCAATAATTCAGAACCATTTTTACACGACATTACTTTTTCTACCAGTTCAACCCGGTTGATTTTCACGTATCCAAATTTATCCGAAGATAGTAAACAACAAGACTTATCAAGCTATGTCAAACGTATTCAACAACATTTTGATTTGACGATTGAGGACAAATTAGCCAATCCCGAAATTATAGAGCCAGACTATAATCACGTCCTGGAATACATTGGATCAAAAGCGGCGACATTGAATTACTTGATTCGAGTTTCACGGGCGGCCTTGGATAAGCGGGTTGACGTCCCAAACGCCTGGAGTTATGTTAGAAATCAATTAATAAAACGCGAACCAGAAGCGGCTGATTTTGCTTTAAGCTCTTTAACATACAAAAATGAGCCAATGAATTTGAATCCCGAAACTGTCAATGCCTTATATGGTGACAAGATTCAAGTTTCTATTTCACAGTTGGAAACATTCTATATGAACGAGTACGAATATTTCTTGAAGTATGGTTTGCGTTTATATCCACGCCAATTATTTGAAATTACTCCGGCCCAAACCGGATCAATTTTCCATGCCGTCTTAGATGCTCTGGTTAAATATTTGAACAAGACTGGCAAGAACCTCGTTGATTTTGAAGATACAGAAATCACTGCGTTAGTTGGTGATTTATTTGCCGAGCAAGTTGAATTGCCAGAGAATAAAATCTTTAAGTCGTCTGATCGAATGCTCTATATTTCTGACAAACTGCAGAGTACCTTGGTACAACTGGTCAAAAATATGAAATTACAGTATAAACGCAATAAATTTGTTCCTAAGCGTTCTGAAGTTACCTTTGGCCGCTTGAACAATGAAGAAGATTTACCATATATGGTTTATAACTTGCCTGATGGACATGAAATTTATGTTCGTGGAAAAATTGATCGAATTGATGAGATGGAACTCGATGACCGTTCATATTTAGCCATTATTGACTACAAATCTAGTGAACGTAAATTTGACTATTCACAATTTTTAGATGGAATTACGATGCAGATGCCAACGTATATTCAAAGTGTCAGTGAAAATTTGAATCGTTTTAGGGATGGTCAAAAAGATATTAAGATTGGTGGTGCTTTGTACGAGCACATTGTCAATCCATTTATTCCGTTGAAAAAAACTAGTACGCCACTGCAACAACAAATTTTAAGTAACTTCAAATTACAAGGAATTTTGATTAATGACAATGAGTTATTAGATAATTTTGATCTGGAAGCAAGAAATAAGAATACTAAGAGGTCCGACAAATCGCCAGTTGTCAGTTTTGGTAAGAAAGATGTTATTACCGATGAGGATTTATTTAAGATTCTTAACTACAACCGTCATTTGATCAAAAATGCGGGTGAAAAAATCTATTCTGGAAAATTACAACTAAATCCATATCGTTATGCTAAAAAGACGGCTTTACAATACAGTGATTATCGACCAATTTTTGAATTTGATGCGATGTTACCAGAAAATGATTATCACGACATTATTAACTACAATAAAGAGGACGTTTTAGATAAAATCGCTGAAGTTTTGGAGGAGGAAGACAATGCCTAAATGGACTGATGATCAAAAAGATGCAATCGAACATCGTGGACATGATATTTTAGTTTCTGCCGCAGCTGGGTCTGGTAAAACAACGATTCTAATTGAACGTATTTTGCGGGAATTAATCGGCGATGAAAAGCATCAACCAGAGGATATTGAACATCTACTTGTTGTGACCTTTACTGAGGCTGCTGCACAAGAGATGAAGGAAAAACTTCTACGGGCTTTGAAAAAAGAAGTTAATAAGACTGAAGATGTCACGGTGAAACATCATTTACAAAAACAAATTTATCACGTACCAATGGCAAATATCAGTACGATCCACGCCTTTTGTTTGAGTGTTATCAAGAAGTTTTACTATGTGATTGACTTGGATCCCAACTTTCGACTTTTGAGTGATGACACTGAAAAGTCAATCATTCAAGAACAAGCTTATGACTTAGTTCGAGACGAATACTACAGTAAAAATGACGCTGATTACATTGACTTGACTAATAATTTTACGAATGACCGTTCTGATGATGGTCTAAAAGATGTTGTCTTTAAAACATACGATTTTGCGATTACTAACCGCGATACCGATACTTGGTTGGATAATTTAGTTACACCTTATCAATTCGAAGATAGCTTTGTTAACACAGAATTCTACAAAAAGGAATTTTTGCCACAAATCAAACAAAGACTCGAAGATTTAAGGCAGTTTAATCGTGAGACAGTTGATTTCATTGGCAATGATGAATTGGCTAACTCCTATATGCCAGTTTTAAGGGCTCGTGATGAAAAAATCGGTCAATTAGAAGAGTCAATGCCACAAATGTCTTATCAAGACTTTCGTGAAGAGTTGATGACTTTCAAGGTTGACGCAAAAAAGGACACAATTAAAAAAGCTGATAAAGAGGGCAAAGATGATACCTTGATGAAAGCTACTGCTAAAAGGGCATCTGATTTTACCACTCGTCGTAATAAATTAGTTGAAGATTATTTCATGCAATCTGAGGAAGAAATCAATCAATCTTTACGTGATGCTGAGAAGCTAATAGACAAATTAGTAGAGGTTGAACGTCGTTTCATCAAAAGATTTGATGATTTGAAAACTAATAGTCATGTACTTGACTTCAATGATTTAGAGCATAAAGCTGTAGACATCCTCAATGGGAATGTTGACGGTCGCAAGATTGCCCAAGAATTTTATCAAAATAAATTTAATGAATTAATGATTGATGAATATCAAGATGTTAATGAAATGCAAGATCGAATTGTTGATCTTTTGTCTTGCGATAGTAATCATCGTTTCATGGTTGGTGATATCAAACAATCAATTTACGGTTTTCGTCAGGCGGCCCCAAGATTATTCACAGAAAAGTATGACCGTTTTCAAAGAGACGATAATAATGCTGAACTAGTTCAACTGTCTAAGAATTTCCGTTCCTCAAAGGCAGTCGACGATTTCGTTAATCAAATCTTTACAAGAATTTTTGATAAGCAAATCGGTGATATCGATTATGATGAAAAAGCTGAATTAGTTACTGGTACTAGTTTTCCAGATACGGTCGATACTATAAATGAATTCAATGTTTATTTAGCACCAGATGATGCAGATGACGAGCAGCCAACTGATGAGCTCAATGAAGAAAGTCTCAATAATCAAGCAGAAATCAGTAAACGGCAAACGTTGATCAGTGCCGCAGCCACTAAGATCCAATCTTTAGTAGGTAATGGATTTGAAATATATGACAGTAAGATGGACAAAGATACTGAAGCTGAAAAAATTCGTCCTTTGAAGTATTCCGATATTGCAATTTTGGCTCGAACTCGGGATAACAATACCGATATTGTTTCTTACTTTTCGAAAGTCAATGTGCCCGTGATGGTCACGGATGCCCAAAACTATTTCCAAACGACGGAACTTCAAATCATGATGGCAATGCTTAATATCGTTGACAATCCTTATCAAGACATCCCACTAGTCGCTGTTTTACGTTCCCCAATCGTTGGTCTAAACGAAGAAGAATTAGCTGAAATCCGTTTGGCTGATAAACGTAATATGTATTACACCGCAATTCAGAAGTATTTGAATCAGGATAACATCAATGAACATATTCAAAATAAATTAAAATCATTTTTGCTACAATTGGAAAATTATCGTGACTTTGCCAACAAGAATAGTATTGCACGTCTAATTTGGAAAATTTATCAAGAAACTGGCCTCTTGGAATATGTCTCAGGGATGCCTGGTGGGAAACAACGTGCAGCCAATTTACATGCCTTGTATCAACGAGCTAACGCTTATGAGGAAAATAATTTCAAAGGGTTACATCAATTTATTAGCTTTATTCAACGAATGCAGGATCTCGACAAGGATTTGGCACAACCAAACAGTATTGAAGCTAATGACGATACAGTCAAAGTTATGACAGTCCACGGTTCTAAAGGCTTGGAATTTCCAATCATTATGTATTTGGATATGGATAAGAATTTCAA
Source organism: Companilactobacillus huachuanensis (assembly GCF_005404815.1). GTDB lineage: Bacteria > Bacillota > Bacilli > Lactobacillales > Lactobacillaceae > Companilactobacillus > Companilactobacillus huachuanensis. Next base: position 23,710 of record NZ_BJDF01000018.1, read on the forward strand.
TATGATGGATGTCAATTCTAATACCGTTTTTGACGCACAAAAAGGCATTGGTATCACTCTAGCCGATAATGAGACACGGTTGCAATATCGTACTATGCAGCGTGGTGTTATTAGCAATCAAAAGAAGATTTCGACGGTTTCAGAAGAAATGCGTCTCTTATATGTTGCATTAACACGAGCTAAACAAAAATTGATTATGTTTGGTTTTGCAAAGGACGAATCTAAATTATTTCAGGCGTTTGACAAACCATCAACTGGTAAACTACTTAACGCTTCAGCAAGACTTGGTGCAGGAAGTTTCCAAAATTTAGTTGGTATGAGTACCTTAAACGGTGTTGATACAGATGAATATTACGACGAATCAATTAAATTACGTTTCAATGTGATTCCAGTTCTTGCTACAACAAACCAGGCTTCTGAAATCATCATTCCTAAAGCTGTACCAGAACCAATCAACGATACCTTCAAGAAGTCAGTTTCAGGAATTTTGGACTTTCAATATCCATACCAAGAATCAGTTGAGACGACCGCGTATCAGTCTGTTTCTGAAATAAAAGGCTTGTTTGCTGATCCTGATGATGAAAATATGGCTGAAGATTTGCTTGATAATCGATCACGCTACAATCTAGGTTCTTTTGATAAACCACAATTTTTGACTCAATCTAAAAAGGTAACTAATGCTGAACTGGGTAGTGCCACTCATTTAGTTTTGCAGAAGATTTCAATAGAGAAAACTCCAACGATTGCGGATTTTAACGAATTGATTCAAGATTTGGTCAATCAAAAATTATTAACGACTGAACTGGCTGGAAAAATTGACCAACAAAGTTTAGTTGACTTTTATCAAAGCAAATTAGGGCAGCTAATTGTCCAAAATCATGAACACGTTAATCGTGAATTTCCTTGTTCAATCTTGATGCCAGCCGAAAAATTGTTCAAAAGTGACGCTAAAGACTATTCCACTAACGATAAAATATTAGTTCATGGTATTATTGATGGTGTGATTGAATTGGACAGTGGAATAACGATTTTTGACTACAAGACAGATCATGTCACGGAAAAAAATCATTCGGAATTAATTTCGAAATATTCTGGACAAGTCAATTTATATGCAGAAGCAATCTCTGCAATTAAAAATCAACCCGTAGAGGGTAAATATCTTTATTTCTTGAAGACTAACGAAGCTGTCAGCCTATAAAGAACAAAAAGATGAGAGGTGAATGATTTGAAAAATTCTTACGCTGTTGTTGATTTAGAGACGACCAATTCTAATTGGCACGACAACGGGCGTATAATTCAATTCGGCTGTGCCCTTATCGAAGATGGTGAAATTACACATATCTATGATCAAAAGATCAATCCCAAGGTACCAATTCCTGGTCGTATCACAGCTTTAACTGGCTTGAGTGATGACGATGTTAAGGATTCACCAACATTTGAAGAAGTTGCACCTGATATTTTTAAACTTTTAAAAAATCGAGTTTTTATTGCACATAACGTGAATTTTGATTTGACCTTTTTAAATCGTGAACTTAAACGTATCGGAATGAATCAACTGAATATCAAAGCTATCGATACTGTTGAATTAGCGCAAATTCTCTTTCCAACAATCAGTAGTTATAAATTACAAGATTTAACACATTATTTAAGCATTGAACATAAGAATCCCCATAGTGCTAATAGTGATGCCCACGTAACTGCCGAATTATTTTTAATCATTTTGAAACGGGTTCAACAATTACCGTTGGAAACGTTACGAATGTTAACTAAGTTTGGAAAGAATACTATCCGTGAAACTAATTTAGTATTTAAAACTATCTTGGAAGAACGGGAACAGACGGCTCGGACCGAAGTTTTACCAGCCTATCTGTTCGAAAAAAATGGTTTGGTTTTGCGGAAGAAGGATTATCATGTCAGTGAGCAAATTGATCACACGACTAAATATCCTCAAACCCGTGAAGAAAAAAAAGCATTATTGGATGGCGTTCTAGACTATCGAGTCAATCAATCAAAATTGATGGACAATATTTACAAGACCAGCCAACATCGTGACAAAACCAAAAAGTGGAATTTGATTGAAGCCCCAACTGGAGCCGGTAAGACGCTAGGTTACTTATTACCACTGTCTTATTTGGTCAATAATGATCAAAAGCTAGTTGTTGCAACGACCACGAAGGTTTTGCAGCAACAAATTCTTGAGCAGTCCATTCCACTGTTGAATCAAGTGACAAATAACAATTATCATGCTGAGATTGTCAAAAGTAGTTATAACTTTATCGATTTAGACCGTTTCTATGAGGCACTAGATAATTATCGACTGCACAGTCATACAGCAATTTTAAAGATGAAAATAATCGTTTGGCTAACAATGACTACGACAGGGGATTTGAGTGAGCTACATTTGACCAACTACAATAGTCCACTGTTCAGCATTATTCGACATCGTGGCGAACCTAAGGAAAACACGACATTTAGTAATGATGATTTCTGGATGTATCAACAAAATCGTTATTTTGAATCGAAGGTTTTAATCACTAATCAAGCGTTCTTATCACGTCATTTAGACAGTCCGTTTTGGGGTGGAAATTCCTATCTAGTCATTGATGAAGCTAATCACTTTGCCAGTGGCTTGCGGGATGCCAGTTCACCAACAATTGATTTTCTACAGATGAACGAATACGTTAAAAAAATCAGTGACATTTTGTACCAGAATCGAGTTACGTTACGGTATGCCTTTACTGAAGTGACAACTCAATTGTGGAATTATCAAGATCTTCAAAATATGGAAACTCATTTCCAAGCTGTTGATGAATTGATGGAACGCTTGGAATATAATATTTTCGGTAATTACATTCGCAATAAGGTTCGTTTTAAAGATCGTGAGAACTTTGTTTCGATTCTCGACAGTAGTAATGAGTTTGGCAAAGATAATGACGAGATGATCGAATTGTTGTCTGATTTGATTGTTGAATTATCGTTGATTTCTAATCGTGTGGAAATACTCTTTGATCAGTACAACTTCCAAAAGAACTTTATTTCTGTTGAATTGTCTAAAGTCATTTCCAATTTGACGATTGAAAACAGTAAATTAGAGACAGTTTTGAAGAATTTGGATGAGTTGCTGCAGGCTCTTCAAGGCGATGACAATAAATTTGGTGTCCAGCTTGATATGCGCGACTATTACGATCCTAAAACGTTAAAAATAAGTTGGCGACAGTATGATATCCACGACTTAATTAACGCAACAACTGATCGATTCAGCCAAATTTTTGCGATTGGTGCAGCGATTACGATTCAAAAGGATTTTTCACACTTTATTCTGGATACACAACTAAATCAAAATCAAATCAATCAAATGGTTATTTTACCGGATACTAATAGTATTTCTAAAAATAGTAAAATTTATTTACCAGCTGATTTACCAGATATTCAGTCGCTTTCAAGCGAAGCATACTTTGATATGGTGACCGGATATATTGTTGATGTGCTAGATAATCTCGATCACCAGACGATGATTCTGTTTAATTCGTTAAACACTTTGAGTAGAGTTTATGAGCGTCTGATGGGTACCGATGTCAAAGAAAAGTGGGAAATTTTGGCGCAAGGCGTGACCGGTTCAAACGAAAAAATCAAAAAACGTTTTGCTATTGGTCAACGCTCAGTCTTGCTTGGAGCCAATTCTTTCTGGGAAGGCGTTGATTTTCCCAAGAAAGTTCTTGAAATTCTAATCGTAACGAGAATTCCTTTTGAATCTCCTGAACAACCAGATGTGAAAATTAAACAAGATATTTTAAAACAACAAGATATGAACGTTTTTAAAGTCGATTCCTTACCAAATGCAATTTTGCAACTACGTCAAGGCTTAGGACGTTTGATTAGAACTCCGACGGATCGTGGTGTCATTCTATTATTGGACAATCGAATTTTGACCAAGAGTTACGGTAAAATGATTTTAGATTCATTGCCAAAAGGTTTACCAGTAATCAATGAGGATATGGATTTAATAAAAAAAGATATAAATGAGTTTTTGAATTAGGTAAAATATTGCTATACTATTTTTGTTAGTTAAAAAAAGGACGTATTATGAATAGAAGTACAAAAATCTTATTGACTATATCTCTGATTGCATTAGCAGTGGTTTCAGCGTTAACTTATTTGAATCTTTCTTTTGCACCATATTCGAGTGCCAAGTCGCAAGCCAACGATATTGCTAAAGAAAAGGCGGGTATCGTGCAACCGGATTATTTCGGTAACTATACTCGAGAAAAGCAATATTATTCCGTAGGTGGCTTAACTAAAGGTCAAAAGTATCGCTATATCATCATCAATGCTAAGAGTGGTAAAACAGAAATTTTCAACAAAAATAACGCTCCTGTTCGTCAAACAATTGTCGATACAGTAGCCTCAAAATATAACGCAAAAAAAATTCTTCACATTAATCTAGGTTTATATAACAATAAACCAACGTGGGAAGTAGCATTCCAGAAGAAGAATGGCAGCGTGGGTTATAATCTGATTGATTTTCGAACCGGAAAGAGTTTACAGATTATAAATAATATTTAGGTTGTGTAACTAAATGGTTATATTACTTACGTATGCTGCAAGTTAAATATCCCGTCTACAGAGCTGGAAAATATTCACTAGCTGTGCGGAACGGTCCGAGCCAAAGAGCGGGGTTTGAAGCCTTGACATAGTTCGTCAAGGCTCCAAACACGCCCGGTGTTGTAATGGCTAAAGCCATAACAACACTTCCACGGCACATAAATATTTCCCAGCTCTTCCGACTAAATAATCGTTATTAATTGAATGTAAAAATAGTAAATTGTTTTATATCCAACCTATTTCAAATTCTAAAATGCAATTGATGGGAATATTTGTAATTAATTACAGACTAGCACCACGCGTATTACTTTTATGCTTTTAGCTGTACAATAAAAATTTTCTTAAAAAAAGTCGAGATTAATTGTGTTCTCGGGCTTTTTTTATTCACTGGAGTAAATAATATGAACGATGAATTATTTAATAGTTTTGTGGACAGTGGCAGCACTAACATCAACAATTTAATTTTAAAAAACTACCACAAATTGGGCATGACTGAAAAGGACTTGGTAGTTTATTTGGCCCTGTCCATGTATGCTCAACAAGGAATTACTTTCCCAATGGCAAAAGATTTGGCTAACGATACTGGGATGGACGAAACTAGTATTTATGCAGTTATCCAAGGTATGATCAAATTAGGTATCATTGAACTGAAGACAGTCATGGATCATCATCAACAACGTGATATTTACTCGTTGACTCCGATTTTTCACAGGATTAAAAATTTGTTGAGCCAAGAAAGACAATCTAATCAAAAAGACAAATTGATGTCTGATACTGAGGAATTATTTAAAAAAATTGAAGTCGAATTTGGCAGGCCGCTGTCTCCGATTGAGCAAGAACAGATTCATCAGTGGATCGATGATGACCACTATAGTATTGACCTGATTGACTTGTCATTGCGTGAGGCGGTCTTGAATCAAGCATATTCATTGAAATATATGGATCGGATTCTTATTAGTTGGGAAAAGAGTAATATTAAATCAGCCGAACAGTTACAAGAACGTCGAAAGAAGCTGGGATATTAATATGTTAAAAGATGATCAAATTGTTTGGGCGATTCGCCAAATGGAAAAAGATATTGGACCAGTTGGACCATCACTTGATTCAAGAACACCTTTTCAATATTTGGTGTCAGTTATTTTGAGTGCGCAGGCAACCGATGTTTCGGTCAACAAAGTAACACCGATCTTGTTTGAAAAGTATCCAGAGCCAAAGGACTTGATGAATGCTGATATTTCGGACGTTGAACAAATTATAAAGAGCGTCGGTCTATTTCATAATAAAGCCAAAAATATCGTTGAGACGGCTCGAATTGTCCACGAAGAATTGAATGATGTCGTGCCCGAAAATCGTACTGGAATTATGAAGTTACCCGGAGCAGGGCGCAAAACAGCAAACGTGGTTTTAAGTGATGTTTTCAATCAGGCCACTTTCGCAGTTGATACACATGTATCAGCTATTTCGAAACGACTCCATTTCGTCGATGCCAAGGCCAATCCTTTACAAGTCGAAAGGAAAATTGTCAGCGTTATGCCCCCTGAAGAACTGCACCAGGCACACCACACAATGATTGAATATGGTCGAAAGTATTCAATGAAAACTGATCCTGCCAAAGAAACGAATCAATTGATTTTGGATTGTGATTGTTTAAATCGAGCATCAGAATAATTTCTTATGAATTTAAATTTTTAATTATGTATGCCGTTTCCAGAGCTGAGAGTATTCAATTGCTGCGCGGAACGGCCCGAGCCTGGGAAGCGGTCTCGGACCTCGGTTGAAGCCTCGCAAAACCCGCGAGTTTTCAACACGCCCGGTGGTGTAATTGCTAAAGCAATAACGCCACTTTCGCTGCAAATGAATACTCTCAGCTCTTCCAACTAATTTGTTTTTCATGGCATGAACAAATAAAATTAAAATTAAAACTTCTAATTATTTAAATAAATTACCAATAGGTCTGTGACAACAATTGTAATATTAATTCTTCACCTTTAGTTATATAAAAAAAGAGATGTATCACACTTAATTATTCTTTTAAGCGTGATACATCTCTTTTTTGATTACAGTACTTATTTGGGTTAAGCAGATATTTTGCTATTCAGTGGTTGAAGAACCATTCGTACTTGCACCACTGTTGGTTGTACTACCAGTGTTACCAGTTCCGCCGGTTGATGTTCCACCGCCATTAGAGTCACCAGTAGTTGTACCACCACCGGTATTGCTGTTATTGCCTGTCGAAGTACCGCCATTATTATTGTTTGAAGTAGTTCCACCATTGCTATCGGTTGAACCAGTATTGCTGTTATTGTTAGTTGTTGAATTATTATCAGTTGTCGTGGAATTACTGTTTGTTGAATTATCATTATTCGATCCAGTACCAGTAGTAGTATTGCTATCCGATGTCGTGTCATTTTGCTGATCATTAGATTCGGAACTGCTACTTGATGGGCGACTAGTTGTCACTTGGTTAGTACTTGAACTAGAGGCACTACTTGTACTGTAATCGGAATCTTTATAAGGATTATATGGAGCGTGACCCTTAACAAATAATTCTCTCGTGTACGACGATGAACTAGAACTAGGAGAAGCTACAACTGGTGTAGTTGTGCTTGAAGTTTTAATCATCGCTGATACAACTGAACTAGGTTTCTTCCAATTAGGGTTGCTGTTGGTTTGATTTGCCAAATAGCTCATTTCGGCTTTGTAAATCTTACCAGCAATTGATTGGTAGGTGGATGAAATGCCGCTTTCGTTTGGTGAATCATAACCTGTCCAAACACTCATTGAGTAATTCTTAGTATAACCGTTATACCATGAATCCATTGCTGTACCGCTTAAAGCTGCGTTTGTGGCAATAGCTTCACTAGAGTAATTAGTTGTACCAGTTTTACCAGCTTGATGTAATCCAGAGATATTGGCATAGGTAGCATATGATGAAGGGACACCTTTGAGCATATCAGTGATCATATAGGCTGTTGAATCTTTCATAGCTTCGGTACCAGACTTGCTATAGTTATGAACTAAGCCATCCGCTGTCTCAATTTTTGAAACATAGTATGGTTTGTAGTAGGTTCCACCATTAGAGAAGGCCGCATAAGCTGATGCTCCTTGAAGTGATGAAACTTTACTACCGATACCGGCTGATAATCCTTCGTCACTGCCAATGGTAATGCCAAGTTTCTTAGCAAACGTCTTGGCCTGAGTAAAGCCAACCGCTGCCAAAGTTCTGATGGCTGGAACGTTACGAGAGTTAACAAGAGCTTTTCTCATACTCATTTCACCCTCATATTGCTCATCCCAGTCTTTCAATTGAATATCAGTACCAGGATAGGTGTACTCAGAATCATCAACCTGATGGAAGGTTGACCAGTTAAGATATTCAATTGCTGGAGCGTAATCCAAGATAGGTTTCATTGTTGAACCATTGCTACGTCCAGTTTGAACAGCTCGGTTCAAACCAAATTGAATGTCGCCTAGGTTACGGCCACCAACCATTGCGACGACCTTACCATTATTTGGATTAACAATTGAAGCTCCGACTTGCATCTTAGAATCAGGGAACTGAACATAATTAGAAGAGTTAACGATGTTATAAAGCTTCTTTTGTGCATCATAATCCATATTGACAGTAATTTTTAAATTATCGCGATATGGATCAAAGCCCTTCTTTTTAACTTCAGTAATTGCTTCCTTGATGTAAGGGTCAGAAATAATTCGTTTGTTATTGTTACTATTGCTTACTTTCTTATAGGGTTGTAAGCCCGTACTGATTGGCGTATTGATTGCTTCTTCAGCTTGAGCCTTAGTAATCTTATTGTTATCGTACATTGATCTAATAACCAGATCACGACGCTGCTTAGATTCGGTAGGGTGGGTATACGGGTCGTAATTACTTGGTGCATTTGGAAGACCGGCCAAGAGTGCCATTTCTGGCAAGGTTAATTGTTTCAAGGTCTTACCATAGTAATACTTAGCACCGGTTTCCATCCCGTAGATCCCGTTGTTTAGATAAACTTTATTGATGTAAAATTCCAAGATTTGTTGCTTAGAGAATTTTTGACTGACACGCATGGCCAGCCAAGCTTCTTGCATTTTACGTTTAAAAGTCTGATCCTTTGTATCAGTCGAGAAGACTGTCAGCTTAATTAGTTGCTGTGTTAAGGTACTACCACCTTGTAGAGTCCCTCGAGTAACATTGTTGAAAGCTGATTTAGCAATTCGGATTGGATCAACTCCGAGTGGTTCATTATAGAAATTTTTATCTTCAATAGAAACTACAGCATCTTGCATTGTTTGTGGAATTTTGTCGATTGTTGCGTAATTTCTCTTATTGTCTCCTAATGAGGCAATTGTCTTACCAGATGAATCGACAATGGTTGAGGAACCGCCACTTTGAAGATTTTCCTGACTGACAGCTGGAGCGCTGAATGCATAGTATACGAAGATGAACAAAAATATCCCAATTAAAACTGCTAGAATTGACGCAATCCATTTAAAAATATTTTTGAAGGTGAATATACTTTTATTATTCATGTTTCTCCTTCCCACTTTCTATTAATTGTTGTACCGCATCAATATAGGGTAGAGTAGGGTCATAATTAGCTTTGATTTCAATCGAACAGTCGATGATATCTTGCAATTGAATCGATTTGGCACCCTCATGTTTTTGCGCATCCCAGTGTTTGAAGAGGTCATCCGCCGGCATTACAAAATAGCGTTTTATTGTTACATATTTTATAATAACAAAACAGATACCACCTTGCTTTTGACACATCCGAAGATGATCAATTTGGTGCTGGTGGAAATTCTTCAATGGAAAGGTATTCTTATTCTTAGTTTCCTTAGCTTCAAAGTCAACGTAGTAACCATTATAAACACCATTGTAATCAGTAGTTGAAGCTTGTCTGAAATAGGCTTCTTTAATGACAGCCCGACTTCTTTTCGGATAGTCAACTTTAACAATTTGAAGTGGCGTTGGTTTTTTATAAATTACGGCAACTTCGTGACTACGATAATACTTGTTACTTTCATTAATTTCTTCTTCCAAGGTCATCCCACGATCGCCAAAAATCATTTTCTTTTTAGCGGTCGTTTCGGTGGTAATCTTTGAAGAAGGTTTTGACGGACTATTAAAAATTCGTCCATCGGGGTAGTTTATTTTCAAAATATCAACTCCTACTGTGCAAATTATACCATGATGGCCAAGATATTAATTATTGGGGGGATTGTTTATGATTAAAAATTTATGGATCACGGGGTACCGCTCTTTTGAGTTAGGTATTTTTAAAGATAATGACCCAAAAGCAAAAGTAATTCAAGACTTTTTTGAACAGAGAATTACTAATTACGTTGAAGATGGAACTGAATGGATTCTTACCGGTGCACAATTAGGTACGGAACAAATTGTTGGAAAAGCGGTTCAAGAAATCAAGAAAAAAGACTATAATATTAAACATGCAGTGATGTTGCCTTTTGCTGAGTTTGGCAGTCAATGGAATGAGACTAACCAGGCATTGTTAAATGTTTTTTTAAGAAATGCAGACTATGTTAATAAAGTTAGCAATATGAGTTATCATAATCCTAGGCAATTGAAGCTTTGGCAGGAATTTATGCTGGAACATACTGATGGTGCACTGGTTTTTTATGATCCCGATAGTGGAGGAAAGCCAAAGTACGACTATGAAGCTATCAAAGACTATCAAAATCGTGGGAATGACTATCAGTTGGAATTAATTGATTTTGATTCTATGCAAGACTTTGCTAATATGTTATATGATAGTTAAGATATAAGATAAATCGACAATAATTAACACTGGGGTGTTTAAAATGAACAACATGAATGGAATGAATCAACAAAATGGTAATGGTAATGATCTTTCTCTAAATTATCAACCAAATGATATTTTACAAAAGGAATTTAAAACTAAGATGCGTGGCTATGATCCAACTGAAGTTGATCAATTTTTAGATGGAATTATCAAAGATTATGAATCCTTCTCAAACGAAATCGGTCAATTAAAGTCAGAAAACGACCGTTTAATGCAAGCTCACGATGCTGGTGCTGGCAATACAAGTAATCCTGTTCAAGGTCAAAATTTTCAACAACCAAGACAAGGTTCTAATAATCGAATGAGACCTCAACAAAAGCCTGCTATGAGTGCAGCTGCTGAATCATCAACTAATTACGACATTATGAAACGTGTTTCAAATCTTGAAAAACGTGTCTTTGGCCGTGACTTTGCTAATGGAATTCCTGATGATCATGAATCTAAGCAATTTGCTTCTGCTGTTGTGCCTAATCCTGGCAATATGAATAATCATGCTGGAGTTGAAAGTGGTCATACTGAGATCAATCCACGTATGAATCAACAACAACCTCAACAACCAATGAATAATAATGGATTTAATAATCCTAACAACAATTTCCAACAAAATCGTCCTATGAACAACGGTTCAAACCAAGCTCAAAATAATTTTAATGGAAATTTTAATAATTCCAACAATATGAATCAATTTTAGTGTATACTATTCAAGTCGGTAAATTACGAGTAATCGCGGTCTAGTTATCTAGGCTGAGGAAAGTCCACGCCCGCGCGAGCTGAGATGCTTGCAGTGTTTGTGCTTGGCCCAATAAGCCAAGGTACCTTCGGGTAACGGCAGCGAAAGCACTAAGGCTTTAGCTATGTGTGAATAGCTTGAAAGTGCCACAGAGACGTATTATTGTGAGAAATCGCAATGGTGGAACGAGGTAAACCCCGCAAGCGGGCAACCCAAACTTTGGTAGGGGCGCTTCACAACGAGAATTGAATCTACTGTGAAGGCTTAATTGTAGATAGATGATTACTTATGGTAATAGGTCGCCAACCTACTACTTGGACAAAACGTGGCTTATAGGAGTTTATCGAGGCAGAGGGACGACTTGTTCGTCCTTTTTTTATACAAAAAATTAAATCGATAACCAAAATTTAAAAAAATACAAAAATAGAAAATAATAGAGGGCAATATGAAATTAATTGCAACGATGTCAAGCGGTTTTGAATCTATAACTGCAAAAGAACTTCAAAAATTAGGATATGAAACTAAGACCGAAAACGGTAAGGTTTATTTTGACGGTGAGTATGAAGATATTGCGAAGGCCAATTTATGGTTGCGTAGTGCTGACCGAATCAAAATTTTGATTGGCACTTTTAAGGCAACAACTTTCGAAGAATTGTTTGACAAGGTTTACGCAATTCAATGGGATCAATGGTTGCCACTAAATGCCGCTTTCCCAATCAAGGCTAGAACAGTTAAGTCACAGTTGCATTCTGAACGTGATATTCAGGCCATTACAAAAAAAGCCATCGTTAATAAGATGGCTGATGTCTTTATGCGTCGTGGTCGCTTGCCTGAAACTGGTGCAACTTTCCAAATTGAAACTAGAATTCACAAGGATGCCGTTGAAGTAACCCTTGATACAACTGGTGAATCACTTTACAAACGTGGTTACCGTATCGAACACGGTGCTGCACCTTTGAAGGAAAACTTTGCAGCAGCTATGATTCTATTGACTGTTTGGCATCCTGAAGAAGATCCATTCATGGACCCAACAACTGGTTCAGGAACAATTGCAATTGAAGCTGCTCGTTTGGCTAAAAATATTGCTCCCGGAATTCAACGACACTTCATGTTTGAAGATTTTGACTGGTTTGATAACAAAATCCTCGATAACCTAAAAGAAGAAGCAAAGGCTGGCGTTAAGGATATCGATTTGGATATTTTTGCCAGTGATATTGATGGTTCAATGATTGATATTGCTAAATTGAATGCTCATGATGCTGGAGTTTTGCATGATATTCAATTTAAACAAGTTGCCATCAAAGATTTGAAGATCGAAGGGGATTATGGAACAATCATTACTAATCCACCTTATGGGCAACGTATGAGTGACATGGAAAATGTTCGTAAATTGTATAAAGAAATGGGGGAAGTCTTTGCGACCGCTCCCTCATGGAATAAATATATTCTAACTAGTGATACTGAATTTGAACAATACTATGGTCACCAAGCTACTAAGAAACGAAAGCTTTACAATGGTTCAATAAGAACGGACCTTTATCAATATTGGGCAAGACACTAGAGACTATCGCGTCTGTGTAAATCCCAAAGAATTACTAAAATAATAACAACCGTGATGATCAATGAAAAAATCCATGACCAACCTTGGTCGGCAATTGGCAATTTCATATTCATCCCGTAAAATCCGGATACGATCGTGGGAATACTGAGAACAATTGTGTAAACTGTCAGTACTTTCATGGTCGTATTTGTTCTATTATTCAAAATATTATTATACGTATTGGAAATTCGATCGATAATATCAGAGCTCAAATCAACTTGATTCTTGATCTGCTCAATTTCAATCAAAGAATCGTGTAGATGTTCCCGAGAAGTCTTATTCAGATGCAGATCTTGAACGTTGCCACTCGAAATCAGCTCTAATTGTTTAACGACGGTAAGATTACCGTTAATGGCAGTGTTGAGATAAGTAGTTAGATCTTCCAGTTCAGCCAAATCGAGTATCTGTTTTTCTGAAGAATGGTGTTTCTTAATCAAATTCTGAATCCGATTGCGACGAACGTCAGCCTCACTGATTTGATCACTATAGTCACTCGATATTTGATCCAGTGCATTGAAGATAAACTCCCAGATTTCATGTTGATCAGTCTCTTTAAGGTGATTTTTGGCTGCTAACAAATAATCTTTGACATAATGTGTTGCATCATTAGTGAAAAGAAACAGTTCTTGTTCTCTGATAGCAAAGGAAATGGGCAAAACTCGTTCCGAAACATCAGGTGTTTGTTCATTTTCATTTTGCACGTTATAGACGATCAAATAGGTATTACTGATCTCGTCATATTCAAAACGGGCACGCTCGTTTTCATCATCAGCGTAATCTAAAATTTCGTTAGTCAAATTGTATTTTTCAATTAGGGTGGAGCGGTCATCATCATTCAAGGAATCAGTGGAATGGACATCAACCAACTGAACCCCGTGATTTAAAATTATTTCATTAATCATTTTTTTCTCCTCAATAAAGATAATCATACCAAAAATAAAAAATGGGTCGAGAATAAATTTTCTCGACTCATTTTTTGGTCTCAAGTTAGTATCAAAAAATTTATGTTAGGGTGTGAATAATTTGCCCAAGTCTTCTTGAGGTATTCCCTTGAAGTAATCGTCTAAATTAAATTGATTGAGAACTTTTAAAATTTCATCACGATCAAATTTAATATTTAGTAATTTTTCTTTAATATCATTAACATCTTTCATACCGAAAAAGTCACCGTATATTTCAACATTAGCAACCTTACCACTAGAAATATTGTAACGAACATCGACAGTTCCCATATCAAAGTGTTGACGTTGTTTAGCTGTGAATGCTGGTGACTTGCCATAGACCCAATCCCAGTTGTAATAATATTGTTCTTTAATTTTATCAATTTCTTTTTGTTGATCTGCAGAAACAACATATTCGCGGTCTTTGATCTCATCCAAAGAGTTTGCGTGGAATAATTCAAGCAACAAACGGTCGCGGAATTGTTCAGTAGTTAAATTTTGATACTCAGGAGCCAAGTATGGACGTAAGTTAGTTACACGACTACGAATTGATTTAATGCCCTTAGAAGCAATCTTATCCTTTGAAACGTGCAAAGCTTTAGTTAGCACATCAAGATCAACATCGAGTGACAATGTTCCGTGTGAGAATGTTTTACCATTTCTTGAGTACATAGCATTTCCAGAGAACTTCTTGCCATCAACTAGTAGATCATTCCGACCTGATACTTCGGCAGTGGTAGCACCTATTTGGTGTAGGGCATCAATGATAGGTTGGGTAAAGGATTTGAAATCACCGAAGTTATTGTCGTCAGAATCAACAACGAAACTAAAACATAAATTACCAAGGTCTTGGTAAACCGCACCACCACCGGAAATTCGGCGAGTAACGGTAATATTATTGTCCTTGATATAATCACTATTTATTTCTTCGATCGTATTTTGATTCCGGCCGACGATAATACATGGCTTTTCAATATAAAAGAGAACCAAAGGCTCATCAAATTTCACATTATTCATCAAATATTGTTCAGTGGCCAAGTTATCACGGATATCGCGATCTTTCATAACAACATAGTACATAAGGAAAACCCCCTCATTTGAATTGAAAACGTTTTTATAGTAGCACAGTTTGTGAAATACAGAAACTATTTATCACCGTGTGTTCTAATATTTAACATTTTTTGATGAACTAGGGCGTGGGCTGCACCATTATCTTTGTCCGCAATGTGTTTAGCAAAGTATGTTGGAAATTGTTTTAACTGCAATAAAATATCATCAAGTATCGATTGGTAATGTTTTGAATAATTTTTATCGAGACTGTCAATGACAATTTGACTATCTGAATGTATTAAAACTATCTCATTATTCCAGTGTTCGTTTATAATCTTCTGTAGAGCAAGTTTTAATGCCAAAAATTCTAAATAGTGGTTATCAGTGTTGTCTTGGTGTATGGCTTCTTTATAAGTTTTTTCATCACGCTTTATTACGAACGCTACAACACCAAGATTTAGATTAGTATTTAAACCTGCGTCGGTGTACAATTTAATCATATTCTTTAGAACCTTTCAGGAGATATTATGTCAAAGAAACATTTTGTTCAACCAACTGGCTCATGGGGAATCATTATGTGGTCAATTGCATTGAGTCTCGCATGTTTGGGAATCATTTTGCAATTGGAACTCATGACGCTCAGCTTTATTCCTTTTCTGATTTGGATCGTTGATGGAATCTATGTTTTCTATATTATAACTAACTCTTGGGTTAGCATAACAGCGAATCAGGTGATCATCAAAGAACCTTATTACAAGACACGGACGTTTGATCATACCGATGTCAACATAAAGGCGAATAATAAATGGACTATGGAATTCGATTTCAATAATCGTGATTTCTTCCCATTTAGAATCACTTCCACAAAGGGAATTTTAAATATAATAAAAAAAGAAGCAGGTGAAAGCAATGTCATTTCCAAGTGATATCGAAATCGCTCAAATCAATGAGCATGACAAGATGAAAAACATTAACGAAATTGCCAACAAGATTGGTTTAACAGCAGATGAAATCGAACCTTATGGTCATTACAAGGCTAAGTTCTCAGGACGTAGCATTGTTAAAAGTATGGAGAAGGATGATGGTAAGTTAATTTTAGTTACTTCGATCAATCCCACTCCAGCCGGTGAAGGTAAATCAACCGTAGCTATCGGTTTAGCAGATTCTTTGCAATCTCTTGGTAAGAAAACAGTTCTAGCACTTCGTGAACCATCACTAGGACCTGTTATGGGAATGAAAGGTGGAGCCACTGGTGGTGGTTACGCTCAAGTTGTTCCTATGGAAGATATCAATCTTCATTTTACAGGCGATATGCATGCCTTAACAAGTGCTGTTAATACTCTAGCAGCTTTGATTGACAATCATGTTCACCAAGGCAATGCCTTAAATATCGATCCTCGTCGCATTACTTGGAAGAGAGCTCTAGATATCAATGACCGATCATTGAGAAATATCGTCATTGGATTAGGTGGACCATTCAATTCTGTACCTCGTGAAGATCACTTTGAAATTACTGTTGCAAGTGAATTGATGGCCGTATTATGTTTAGCTCAAGACATCGATGATCTGAAAGAACGTATTTCTAGCATCTTGATTGCTTATACATTTGACAAGAAACCAATTTTCGTTAGAGATTTGCGTGTTGAAGGCGCAATTACAGTTCTCTTGAAGGACGCTTTGAAGCCTAACCTAGTTCAGACACTCGAAAACACACCAGCTATTATCCACGGTGGTCCATTTGCTAATATTGCACACGGTTGTAACAGTATTCTAGCTACTAAATTGGCTATGAAATTAGGGGACTATGCTGTTACTGAAGCTGGATTTGGTGCTGACCTTGGTGGTGAGAAGTTCTTGGATATCGTCACTCCAAAGCTTAATCATGCTCCAAACGCCATTGTCGTTGTTGCAACTGTTCGTGCTTTGAAGTACAACGGTGGTCAAAAACTTGCTGATATTAAAAATGAAGATTTAAATGCTTTAAATCTTGGATTTAAGAATTTGAAACGTCACATTCACAATATGCGTTACTATCACATCCCAGTTGTTGTTGCTATCAACAAGTTTGATACTGATACTGATAATGAAATCAAACTTTTGACAACGCTATGTGATGAAGTTGGTGTTGATGTTGAATTAGCTGAAATCCATCACAATGGTAGTAAAGGTGGACAAGCTTTGGCGAAGGCTGTTATTAAAGCAACTGAAAAAGAAGCCAACTATACACGTCTTTATGAAGATGAAGAAACAACCGAATCTAAGATTGCAACAATTGCTTCTGAAATCTATGGTGCTAATAACGTTGAGTACAGTACTAAAGCTCGTAAACAATTACAAATTTTGAAAGATCAAGCTTGGGATGACTTACCAGTCTGTATTGCTAAGACCCAATATTCCTTGAGTGATGATCCTAAACGCCTTGGTTCACCTCGTGACTTTACCCTACATGTAACAGATATCGTACCAAAGCTTGGTGCCGGTTTTGTTGTTGTATTGACAGGCAATGTTATGACTATGCCTGGACTTCCAAAGAAGCCTGCTGCTTTAGGTATGGATGTCGACAATGAGGGAACAATCGGAGGATTGTTCTAGTGCAGTTGATTTATTGGCTGCTCTTTGTTGTTTTAGTTGCTGGTGATCAGGGTCTCAAATATTATGTAACTAACCATATCGTTCCAATGACGGTTCACGACTTTATTCCCGGTTTATTGTCTATTACGCACATCACTAATACTGGTGCAGCGTGGAGTATGTTAGAAGGGAAAATGTTTTTCTTCTATTTAGTTACAATTATTGCGGTAGTCGTGTTAGTATATTTATTTGTTAAAGCTGATAAAAAAGATTATCTTTATCGATTTTCTTTGATATTCTTATTAGCGGGAACAATTGGTAATGGTATCGATCGTTTTACAAGGCGTTTTGTAGTCGATATGTTCAATTTAGATTTTATCAATTTCCCAATCTTTAATTTGGCAGACACTTATATCACCATTGGTGTGATTTTGATTGTCGTGTCATTGATTATCCAAGTAGCAGGTGAGAAAAATAATTAGTAAGTCCTTTAACTTAAAATACGATGAGCCTAAAAAGGTTCGTTTAGATGCTTTTTTGAATGAGCAGATTGAAGATTTGACTCGTTCACAGCTTCAAAAATTTATCAAAGACGGTAACGTCTTAGTTAATGAAGAACCAGTTAGTAAAACTGGGGTTAAGTTAACTAAGGGTGATGAAATCTTAGTCAATGTTCCAGAAGAGGAACCAATCAAGGCGATTCCGCAAAATATTCCAATTGACGTGGTATATGAAGACAGGGATGTTCTTGTAGTTAACAAACCGCAAGGGATGGTCGTTCATCCAGCAGCCGGACATCCGGATAAAACTTTGGTCAATGCTATTTTGTATCATTGCCAAATCAATGACGATGACGTGATTCGTCCCGGAATCGTCCACCGTATCGATAAGGATACTTCCGGATTGTTGATGATTGCTAAGAACAATTTAGCTAAACAGTCTTTGATGCAACAATTGAAGGAAAAAAGCAATCTTCGGGAATATTTGGCCATTGTGCATGGTAATTTCAAAGAAAAAACTGGTAAGATTAATGCTCCACTCGGACGTTCAAAATTTGACCGTAAGAAACAAGCTGTGGTTGAAGGTGGCCGTCATGCCGTGACGCATTTTACCGTACTAGAACAATTTGAAAATTATTCACTCTTAAAATTAAAATTAGAAACTGGTCGAACACATCAGATTAGGGTCCATATGCAATATATCGGGCATCCCGTTGCGGGAGATCCATTATATGGTCCTAAAAACACCTTACCTGGTAAGGGACAATTCTTACACGCCAAGACGTTAGGCTTCGTTCATCCGCGAACTAACGAGTGGATGGAGTTTTCCGTTGAGCCACCAAAGGTATTCTTAGATACGCTTGATAAATTACGACATTGACAGCCGTAATCTCATGCTATAATCTAAAAATAGAATTGTGTGCGATTATAAAAAAAGAAAAGCACTCACTTTGTGAGTGCTTTTTTGAAAGTAGGAAAATTATGGCTAAAGAAATTATTGACGGTCAAACAATGACTCGTGCATTGACCCGAATTACTTATGAAATTATTGAAAGAAATAAAGGTATTGATGATCTTGTATTAGTGGGGATTAAAACTAGAGGAGTTTTTGTAGCTCACCGAATCGAATCACGTCTCAAACAATTGGAAAACATCAGTATTCCCGTTGCTGAGTTAGATATTACGCCATATCGTGATGATCACGAGGCCACTGATTTGACCACTGTAAAAGCGGAACCATTAGATATTGATATAAATAATAAACATGTAATTTTAACTGATGATGTTCTCTACACTGGTAGAACGATTCGTGCTGCCATGGATGCTTTAATGAGTGTTGGTCGTCCTAAGAAGATTTCTTTAGCTGTTTTGGTTGACCGTGGACACCGTGAATTACCAATTAGAGCTGACTTTGTCGGTAAAAATATTCCCACTTCTCAAAAAGAAAAAATTAAGGTGTCGATGAAAGAAATCGATGGCGAAGATAAAATCGAAATCGAATAAATTATTTTGAGGAGTTGCAAGAGATGAAACGTTATTTAATTTTAGAAGACGGGACCGTGTTTCCTGGTGAAGGTTTCGGATCTTCTATCATTACCACGGGACAGTTGGTAATATCAAATAATCGTACCGGAATTGAGCAATCCGTCACTGACCCTGATACTGAGGGCCAGATTTTGGCGTTCACGATTCCTTCTGTTGGTAACTCAGGAATTAATCGCGACTTTTATGAATCAATCAATTCCCAGTGTAAGGGTGTAGTAATTGGTTCATCAAGTTTATCAACTGTTGATGGCTCAGTCTCATTTGAGAACTGGATCACCGGACTTAAAATACCAGGGATTAAAAATGTCGATGTTCGAGCATTAGCAAAACATATTGCAGAACATGGCGAGATGAAAGCAAGTATCATGGACACTCATGACGAGCATGCTATGGACCAGATCAAGGCTTTAGTTTTGCCACCAGATTTGGTTAAGCGTGTTTCAACTAGACAGTCGTATCCAAATCCCAATATGGGTTTGAAAATTGTCATCGTCGATTTGGGTCTAAAATATTCGATTTTACGCCAATTATCATACCGTGATTGCAATTCAATTATCGTTAACTATAATTCTACAGCTGAGGAAATTGAGAGTTTGCATCCGGACGGCATCATTTATTCAAATGGCCCTGGTAATCCAGAAGATTTGCCTAGAACTATTAAAACGATTCAGGTTTTACAAAAGAATTATCCAATATTAGGTATTGGTTTAGGTAATTTATTGATTGCTCTAGCTAACGATTGTCAGATAATCCGTTTGAAGGAACCTCATCATGAATCATCTTTGGCTGTTAAGGAAGTTGCCAGTGGCAAAATTGATTTCGTTAACCACAACCATTCATATACTTTAGATGAAAAATATATCGGTGGTTCAGATTTTATTGTTACGAATGTCTGCGTTGCTGATGGAACAATCGAAGGTATCCGTCACGAATATTTACCAATTATGTGTGTCTTATTTGAACCTGAGGCAGCACCTGGACCTACTGACGGTTATTATGTCTTCGATGAGTTTATCGATTTAGTTGAATCAGTTAAGAAACAAGAGGGAGCTAGAAATCAATGGAATTAGATGATGTACATACGATTTTAATTATCGGTCCTACTAGTAGTGACAAAAACGTTGATCTTTCTACTGCTCTATATGATACAGTCGATATTTTGCACCAGTTAGGATACAAGACGTCTATTATTGTTGAGGATCCAACTTCACTATTATCATCAGGGGTCTTTTATGATAAAACAATCGTGGAAAAGGTAACCGGTGACAATGTTTTAAAGTTTGTTCAAAAGTATCATCCTGATGCTATTTTACCGACCGTCGGCGATCGTAATGCGTTAGGGATTATTTCTAGTTTAAATGGAAAAATTGGTAGCACCAAGGTACTAGGGGCTAGTTTCTCGGCTTCGTTGGCAACATTTAAGCGTGAACTGTTCATCAAAAAATTGACCAAGGCTAATCTGCCAGTAATCAAATTCATTTCATCAGATGATGAAAAAGAAATCTATAGCTTCATTCGTTCAATCGGTTTTCCAATTATTGCCAGAAGACGTTATTCAAATCGACACTCCAGTGGCTGGACTAATATTAATAATTTGTTTGAATTGGATAATTTCATGGCTATGGAAGATGTTTCCGATACTAGAATTGAAATTGAACGTAGTATCAGAGGCTTCAGTGAATATTCCTTTACTATCTTGCGAGATCGTTATGACAACTCATCATTAGTTGGAACGATTGAAGATATTGAACCAATTGGTATCCATCATTTGGATTCCAACTTGATATCACCAGCAATTTCATTAAACGATTCAAAGTTGCAACGTTTGCGTAATTATTCCATCAAATTGGCTCGAGCTTTTAATATTGTCGGTATTTGTACGGTTCATTTTGCCTATAATCATACGACCAAGGAATCATATATAACCGAATTCATCCCTCGTTTGAGTGAGGAGACTAAGTTTTTGGAATATGCTACAAGTTATCCTATCGCCACAGCTGTGGCTGAGCTTTGTTTAGGCTATCATCTAGACAAGTTACAGTTAGATGCTGGAAACTACTTTAACGGGGCAACTGAGCCTTTTGTGGACCATTTAACATCGCGCTTCCCTCAATGGAAGACTCCTGGTCAAAAATATTTGGGACCAAGCAAGACATCTGACTCCAGTATCGTGGTCAATGGGTTTAGTTTGGAAGAAGTATTAAATAAGGGTGCATTAAACGACAAGCTGAATAATAATTTTGATCGTTATAATGAATTGCGTAAATTAGATGATGATGAATTATTTGAAAAAATCATTCACCCAACTAATTGGCTACTTGACGTCTTGTCTGAAGCTTTACGTCGAAAATTTGAAATGCCTGTTCTGTCTGAGATCACTGGTGTCAATGTGCCATATTTAAATGCGTTGCAAAATATCATCAATAACAGTTTGATTATTCGTGAAGGCGAAATTGATGGTAAGAATGTTGAACGTATGGTTGAGATGGGTGTCAAAGGTGTCGGTCATAGCAAATTGTTACTTGATAGTCCAGACATTGTTACTAAAACAGTGGTTAAAAATAAGCGTGCTGTATCAGTTGGTAACAATACGTATATTAATCATAATTACTTCGTTACTAGTGGTATCAGCAATGAATTGGAATTGAGCGATAGAAAAAAAATTATCGTTAGAACGCCAATCATTACTTCAAAAACAGATATTATGATTCGTCAGTTTGTTTTATTTCAACTGGCTAAGTCAATTGATCAAAATGGACTCGAACCAATCATTATAGGTCGTGAACCATGGAATGCGCCATTATCAATGCGTCGAAAAGTCGTTGAAATAGATGATCCCCACATGGAAATGAAAAGTCTCGGTTTGATCAAGCAGGACAGCGTTTTGAATATCATTGATCTTTCAAAAAATTTGGTTGATACAGAAGATGAGCGTGTCTTTCAATTCAGTGCTCAAGAGATTAAGAACATCGAATTAAAAGGTGATACGAGTGTTCGGGTCATGGTTGTTACAGATGGCAATAATTTCTTAGCACCATCAGTTATTTACCGTGGTAAACGCGATAATCATTTATACGAGATAAGTTCCGTTAATAATTTCATGACTGTTGAAGATCGAGTGGAAATTTCCAAATTGATCAAGCAGGAACTTGAAGATGACAACAAAGTCGATATCTTTAATTTTGAAATGGTTAAGAGCAATGGGCACTGGCTAGTGACTAAGAAGTACCGGGGGATGACGAATGATATTATCCGCCACGAACTTGCTAGTTCAGTTCATGTGATTGATACCTTGGTTAAATTGCTACTGGGAAATAAGATTGACGATGGTTTATCTTTGGAAAAAGTTTTTGATAATTTTGATGAGAAATATCTATTAACAATCGACGATAAACGTTATAAGTTACTTGATAAAGAAGAGATCCAAGAGAAACTCAAGGAATTACGGTTGAAGGAAAAATAATAACTTTCATAGTCATGACTTTTTTAGCTATGGGATAAAACATTGATTTTGTATCGTTGTATATAAAAGGAGCTTAATATTATCAAAATCCAATTTGACAATATTAAGCTCCTTTTTTATATATTAATAATCTTTTTAGTCCTCTTTCAAATCAGTAACTAGTTTACGATCAGGATCAACTAAAATTGTCTTCTGTCCTTCAAAAATCACAAAACCAGGTTTAGCACCATTTGGTTTTCTAATATGTTTGATTTGGACATAGTCAACAGGAACTTTACTTGAATCACGTGCTTTAGAATAATAGGCAGCAATTGTAGCAGCTTCAGTAATTGATTGTTCATCAGGATCACTAGTTTTTAGAATGACGTGTGAACCAGGAATATCTTTAACATGGAACCAATAATGATTTTTTTGCGCTAATTTCATCGTTAACTGGTCATTTTCCAAGTTATTCTTACCAACGGTAATTTCGACACCATTAGTTGTCTTGAAATCTTCGCCAATTCTCTTTTTACGTTTCTTAGGAGCATTCTTACGTTTCTTCTTGATATAGCCAGATTCGATCAATTCTTCAACGATTCCGTCCACATCCTCGATATCAACGTATTCAAGGGAAGCAAGAACGGACTCTAGATAATTGACCTCGTTTGTCGTAATTTCTAATTGTTCCTTAATATGTGGAATCGAGTTCTGCAACTTACGGTATTTCTTGTAATAACTTTGAGCATTGAGTGAAGCCGAATACTCGGGATTTAGCTTGATGGTTACTTCTTCGTTATTATAATAGTTAGTTAAAGTAATTGAACTTGAGCCATGTTCGATTTTTGACATGTATGTCGTTAACAATTCACCGTAGAGATTGTACTTAGCCATCACATCGGTAGCAGACAACTGCTGATTGAGTTTTTTAACCTTAGACTTATCCTTTTTCAAGATAATGCTTAAACGGTGTGTAACACTCTTAGTTTGCTGCTCAATGCGGTCAAGACGTGCCTTATCAAGATAATAATTATCCAACAGTTCACTAAGGGATGGATAGTCATTGACCTCAGTAGTAGTGTTATTAAAGCTAATTGGGGAAAATCCTAATTTATGTTTATTGTTATTGGCAGTATTTGGATGTAGGTTTTCCTGATAATCCTTTAGAAAGTTATCAAAGCTATTGCCTTGAGCAATAAACTGTTCTAACTCAGCAGATGTATCTAAACCAATACCTTCATATTTTTGACGAATATCAGTAGCTGACATGCCACTTAAATCATCATTTTTTGTAGAAAATGGATTGATTTTATTTTGTGCAGGAGGTAATTTATAATCATCACCTGGTAACAGACCACGAAAACTGTTATTTTCTGGTGAAACTCGTTTAATTAAATCAATAATCTTACCAGTTTCCTTATTGATCAAGAAGATATTACTGTGACGTGCCATGATCTCGGTAACCAGCGTATAACTGTGAAGGTCTCCAAGCTCATTTTTTGCTGAAAGGTCGATTGAAACGACACGGTCATTATTTAATTGTCTAAAATCCTCAACAATTGCACTCGTAATATACTTACGTAAAGACATTACAAACGTCGATGGTTTAGCCGGGTTAGCAAATGGTTGTTGCGTTATTTGAACTCTGGCATATGAGGGATGTGCTGACAACAAAAGTTGACGATTCTTACGATTACTTCTCACTGTAAGAATCAATTCATTAGCGAATGGTTGTTGAATTTTACTAATACGACCACCGCGGAGGTTCTGATTTAATTCGTTTACCATAGAGTGCGTAAACATTCCATCAAAAGACATATTTTGCTTCCTTTCCTAAAACTAAGCGATAATTTCTGAAAATTTTTAATATGTAACAAATATAAGTTTGCGTGAATATGATATAATTTAATGGTTGTCCAATCATTTAACGTAACCAAACAAGGAATTGATAAATTTATGAAAATAGCCATTGTTACAGATAGTACATCTTATTTGCCACAAGAAACAGTCGATAAATATAATATAACAGTTGTGCCAATAGAGGTAGTATTTAATACTAAAACATATCGTGAAGATATTGATATCACTACATCCGAATTCTATGATTTGCTACAGGAATCACCAGAATTACCTTCAACAGCTCAACCTTCAATGGGCGAGATGTTAAAGATATACGATAAACTGGCTAAAGAAGGCTATGATACCGTAATTTCAATTCATTTAGCAAGTACAATTTCAGGATTTGTCAATAATCTAAAAAGTGCTGCTCAAGCAATCAAAAACATCAACGTAGTTGTTTATGATTCACACATTACCGTTCGCTTAATGGGCTATTTAGCTCAGGAAGCTGCCAAAATGGCACAAGAGAACAAACCAGTGGATGAAATAATTGATCGTCTAGATGCTCTACGTTCATCAATCGGTGAAACTTTTGTAGTTGATGATTTGAAGAATTTAGTTAAAGGCGGCAGATTATCAAATACTTCAGCCGTAATTGGTACTGTCTTAAATATTAAACCTTTATTGGAATTTGACAATGAATCCCATAAAATCGTAGCTTACGATAAAGTTCGTTCAATGAAGAAAGCCAAATTAAAGGCTGAAGAAAAATTGAATGCAGCGGTTGATGCCAGTCCTTATCCATTAAGACTATTAGTTTTGGATGCGGACGATCCTGAGGCGGGAGACCGTTGGGCTGATGAAGTTCATGAGAGGTATCCTGATGCCACATTAGAGCGCTCATACTTTGGACCAGTTATCGGAGTTCATTTAGGAAAAGGTGCGCTTGCATTAGCCTGGATGCGTGACTTCGACAAATCATAATATAATTTTTTGATACCTGACGGGTTATATTCGTGAGGTGTTTTTTATTTTATACATCCAGCTAAATATGGATATCATGGCGGGCGATAGCATTTCAGTGTTTTCATAATATGGTATAGAACCTACAGACATCAACTCAATTTGGCCTTCATCACTGCCATATTTTCGACCAAATTTGGCGGAATTCCCAAACAAAAAATATATATTCCAAACCTTTTCAAAGAAAGTTATACTTAAAGTAGCGGAAAAGTTCCTTTATTTACCGGAATAATATAAAATGATTATTATAAATAGTACTTTATTAATACATCCATTGAGTTAAAATAAACATAACCATTATTTTCACATTGAAAAGGGGAGTAGTATCATGTTTTCTAAAACGAAGAGAGCAGCTATTTTAGTAGCTGCAAGTGCACTTCTTGCTACAAGTTTGGGAGGGAATATTGCATATGCTGATACAACTGCAAATGCTAACAATACTTCTACAGTTACAACAACTAGCACCAATTCTAATAGTGATGCCAATGTAGCCACTGCAACTAATGATAGTGTCGATCCTAATAAGACGGTTACTACCACTTCAACAAATGACACTACAAATTCTTCAACGACCGCAAATACTCAAGCAAGTTATAATAATATTGATATTGCTTCAGTTAAAGTAGCAATGTTAACCGAATTGAATCGTTTACGAGCTCAAAATGGATTGTCAGCTTTAACGGCTGTAGGGGTTTTGAATAATTATGCTCAAGTTAGAACTGATTCGTTCACAAGTACCGGTGGTGTTGATAATCACGCTGGCTGGAATTCTGCTAACATGTATCCTTATAATTTAACAGCTGAGGAAAATATTGCACAGATGCCTTTCTCAATGATTGGCACAACAGACCCTACTGCAATTGCACAAAAAATTACACATGAGTTTTATAGTGAAATGTATGATTCAGAACCAAACTATGGTCACAGAAAGAATATGCTGAATCCTTATATTAACTATGTTGGAGTTGGTGTAAGTGTTGCTCGCAACGGTATGGTTTACTTCTCGCAAGAAATGGGAAATGATCAGGCTTCATACAGCAAGTATAATGCTAGTGACGTTTATTCATACTTTCTAACAAACAATAACGATTACGCTAATGTTTCTAAATATGACATAGCTGACGCCGACAAGACAAGTGCTGACTATACTAGCCGTGAAAATTACGTTACTGCCGACCTTCGTGGAGGAGTATCAACTAAGAATGCGGTCACACCACTTTACGATCGTTATGGTAACAAGCGAACTGATTTGGAATTATCACCAAATACTGACTGGATTTCTGATATGATTGCTGTTATCAATGGTAGTACTTTCTATCATGTAAGTACTAATGGCTTCGTATCAGCAAATGACGCATTACCGTGGGCAACTTTCTTATCAGGAGCTAGTGTTACCGCTACAACTAATGCAAAAATTTATGATAATAATGGTAGAGATACTGGTGGTACAGTCAATACTAACAGCAAATGGATTGTTGACAGACGTGCAGTAAATCCATTAACTGGCGTTAAAATGTATCGTATAAGCACTAATGCCTGGATTCAACAAAATCAATTAGTTCAAAATTAATATGAAACCAACAGACTAGTTTAGTTTGTTGGTTTTTTTATAATCAAAAATGGAAAGTTGGACTATATATTCCATCTCTTTCGTATAATTTATTCTTCGTTTGAAAATTGATTCAATGAATATTCTAAATACACTAACGTATATAGTGCTAGTTGATATCCACTTCACTAACTAATGACGAAAAAAAGTTGTTTTTCATTCAGGCTTGAATTTAAGTTCTCAAACCTAAAGTGAAAAACAACTTTTTTCTATCCAAAATCAACTTGATCCAACATTTGTTCACGTGACTCTTGATCCAATCCTAAATAGGCAAGAGTCATTTGTTGGCTACTGTGATTCAACAAGCGCATCACCAATGCAATATTATAATTCGATTGAATATAAACTCGATAAGCTCCAGTTTTTCGCATCGTATGTGTTCCTAAATAATTAATATTCAACAAGTCGCCGGTTTTTGCCATTATCTTATAAAACTGCTTTTCTGAGACATGACGGTCTGGATGTTCCATTGAAGGAAAGAGCCATTCTGATTGCACATGATTTTCTAAACGCCATTCTTGATATAATAATAAATCACGTTTTATTGGTCGCAAATATAATGTATTGGGTTTTCCGGTTTTTTTATCGTGAATATAGGCATTCTTTCTGAGATCATCATAGTCATCAAAAACGTCACGATATTTTAACGACATCACATCAGAGACTCGCAAGAGGGTAGCTTTTCCCGTTTGAAAAATAGTGTAATTTCTTCGGCCATATTTAAAGTTTCTTAAAAGTGTATTTTTTACTTCATTTAGCACATTGGTGTCTTTTATAGGCAAAACTAGTTGTTTCATAGGCTCTCCATATTAGGGGCTGTTATTCAGCTTTTTAATTAAATAGACCCTTTAAATATATTGTAGTTTTTCTAGGCTGATACGTCAATGTTTTACAGGGGCTATTTCTTACAAATAGCCCCTGTAATTCAATGAAATCATTCATTTTGATGAATGTTAATTCTATGGTCAAGTTCATTTATGTAATTGGTGAATGTACGTCAAATGATCGTAAAATTAATATCTCAGCATTTGATGATTATGTCGCAAAAATTATTGGTTTTGGAATTACCATAATTAATTTAAAAGTAGATACACAGATTACATCCGCCATATTATTAAAACGGTAAGATTTTTGATATTGATTTAGTTATTAAGCACAAAAAAAATGATCGTACGCCGGCAAAGTTCCGGAATATGATCATTTAAAAATTGCATTAGAATTTATATTATTTCAAAACTAAACTTGACAGGTACTGACACATTTGAAAATTTTGTTTTTGTTATTTACTATTAATCATTGCATTCATTCCATCATTCATTTTTTCATCGTCTTTCTTGTCCCAGTCATTTTCAGATTGACTACTTGATTCTCCATTTTTTTCAGAAGAACCACCAATAGAAGGTTTCTCTGGTATCCTTCGATATTTACCATCCTCGTCTTGGAAAAAGACAGACTTATTCGAAAAATTTATTAACCAAAACTCGCCAGGAATATTATTTGTTCCTGCCTGAGTTTTAGAAAGAATCAATGCAACTTTTTCTCCGGCCTTTGGCAAGCGATTGTTATCATACTCAACAGTAACTATTTCATCAGATGTGGCATCTTCTTTTGGTATATTCATAAATTCTTTATCATCCACGGGAGCAAGCATTTCTTTTTTTGTGATATTTCCTCCTAAAAACATTACTCGAATAATCTTGTTTTGTTGAGAATTATCCCCACGTAGAACACGTTTCACACCCACATCTGCAATTGTATAAGGATGGCTTTCAAAAACAAAGCTCTTCAATCCCGTTATTTCACCAGTTATAGTTAGCTGTCCAGAATCAACCAATTTAGAAAAGGTCGAAGGGTATCCTACAAAAGCCATCTCTGCACCTTGTTGGACCTTTTCGTGACTATAAAATGTATGATTAATCTGTTCAACTGTTTTTTTATCAATAAATTTCTTTGCCAATTTCTTTTTTGGTTTTGATATTGCTTGTTCATTAGCAATACTTTTGGATCCGACATTGCTTAAATAGTATGTCGTAAAACCTGCAAATAACATTGGTGCGGCAATACCACTTATTATTAAGCTCTTTTTCAATTTTATGCCCCTCCATTTTAATTACTTTTTTAGTTTACATGAAAGGGTAATTTTGAGAAACGATTCTTAGACTTTTCAGACATTGTTTCTCCGTATAATTCTTAATAATTTTTTATTTTAAATATCTAACTAACCAGTACATTTTAAAACGCACTTGTAATTTTACAATAATGGGAAGGGCATATAAGTGTGATATTACACGGCTAGTTCATCATTTAAGGACTAACCTTTTATATGCAATGTAGATATATCGTTATTCCAAAAATAAAGGTCAATATATTGTTAGATTCTATTAAATAGTTAAAATATTCACAAAAGCCATTGAAAGCAACATTTCTTCCTTGTATACTGAATATATTAGCAAGTAAGGTTTTACACGCACGGCCTGAGCTGCTTATATGGTTCATCAAGTAAGTGCTGACAAATCGCAATAGGTTTATTAAAATTTGAAATGCTATAAATTAAAAAATATTAGTTCTAAGAATGAAGCATTAGTAAAGATTACTTACTAGTGCTTTTTATAATCTAAAAGCAGGTAGTAAAATGACGAATAAGTACATGTTAAAGTTGAACCGGCAAAATATAATTCTGTTACTTTCCTTATTACTTTGGATTGAAACAATAATTGCCTATTTTGTTGACTTCAATTTGGGTATTGAAGGAGTACTACAAGTTATAATAGCTCTGTTCAATCCGTTTGGATTTATCCTTCTGATACTATGTATTGCTAATTTTTTCGTACGTGATAAGTTTTTCACAATTTCACTGGAAATTTTATTCTCTTTAGAAACGATAATCCTAATAGCTAACGTTATTTATTACAGAGAATTCTCAGATTTTATTTCCATTGATACTATGTTAAGTGCTCAAAAATTCAATGGTGCCATGGGAAAAAGTATTGCAACACTGATAATGCCACAAGATGCAATTTATCTAATTAATCTAATGTTAATAATATTTTTACCATTCGTAATAAAGAAATACCTCCAAGTCAAACCGATTAGACTTGTCAACAAAGTGGCACTTTTATTTGTCAGTATGCTACTAGTTATAACAAATCTAACTATTTCGGAAATGAATCGTCCTCAATTATTAGGCAGGACTTTTGATCAAACATATATTGTGAAATATTTAGGTCTGAACTTTTATACTATCTATAATTCAGCAAACAAAGTTAATGAAGATACTGAAAAAAATAATGTGACGACTGTGGATATTGATTCGCCTTTGGAAGAAACTGCTGATATTTATGCGAAACCAAACAAAAAATACTTTGGAATCGCTAAAAAAAAGAACGTTATAATAATTCACTTAGAAAGCTTCCAACAAGTTTTAATAAATATGAGGGTCAATAATCAAGAGGTAACACCATTTTTAAATAGTTTATATTCTGATAAGAATACGATAAGCTTCCCTAATTTCTTTCATGAGGTTGGTCAAGGGAAAACTAGTGACGCAGAAACAATGTTAGAAAGTGGACTATTTGGATTACCAACTGGTTCATTTTTCACAAAGCTTGGTCCAACCAATACGTTTCAAGGTGCACCTGCTATTTTGCAACAAAAGGAAGGGTACACGAGTGCAGTATTCCACGGAAATGTAGGTAGTTTCTACTCGAGAAACAAAGTATACAAAAATATGGGATATAATTATTTCTTTGATCAGGGTTACTTTGATCAAACCGAAAATTCTAATATTGGATTTGGCTTAAAAGATAAAT
The DNA here is from genome assembly GCF_005404815.1 of Companilactobacillus huachuanensis. Classification (GTDB taxonomy): domain Bacteria; phylum Bacillota; class Bacilli; order Lactobacillales; family Lactobacillaceae; genus Companilactobacillus; species Companilactobacillus huachuanensis. The sequence continues at coordinate 54,796 of NZ_BJDF01000018.1, forward strand.
TGATGTTCCAAGAAAGTGTTAAATATTTAGAAAAATTGCAGCAGCCTTTTTACGTGAAATACATAACACTGACTAATCATTATCCTTTTGACCTATCAGATGAAGACAATGATGGCTTTATTAAACCAGAGACTCAAAATAATATTGTAAATAATTATTTCGTTACCGCACATTATCTTGATGCTTCATTGCAGGAATTCTTCAAATATCTCAAGAAAAGTGGCTTGTATGACAAGTCTATGATTGTATTATATGGTGATCACTACGGTATTTCGGATGACAAAAATACTGCCTTGGCTACTTTGTTAAACAAGGACCCCAGTACTTGGAATAAATTCGACAATGCCCAATTACAAAGGGTTCCATTTATGATTAATATGAAGGGACTTTCAGGTCACGTCGACAACGAATATGGTGGAGAAATAGATGTTTTACCAACAATCTTATATTTATTAGGTGTTAATACTAAAGGTTATATTCAACTGGGTACAGATTTATTATCGAAGGACCATAATAGAAACGTGGTATTCAGAGACAACAATCTAATCAATAAAAATTACACTATTTTTAAAAATTCTAATGGTTCTTTTGACGTATACGATAATAAAGACGGAAAACTAATTGATTTGAACAATTATCCAGACTTAGAAAAGAACATTACTCAGATATATGACAAGAAACAGAAATTACTAAATACTTCGGATACTATTAACAATAAGAACCTTTTGAGATTTTACACTCCCATAGGCTTCAAACCTACCAATCCTCAAGATTATGATTACGATCAAGAAGATAATAAATTAAATGAAATAAATAATTCATTGGGTAATGCATCGACGAGCTTATATTCACAGAATAACGATAAAACAACGACTTCACTCTATGAGACCAATGCGCCAGAAGTTGGAAATTAGGATAAAACAATCGACATATATGATAACGCTCCATATAATATGTAGTATATTTAATAAAATAACTTACGAGGTTACCATGATGAAAATAATGACTAATCCATCTCAGGCCAGAAAAGACCTTTACGATATTATTAAATATGTTAATGAAAAATCCACTCCAATCGAAATAAATGGTTGTACTGAAGAGGATAGTGCCGTTATTATGAGTGCTAAAGATTATAAATCATTTCAAGAAACATTACATTTACTGAATGACGGAACTTTAGACAAAGTACACAAAGTTATGAAAGATGATTCTGGAGAAACAGATATCACCAATGGTATTGATTGGGATAAAATCTGATGTCTAATACAAACGTAGTTCATAGATACCTTGTACAAATAATCATTGAAATCGATTGCTTTATCTCAAAATATCATTTATACTGATTTCAACACAAGGGAGTAACTGGCAGAATTAAAGCTACCTGTGACAAAATCGTCAGCAAGACTTCGGTCTGGTTTTGTCTTAATTAGTGAGACTTGTACGCTATTTAGCGTGCAAGTCTTTTTTTATCCCTTAGCAAATACGAGGAGGATTATTTTGAAACAGCAAAACAGTACGACCCGTTATTATTCTTCAGATAAAACATCACTTTTCCAACAATTTCGCACTAATGAAGAGGGATTAAGTGAGCAAGAAGTTAAAAATCGTTTAGAAAAAGACGGTCCCAATGCTTTAGCTCAAGGAAAGAAACAGACAATTGTTCAGAAGTTCTTCAATCAATTTAAAGATTTTATGATTATTGTTTTACTAGTGGCCGCCTTTATCTCGGGTGTAGTTGCTCAAGAATGGGCCGATGCCGCCTTGATTTTAGCAGTTGTCATCATCAACGCTGTCTTTGGAGTTTTCCAAGAATCCAAGGCTGAAGAAGCAATTGACGCTTTAAAAGAAATGTCGACTCCTGAAGCACATGTTAAACGAGCTGGTAAATTTGCGACTGTTAGTAGTGAAAAATTAGTTGCTGGTGATATTGTTTTACTTGAAGCTGGTGACATTGTTCCGGCTGACATTCGGTTACTTGATTCGGCTTCGATGAAGATTGAGGAGTCGGCTTTGACTGGTGAATCAGTTCCCGTTATTAAGTCCATTGACACATTGCCTGATGAAGATATTCCTCTAGGTGATAGAAAAAATATGGCTTACATGAATAGTAATGTTACTTATGGACGTGGTTTAGGAGTTGTTGTCGCCACAGGTATGCAGACTGAAGTTGGTCACATTGCTGGTATGATCAATCAAGCTGAAGATAGTAGCACACCATTGCAAGAAAATTTGAATTCACTAGGAAAAACTTTAACATGGATGATTCTAGTAATTGCGGCAATTATCTTTGCCGTTGGTATCTTCAATAATCCTTCTGGATTGCCAATGAATGAACTTATTATTGATATGCTTCTAGTAGCGATTTCATTAGCCGTTGCCGCTATTCCTGAGGGACTCCCAGCCATTGTTACAATTATTTTAGCTCTAGGAACTACTAGAATGGCCAAGAGAAAGGCACTAGTTAGAAAGCTTCCAGCGGTTGAAACATTGGGAGGCACTGACATTGTTGCATCCGATAAAACTGGTACTTTGACACAAAATAAAATGACTGTCGAAAAAGTTTATCAATATGGTAAATTACATGATGCTTCAGAAAAGATTTCGGGAACTGACAAAGTATTACAGGTTATGACTTTCAGCAATGATACTAAGGTTCAAGAAGATGGCACACTTGTAGGTGATCCTACGGAAACAGCTTTAGTTCAATTTGGACTCGATCATGATTATCAAATTGAAGAAGAATTGAAAAAAGAGCCTCGAGTTGCCGAAGTTCCATTTGATTCAGAGCGTAAGTTGATGTCAACTATTCATCAATTGCATAATGGTAAATTTTTAGTAGCCGTTAAAGGCGCTCCTGACATGCTATTAGAACGTATTACTGAGATTCAAATCAGTCCAGAAGAAATCAGATCCTTTACTAAAACTGATGAAAGTGACATTCTAAATCAGAATAAACTCATGGCAACCCAAGCATTACGTGTCCTAGCTATGGGTTATAAGGTAATTGATTCAATCCCAGAAGAAGTAAACTCTGATACCATCGAGCACGACCTTATCTTTGCTGGATTAATTGGTATGATCGACCCAGAACGTCCAGAAGCTGCTGCTGCTGTTGCCGATGCGAAGAAGGCCGGTATTCGTCCAATGATGATTACTGGTGATCACCAAGATACTGCTGAAGCCATTGCCGCCAGATTAGGTATTATCAAACCTGGTGATGACGCTGCTGTAATTACAGGTGCACAATTGGACCAGATGAGTGATCAGGAGTTTGCGAAAAAAGTTAAGAATTATTCGGTCTATGCCCGTGTCTCTCCAGAACATAAAGTTAGAATCGTCAATGCTTGGCAAAAGAAGGGGAAAGTCGTTGCTATGACCGGCGATGGCGTTAATGATGCCCCAGCATTGAAGTCAGCCGATATCGGTATTGGTATGGGTATAACCGGAACTGAAGTTTCTAAAAGTGCTTCCGATATGGTCCTAGCCGATGATAATTTTGCGACTATCATTGTAGCCGTTGAGGAAGGGCGAAAAGTCTTCTCAAATATCCAAAAATCAATTCAGTACTTACTTTCAGCTAACTTAGGTGAAGTTCTAACACTCTTTATGATGACCCTTCTTGGTTGGGATATCCTATTACCAGTGCAATTGTTATGGATCAACTTAGCAACTGACACATTTCCAGCAATCGCCTTAGGTGTTGAACCAACTGAAGCAGGTATCATGAACCGGAAACCCCGTGGACGAAAATCTAGTTTTCTAAGTGGTGGTATTGGTTCAGCTATTATTTATCAAGGTATTCTCGAAGGACTAATCACATTGGGTGTGTACGCGTCAGCATTGATGTTCCCAGTTCATACGGGGAATGCAGCAATTCATGCGGATGCTTTAACAATGGCATATGCAACGTTAGCCTTGATCCAGTTGTTCCATGCATTTAATGTTAAATCCACTTATCAATCAATATTCAAGATTCATCCATTTAAAAATAAAGTATTTAATATCGGAGTAGCCGCATCATTCATTATGGTAGCTGCTACAATCGTTGTCCCAGGATTCAACAGTTTATTCCACGTTTCTGAACTAAATGTAGTTCAATGGTTAACTGTCCTAGGTGCAGGTATTTTGATGATTGTGATTGTTGAATTGGTAAAATTAATTCAGCGCCGCAGAATGCAAAACTAATCAAAAAAACCATCAGATTTGGATAAAAATCCAGATCTGGTGGTTTTTACTGTATATTGAAGTGAAAATTGATAAGACAATTATTGCAATAGCCCTAGAGCCAATTTATTTAAATAAGCAGAAATCTTCGTTTTATTATTCTCACCATAAAAAAACAAACTAGTTGGAAGAGCTGAGAGTATTCATTTGCAGCGAAAGTGGCGTTATTGCTTCAGCAATTACACCACCGGGCGTGTTGAAGACTCGCGGGTTTTGCGAGGCTTCAACCGAGGTTCGAGACCGCACTTTGGCTCGGGCCGTTCCGCGCAGCAATTGAATACTCTCAGCTCTGGAAACGGCATACTTAACTAAAATTCCAACATTTACTATTTTATCTAAAATTAAAAAAATCAGCGTTTGATTAATTCCGAATTGATTGGAATCATTTTTATTTCCCCAGAGATTGCTAATTCCATTGCCTTTCGGCCAACCTCGTGAAAGTGATGATCAATCGTGGGAATATTTAAAATGTTACCTGATAATTGGTTTTCTTGACCCATCATGGCTGGAACAGACAGCTCATTGTCCAAATAATATTGACGAGCTCCAGCAGCTACATCATCACCATTAGCAAAGATGAAATCTGGTTTTTTCTCGTTCTTTTGAAAACCTGCCATTGCGTTATAGCCATCTTGATATGTAGTAACCGAAGTATTAATAATTTTGGGAGTTGCACCGTATACCGCTTCATAACTTGCTAACGTCAGGCTACTAGTCGTACTGGATTCTCTAGGTCGACTTAAAAGAATACCAATTTCATGATATCCTTGATTTTTTACGTAAGAAAAAGCTTCAGTAAATGTCTTACTACGTAAGGAATAGGCGGCTGCAATCTGATAATCACCAGGATTTTCACAACAAATAATTGAACCGTATTTTTGGTACTTTAGAAGTCGTTTTAAGGGAATGCCGCGTGAAGTAAAAATCAGAGCGTCATAACTTTTTCGCCGTAATTGTTCGAGATATTGATTTTCAATGTCGGCGTTATACAAGGAGGGCAGTAAAACAACATGGTACCCCTTAGCAAAGGCAGTCTCCATGATGCCTTTAATTAGATGCGTAAAGTATGGATGTTTAGTGTGTGGCAGAACAATACCGACATTATATGTTTTGCCACGACTCAAATCACGAGCTACATCGTTTGGAACATAATCTTGTTCCTCGATAATTTTTTGGATTTTATTCCGAGCAGTATCAGACAAATAACCAGAATTGTTCAAAACCCGCGATACCGTTGAGACGGAATAACCTGATAATCTAGCAATATCATGAATATTTGTCATTATTTACCCCTTTAAATAGTTTTTAATTCCATAAGCAACACCATCTGCATCGTTGGTCTTCGTAATGAATTTACCATGTTGCTTAATCTCAGCTAAGGCATTATCCATAACAATTGGAGTTCCAACAGATTTCAACATAGGCAAATCATTGTGTCCATCACCAAAGGCAGCCATTTCATCTCTAAGTAATCTCTCCAGATCTTGAATATACTTAATTCCCTTTGATTTTTGAGCTTTTTTACTGGTTATTTCTAGGTACTCTTTACCGGAACGTTTAATGCTGATACTTGTGATTTTGAGATTTAATAGAAAAGTATTTAAACTCTCCATTTCCTTATTATCAAAGGTAATTAGCATGATCTTGTAGAATTTTTTGTCTTGGTTGAATAAAGAGTCATAATCAATAACTTGAATTTTTTGATTGGTCAAACTAGCTTCGTATTTAATCCCAGCGTCGTTTTTATCGGAATACCAATGGCTAACATCGTAGCAACTACAACTTACTGAAGGAAAGTTTATTTTAACCTGCTGAATAATGAATTTAATATCTTCAAGTGCTAATGGATCATCACGCAATACTTGTAAATTATCGGCAGATTTTTTAAAGATTAGTCCACCATTAAAAGCTATCTGAGGATCTTTTAAATTTAATTTGTCAATTGTTTCTGCCATTTCCATCGGTGCACGAGCTGAAACTAGCGTGAAGGGGATTTGACTATCCTTAATTGTAGCAACGTTGTAGTTGCTGACATGACCACTGCTACTTAACAAAGTACCATCCATGTCTGAAAAAATGTGTCTTATCAAAATTTAGTCCTCCTGAATCTCTTTAAACTAATAGTAATATATGAAACGGGTACCACATCAAGTATTTTATTTAAATTTATCATATAAAATATGCCGTTTCCAGAGCTGTAATAGCAATCGTTAGATCAATTTTTCGACTTTCAACCTTCAGTTTGTAAAGAAAATTTTACAAGTAAATCAGGAAAGGAGAATGCAATCAACAGGGTACATTTGCTAAAATAAAGTAACCAAATAACAAAAGGAAACTCATTTTATGACAGCCAGAACAGTTAGACGTATCAAGAAGATATGTTTATTATCGGGAATTTACCATGCTTTATTTGAATTGCTTTTTCACATAACCATGTTCGTTCTCATGTTTTTTAACTACCAAATTGTTGTGTCAATTAGAAAACTCATATTTGTTCTGTCTATCATAAGTTTAATTATTGGTTTTGGCCCATTGCTTTTGGGCATTTGGATGGTGTTTTGCATTTGGTCAGTAGTGTTATTGTTGGTTTCTTTGGTTAATACATAAAATCATTTTGAAATAACCTCTGACAGACCACCAAAATAACTAAATGAAGAAACTAATATGATTCTTACTTTACTTAATTAGGCAATAAAAAAATGAAAACCGAATAAGCAGAGTACAGGAGCAATTGCTTTAGATTTTCATTAGGGAACTGATTAAATCACTATTTTGTTGTTTAAGGTTACATAATACATATTATAAGAAGTTACATATTTTTATCAAAGAGGGCTATTTTATTAATGTATTTTAAAGCGTCCGTTCGATAATCATATTTATTGATGATTTTATTTAGAGCCTCATCATTATGTGTGAATGCTTTGCCATCTGTAAAGATTTTTTGATACAACTCAATGAATGGCAAATTATTTTCTGCCGCAAAGTCTAACTCTGCTTTGACTGAATAAGAAACTTTTCTGAAGTCAATCCCACCATAACCAGTATCGTCAAAAGTTATAATTGTGTACTGAGCGCGTCTGTCAGTACTTAAATTTGCCCAAGCAGTATATGGTTGTCCAATTGAACCTGGATTGATGATTAGTTGATCCTTGCTACTAGTTCTGAATAACTGATGATGTGTATGACCATATATCGCCATGTCATAATCGTTGTAAGGCTTGGAAAACAACAGTTTATCAAAATTTTGCTGTTTCTCATATGGTAACAGCTCGTGTCCATAGTTCTTAGACGGATAATTGTGTGTTAAAAGAATTTTAAGGCCACTCAGAGACGTCTCTGAAGCAATAGTCCAATGCTTAATTTGTTCCAGATACTTAGGTTCAAGGTGATTATTAACATATTTGATTAGCTCAATGATATAGGGCGTTTGAGGCTCTTGGAGGTACTTTTTTCCAATTGAAACGACATCTTCAAATAGAAAATTATCCCAATTGCCACGGATCATTTGGGTAGTATTTATTGAATTCAGGAGTTTCAAAATTGAATTAGTTCCGGGGCCAGGCATCAAGAGGTCACCAAGAAACCAATATTCAGACACGTTTTGCTCCTCAGCATCTTTAATAACGCTATGAAAGGCAGTGTAGTTGCCGTGAATATCCGATATGAGTGCCACCTTTTTCATAATTTACCCCCTCTTTTGTCCCTACTAACTGCAAGTAAGGCTTTATCTTTAATATTACACTAGTTAAGGTTTGTTTGATTCGATTGGTTTGATGTTATTTGTTTTGAATTTTTTGATTTAATGTTTTCGTAAAACATTTTATTTAATCTTTATTTATTACAAAATTTTCATTAATTGAATCTATATGAATTGATTTATTGATACTATTCGTTGATTAACTCCATGAACTCATCATCCAATAACAATAGAATCAACCTCTCAGCACTCACCTAGCCTGCTTTAAAGGCTATTTCGACTAATAATACCCTATCCTTGTGTGATCCAATTACCTATAAAGCCTACTATACCAGTCTTTCTCATTCGTACTATGATGCTCGTCTTATTTTTGCAAATAACAATAAAAAAATAGTCAATTATTTAACTGACTATTTATTGTGCTGCTTGATAGGTTTTGATTTCTTCAATAAAGCTTTCACCATACTGTTCTAACTTAACCTTACCTACTCCACTGACCGCTAAAAACTCATTACTATTCGTAGGTATCCGGACACACATATCTTTCAGCGTCTTATCTGAGAAAATCATAAATGGTGGCAAAGCCTGCTTACGTGCAAACTGTAAACGTAGACTACGTAATTTCTCGAATAAGTCGACATCGAAGCTGCCATCTGCAACCATTGATTTACTAGGTTCAACATGATTAACATCGCGTTTCTTAGCAACATTAATTTTCCCCTTAAGAACGTCTGCTCCCTTTTTAGATAATAATAGAGTAGGGTATTCTCCCCCGCTGCTACGTAAAAAGCCGTTGGCAGATAAAAATTCAATTAAACGACTAGTTTCTTTTAAAGTTTTATCTTTAAAAATACCAAACGTTGAAAGCTTTTCGAAATGCCTCCAATCATCAGCTACATCATCTTTGCCAACTAAAACTCTGGTTGTTACTTTCTTGCCATATCGTTGACCCATTCGTACGACACAGCTAAGTATTTTCTGAGCATCATCGGTAACATCTACAACCTCACGATCATCGAGACAGTTTGAACAACGACCACAGACATCCGTGTTTTTTTCTCCGAAATAATCCAAAATAAATTTCATTAGACAAGTTTCAGTTTCAGCATATCGACTCATTTCAAAAAGTTTATTCTTCAAACTTAATTTGTATTGATCATCACCCAGAGACTTATCAATAAAAAATTGGTGCAATCGTAAGTCCGCCGGTGCATACAATAAAATTGCTTCCGCTGGTAAGCCATCACGTCCCGCACGACCAACTTCTTGATAATAACTCTCAATTGTACCCGGAATGGTAAAGTGTAGCACATAACGAACGTTGGTCTTATTGATTCCCATACCAAATGCATTGGTAGCAACAATTACATTGATTCGATCAAAAAGAAAGTCTTCTTGTTGCTGATGGCGTTCTTTGTCGCTCAAACCTGCATGATAGCGACCGACCAAGACGTCGTTTTCTTTGAGAAATTGATAAATATTGTCAACATCTTCACGTCGACCAGCATAAATTATTCCTGATTCATCAATATGCGCTTTGACATAATTCAGAATATACTCAGATTTATCGACTCCACGTTCAATTTTTAAAGCCAAATTATCACGATCAAAACCAGTTTTAACAATGTTTTCATCTGGAATGTCTAGAATCTTGGCTAAATCATCTTGAACCTGTTCAGTAGCCGTCGCTGTTAAAGCTAGCCACGAAATATCTCCAGGCAATTGTTGCAAAGGTTCAACCATTTTTAAGTAACTATTTCTAAAATCGTGTCCCCAAGATGACAAAACGTGTGCCTCATCAATGGCAATCAAAGAAATATCCAGTGCCGATAACCAACTAAAGAATTCATCATCAACAATTTTTTCTGGCGCCACAAATAATAGTTTCACTGCCCCGCTTTCAATGTAGCGCATCCGTTCTTCACGGTCGTGCCACTCCACAGTACTGTTCAAGTAGGTTGCAGGGATACCGGCTTCAATTAAACTGTCAACTTGGTCTTTCATTAAAGAAATTAATGGCGATACAACTAATGTCAATCCTGGCAAAATGGTTGCTGGCAATTGATAACAAATGGACTTTCCACCACCAGTTGGCATGATTCCCATTGCCTTTTTACCAGCCATAACCTTCTCAATCAATTCTTTTTGACCAGGTCTAAAAGTATCATATCCGAATTCTTCTTTTAAGATGGCCTCTAATTTCAAGCTAAAAACTCCTTGTTTGTCTAAAATATTATAGGTAAATCATATCACAAATACTTAATCATCCCTTATATTTTAAAGTACGAAAAAATCTCCAGTTAAAATTAATTATTTTGCTCTAATTTCAATAAATCTTGCTTCATATCCAAACCACCACGATAGCCACCTAATGTACCTGACTTAGTTAGCACACGATGACATGGAATAACCATTAACAAGGGATTTTTACCCACTGCAGTTCCCACGGCTCGAACCGCCTTTGGACGACCGATCATTTTAGCAAGACTCGTATAATCAGTTACTGCGCCATAAGGAATATCTAACAAGGCGTTCCAAACAGATTCTTGAAATTCAGTACCAATAATATCGATCGGCAAATCAAAGCGTTGTCTTGTACCATTCAAATATTCGCCGATCTGCTCAATATAAGGTTCAGTTTTCTCAATATCGTCAATTAATTGGCAATCATAAAATGTTTGTAATTCGTTGATTCCTTTATCCCTGGAACCGATGAAAGCTAATCCTTTTTCTGTGACACCAATCAAATATTTATGCTGCGCAATTAAAAAAATATGATAATAAATTTTCTTCATAACTATTCACCAACTTTTATGTAGTCTTATTATATGCTAAAATTCACTTAAAAATCTTGCATTCTAATTCGAGGTAAACTTATGAAACATCCCCTAACTATCTCCAGATGGACTGCCATTGCTACTAATGACCAATCCAAAGATGGATTGTTTTTTTACGGTGTTACAACTACAAAGATATTTTGTAAACCGTCATGTCATTCTAAGATACCGAATAAAGAAAATATTGTTATCTTTAAAACAACTGCCGAGGCTTTATCAGCCAATTTTCGTCCTTGTAAAAGGTGTCAACCAACTGGCTCCACTCCTAACCGTCTCTGGATTGAACAAATTAAACAATATTTGGAAAATAATTTTCAGCATGAATTGACACTGAACACGATTGCTGAGGACTGTCATGGGAGTGTTTCTAATTTACAACGGACCTTTAAAAAGAATACTGGCATTAGTCCAACTAATTATCTTGTAAAAATTCGCCTGACTCACAGCCAAGAATTGCTTAAAAACAGTGGATATCCTATCAAAACAATTGCGAATCGGGAGGCCGCTGAAAAACTATAGTATTTTTTTAATAAGGATTCATGGAATTCAAAAATGGCACGTTAATTGATGTTTTTAACCAATTAGCGTGCCATTTTTTCTATTATTTACTTATTTTCTTTGCTTTTTTCCTTTAACAATTGTTGGATTCGTTTCATATTCACACAAAAAATCGT